>JBAQJJ010000001.1:0-2091 GCA_049300255.1 Thermoplasmata archaeon
GAATTAGCAGTCTACTTAGTGGATGCTGACGTTACTCCCGGCTTCACTACGAGGGCTGAAGAAGCCCGAACCAACGTCATGCACGAACGGATTCGACTATGTTAGTAGAAATCAACCAGGGCAAGACCCCGCAGCATCTTCCCATTGGCTCTCTGAAGCTGTTTGGTGAAAATCCTCGAGGGGAAGCGATTTTCCGCGTAGTCTGGTCGGACTCTATTACCTACGTAGTGGGCGCGGCGCACCTGAAGGACGACTTCCACACTGCGAGAGAGCTAAAACTAGCCGGTAAGACCGACGACGTTAGGGAAGTGGGATACAAACAACTTCCTTACTACCCCGGCATCCATTGTTGGATATTAGAGCGGTGGCTCTCTCCCTTAGCGTTTACAGGCTGCACAGCGCAGCAGTATCACGAGAATTATACTGACCCGACAACAGGACTATTAACCCTTGGCCCTTACCCAGACAGGGGAGTGTACGAGCAGAGCTTTGTCTTCCCCTCGGAGCCGACGCGGACGACGGTCGAAGGAGTAATTCGTCGTATTATGGCTGGCTGGGAGTATAGTTTTGCGCAGCACCGGGCGGCGACGCGGGAAGCGGCGGAGAAGAAAGAGAAAGCGCAGTTTGATAGACTGAAAGACGTTTTCCAGGATTCACAGCAGGCATTTAAGAACCGCCCCTCAAACATCCGTCCCGGAAAACGGACGAAGGAGCGAATACCGCTGCGTTATTCAGCAGAGGAATTAAATCTACGCCGCCGGGTTGGTTTTGCGGCAGGATCACCGAAATCTTAAAGGAGAACAGTAATGCCAGGAACAGTTGAACAGCGAGAACAAGCAGTGCGCGAATTGCGTACTAAAAATCTAAAGGACATCTTTGAACTTCCCCCGGAGTTGATGATATTGGGGCACCCGGTGAAGATTTTCAATGTCTCTCCCCTTCCTTACCTTCGCAGTATGGGCAGCTACGGACAGTGGCTGATTCCGGCTTGTCCAGAGGGAGAAGAAGTTTCTCCGGCGAAGGAAGTGCCCTACATCACTAATGATCCGGTGCACGTGGATATGGATCAGATGGCCCATAGACACGACTCCGGTCGTAAGGTTGCCGCTGACATTCTGGGCTTCGGACAGTTTCATACCCCCGGCGAAGATTTGCGGAAGTGGGGCTGTTTTATCGCAGAAGGCGAAGAAGCGACTCCGAAGGAAATCGCTAAGGCCAAAGCCATGTGGCATAAGACCTGCGACGTATTGATCAACGAAGCTGACAACTTCTATAATCAGGGGCCGCAGCACTATGACAACGTCACAGACCTGCATCGCTTGGCTGCACGGATTCGTGGCGTGGATAAGATCTGGTCACGCGGACTCGAGGAGTTGGTGCTCTGCCCGGCTTGCGCTACTCGTATCTCCCCGGCAGCGGCGATCTGCTCTTCTTGCAAGACCGTAATTGACGAAAAGCGTGTCATTGCCTTGAAAGTACCAGGGTACGAACATCTCTGGGGTAAGAAGAAGGAAAAGGACCAGTAATGAAGCGCGTTGCTTTATTGTTTGTTATAGCGTTGCTCCTTTGCCCGTTTGTTTTCGGGCAGGGAGCACGCTACGATAATTTCGCTTGGCAGACGGTCTACGTACAAGGCAGCAACGTCTTTACAGCGGCCCCGAACGCCATTGTGAACATCTGCTCCCATCCGGCCAACGCCGTGCCATGTACAAACTACGCATCGACGTACACGGATATAGGATTGGGTACCGCTTGCTCCACGGCTACCCCACTGGTACTTAGCGGCTCGAGTACTTGCGTTGCAACTTCGGATATTTACGGTTCGTTTGGCTTTTGGGCGAATCCAGGAGCCTATGACTACACCGTTACAACTACTAACGGCTCCTTTGGACCGTACTATATTACGTTAGGGGTCACAAGCTCCGCTGGTAGTCCAACCGGAGTTACTCCTATTGCGGTTACGGCAGGTGCGGTCTCCATTCAGAATAGCACTCCTGCAAATATTACTTCAACTCTTGGAACTGGTGTCGAAATCTTTACAGGCTCTGGTTCTGCTGCTGTTCAGAACGATGTAATGGTAGGGGATACCTT
>JBAQJJ010000002.1:0-1931 GCA_049300255.1 Thermoplasmata archaeon
GATCCTCGGCGCGGAACGTGACGTCGAACATGTAATCGCCACCCGCCGCCGCCCGGACCACCGGGATCATCGCCGCCGGGGAGACAAAATCGGTGGCGTCGTCCGGGGTCAGGAAATCGGAAACGTAAGTTCCATTGACCTTGGGAGGAGGATACCCAGGCGGCATTCCGACGATCGCTACGCGTCGGCCTTGGCGCGACAGAAGGTCCCAGACACAGGGAAACGGAAGCATCCCGGACGTCGGGGTGTACATCGTGTGGTACGTCCCTGGTCGTCGATGACGGAATCCATAGATTCCCAGGGTACCGGGATCCATTCCCGAGAACATGACCGCCCACGCCGGGACGGTGATGGGGGGATCGATCGTACGGAGGGTTCCGTGCCGCGAACGGGCGACGATCCGCTTTAGATTCGGCATTCGGTCAAGGTAGCGTTCGAACAGGAACTCCGGCGGAACGGAATCCAACCCGATCACGAGGACGCGTCGCATCGAACCGACCCGCTCCTCCGCGTCTATTTAAGATTCCAGTTGGGCGAAGACATCGGTCGCGGGGCGTCGATCGCCCATCCCAATCATCGCGCTGCGCGTCTACTCTCCTACCCCGAGCGCTAGTGCGAGTCTACAGTCGAGGCGAAATATGTTGGGGTTCGATAGATTCAAGAAGGGTAGCAGACTCGGTGGCCGTTCCGCCCAACCCGGTACTGGCAAGATTCGAAGGAAGCACACGTGAGCCAGATCAGTCCGAATACGGGGTATAATTCGAATCAAACCAACTCCGCACCGAAAGCCGCAGAAGCCGCGACCCCCCCAAGGCCTGCTCGATATACACGTTACACCGGCACGTTGCTCAAACCAGGTTCAGAGGCGGGCGGGTGGATCGCGGCCCTCGGGATCGCGCGTGCCTTCGCCGCGTTTGTAGAGTACTTGTATCTCGTTGCGCCGGTTCCGCTCGGGGGCGACAGCGGCACGTGGACGGCCTTGTCGTACCCCTTCATTTTCTATCCGCACCCGTCCGAGATCGTACCGTTTGGCTACCCGCCCGGACTTTTCCCCCTGCTAGGGTTCTTTGTCCTGCTCGGCGGAGGGCCTCTCGTCGGGCCTCGTATCTACTTGGGCTTCGCGATCGTATTGCTGGGTCTCTCGACCTACGTACTCGGTCGCTCCCTCTTCCACTTCCGGATCTCCGGACTCCTGGTCGAGGCCCTCTTGTTCGCGACGGTGCCCTTCGACCGTCTGTTCTTCTTCGGGGGTTATCCCACGATACTGGCGCTCATTTTCACGAATCTCGCGCTCGCCTTCGGAGTCCGATTCATCCGCGGGCGACGTCCTCTGCACCTGTTCTTCTTTTGGCTGGCGGTCGGGGCGACCGTGTTGACCCACGAGTTCGTGGGCGCGGCTCTCGTGGTCACGCTGGTCATTGCCGGGTTCTTCTTACTCATCAAGCGGCAACTTCCCGCGAGTCTCATCTTCAGTCCCGCGGGAGCCGCGGGGGTAACGCTCGCCGGAGTGGGGGGCGGGGCCTTCTATCTGGGGGTTCGGCTGGAACACATTCCCCAAAATAATTACCTCGCGTCGAACGCGCTCGGCCATCTCAGATTCCCCATCTCACCTGTACTTTACCCCCTGCACTTGCAGTCGTTCGGGGGTCTGTTCGGCTATCAGCTCATCAAGACTCCTACGGGGTCGTTTGAGATCGCGGCCGGGTTTGCGGCGATCGTCTTCCTGGGTATGTTAGCGCTCGCGGTCTGGTGGCCCCGTTACTTGACGCCGTCACTAGTCGTTGTTATGGCGAGCATCCTCGCAGTCATCGCGATGGCGCTCGCCGGCTGGATCTTGTCGATTTACACGGACTATCGTCGCTTCGCCTACTCGCTCGAACTCCCTTTCCTGTTGATCGGAATGTTGGCGTTTGATACTGTCTTTTATTGGT
>JBAQJJ010000003.1:0-7508 GCA_049300255.1 Thermoplasmata archaeon
TGGGCTGGGACCGGACGGCCTTGGTCCTCATTTTCCTCGCCTTCCTGATCATCCTTCTCGTGCCAATCGTCGTGGCGGCCGACCAGCCCGGTGCCTTCGCGAGCGACGTCGGGAACCGGTACGCCGGTGCTTCGCCTAGCCCCACCACCGCGTTCTACGGTTCCTGCTCGAACTCGGCCTGCGGAAGTGGAGGAGCCGGTGGGAATGCTGCGATCAGCTGGGGTCCTTCGGTGGGGTGGTTCCTCTTGTGGCCCGCGATGGTGCTCTTGATTGCGTCACTTTACGTGTTGTGGCGCGGGCGGTCGCTGGGACGGCACTTTCTCCTGCACCCGCCCAAAACCTCGCGCGCGGTCCTCGACCGAGGTTGGCGCGCTCCGCCCCCAGCGAAGAGTCGCGAAGCGATGGATCTGCCTTCCGCATTGCGGGACCTGCCGGAGCCTCCTCCTCCTTGGGATGAAACCCCCCCGAGGTGGCCGAAGCCTCCCGAATAGGGCCCGGAACCGAGGGGACCTTGGGAACACACCTCCGAACCCTGGATCGAGGTTTGGGCAACGATGAATGCCCCTGACGTTCATCTGAACTTCAAACTGCCACGGGGACTTCAGCATACCCCCTACGGCCCGTAGATTAATGCCCCGGGCCCACCATTCCCGCCGCAGATGGCGTGGAACTTCTGGGGGCGTCGTCGGACTATCGCCCTCATTTTAGTCTTGGCGACCGTCGCCACGGCGGTGCTTTCGATAGTTGTGCCCTGGTACGCTTGGACCAATACCGGCACGTTGGAAGAGACCACTTCGCCCGGCCACACGCAGAATGTGACGATCGAGTCTCAGGTAACGCTGAACCTCGGAAATCAGCTCCAATATACCTCGATTTGCTCGAACGCATGTGGCGGAGAAATTCCCGATACCACCGAGTCCGTCGTCCTCGTCACGGATTACACGACGGTCGGTTTGAACAACACTGGAATGCTGTATCAAGAAATGTTCTGGCTCCCGGCCGCATCGACTGCGTTCGCCCTCGCGGGACTCGGCCTCGCGATCATCGGGCAACTCGGTCGCCCTAAGGCGATGGTTCCGGCGATGATGATGCTCATCGTCTCCGTCGTGCTCGCGCTCTCAACCCCGCTGGTCTTGGCTACATCAACGCCGAACCGCCTTCTCTCCGATCACAGTAGTGTGACGGATTCGCAATTCTTAGCCCTCTTCGGGAGTCAGATCCCGACGAATGGAACGGGCCCTGCGACCGCGTACTTCGGAAGTTGCCAAGGGCTGAACTGTACGGATCCGGCAGGTCCGGGATTCAATGCGCTTTACGGTCCGAATTCAAGCCAAACGTGGGGACCAGGTTCCGGGTGGTACGTCGCGTTCGGGTCCGGCGCGCTCGGAATACTCGCCCTGTTCGTGCTCATAGGCACGGCGTCAGACCCCCAGAAGCCGAGCGCTCGCCCTCACAAATCCGGAGGAACCCCGGCCGAGGAAGTCGCGGCCGAACCCCCCCCACCACAAGCGTCGAGTGAGGTGACTCCCCTGTATCCTCCGATGTATCGGCCACCCCCGACTATCGGCGGTATTGAGCCGGCCGAACCGTTATCGCCCCACGAGAATCGCTAGCGAGGCGCGCCACTAAGAATGCATATACATATGCATATTCAGTATCAACCTACACGACCCGACCGCCGTTCAGTCCCGGGAGGGGCGGCGCACAGAGGCCCCGAGCCTTCTGTTACGAGGCACAATTCCAGTACGGCAGTCCTAAGAGTCTGGAGATACGCTTCCGGCACTACTTGCTAAATGTTCCACGCGAGTGGAATCTTGAGGCGGCGTTGAGTGGCTCCTCTTGCGCACAAGTCCCACGCGCTGCGAGGGCGCCCTCCTTCCCTCCCCGCAGGGGGGAGGCCCGAGACCGACGCGAACGGGTAAGCCGAACGGATCGAGTCAAGCCATGGCCTCCGGGACGCAGCTCTAGACTCCGCCCTTGCCGCCCCGAGGCCCCTTCTTGCCTTTTACGCCTCTCCAGGGCTGTGGCCAGGCAGACCGTCCCCCAGAATGTCGCATAACTGGAGTTATACGCCCCTCCGTCAGAGAACGTGTGATCGCCTACGCCTCAGCATTGCGCGGATTCTTGTTTAATTCACTATTAGTAATGCTATTAACATTATTCTACATAATTAGATATCTATTAAGTAACAATGCCATAAATGCCCGTCTTTGGGCGAATGATCGCCCCCCGGCTCGGAAAGTGGACCGGAGGGGCCTTCTCGGAATTCTCCGAGAGAGGAGTGGGAGCGCGTTTAGACATATTGGATACCTGAGACACTTTAGTAACGGTTACACGATGTCTGAGAGCTTCACTTACCGAACCGCACCCGCTTGAACCGCCACTTCCCGGGAAGAGGGCTCACTTCCGAACTGAGGAGTTCCTCGCACCCGTTTACTTCGAGGATCGACAACATCGCCAGTCGAAGAGGCGGAACACCAGTAGCGCCCCTGGCGAGTCGGCCGCTGGCCTCTTCGACCGCCTTGTCGTCCAGCGGGAGAACGGTGAGCTTTCGGCGCAGTCGACTTAGCGTCGCCCGGCGCGGCCCTCGATGTCGTACGGGGCCTCTCGCAGCTGCATAGCCGAGCTCGAGGAGATTGATCTCGGTGGTCGCGACCTCCACCCCTCGCACTCGGTGCAGCAGATCCTTGGCAGCTCGATCCCCCGACAGAAGAGCGAGCAGGGCGGAGGTGTCGAGCGCCTTCATCGGGCTCCCCGCGAAGAGCGCGGCCGCGTGCGAGACCCGCCGCGACCCGCTTTCGGTCTCCAGGTCCCGAGAAGCTCTTCGAGTCCCTCTCGCTGGGCGAGCAGCCGGCGGAAGAGCGATGTGAAGCTTTCCCCTGTCCGTTTTTCACGGGTGAGGGCATCATAAACGGCCGTCTGCACGGCGATATTTCGGGATGACATACATATGCATATGAATACATGGTACTTGAATTATGCCCCGAGTCGGCAAGGCCGGGCCTGCGTCGCGTCGTGCAGGCACGGCCCCGACCCGGGTCGGTCAGGAACGCGGAGCGAGCGGTGTGCGCCGAGTGGCGATGTCCCCTGGGTCGCCGGGGCCCCCTCAGACAACCTTGGTCGAGGGAAGGGGCGCGTCGTAGGTGAAGCGGAGGAGGAAATGCTCGAGTCCGGGGAGCGGGCGCTTGAGTAGCTTTTCCGCGATCCGGATCACCACGAAGTCGCCCCGTTCCACGCTGCGGGTGAGCAGGATCGATAGGGCAAAGATCGCCACGCCGAGGACCCAGAGGGGATAGATCACCCAATCCGGAGGAGACAAGAGCGCCACTCCGAGAAATAGGGGTACACCCACGGCGAGAGATGCCACCAACGGATAGACGAACGTCCGGTGGAGAGGCCCGATCCGATGGGTGGTGTAGAGTGCGAGCGCCCCGGTCGCAGGGTAGAGCATCCGCGCGACCGACCAGGCAATGGCGGCCCCGATCAAGCCATACGTCGGGATCAACGCAAAGCTCAAGATGACATTCGAGGCCGCCGAGATCCCAGTCGCGAGCAGCAACGGACGGGTTTGACCCATCCCTGCGAGAGTGACGTTAACGGGACCGAACGCAATCGAGATCAGGCCGGCGGCGGTGACGAAGACGAGGGCCAGGCTCCCGGGAACGTACGATTTCCCGAAGACCGAATGCAACGTCTCCGACGGCAGAAAGGCGAAGACAAAGAAAATCGGCATCGCAAAGAGGACGGCCCACCGCGTGGTCGTCACGTAGCTCGAGCGAATAGTGTCGAAGTCGCCTTCGCGATTCAAGCGGGCCGTGACGGGCAGGAAAATGTAGGTGACCGCGACCGCTGCGATGAGGATCAGCCGGGCGAGCGTCATGACCGCAGAGTAAATCCCGACCTGTTCCTCCGGTCGGAAAGCCCCGAGGATCAGCGTATCCACGTAGGCGGTGACGAACGTGAGGGTGCTGACGCCCCAGAGGGAGAGACTGAGCAAGAACATCCCGCTCGGCAGCTCCGCTGCGGTGGGACCCGGGGGAAGATGCTTCGGTAATCGCGGAATCGCATAGATGACGAGCGCCACGAACGTCACCACGTTCGAGATGACCCACGCGTAGAGCGCCGCGCTGAGCTGAAGGTGGTAGGCGAACAGGATGTAGACGAAGATCACGAAGGCAGCGGGCTGGACTGCCTGATTGATCCAGGCGTAGGGGACGGTGTCCTCGAACCCTTGGAAGACCGAGGCAATGAACGTGCATAGCAACGTCAGGCCCACGGTCACACTAAAGAAGTGGAACACGACCGTGAGCTGCGCCGATTGGGCGGGGTCGAACAGGTCGGAGATTTGGGCGGCGAGCAGGTATACCACGGCCGAGACGACCACCGAGGCGATCGCCGTGATCACGGCGGTCGTTCGGATCACGCGTCGACGCGACGCAATATCGTGGGTGGCCGCGAGCGTTCGCGCGGTCGCCTGATGCAGTCCCATGAGAGCGACCAGCGACAGGAGGCCGGCGAGCGCGAGTCCGAGGTTGAAGTCACCAAAGCCTTCAACACTCAAGTGGCGCGCAACCGCGATGCGCCCGATGAAGCTGAGCAGAAACAAGGCGAGCGTACCCAAGACGATGACCACCGTGCCCTTGCCGAGGGAATCGATCGCCGACGTCGTTGCCGGCGCGCCGGTCTCCGCCACGAAGTAATGCTCCGAAGGGGCGTCTCCCCCCTGGCCCCTATAAGATTACCATCGACCGGCAGCTATCGCGATTGGGGGGGATTTCTGAGACGAATCGCGGAGCGTCAGATCAGCGGGGCGACACTGCGTGGGCCACCCATGCGGGGTGGACGGGAGAAATCCGCGAGTCCCAGTTTCGACCCGCCGCGGGGCCACCCTGATCCACGGCTGGGTTGGAGGGGTTGGGCGAGAAAGTGACGGGCAAGGGGTCAGCCTGCGTTCCTCACAGGCCGCCCAACTCTCGCCCACTTGGTCGACCAACGTCGGGACGTTCTTCGTCGTCGCGGAACCGTCCGAATCCAATCCACTGGCGGCATCCCGGTAATTGGCGAGGGAATCAGAGGTGAGTCCATAGAATTGGGAAGCCTCGGCGTACTTCGTCGTCAAGTATCGCTCAAAGGACCCGCCCGCGAGCACGTTCGAAATATTCTGATCTTCCATGAAGATCGTGATCACGTGGCGGATCGGGGTCGGATAGGTCGACGCGCAAGCGGTAGAAAGCGCGGGAGATTCACGGGCGACGTCCGGTGGGTTCTGAATCCCGCCCCCGGAAATCGGTGCGCGACCCACGACAGTACTTATACGTATCCATCCGTTCGCTTCTCGCGGACGGAACTCGCCGCTGCGGGACATGACGTATCCGTCGGATGAGAGCTTAAGTCCCAATGCGTACGTCGGGGCGGACATCGTGGCATCGAACGGCGACCGTACCATACGAGGGCCCAATCTGCGCTTCGACATCCTGGATGGCGCCTGGGCTCGGACCGATATCCCGGTCCAGGAAGCGGAGCTGGGCGCGCCGATGCTTTCGTGGGGGTACGAGTGACCCGATCCGCACCTGAGAAACCGTCGGCCCTGGCTACTCCGCTCCGCCGACGCGAGGCGTTCAACGCGGGGGGGCCCGGATTTGGCCAACCCTTGCACCGATTCCCAAAGGCCTTTCTACGAGGTCTTGGCTCGTAGGAATCTGTTTGCGTCCCATGCCGAGGAATTTGGTAGTCGTCGTTCTCGACACGCTCCGCCATCCGCAGTGGTTTCCCGGCCTCGCGGATGGAAGCGCGATGCCGTACCTTCGGAAAGTCAGCTCAGAAGGCGTCGCCTTCTCGAATGCGATCGCGAGCTCATGTTGGACTCCGCCGTCGCACGTGAGTCTCCTATCGGGTACGGAGCCGTGGCTGACGCATTTCCACGTAGCGTCCGGCACCGCTGACGTTCCCTCGAATCCCTTCCTCGGTGAGATGTGGACCAAGCGCGGGGGCACGACTGCTGCGTTTTCTGCCAACTGGCTCGTCGCCCCGCAAGTAGGTACCGCACGCGGCTACGAATATTTCAACCCGGGGCTTCCCCTCTGGATAGCCAACCTCTTCCTCCAAGGCGTCCAAGTGGTCGGAATCGAGCAACTGCTCTATGCGAGGGTTCAAAAGCTCGCCAACTCCGACAAGCGATCCGGCTCGGGATCCCTCGATCGGTTCCTTCAGTTTACGACAAGCGCCGCGCACGAGGCGGTCCGGCCCATCTATTCCGGCGTGCAGGTCGTGCGAGCGGTGCGGCGGTTCCTGCGACGGCGCGATCGCCGAAAGCCCCTCCACCTCTTGGTCAACTTCATGGAAATGCACGAACCGTACGTGACCCCACCCCATCGTTCGGCCGGCGGCTTGGACCTCGAGTACCTTCCCACCGTCAATCTAGCGCGACATACGCTGGCGCTCGAGCATTGGGGAAGTTCCTTGGACATGATGGAACCGTACGCGGCGGCGGGCCGCCGACTCGATCAGGCCCTCGAACTTCTGATCGGCCTACTCCGTAATGACGGAGTGCTCGACGACGCTTCGCTGCTGATCGTGGGCGACCACGGGCAAGCCCTCGGCGAAAATCAGGGCTCATTCGGTCATGGCTTCTTTCTGTTCGACGAGCTCGTTCGAGTCCCGGCGTACTACTTCGAGTTTAAGTCGGGTCAGCCACACTTGGAACCGACACAAACTTCGGAATGGGTCGATCTTCGCCACTTGTTCGACGTGCTCGTCGCCCGGGGGATCGAGGAGAGGGAGACTCCGATCTCCCAGATATTGACCGAGAGCCTCGACCGCCGGGGGCCCGCCGCCTCCTTTTGGGAAGGCCCGGCCCCGCATCCCCCCCGCGGTTTTCTCTTGTCCCAGCCCCGCTCCAGTTACCATCGGAGCATTCGTGTCTTTGGGCCGGATGGCTCGTGCTCGTTAGATGATTCGGGCCATGCGTTGGCCTTGGGAGCGCAACCGAACGCCCCTCCCGCCCAACTCCTCCAGTACGCCAAGATGGCGATCGGTCGGTCGGAGTCGACCGCCGGCGCGAGTACCCCAGGCCCTCGGGAGTCGGAGGTCGACCGCCGCTTGCGGAGTTGGGGGTATGACTGACCGGACTGGGCGCGGCGGTTCGGAACCGCGGTGCGCAGCCTGGACCCACAGAGCCGGCCGGGCCTCGTACGTGTTGCCTTGAATGTCTGCGAAGATTCCCTTGGACCGGGAATTCGGGCGCGAAAGGTACTTAAGCGCCCCGACGGAAGCTCCCGAGAGTCGGCTCGAATGGGAGGACATACGATGGGCGGAACCGCCGGGGTTGCCTACCGGTTCGGCGACGGAGGCCAACCCGGTGTCCAGCGCATACGACGCCCGGCCCGCTCTGGGCCGAGGACCTAGCGATGAGGGTGCGCATGATCTCGTCGTTGTCCAGCTTCGGCGCCGGTGTCGCCGGGTACACGACCTCGCTCGCGGCCGCCCTCCGCGCGCAGGGCGACTCCGTC
>JBAQJJ010000004.1:0-2670 GCA_049300255.1 Thermoplasmata archaeon
GGCGGGTCCTTTGAGCGATACTTGACGACGAAGTACGCCGAGGCTTCCCAATTCTATGGACTCACCTCTGATTCCCTCGCCAATTACCGGGATGCCGCCAGTGGATTGGATTCGGACGGTTCGGCGACGACGAAGAACGTGCCGACGTTGGTCGACCAAGTGGGCGAGAGTTGGGCGGCCTACGAGGAAAGCATGCCGACGCCTTGCGATCAGACGAGCACCTACTTCAACACGACGCTTCCGGCTTCGGTCGTCGGGACGCAAACCAACCACCTCGTCTACGACACGAATCACGACCCGTTCGTCAATTTCAAGAACATCACTTCGAATGCCGCGTACTGCAAGGCGCACGTCCTGAGCCTCTCCGCGTGGAGCTCCGCGATCGCGGACAACAACCTCCCGAATTACGTCTGGATCGCTCCGAACGACACCGACAACGACCACCACTGCCCCCCGGCGACCTGTCCCGGGGCCATCGCGAATGGGGACGCGTGGCTCCGCCAGTTCCTAAGCCCCTTCGTGAACAGCAGCATCTTCTCGAACAGCGTGGTGTTCCTGACGTTCGACTACGGCTCCGCGGAGAAGACGACAACGCCCGCGAACGTCTACTTTGTCGCGCTTAGCCCGTATGCGAAGGCCGGCTACGATTCGACGACGCATTACACGGATTACAATCTACTGACGACCACAGAATGGTTGCTTGGGCTGGGGCACACGGGATACCACGACAATTGGACAGCGTACCCGCCGATGATGGACCTGTTCGACGTTACCCCGACGTACTCGGTGACCTTCTCAGAATCAGGGCTTCCCACAGGCTCGTCCTGGTCGGTCTCGGCCGGGTCCCCACCTCAACTTCAGAGTACCAAAGTCACGTCCATCGTCTTCACCGAACCGGCCGGTAACCTACCCGTCACGATCACCGCGCCTGCGGGCTACGGAGTATCCAAGACCTCCTCCGCGAATCAAAGCGACCTCCAGGTCACTGGGTCGATGACCGACAAGGTCACCTTCGTTAAAGTGCAGACGATCACGCTCACGGAGACCGGTCTACCGAGCGGGGAGAATTGGAGCGTCAAACTGACCTCCAAGACGTCTTCCGGTGGCCCCGCGCCCGCGACGCACTATAGCACCGGGACGCAGATCGTGTTTACCGTAGCACGGGGCGGGTACGACTATGCGACCACGGTGATCCCTTCCGGATACTCCACGAAGGACGGCTCCGGCTCGTTCTATGCGGGAACGAGCGCCGTCAAAAAGTCGATCGCATTCTCGTCCGATTCTTCCGAAATCTCGTTCGAGAACTACCGCTCCCCTGGGTATCGGAACTGGGAATCATTGGTCCCTCCGGTTCGCCTCGCGCTCGTATCCCTTGACACGCGGCTTTACTGAATTGGTTCCCCCGGATTCTTCTCAGAAATCCCGGCCAGACGCGATTGCTGCCGGTGTTACGTAGCGGCGGCGTTGGGAAGGCACGAGCGGTAGACCTCCTGATGCATCGCGGCCACTTTGGGCCACGCTCGGGCCTTTCCCGCGGCGAGACTTCGGTCACTAAGTGACCGGAGAACTGTGGGACTATCGAGGAGCGTAGTGATTCGATCGGCCAGCCCGGTGGGCGAGCCGAGCTCGAAAAGCCCCCGGGGATCCTCGACGGCCTCCACGAACGCGCCGATTCGAGGCGCCAGCACGGGCCGGCCGAATCCCTCGGCGACCGCGAGGGCTCCGCTGCTCGAAAAGGAGGACCCATACGAAATGACGACAAGATCGGCGGCGCAAAAGTACGCCCCCACGGCGGTCGTCGGTACGAACCCAGGGAACAGGACCCTGGAGGTCACCCCGGGCTCCACGCGCTCACGAAGCGCCGTGGAGTATGCCAGCCCCGCACGCCCATACCGCATCGGAACGCCTCCACAAATGACGAGGCGCAGGTCAGGGCGGGAAGGAGCGACCAGGTTGAAGGCATCGATGAGCGTTTCGATTTCCTTGTAGGGTGCCAGGTACCCAAAACTGAGGAGGAGTGGGCCCGCGGGAAGTTCGAGCTGGTGTCGAGCCTCCTCCATCGGAAGAGGGCTGTTCTGGGGCGAGACTCCGTGCGGGATGACCGACATCTGACTTCCGTCGAACCCGTAATCTCTCGTCAAGACATCCTTTGCAAACGCGGAATGAACTACGACATGGTCCGACCATCGCCCCACCCGTCGCGTGACGGCACGAATCACCCGACGTATCACCGGCAGGGGCCCGCGTACGTAGCCCGTCGCGGTTAAGGCCGGAAGCTCCGAGAGGGGAATCGCGTGGTGCAAGGTGGTGACCACCGGTTTACCCCGTCGCCGGAGCAGCCTAGGAAGGAGGGGGAACTCGACCGCGGTGGAGGGCCCCCCGAAAAGGTTGTACTCGTGCTCAATGTGGATGACGTCGTACGGCGGACCCCGGCCCGCTGCGCGGAAGTTCTGAAAGACGTATCGGGCGTCTCGAGTCCAAACCTCTTGGACTTCCAACGGGTTCTTCGGAGTGGTAGATCCAATCCGATCGGACTGAACCAGGACGGAGTCGCCCTGCGCGCGGAGGGCGGCCGCGAGCGAGGTCGTGTACCCGGCGACACCGGCGCCGAAGCTGGACAACGACGAGATCATGCGCACCCTCATCGCTAGGTCCTCGGCCCAGAGCGGG
>JBAQJJ010000005.1:0-3572 GCA_049300255.1 Thermoplasmata archaeon
AACTATAGTATCTATAGGATAATCATTAAGATTAACATTCTCTGGTCTTCGTTTGAAAATCTCAACAACTCTAAATCTATGATTAGTAGAACGAACTACTCCAATTTCTCCAATTCTAATCCATTCAACCTTTCGGTACATAGGCAATACTTGGTCTAACCAAACTAAATAGCCATTGGGTCTAACCACTTTAGAACACTCACTAAGGACTTTATTCCTATTAATGAAAGGAGTTCCGTAATGTACGGCATCTTCGTTAGAGTATGGTGGGTCAGCCAAGATAAGACTATACTGTTTGGTCAAATACTTAGACAACTCATTAGCATCTCCTACAATCTTAGGATGTCGGTCTGAATTAATATCAAATGTGTCACTATCATTGATTTCAAGACTTCCAGAAAACAGATGAAGTATTTGGTCTTTAGCAATATCATCTCCAAATAGCGACATTATCCGTTTTAAATATCCATGTGGATATGCACCATAGTATGTAGTTGCATTAGTATAGTCATTCCCAATATTCCAGATACCGTATATCCAATTTTTATCAACTACAAGTTTAGGCCATTTGGGGAATGTCTTGTTATATCGTTCGGCCATTAATTCAATTTCAGTCATATTTGTAACAACAAATCTCCTTCCTTTCACATCTACAATCAAATACTCTATGTGGAACAGGGGAACACTGTATACATTGTCCTTGATGATATGGAGTCGAACCTATTGGGTCAGCCTTCGGATTATATCGGTTGCAGGTTTTTTGTCCTTTGCTCATTAATCACCGTGAAGGGATGACAATATTCATGGCCTTTACCAGTTCGTTTACAGTGGAATATATATCCTTCTCTCTTGCCACATCGTATGCATAGTTTCATTTCACCAACTGGTTTATTGGAATAGGATTCGTATGGCATTATAACGTACCTTGTTTCTTATGCTTTCTCTTAATCGGATTAAACGTAATTGTCTCTGCCTCTTCAAACTTGTCGAAATAGGTGGGTTCAGGGGGATGATGATGAGGTTGAGACACAGTACTAGTAGGGGTATAGGTACTAGGCGCAGGATTGGGTTGGGATTGAAACTCTGTATATAAACTTCTGACTCCAAGTTTGGAGCTTGCCTGCTCAAAGCTGAAAATGGTGTCTATTGTTTGGTATATCATATTCTCATACCATTCGTAATCTATATCTTCTGCTAACTCTTTAGGCCACATCCAGCCTATTGGCTCTGACTTTGACTTCCTACCAATCCAATCTGGTAGCATGTGTTTAGTGACTAAGAACTCTATCTTACCACCGAATGTTATCTTACGTTTCAATAGACGTTCTATGATTCTGGCTCTTAGGGTGTATTGTTCGTTCTTATAAATCTCGGGGTTTGCTACTGATTGGATTATGATTAAATCATTTAGGGTTGCTTTTTGCATCTCTTCTTTGACTACAGTTCTTGTTCTGGTTCTAACCTGAATGATAAGCTCTTCCGTAGTATTCACATTAGGGATAATCTCTAGCATCAAGCGTTTAAAAACCTTATCCCATATTTTAGGTCTATCTGAACCCTTTATGTTATGACCTTTAAGGACGATAATGTTGTTATCTATAGTCACGTAATTCTTAAGTGCAAAAAATAGCTGGTGGTCTTTTTTAGCTATATCATAGACTATTGGATAGGATAGTATATCGCTCCAATGTTTCTCTATGTCGTGAACAAGGTCTTCAAATGTTTTGGATGAATGAAGCTCCATCAGTATCTGCCTCCAATAATTTCCATCCATTCTCTTCCAAGTAGTTGAATGCATAAGTACTGATTTCATATCCGAGTGTTGGTATAGCCGAACCTGCTAGATTGAACTGTTGGCATGTAGCATCAAGGCCTAACATAACACCGTGAGTTAGTGCGTTCCTAAGCGGCTTAAGACTTCTCTGATATACTTCCTCCCATCCCGGAAGCTTTTTGTATGTAGCAACAGCTTTGATAATACCAGTAAGGGCTTTATTTAGTAGCCCCTCTCCACCTCTCTGAATATATCCTATCATATATCCCTCCCCATCAGTGAATTTAAAATCACTTGCTAATTTCCATTCAAAGAGATTCAGTATGTTCTTATTGCCTATTTGTCTAAACCAGCACCATCCGTTAGGCGTTTCACCTTTTATTGCTAGTCTTACACTATCAGAGCATATGTTTTTAGCCTTCAGTATCGTTGGGTATTGAGCCGAAATATCCGCAGAAAGAACATCATGAAATGGAATCATTGATACATTTTCCAGTTTAGTGTATCCACCAACAACTAGATAGTCCAAAAGAAGTGGATAGTACTCTACGTATTGAGGCATCTCGTTTCCATATTTTACAACGCGTATTAATTTGTCACGCATATAATCAGTAGACTTATCATCAATCTGACAGTCTGATGTACATTCATGTTCTCTGAAATAGTTGAAAATATACTCCTTAGTGTGAAGTTCACCCTTAAAGTGTTGTTGCAAAGCCTGAGCTACTTTAAGTGGATTCATCATTGGTGGATGAATAATGTGTTTACCTCTGATTAAGGACAGGCAATCAGCTATTCTTCCATTACTGTCTTGTACTACGTCATCAAAGCTCATTCCAGTAATCAACATTTGAAGTAGTATAGCTTTTGCTTCTTTCTTGAATAATTGGAATGTTTCTAATACATCGTGTTGATTGTAGGTTAAGCATTGTGGGTTATGTATATTCCAGTTATCCCAACTTCCAAAGTCACGTTCATATACTCTATTCGTTGGATTAAGACCGAAGCTAATAGCTAACTGTTTCAGACCAAAAGAAGTCTCACTTCCTCCTTTCCAAAGGAATCTTGCAGCATGAAGAGTATCCCAACTTATAGGATAGAACGTTGTATAGTTTTGAGTTACTCTACCACGGAAGAATGCTTGTCTATTGTAGAATCGTTCCCTTATAAATGGCTTGAATTGGTCGTACTTAGAGAAGATTTGATACATCTCATAAGAATCGAATTCATTGACGTTATGGCCTATTAATATATGGGTGTTGTTAAGATGCTTAATGTACTGCTTCAATATCTTGACTGGAGATTCATGTTTATCGCACAGGAGTTGAGTGATTTTGATATCGTCTGGTATTGTTAATTCTAACTTGAAGTCTTCATTGATTAAATCCACCGATGATTTAATCTTGATTTTGAATTCGCCTAAGCCAATACAAGATAGATAGTCAATGTTCTTCAAATACTCTATATCCACTACCATGCAGTTAATCTCTATTAGGTTGTTGTTTGTATCAAGAGGCCATAGTCCATTAGCCTCTGATTCAGTAGATACAACTGTATGGAATGGTATTGACTGTTGGTATGTTTCAAACCCTAGCTTGTAATAATTGGTAGATATCTCAGGTGTCTTACTTGGATGGATTATATTGAGCTTTCTGACTTTAACTTTAGTGCCCCAGTTTACCCATGAGTCTAGTTCGTAGGGTTCACTAACACTCGTAACACCTTCTAATACTGGAATATCAGGTTTGTCTTGAAGAAGGAAATATGGGGCTATCTTGTGTTTGATTGGACCTTCAGT
>JBAQJJ010000006.1:0-10477 GCA_049300255.1 Thermoplasmata archaeon
AAGGTCGGCATCCGCATGATATGGATACCGGCGACCGATGCCCAGAGAAGAATCGGGGCCACGATCAGTCGCTCGGCACCACCGAGCCCAAGAGGGCCCCACACATGGAACAGATAGACGAACAGAAAGACCAGACCGAACACACCGCTTACGACGGTATAGGTGCTAAAACCGTTCCAACGACGATCCTTCGCGATGGCGAGTCCCAATGCGATCACGGCTAGGTTCCCGATCAAAAAGGCCGCCACGGCGGACAGCGCGTGCAACGTCACATTGACATCTTCGGGGAACAACCCGACCCCGATCGCGCCCAACCCCGCCACCAAGATTCCGAGCAGACCCAGCGAGGTCCAATGGCCGGGGGGAAACGCCGATCGGATCGTCAGGGCCGCCAAAATGAAGCAGACTCCCATGAGAATCACAAACCCGTTGAACACGTCATGCCAAGGAGAGCAGACGTAGTGGGTAGAACTCGCCGGAAAGTTACCACAGTAGACCGCGCCTAGGTCGCTGATGTAGTTGTGGAGGAGGCTGTACGGATGGGTCCAACCCAACTGCGTCACGGCATTTCCCACGACAAATCCGATCGCGCCGAGCAGAAACAAGGCCCCGCCATAACGCGCGGATCGATGGACGAGGGGACCGGGGAGATCCGTCGCCTGGTTCATAGAATCGCTCCGTGCCGAGCCATTTGCTGAATGGGCCTTGGTTTGGCGCTCCGGTATTAAAGTGTCCTCTTCGAAACGAATCGAAGTAAAATCAAACGAACATCCAAGCCTCGTCTTCCGACAAAACACCCCGGCGTGGCTTAGTGTTCGCTGAACCATTCGGTGGGGCGGCCCGCCGGTTCATCCGCGGGGGAAGGGTAACAGCTAACTGGCTCCGGGATAAGTTCGCGTGGGAGTGACGAGTGAGAGTCCAAACTCCCCGCCGGCGTCGACGGCATATTCGGACGTCGTTCGACGTCCGCGTTCAAGATGAGTGGAAGCGATATGCGGGAGAGCCGAGACGCCAACTCCATCGAGCCCTGCGAGAACGATTTCTTCGCTCCCAGTTGACGGCGGCGAAAGGAATTACGCTCGAGCTCGGCCCGGGACCGGGGCGCTTTACTCCGATTCTACGTCGGCGGACTCGAAGCAGGGTAATCGGCGTCGACCTCTCTCGCGCGGGTCTTCTGGCGGGGAGGCGACGGGCGCGACGGCAGTCCCGACTCTGGCGAGTGGATTGGGTACAAGCGGCGGGAGAGCGGCTTCCGCTTCGGTCGGGCACGGTCGACACGGCGGTCGCCCTGGGCAATATCGTCAGTTTCGCCGCGCGCGACGGGCCGCTACTTCTCAAGGAACTCGCGCGGGTAACCCGAAGAAGAGGACGCTTGATCCTCGATTTTGCGTCACCGGCCTCGGCCGCGCAGGAGTTTTTCCTCATGGCTGCAAGCCGCCGCGTCCTTCCACGAATCCTTCGGCGACGGCGCTTCTACCTCATCGACCAGGTCTTGACCACAGGGTTTCAACCGAACGCGCCTCATCGCATGGCACGATGGGAATTCCAATTCTACACTCCCGCCGAAGCTCAGCGAGCGTTAACACGCGCCGGCTTCCGAACGATGGATATCATGAGCGTGGCGCCCATCGCCGCCTTCCAAGATCGAATCGCTTCGTCCGCTCGCCGGGATGCGCGGACGTGGAAAGCGTTGCTGGAGATTGAGGAGCAGGTTGGCCGCAGGCCCGGTGTCTTGGAATCGGGACACGGGTTCCTGATTGCGGCTGTTCGGCGATGAGGGTAGCTCGCCGCTCGGAAAGTCAATCTGATTCCATGGCAAAGCCTGAAGCACTCCACACGCTCCCCGACCGGCATGACCACCGAGCGGCGATTTTGTCGCTTTAGCGACTCCGCCGAGACGGCCGCTTTTTCCGTCACGCAAATCCCGAAGGATGGTCTGTGCATCTCGACCTTCGTGATCTTAAGGGAGCAGGGCAACCCGCGTGCCGTCTTGATGGGTCACATGAACCCAGCGGCGCCGTGGGACCAGCTAGGGGCGCTCGACCCCGAGCGGATCGAAGCCCACCGAAACGGCTGGATGCTGCCTTCCTCGCACTTGATCTACTATGAATCCCCCGACGAGTCAGCTCAGCGCATCTTGCGGGAGCAGTTGGAACTACCGGCACAGCCTTTGGGGCCTCCCACGGTGATGTCGGATACCTATGCGCCTCGCCGCCATCCGGGAGCGACTCATCATTGGGACTTGGGGTTCCTCTACCAAGGCTCGATTCCGTCGCGACCGGTCCCAAGCGCGCGGGCGTGGCAGGACCTCGCGTTCGTCGATACGCGCAGCGTCCATCGTTCGGACATTGCTCGGTCCCACGAAGATGTACTTCAGCTGGTAGGTTTAGCGATCGAGGAATGACAGGGCCCTTCCCTGTCAGGACGACCCACACCTCGCCCTCTGTGGGCCAATCCAGTAGAATGCTGCGCCGCCGGGAGTTCTCTTCGGCGCGCCCTTGCAGTCCGGTCCTGGATTCCATGAGTATGGATCTCGGAAGCAAAAGGATGAGAAGCGAGAACAAGCCATAGGACGGACTCCCTCTCCGAGGACAATGCAGCCAACCCTCCCTTCGCTCACGGAGCTTCGGAAGGTCGCCAGCGCAGCGTGGCCGGAACGGAAGCTCCGAAAGTTCCGCCGTGTCCAGGGCGGCTGGGCGAACCTCGTCCTAGAGGCGGAGGGCGAACTTATCTTCCGGTTTCCGCGAAGGGTCGAGGTTGCTCGTTCCCTGAGTTTCGAGGTCCGAGTCCTCGATTACTTGTCCCGCAACATCTCGACGCCCATTCCCATTCCCCGCAGAATCGGCCAGCTCGACCACCCGAAGGGGTGGCCCTTCCTGGTCTATCAGAAGCTCCCCGGTCTTCCCCTCCTCGATTACCGCCCGCTGCAACGTGCCGAGCGCGCAAAGCTCCGAACGTTTGTCCTCCGACTCCTCACCGAACTGGCCGGGCTTGCCCCCCGGGCCGCTCCGCCGTCTTGGCTGCAAACCGGGTGTCCCCAAGGCGTGGGAGGAGTTGTATCTGGGGCTCGAACATCGCTACGAGCGCGTCGGGGCAGCGAGAGTGTCGCGCCGGTTAGACCAGGAAATTCGGGCCCAATTCGATGCGTTCCTCCCAACGTTGGCGAGGTCCCACTACCGCCCCGTCCTATCGCACCGAGATCTGGGCTCCTACAACATTCTCTGGGATCCAGTACGGGGTGAACCGTCCGGAGTGCTCGACTGGGACGATGCTCGCCTCGGAGATCCCGCGTTCGATCTCGTCGGCCTCCTTCCGTTCGGTGCCTCCTTCCTTCTCCCCCTTCGAAATCTTCGGAGGCGCCCGACCGATCCCCACTTCGACCAACGCCTCCGATTCTATTCGGCCATCCGATTCCTGCCCGAACTGCTGCACGGGATTCAGACCCACCAACCGGAACTAGTACGGCGAAAATTGCAGGAACTGCAGATCGACTTGGAGCGACGTTCCTAGACTCGGCGCGTCCGCTGTCGGATCGTAACCGCTGGGTCGAACGCAATTTCTAGGGAGTCTCCGGAGGAGGTGACTCCGGAGTCCAGGGCTGCGCGGGAGGCGGACGGGATCGCCGTTTCCGCAAGATCACCCAAATCGCGATCGGAACCAGCGCTACGATGACCCCGATCTCAGCAATGACCCCGTAAAGCCCCCAATTCGGCGTCGCCGAGGAGGAGCTTGACCCCGAGGCAGTGAAGTTGATGTAGATGAAATTCCCGGTTCCGTTGACCCGGACGGACCCCGACGAGGGGGCGGCCGTGTAGCCGCTCACGCCCTTGACAGTGAAGGAGAAGGATCCATTCGCAAGGAGGAAGGTGACCGTGATTTCCTTCGAGTACAAGGTCGTGCCATTCGCGGTCACGGACCAATTCGTCCCCGAATCGAGTCCCGATTCGGTGAACGTCACGGCATACCGCATCGGCCCGAGGGCGAAGCTCACGTCCACCGTGCGAGGGGAACCCGAAATCGTGATCGACCCCAAAGAAGGTTCGGCCAGATAACGTCCGAGCGTGCCAACCGTGTAGGAATAAGTCCCGTTTAGAACCTGGAACGCAACGGAACTCCCAGTGGTCGATCGATTGGTTCCGTTGACGGAGACAAACCAAGCGGTTCCCGTCGGCAACCCGGCCTCATCGAACGTAATGGCAAAGGTCGGCGGTCCTGTCGATTGGAAGAGAATCTCAACGGACGACGGCGCGGCTCCATTGACGGTCACCCTTCCGTCAGAGGGCTCGGAGGTGAAGTTCGCGACCGGCCCGACGGTATATGCGTAAGTCCCGTTCGGCTCCTGAAAGCCGATAGAACTGGTCGACGCGTTTTGGAGCGTGCCGTTGAGGGTGACCGACCAATTCGTCCCGATTGCTAACCCAGATTCGGTGAACGAAACTTCGTAGGTCGGAGGCGGGAGGCGGATAAACGTGATCGGTTGCGGCACCGGCGCTCCCATGACGTCGATCGTTCCGTTCGAGGGATTTGTGGAGAATCCGGAGATTGGGGCCACGGCGTACGGATAGCTACCATTTCGGACCGAGAAAACGATCGAGGCCGACGTCGAGGATTCGTTGACCCCGTTCATGGCGACAGTCCAGTTGGTGTGCGCAGGCAGTCCAGACTCCGTGAACGTCACATTGTAGTAGGGAGCAAAATCGAACAGGTCCGTCATGGGAGGACTGGTCGTCCAATTGTCTCCATGGCCGGTCCGCCCCAAGCCCAACAGCCATTCGGTTGTCGTGAGCAGATTGTAGTGGTTGTAGGTTACCGTCGATTCGTATCCGGGTTTAGCGTACGGACTGAGCGCTGCGAAGTAGACGTGCGCAGGATTCGTAGTATAGCCCTCGGTAGAATTGTAATCGAACGTCAGGAGCACGACGCTGTCGGAGAAGGCACTGCTGTTGAGGAAGGGGCTGAGAAACGAACGAAGCCAGGCATCGCCGTGTGGGATTGCCCCGGGGCAAGTGGCGGGCGGGCAATGATGATCGTTATCGGTGTCGTTGGGGGCGATCCAGACGTAATTCGGGAGATCACCATTTTGGAGAGCGGTCGTCCATGCATCTAGGTTCAGGACGTGGGCGGCGCAGTATGCGGGATTGTGCGTGATATTGTTGAAGACGACGAAGGGATCGTGATTGACGTCGTAAACCAAGTGATTCGTCTGGTTCCCTACGACCGATGCGGGGAGGGTCGTGTTGAAGTAAGTGCTCGTCTGGTCACACGGCGTGGGCATGCTCTCCTCGTACGCCGCCCACGTTTCCCCAGCATTATCGACGAGCGTCGGGACGTTGAGCGTTGAGTCAGAACCGTTTGAGTTCTGACCGCTCGCCGCGATTCGATAGTTCGCGAGCGAATCCGATGTGAGGCCATAGTACTGCGAAGCGAAGGCGTACTTGGTCAGGAGATACCGTTCGAACGAGCCATTCGCGAGGACGTCGGAAACTCCCTGGTCCTCCATGAACAGTATGATCACGTGGCGGATCGGAGTAGGGAAGTTGGATCCGGCGGGCGTGATTTCGGGCGATCGGCCGAGCGCTGCGGAGGCTGGTTCGAGGGCGAGTAGGAACGTGGTGAACAGGAGCATTGCCGTCAGCGAGACGACCCCCCAACGAAAAATTGTGGCGCGGGGAAACGAACGGAAATTTCTACGACGAGGCATGACCCCAGTTTGACCCAACGGAGCTTGCGTACCTAGAAATGGCTGGTCTTCGATGCGCATCCGAATTTCTGACCTCCCTCGACCCTTTTACGGCTTTGTCCAGAAAGCGGCGCCCGCTTCCGAGACATATAACCGCTATCAAGTCCCGAGCGCGAAGCCGTTGCTCGTTTCCACCGAGAAAATGGGAAACGCGGGGAGTCAGCGTACCATGCTGACGCTTGAGGTGGTCCATATTAGATCTGATATGATCGAGTCTCGGGAGGAGCGGGAGGGACACCCTCGGAGGTGCATTGCCACGACCGGGGTTCTAAATAGTCATTGGGTTGATTTTCAACAGCGAGCTGCGTACTGCGCCCGTAGCCAACATGAATTCAACCCCCACCACACCTGCGCCGGGGACGGAGGGTAATCCTGCCCAAACAGCGTCGTCACCCTATCAGGGGTCGTCCGCAGTGACCTCTCCACATCGTTCGAAAGGACGCTTGCTCGGAATCTGCGCGATTATTACGATCGCCATCGTTCTTCTGGCGGTGATCCTGTCCGGAGCCCTGACACCGACTAGTTCAGGGGAAACCGGGATTACGTTCCGTCCCGCATGGTCGGATGGCAATCGATCGACAAGTGTCGCGGGAGGGACCAACTGGACTCTGAGCTTGGCCGCCGGCTATGACTTCCCCTCGTCATTTTCTATCGGCCTTTCGAATATAACCGAATCCTGCACGCCGACACCCGTTGCCAACAGTCCCGTGCCGACGTCGCTCTCGATCCCGGCGTTTTCCGGGAGTTTGAAGTCGGGAGACTCTCCCTTTTGGCTCCTTGCCTATGAGCAGAATTCGACCGGCGACATCCTGCTGGTTTCCGTTTCAAACGGGGTCGCTCAGCCGATCGGGGTGGTAGCTGCATCATGTCTGGGGACGGGCTTACCCGATGCCTCGATCCCGGGCGCCGTCCTGGACAGCTCAACGGCCGCCACGATCGCCGAGGCAAACGGCGGGTCCGCATATGTCGCCGCCCACCCTGGAGCCTTTCTAGAGATGGGGGTCATTGGTGGATTTTCGGGCTTACACGGGGGGCCATTTTGGTCGTTTGATTACAGCCCCTGCAATCCCTTCGGGGGCCAAAATCCATCGGGGAACGCCTCAGAGCTGGTCATTGAGATGTCCGCACTGAGTGGTACGGTCTATGGGGCCCTCAACGTCACGGCCACATGCCTCGGAACGCCCATGTCGACCCCCCTGGGGACCGCTTTCGCCTTTGGGTCCGCTCAATCGGAGAAACCCTCAACAAGTACGGCCGGGGAGTGCACGGCGTACGACTACTGCTACGATATCCCAATCGTATCGGCCACTCAGGGGTTGACCGCGAACGACGTTGAACTCGAATTGACCTCAGACACCGGGAGCTTCATTTCGACCATGGGCTTCTATATCGACGGCTCCACTTACGTAGAAGGCTACCTTACCGCACCTTTAGGCGAGAATCCGGCCACGATGTGGTTTAGCGGCGCGGGGACGATCACCGCCAGTACCGACCTCACCGTAGGAGATACCATCTGGATCGACGTCTCTTCGACGATCAATCCCGTCGGCCAAGGTGATCAACTGACCGCGGTCGGATTGGGTAGCTTCAGCGGCCAAGTCCAGATCACCCTACCCTAGCGCCACCGGGAGCTACCTTCCGGACTACGGCGGCCACTCTTTCATTGTTCCATTCCCCCCGCAGGACGGGGAACTATGCGCCCCCGTCGCGCCGGAAATGGTCACGACCGGGTTCGGCTTTGACGCGGTGGGTGCTTCCGAATATCTTCGTCGAGCGCGAGTAAGGTGTGCTCCCAGTAGGACCGAAACGGATCCAACCAGACCTCGACCTGGCGGAGCGGCTCCCCCGTGAGCGTCAATCGGTGAATCCGGCCATCGATCGATCGCGACACCAGCTGAGCCTGCTCGAGGATTCTCAAATGCTTGGAAACTGCCGGAAGGCTCATTCGAAAGGGTCGCGCCAGGTCCGTGACCTTGGCCGGACCCAGCGCGAGTTGAGCCAGCAAGCGGCGTCGGGTCCGATCCGATAGGGCGTGAAAGAGATGCGTCAGCGAATCATCGTTGGGCGCCTTTGTGCGCGTACTCTGTCGGCCACTCATTCCGTCCTGAAACAACATTAAACCAAATGGTTAAATATATTGCGTCTCTCTCCCATGGCGTCCTCCGAACGGAGGGAAAGGTGGAAAGTATGTGTCGACCCGTGCACCATGAGGTAGAATTCGAAGCGACGCCCCGCGAGCTCTACGACGCGTACCTGGACAGTCGACGCCACGCGCGGATCACCGGGCAATCGGCTCACATGAGTCGCTCGGTGGGGAGTAAGTTCTCCGCCGGCGACACCTACATTTCCGGCTACAATCTCGATCTTATCCCCGCCCGGCGTATCGTACAGGCCTGGCGGGCGAGCGAATGGCCACCGGGCGCCTTTTCAATTCTGCGAATCGATCTTCAACGGCGCGGGAAGGCTACTCGGTTGGTCGTTGATCACGTGGGAATCCCGGACAAGTTTAGAGACGGCGTGGACAAGGGCTGGTTCGAGTTTTATTGGGAACCGATGAAGCGATACTTCCAAAGCAGCGATAGGGAGCCGGCAAAGCGGTCCAAGAAGCGAAAGTAACTGCGGGACTTGGCACGGCTCCCCCTTACCTGCGCGGGCCTTACGTCGAGCCGAATTCACCTCGACAATCGAAGAACTGGGACTGACAACGCCGATTTCAGCCCATTGAGCCGCACAGCTCGCGCGCAGGCGATGATCCCAGTTCGGGGGGGGGTCCGGTCTGGCGGCGCCCACTTGCTTCGGTCGGTATTCGGTGTGAGTGGGCAGCTGATTGGAACTCGACTCGAGAATCACATGCCAGGAGGATGCTCGAGGAGGGTCAAGTTGTGACGCTTGAATAGGGCCTGCAGCCGCGTAGGATCCGGCGCGACGTTGGCTTTGGTGAAAATCTCATCAAACTCCACGAAGAACTTCTCCTGCAAGTCCGCAGGGTGGAAGACGATGAACGCCCGACCCGGTACGGCGCCGACGTTCTTCAAACCATGCGGCCCTAGCGACGCAACGTGATGGATGTCCCCGGGGCCTCCTCGGGTCGTTTCCTTTCCCTTGATTCCTTTGGAATAGAATTCGAAATCTCCTTCCCGGATCATAATGGTCTCTTGCGCCGGGTGAGTATGCAGGAAGGCCGGTCCGCCGCCGGGAGGGAAGATGTGTTCCATTACGGAATAGGCTCCCCCGCTCTCGTCGCCCGTGACGCGCCGGTATATGGTAACGCCCATAACCGTGAACGGACCTCGCGAGACATTTGCGTGGGTTGGCTCGGCGGATTCTGGCATGCTCACGGCACTTGAGGGGGTGGCATAAACTTTGCGAGTGTGCAAGAGGAAGACCCGCTTCGGCCGAACGGCGCGGGGACGGTTTGTCCGACGACTTGTTCCGCCCCGCGAAGCGCCACGACGCCTACCGGATAGAGGAGGAACCAACCGCGCGCGGATTACCAGCCCACTTCTTTCCGAAACGCCACGATAACACAACCCCGGTGGCCGAACGGCGATCTCTTGACTAGGCGCTCAGGCGCAAGTTGGCCTGGAACGGACGGGCGCTAAACGAGACGCCCATGACCTTCCTCACACGCGGAACCCAATCATACATGGAACCGGGAGCAAACCATTGTCGCGTCAACCAGGGACCCACGCGAGGATTCGGCCACACCGGATCGCCGAATCTCTGTCGAACGTTCTGGACCAAGTGATGGTGGAATAGGATCGCCAGGAGGTAGTTCTGGCCGTAGATCGGGGTGTCGACGTAAAAGGAATCCACGAAGGACGGGGGGGCGTAGTCGTCGTATCCGAACAGTCGCCGAAGTTCGCGGCCCGCCCGGCTAGCCGGGTCGCTCGAGGGATTGCGGTAGAGCGCTTGCTCGGTACGCACCCAAGGGACGATCCAAGCCGCATCCCACAGATCCGTCGACGATCGCTGCATCGCGAACGCCTCCGCTTGCGCGTGACTCACGCCCGTTTGGGCCGAGAGCCAATCGGGGTGGTGGGAGATTTCCTCGAAAAATTTCCCGATCCCTTCGTGGAAGCCACCGAAACCCGGGATGTTCTCGTGCCAGCTCAGGAGGTGTCCGGGGGCGCGGATCGAGGCGGAGTGGACGGCGTGTCCCACTTCGTGGAACATCACGTGGTACGCCGGCCAGCCTCCTCGTGGATGGACGAGGATCCGGACATCGTGCGGCGGGGCGGGCGCCAGTGTTAGCCCGCCGGCAGGAAGGTCGTGGAAGACGACACGGAACCGCATCCGTTCGGTTCGGAACCCCCAGCCCTGGACCGCCTTTAGAATCCTAGGAAGCATCGATCGCCGCGGGAACGACCGGTCGGGGAGTGGCGCCGCGTTTCGTATCGTAAAGGGGAAGTCCCAAGGATGCCAACCGGCACCCTTCGTTTCGGATCGAAAGCGCTCCCCGGGCGCCCGCATCCGACCCGGAGCGGTCGCGACCACCGTAGACGCCAGCTCCTCGAGTCGCGCGGGGGTGATTCCGTCGAAACCCAAGCGCATCTCAGCGAAGGTCCGGAAGCCCCGGGTCCGAGCATGCTCGTTGCGCGCCCGGATGAGCTCTCGGAGGGGCTCTTCCATCGATCGATACAGCGGCTCGAGAGCGTAGAACGCCCGCTTCCGATTCACCTGGTTGGGGTCCTCCTGCACGATGCGATGGATCCGAGATCGATCGACCTTCTTGCC
>JBAQJJ010000007.1:0-5492 GCA_049300255.1 Thermoplasmata archaeon
GTGTGCGAATCATTGTTACCGTCTAATGCTAACGTCATCGCCCTGAATTAAATACACTTAATGGCAATGGGATTACTAAAATTGATGTTATTCCAGTTGTAGAAATTAAAGCATCAACTATAATCTCATACGGTTCTCCTCCACCAGTTGTTTGTATCCACGTTAATGATTGATTGTTGTATGTTCCAGTAATGTTATCATAAGATGCATCTTCTGTAGGATTATTTGTATTTTCAGTTTCAATGTTAGTAAAATTACTCGGATCTGTAATTGGTATAGTGCTATTACAAGAAAACAAACCGATAATCATGTCATTTACTGATGTAGTGGAAAGTCCGGTTTGAGTGTTATCATTAGAAGCAGTTGCCCCTATCATTGAACTTGCTGGCATACTAGCATTTGAATCAAATGGGCTTAAATACGAAGGTGAACCACTTACCCCAAATACTATGAGTGATATGTTAATACCACTACCACCTGTAGTTACTGTAATTGTTCCATTGAAAGCAGATGCCGCTGGTGCCCAGTATTCATAAAACCATTGTGCAGTAGCACTATTCTGTATACTTGCTCTAAGAGTGAATGTTAATCCAGTAGCTGTTACTGATGTAACTGTAAATGCGCCAGCAGCAGCTACTATAATAACATCATTAGTTTTAGTTGTAGTTAATGTAATAGTAGGAGTAGTTGTAGAAGCTGTATTTTGGTAATTGATTACGTTTGAACCATCAATCGCTAGCGTCATGGAGTTGTTGCCTGCCAGTATGCGCCCATTACATGATTTACAGTATCTTTGTTTTGTGCCACAATGTCGATAACACTACTAACAGCTAATGAAAAGTTACCACTAAATCCATCTCCACCAATTGCTTGTGCTGGATAAGCTCCAATTTGAACTCCGCTTACCAATTTCAATGCAACATAAATTGTGTTGTCACCAAGAGTTGCTATTGCTTGATTTCCTGAATCAAGAGAATAATAGATGTTGGATTTAACTGGTAACCATTGTGTTCCTGCAACATACCGTGTTTCTCCTGTTAATGCATTAATTCCAGAAGGAGCTAATCCACCCCATGAAATTAATGTACCTTGTCCCAATATTGCAACATTACCACCCATGTTAACGACTAATTGTGGGACTACTCCTGATACTCCTACAGTGTTAGTTACTGTTGTTGGTTGTGTAATTGAAGCTACTACATTAACTGGTAAGATTCCACTAACACTGACAGGTAATAATGAAACTGTAGGTCCTGTTACTCCACTATAAGCAAATGGTATTGGTAATGTAGTTATGATGCCACTTACAATAAGAGATGTTGGATTTGTTACACTAACTAACTGTGGTACTACACCAGAAGTTGCTACTGTTCCTTGTATGGTTACTGGTTGAGTTATGGCTCCTACAACATTAACTGGTAATATGCCACTAACTGTTGTAGCTTGAGTTATTGATTGAACTATGTTGACTGGTACTATTCCACTGTTTGTAACTGGATATGGTGTATTTACTGGTCCTAATCCTGTGTAAAGTTCAACTTGTAATGGTTGACCTGCAATTGCTATTGAACCGCTTGCTGTTACGAATCCTGTTACTGGTAATGGTGATGGGGATATGTTTACTGTAGAATATCCAGTAATACCACTAACAGGTACTGGGTTTGTAGATATAGCAACTGTACTGATAGGATTTAAAACTGTTACCGAAGAGTAACCTGTAATGCCACTGACTGGTACTGCACCACTGATTGATACTGGTAACGGGGAAGGACTTAATGCTACGATTCCACTAACTTGTAATGGTGTTGGAATACTAACACTAGATGGAGCTGAATAAACCGAAGAAACTGGTATAGGTAAAGGTTGAATTCCAAAGACTGAAACTATTCCCGAAACCTGTAGTGGTTGAGGTATTGATACCGAGGCTGGTGCTGAATAAACTGAGCTAACTGGTATTGGTAATGGACTTAAACCTACAACACTATATCCTGTAATACCACTTACGGCTATTGGTTGTCCGATTATTGTAGCATTAAGATTTGAGTATCCAGTTATTCCACTTACTGGTATTGTTCCTACTATACTAACAGACGTTTGAGGATTAAGAACCGTAACACTAGAATATCCCGTAATCCCTGATACTGGTAAAGGTATTTGCGAAGACGGTAAAGCAGTAACACCACTGACATTAATGAACTGCCCACTATATAAGGATACTGCTCCTGAGACCTGTACTGGAGTTGGTATTACTACACTTGTTACCGGATTTGTTACGGTAACTAATTGAGATACTACTCCTGAAGTTGGAACTGTTCCTATTATTCCTACGTTAGAATAACCTGTTATCCCGCTAACTGGTACTGGGTTTGTAACTATCGTGACTCCATGCGTTGGTATATAAACACCTGATACTGGTACTGGTAAAGGTGTTAAACTAACTGATGAATAACCAGTAATTCCACTAATAGGTAAAGGGTTTGCTATTACTGTAGGGTTTGCAACTGTTACTGTGGAGTAACCCGTTATGCCTGATACTGGTACTGGATTAGTACTTATTCCTACAATCCACGGTGTTGTATCTTGAGTTACTGCTACTATTCCACTAACTTGTAGCGGTTGAGGAATTGTAATTGACGATATTTGATTTACAACTTCGACTGGCAATATACCAGATACCGTAATTGCAGGAAGATAAACTCCTGATATTGGTATTGGAGCTACTCCTATTCCAGTTACACCACTGTATGTTATTGCTAATGGTGCTACTATTGTAGCTGAAGTTTGATTGGTAACAGTGACTAATTGTGGTGTTATGCCAGATACTGGAACAGTTTGAATTATATTTTGAACTGTAACAATCCCAGATACTTGTAATGGTTGTGGTATATTAACTGATGAAGGAGCACTATATACAGATGAAACTGGTATTGGTAAAGGTGTTAACGATACTACTCCTGATATACCTACAAATGGTATAGATATTGTTACTGGTTGTGAATAAACAGATGAGACTGGAACTGGTAGAGGAGTTATTCCTATTGAACTATATCCAGTTATTCCACTTACTGGAATTGTACCAACTACTGTAGCAGTTACACTAGAATATCCTGTTATTCCACTAACGGGAACTGGATTTGTAGCTATGTTTATTGGTGGTATGTAAACCCCGGATATTGGTAATGGAGGTGGATTATTTCCTATAATTCCACTATACGCAACAGCAACTACATCCGTTATCTTAGTTAATGTGCTTACTGTAGTTACTGTGGTTACTGTAGGTAATGTAGTACCAGCAGCTATTGATATTACTCCACTGATAGTAGTGAATGAGCCTGGCGATAACGATACTGGCTGTGTGATACTTCCTACTACATTAACTGGCAGTATTCCACTTGATGTTATCGGTAATGGAGATGGGGATATTGAGACAATTCCACTAACATAAACTGGAGTTGGTATTGTAACACTAGTTGTAGGATTTGTCTGTGTAACTAATTGTGGTGTAACACCTGAAACTGGTAATGGAATTGGTGAAGTAATTGTTACTGAACCAGCAGTAACTATTCCACTTACTGTAACTGTTACCGCATTTGGGTTAACAATGTAAGCTGCTAATGGCTGTTGGGATGGTTGAGTGAACATGATTATAAAGGTTCCTGATATCCAAGAAATGCCCAGAATAGATTAGTCGGTGTTGCTCCTGAAGGTAAGAATGAAGCATTGATTTCAATCAGGTCGTTATTAGTTACATCTATCTGTGCATTCCAAGGTAGATATAGAATATTTACTCCCGCAGGTTCATAATATGGTTGCTGACTGGTTCCACCTATAGCTTGTAATATACCAGATGAAGGTAATACTATACTAGTGATTTGAGAACCTGATAATAATACTCCAGCATTACTTAATGGCAAAGCCATTTGTATTGGATAATTTCCACCTATTACTACGCCTGCTTGTAATTGAGATACTGTTATTACTCCAGAAGTTAGATTCTGGAACTGTGTTGTAAATCCTGAAAGATGCCATACACTACTAGGTGGCGGACTGACATATTGTACAATTGAAGTTGCCGTTGATGGTAATGTTCCTGTACCTGTAGAACCACTTGGAGTTCCTGATAATGCATCTAGTATTGTTTCCCATGTATGGCCATTGCCTATTGTCCATCCTATTCTAATATTCAGTAATGGACCACTATAGACATTATATGATACATTTAGTGCTGGGGTATTCTGTTGTGTTCCTATTTCTGTAAATCCATTCGGAGTAGTTGGGTTAGGGTTATCATTTCCTCCAAGTATTGCTAAGACAAAATCATTAGATGAGTTGGTACTAAGAACTGCATTAGGAGTATTAGTAGAACCGTTACTATATGATGGTAGCGATGTATTAGTATCCCACGGCGAAGTATAATTAGGACTTCCACTAACTCCAAGAGCATCAATCGAAACATCTACCTTCTGAGTAAAGCTTATAGTGATTGTATCTGAACTTAAAGGATTTAAAGATGATGCCCAATATATATAGGTAGTATTATTAGTTCCTATTATCGCTCCTCTTTTAGCCCATACTAATCCAGCAACATCACTGATATTACTGACATTGAGAGTGGTACTGCCTGTAGTTAAACAGATGAGGATTACGTCATTTGAGTTGGATGTTGTGAGACTAAAACTTACGTTGTTTACTCCTGTAATGTTCTGTGTTGAAGTAACACCATCAATGCTCCATGTCATTGTCTAATCACTGTATTTAAAGCTAAAGCTCTCCCATTCGAAGATACTGTAGCTTGATTTTGAAGAACGTTACCATTAATGTCTACGGGACCTATAATATCAATATCAGCAGGTCCTACTACTTCAACATCTACTGGTCCTTGAACAGCTACATCTACTGTTCCTTGAATATCTACATCAACTACTGAATTAATAATCCCAATATCTACAGTTCCTCCATTAATCGTGAGTTCATCTAATGGAGTCAGATGTCTGATATTAGTAGGGTCTACTGATGCTATAGAAGTAGCTCCAGCATCTCCCGTTGCTGTTTGAACTGCTCCTAAGTACTTAGGGTCGATATCTTCATCTGCAGTAACTATCTCCATTATAAGCTCTGCACCAAATGGAGTTGTGTCCACACTAAACGATAAGAGATTATTCAACTGCCTTACCATTGATTGCGATGGAGCTACTGGAAATGGTCCTATCATCTGTCCATCTTGCTTTTGGAATGTAACTATGCAGGTATTGACTTTAGGATTCAGCAATGCAACTTTAACTGGAATACATGCATTAATAACAAAATTCTGAACTAATTGAGCTTCGAATGTTACTGGGCCGTAAACGACGGTCATAGTTGTAGAATAGTGGCCGAAACTTTTAACGCACTATTAGCACTAGCATTTGCAATAACTAAAACTCCAGATGGTGTTGTAGCCGGTGCTGTGAATAAGTAGGGATATGATGTTCCAATACTTGCTGCGGGAATAT
>JBAQJJ010000008.1:0-40341 GCA_049300255.1 Thermoplasmata archaeon
TTGCGAACCCGAAGCAGTGGGACGCGTTCGAGGAAGCGGCGGAGAACTCGCCCGGAGTCAACCCGGGTGTTCAGTGGAACACCGTGGGATCTGGGCCGTACTACCTGGTTCCGAACAGCGCGAACCCGGCGGTCGGCTACACGCTGAAGGCGAACCCCAACTACGTGGGCCCCACGTGCGCGGGCCAGTTGGGATGTGAACCGAAGGCGGGTCAGTATGCGTCGACGGTGAACACGTTCTGGGAGCCCAGCGACCAGGTCGGCTACAAGGAGTACGTCGCCGGCTACGCCGACTTTGCCGGGTTGCAATCAAATGATCTCGCAAAATTCCTCGGGCTCGACGAAGAGGGTAAGATTGGGTTACTTGCCCTACCAACGCTGATCATCACGGTCTTCTCGTTTGATCTTGAATTTAGCGCGACCGCATCGACGAGTTTGGGAGTCACAATCAACGTGCCGCAGAACTTCTTTGCGAACGTCGGAATACGGAACTTCCTGACCAGGGCCTACCCTTACACGACGATCGAGGGCACGATCAACACGGTGGACGGGATCGAGTTGGGGTTCAACTACGGAGGGGCGATTCCGCAGTACATGGCCAACTACTACCCGCAGAACATTTCCTGGCCAGATGCGAATCCCGTGAGCAGCCCCACAACAGTCGGCAGTGCAGGCTGGTGGTGGGATCAGATCGCCACGCCCACATCGCTCTGGTATGATCCCGAGACGGCGCCATGCACCTCGGCCGCGCCGTGTCTCTTTCCGATCATCGGCCAACAGGGAGATGCACCGATCGACGACGCGATCGTTGACTGGAAGAGCTCTATCGTTTCACTTACTCATGGAGCGTTGGAGCCGGAAACACTCAACCTGACCTCGATCATATGCTACGACTTTTGCGACACGAATCCCTTCACCATCGCTCCCGTGCAATGGGCTCCCGATTACCCAGACCCGACGGATTACGTCAGCCCTTTCTATTATCCGGACTCCACCTACACCTACCAAGACGCCGTCCAGGAAGCGCTAGACGGCACGTACGCGACCCCATCGACCTACAACGCCAGCTGGTGCGGACACTTCCAGGATACCTGGGCTAACCTGATCTATTGGGCCGACGGGGGACCGACCAATGATTCGGGGTTCCTTCCGAACTCGTGTCAGTACGCGGCCTACCAGGTCATGACATACTTCCTGGTCGACGTGGCGGCAGAGGACGGTAACTTCGTTCAGAGAAATTTGATCTACAATCTGGCCGAACATATCGCCGCCCAGTTGGGGCTTTACGTCTACGTGTCCCAGGCGAACGAACTGGAAACCTATGCCGCCTGGATCGATCCGACGACGATTAACGCGAACGTGAGTTCCTCCGGGGTCTACGTGTTTTGGCAGATCGGCGGTAACGCCGTCTTGTCGACGTAATCTTGATCCACGAGTTCGGCGACGGGGCCGGGCGCCGCCGAGTCCGATCGCGTGCCAATCCGTCGCATCCCCACCGCGAACTCTTTAGGGGTCGGGCGGGTCTAAACATCCGTACCGGGTCCTTCTTCCGGGGCGTGCCACCATGGATCGTTACGAGCGGGTGCCGATTCGCGAGGAGAGTCGCGAGGAAAGGATCCGCCGGTTCGCCCTCATCGATGAGCCCTACACGCTCGAGGAGGCGGTCCTCGAAGGTCAGCGGTGCCTGCAATGCGCTATGCCGTACTGCATCCAGGGCTGCCCGATCACCCAGGACGCACGCGGTTACAACATCCTAGTGGGTGAGCGAGACTTCGACGGGGCGGCGAAGCTCGTACTTCGGGAAAATCCTCTCTCGACGGTCCTGTGCAAGACCTGCTACCACTTCTGCGAGGACGATTGCATCATGGCCGGGCGAGGCGTCCCGATAGCCATCCGGCACCTGAAACGGGCCTCCCTCGACTATGGGAAGTCCGACCTGCAGTACGTGCCCTCGAAGAAGAAGGCCGAACGGATCGCCATCATCGGTGCCGGCCCCGCCGGTCTCATGGCCGCGTGGGACCTCGCGATCCGGGGCCACCCGGTCACCCTCTTCGAGCACGAGCCATTCCTCGGCGGCCAGATCAATACGATCCCGAAGTATCACCTCGATCCGGATGACCTCGACACCGATCTCGCGCGATGGAAAAACCTCGACATCACGTTCGTGGTCGGAAAGCGGGCGGGGATCGACTTCACGCCCAAGAGCCTCCTCGCGGAAGGGTATGAGGCCGTCCTGGTGTCGATCGGCGCCTCGAAGGCGCGCGAGTTGGGTATCCCGGGCGAGGAGTTGGCGGGAGTCTACCACGCCCTCCCGTTCTTGCTCGCGATGAACAAGCGACCCGAAGGGCTCTTCGGACGGAAGGGCCGACGGATTGTAGTAATCGGTGCCGGCGACGTCGCGCTCGACGCGGCCCGCTCCGCCCGGCGCTTGAGCGAGGGCGGGGAGGTCCAGCTGGTCTACCGCCGCGGGCCTGAGGACATGAAGGCGACCGAGGAGGAGAAGACGGGCGGCGAGTACGAGGGGGTGCGCTACGTCTTTTACCGGTCCCCGAAGGCGATCCTCGGAACCGAGCACGTCGAGGGATTGATCGTCGAGCGCACCGAGCATGGGCCTCCGGATGCGAAGGGCCGGCGCGCGCTCGTGGTCGTGCCGAACTCGCAGGAGAAGATTCCATGCGACATGATCATCGTCGCCGTCGGCGAAGTCGCCGACGTATCGGGGTTCGACCCGGACTACGACTTCAAGTTCGCTTCGATGGGCTGGCCCGAGGGCCAGCGAGAGGGCTGGATGACGGACGTGGAAGGCGTCTTTGCGACCGGAGGACGGTCCGTGGTGCACGCGATGGCGGCGGGGGAGCGCGCGGCGGCCGCGATCGACGCGTATCTTGCGAAGAAGCATGGACGGGTTCCGCAGCCACGACCCGATCCGTTCGGCGGGACCCAGCCCCCCGAAATACCATCCGGCTACGGTGGGGCGACCTGGACGCCCTGACCGGGAATCCTCCGCGGCGTTCCCACCGACTCGCCCCACGCAGTCAGGGCCGCACCCTTCCTGCGTATCGAGATCGAGTCGGAGCCTCTGTTACCTAGTCCCCCTCCACAGGGGTTGCAGTTCCGTCCTTCCGAGGGTGAGTCACGCACCTGGCTCGGCTACAGAGGAATCCGCAGGGCGCCGGAGCGACGCGCGGGCGAATCCTTGACCCCCCTCCTACAACTCCCTTCCCCGCCGCCCATCTTCTGCCGAGGGTCGGGTTTGTGGCGCCCTGCCCCCCGGAATCGGCAAATTAACTGATTAGGTTGATATACGTCTTCTTTGACTGAATAATCCCAATCTTGGTCCGCTTTGCGGAGGGATTTTGGATCGATTCATTCGTGGGCGATGGCACTCGCACCCTTCCCGACCCTCGGGAGCTCCCAGTGCGGTGGTCGCCCTCGTAACTTTGGTGGCGCTCCTGGGGGCGGGTTTCCTGACGTCACCCTCGACCTCGGCCTCAACGCACTCGGGTTTGACCGCCGCCGGTCGCACAAATCCGGCCACGGCGACTAGCTTCCCGACCCCGATCCAGCATGTCTTCACGATCGTTCTCGAAAACGCGGGCCTCACCCAGGCGTTGAGCCAGGGGCCTTACTTGTCCACGCTGTACAACACCTACGCGGGCGCCTCGAACTACTACGCGATCTGCCACCCGTCGGCCCCCAACTACTTGGGGATGACGAGCGGCGAGCGACTTCAGTGCGGTTCGGACAACGTGAATTCGTACCCCATCTCGAACGTCGCGAGCTTGGTCACCAGCGCGGGCGAGAGTTGGAATGCCTACATGGAGTCGATGCCGTCCCCTTGCTACAAGCAGTTCTATCCCGCCGGGGGAGACGGGCTCTACAAGCCGGGCCATAACCCGTTCATTTACTACTCCGACCTTGCGTCCGGCGGATCGAACAGCGCGTGCGACACGCACGACATCCCGCTGAGCAGCTTCAACCCGGCGGATACCCCCGCGAATTATACTTTTCTCACCCCGAACATGTTGAATGACGGCCACAACACGTCGGTCGCGTACGCCTCGAGCTGGCTGGCAGGCTACTTACCCACTCTCCTTGGCGAACCGTGGGCCTCGTCCACCGTGTTCTTCATCGTCTACGACGAGGGGGAGAACAGCGACACCTCCGGCTACGACGGACTTGATGGCGGGCACACGTACTTGACGGCGGTTAGTCCGTACACTCTTGGAGCCGGTCTCTACTCCGGGGATGCCTCACCGTTCTCCCTCCTCACCACGACGGAGTGGCTGCTCGGGCTCGGCTCGCTCGGTCACCAGGACAACTGGACCGAGTTTCCGCCGATGAAGTCCATGTTCCACGTGAGTGCGCCGCCGAGCCACTACACCCTCTCGGGCCAGGTAGACTCCGCGAGTACGGGCCAACCGATCGCCGGGGCCAACGTCACGGCTACCGAAGCTCCAACGACTTCTACGAATGCGACTGGCGGCTACTCGTTCACGCTGCTGAATGGGACCTATCAAGTCACGGCGTCCGCTCCGGGTTTCCGGACCGGGGCTACTTCGATTACGGTCAACGGAAAGGCGGTGCACCATACTTTTGAGCTCGACGCCGCCTCTCAAGCTCAGTACGTGCTGTCGGGAAACGTCACCTTCGCGATCAACGGGTCCGGCGTGGCGGGGGCCTTGGTCACGGTCGCTAACTTTTCGGCTGCGATCACGGGACCCAACGGCAACTACTCCTTTGATCTCGTGAACGGAACGTACGAGGTCAGCGCCTCGGCGCCGGTTTTCGAGACAGTCCAGGATCAGGTCACCGTGGCCGGGGGACCCGCCACGCTCAATTTCAACGTCACGCCGATTCCGACCTCCGGGGAGTACTCCCTCAGAGGCGATGTCGCGTATGCGGCGAATGGGTCGGGCGTGCTGGGGGCCACCGTCGCCCTCATGGGCGGGAGCTCGGTACCAACGTCGGCCAACGGGTCGTATTCGTTTTCCGTGCCGAACGGGACGTACACAATGATCATCAGTCAACCTGGGTCTTACGCTCAGCAGGCGGTCGTGAGCGTCATGGGTTCCTCCCAGGTCGACAATTTCGACCTCTATCCCTTCCTTCTGCAGATCCAAGGGGCCGTGGTGTCGAGGACGGATGGGACCCCGATCACCGGCGCGAACGTCAGCCTCTCCCCTACCATCTGGCAGTACTCGGGCGAGGGAGGAGCCTACGTTTTCTGGGTCCCGAACGGGACCTACATCCTGCGGGTCGGCTTGGACGGATACATCTCGACCGATGTGGCCCTCGCACTGCGCGGCCAACCCGTCACCACGGACCTGAGCCTGTCCACGAGCATCGTTCCCACAGTCACGAGCGCCAACTCGCATACGGCGCCTACGAGTGTGCCGGGGGGAGATTGGACAATGGTGGCCATCGGAGCGGCGGCCATCTCGTTTAGCGCGCTGACTGGGCTGGCGTGGCGCTGGCGAAGTAAAGCCCGCCGACGCGCGAATTAGAACTGTTCGAATGGGATTCGCGAATCCTCGGGGCTCGGCGTCTAAGACGATCGGATAGGTAGTCGGGAGTGTAACGCGTCCGTTCCGTTGGACGGTCGGGCTCGAGACACCGATCCATTCGACAGTGCGACGCGGGAGACGACCTCCCCCGGGACCGGTGTTTCCGGCGGCCGCCACACCGATCGCCGGGTCGAGCTGAATTGGGCGGACGAGACGGCGGTTCCCTCGCCCCACATCCCCTCGAATCGACCCATCTGGGTGCGGACCCTGGTAGGGGTGTCGGTGATGAGCGCGATTTCCGAGCCGCGACCGAGGCTGCCAAGGGTCACGAAGCGAATCATGCGGCGGGAGTCCAGGACATAGAAATGAGCGGCCATTGGACTGAAGTGGCGGACCTCCAACGACGGGGACGGTCCACCGGCTTCGCGCAAGAGGCGATCCCCGTACCGCCGATCGGATGGACCGGCTTCAAGGAGGAGCCGCACCCGGACGCCGGCGCGCGCCGATTTTCCGAGCGCGCGGATCAACCCAGATCGGAACGAAACCCCTGCCGAGAGCGGACGGAAGGCGGCTTCGATCGAGTGGTGCGCTTCGCCGAGCTCCGTCAACGCCGGATGTTCGGCGCCTTCGCGCGGCGCCAGGAGTCGCACGTCGTCGGCGCTCGCGTTCCCTGGATCGAGGGCGCCCCCGGGGCGAGCCGCCCGCAGGCAGAATTCCGACATCCAGGCGTTGAGCTCTTCCTCTTCGTGCAGAAAGTTACCCAGTCGACGGATCGCAAGGTCGATCGAGAGAGCATGGAAGGTTTGAGGAGTGCGTCCATCGCCGATCACCAGGCCGCGGCTCAAGAGTCGCAAGAGAACCCGATACGCCGTCGCGCGGTTCAATCGGGCCCCCTCCGAGGCTTCCCGAACGCCACGGGGGCCTGATTGTACCAACGAGAGATACAACCGGGCTTCGCGCCCCGGGAGCCCGAGAACGCGCAATCCTTTCACGAGCGTTGGATCGACGAGCCGCACCGCGCCGGTTCCCAATGCTCCCCCCAGCGGAGAGTTCCACGCAGCTTGCGAGGCCCCGGATCCTTTCGCCGAATCCTGAGCCACTCTCAGACCTCCCGAGCGTCCCGCGCGACCCGGCGATAGTTTTCGTACCGGTTCCGCGGCTGCGTCGCTTGCACTTCTGGGGGGAATTTCCCATGCGGCCGTCCCGGTCGCCGCCGGGCGATGAGACGCGCTGTCCCCGTCGCCTCCCGGAACCGCCACACAGGTTGCGGATACGTATTCGCACGCATATATCCCTATCGTATATCTCCGAGAGAGAAGCGCCGGCGAACCCCGATCCGGTCGTCTCGCTCACGGAGCAAAATTGCGACAGACCGAGCATGTCGGAACTCCCCCCGGGGTGAGACCGACGGAAGCTTCGACACGCGACAAAGACGGGTTTCCACGGCTCAGGGCGACGTACCTATTTCGTCCGATCTCGGAGTCCGGCGATCGGAACTAGGGAACTTTGTCGCTGACTCCAGCCCCTTCCCGACGCAACGTCCCTTTGGACGCGAGCGGGTGATCTCCCAGCAGGTCATCGATATGATAGCCCTCGATCGACCCCTCATACTCCCGCAGCAACGCGGCGATCATCCGAGCCGCTTCGACGGGATATTTTCCAATGGCGGTCTCCGCTGCCAACACCAATCCATTGGCCCCATCCAAGAGCGTGTTGATGACGTCGTTGACTTCCGCGCGCGTCGGGGTGCGGCGCGTGACCATCGACTCCAGGAGGTTCGTTGCGACGTAGACCGGGATTCCGAGCGCATTGGCCTTTCGGATGATCGCCTTCTGCAGGAGCGGGATCGCTTCGAGGCGTACCTCCCGGGAGAGGTCGCCCCGATCGATGAGGATCCGGTCCGCATGCCGCGCGATCTCGCCGAGGTTGCGTACTCCTTCGCGGCTTTCGATCTTGGCGATGATCGTGTCCTTCGGTCCGACCATTTCGCGCAGGCGATTGACAACGCCTTGGTGGTCACAAAAGGAGAGATCGAACTCGTGGATGTCGTTCTGCATCGCGATTCGGATCGCGGCGAGGTCCTTTTCCGAGAAGGTCGGAAGCGGGGGCGAGGGAAAGGCGGTGACGGCTTTGCGGGACCCGATGTCCCCCCCGGTGATCACAGTAGCTTCGGCGGTCCCGTCGGCCACTCGATCGATCTGAAGGATTACCGAGTCAAAGTCGATGCTCATCCAGGCTCCGGGAGTGAGCTTGCCGATGGCAGAGCCGGGGACGATGGGGATCGTGGAGCTCGAGCCCTTGATCGACTCGGGAACTAAGCGAACCGAGGTCCCCTCTGCGACCGAAGTACCATCCTGCATGACGCCCGTACGGATCTGCGCTCCCTCGGTGTCGATGCAGATGGGGACTTTAGTGCACTTCTGAATGAAATGGATCACGTCCTCGAGATCCGTGATGTCGGTATGCGACATGTTGATCCGAAAGCTTGCGACCCCGATCGCTTCCAACTGGGAGATTACCGGCTCGTTCAACGAACTCGGGCCGAGTGTACAGATGAGCGCCCTTTGCACCGTCACTTCTTACTGCTCCCGGTTCCCACGAGTTCCGACGGCGCCTTGCTTCGATAGCACAGGTTGCGACCGACCTTCCAGCGGTCCTACTCGATTTTAAGACTTACTCACAGCGTCTGCGGTCGAAGGGACGGGAGCGAGCCCCTGAGCCGCGCCGTTCGGCTCCGACGTGTAGGACGGGTCGTGGGTCTCATGCTCTCCAGAGTCTCGTTGCTCCGATAGATGCCGCAACGAACTCTCCGACGAACTCCCGGCTACGCTCTAATACCCGGGCGCCTCGCACGAGGCAGGCCCGCTCTTGATTGCAGAACCGCACGGCGGTCGGCTTATCAACCGACTCCAATCCGATGCCGAGCGTCGTCGGCGGGAAGGCGAGCGAAAGGATCTGCTCACGATTACGCCGTTCATCGACGAGATCTACGACGCAGAAAAAATCGGACTCGGGGCCTACAGCCCGCTCGACGGATTCCAGGACCGAGCCACTGTAGAGGCCATCCTCACGACCAATCGGCTTCCGGACGGCCTCCCGTGGACGATTCCGATCGTATTGGCGCCTTCCGGCAAGCAAAACCTAGCCACGATCGAGCAAGCGCAACCCGGGGACGATTTGGGCTTGCTCGACGCGAGGGGCTCACTCTTCGCCTTGTTACACCTCAGCGAAAAGTTCCCGTACGAAAAAAAGCGGGTGGCCGAGAGCGTCTACGCGACGACGGACCCCCAGCATCCCAACGTCGGGGATCTACTGACCGTCGGGGACACGGCGCTCGCCGGAGGTATCGACCTCTTGCGCCGGTTGGACCTTCCGACCGGCAAAATGGAGCTTAGCCCCGCGGAGACTCGGGCCGAGTTCACCCGCCGCGGATGGAGCCGAGTAGCGGGCTATCAGACCCGCAATGTCCCGCATACCGCCCACGAGTACCTCCAACGATGTACGTTGGAACGCGAGGACGTCGATGGCTTACTGGTCCACCCGGTCTTAGGGCGGCTCAAGAAGGGGGACTATAAGCCGGAGGTGATTCTCGAAGCCTACGAGGCACTGGTTCGGAATTACTATCCCGCCGACCGTGTGCTCCTGGCGGCCCTCTCGATCACAATGCGCTATGCCGGTCCAAAGGCGGCGCTCTTCCTTGCGATCGTTCGGAAAAATTTCGGCTGCGGGCTGTACATTGTCGGGCGCGACCAGGCGGGGGTGGGACGCTACTATGACCCATTTGCCTGCCAGCGGATCTTCGATGAATATCCGATCGATGTCGTTCCGCTGAAATTCGCTGAGACGTTCTTTTGCAGGGACTGTGGCTGGATGGCCACCGCCCGCACGTGCGCCCATCCCGCCGATCGGCGATTGGACACCAGCCAAACTCGGATCCGAACGGCGATCTCCAAAGGAGAGCAGCTTCCGAAGGAGATCATCCGGCCCGAGGTCGCGCAAGTCCTCGCCCGCGGCGACGTTCTGCTGACTTGAGCCGGGTCTTCAGGTAGCGAAGGCGGGGCGTGCGCCGACGCGCGCGGACGTCCGCCCCCGAGCTAGGTTTTTAGCCTCGTAGAGAACTATCTCGGACAATTCGTGCGCCGGAGTCGGGGGAATGGGAGCCAGTCTTGCACCGTCCAAAGGAAAGCATCTCCTCTTTCCGTCCGAGGCCCCGAAGGTACAGCGACCACGCGCCAAGGGGATTACCCACGTTCTGGACCGACTGGGAGGGCTTCACGAGGACGAGCTCGCCTATCTCGCACCGTACATCGACGTCGCGAAGATCGGCTGGGGACTGCCGTTGCTGCTCCCCCGCGAGGAGGTCCGGCGTCGGATCAAGCTCTACCACCACGTCGGCGTGGAAGTGTCCACCGGTGGGACGTTGCTCGAATGGGCGGTCACCCGCGATCGCACGGAAGCACTGATGGATGAGGCGAAAGAGTTGGGTTTCGATATCCTCGAGATCTCCAACGGGATCATCGAGCTCTCCGTCGAGCAGATCGAGGGGCTGGCCACGGAGGCCGCTTCGCGGAAGCTCGACGTCTTCATTGAGGTGGGCAAGAAGGACCCCGAACATCAGCTCTCCCTCAAGGAGACGATCCAACAGGTCGCACGGGCACGCGAACTCCATCCTCGCAAGGTCATCCTCGAAAGCCGCGAGTCGGGGCGCAACGTCGGAATCTACGATGGGGAGGGCTCGATCAAGTGGGACTGGGTACGCGCCATTCTCTCGGATTTTCCGCGCGACGATCTCATCATCGAAGCGCCGATGGAAAGCCAGCAGATCGGCCTGCTCCGACGCCTCGGGGCCGACGTGAACCTCGGCAATGTCGCCCTCGCCTCGGTGGCGCCACTGGCGTCGGAGCGCCTGGGACTCCGCGGGGAGACATTCGGCGCGATCCGCACTTCGCGGACCGTGCGGGGACCTCCCGGTACGAAATTCTTGTACTATCTCTTGGAAACCTATCGGGGCCTCGATCAGACGGAATTGATGCAGCTATCGCGGCTTCCCCGCCGGACCGTACAGAGCGGTCTCGAGTCCTTACGGCGGCAAGGTCTGGTCCAGGAATCGGTGTCCCTCACCGATTCCCGCCGCCACGAATATCGTCTCAGCTGAGGCGCTCGCGCGCCAGGCTCGCCGCGCCGACGATCGCGGCGTGTTCTCCCAAGCGAGCGCGGACCACTTCGACGAACGCGGCGGCGGGCTGACAACGGCGTCGGATGGCCTCCTGAATGCCCGGGACCACATCCGGTAAGCCCTGGATCATCCCCCCACCTAGAATCACTCGGTGGGGATTGAACGTGTTGACGATCCCTACCACGCCGGCCTCGAGGTAGTCGATCGTCTCGCGCACGAGGGTCGCCACGAGCGGGTCCCCCTCCCGATAAGCTTGCGTAACGGTCTGCGCCGTGATCAGGTCGATGCTCCCCGCGCGTTGCACGAGCCATTCGGCCGCTTCGAGCTCGCGCGCGACCAATTCGCGTGCTCGCTCCGCGACGGCCCACCCCCCGACGTACGCCTCGAAGCAGCCCCGATTGGGACAGTGGCACGGACGGCCCCCTGCGACCAACGTTAGGTGGCCGACCTCTCCAAAGGTATTCGTCGATCCGGTGAGCAGCCGACCCCCGACGATAGCCCCACCACCTACCCCGGTGCCCACCACCAGCATGAACAGCTCCAACTCACCGATGCCAGCCCCATGGCGCCATTCTCCGACGAGCGCCGCATGCACGTCATTGGCGACCATCACTTGCGCGTCGAAGGCAGCCCGAAGTTGATCGCCCAGTGGAAAGTTCTCCCAACGAAGATTGGGCGAATAATGGATCAGCCCGGATTCCGCTTCGACCTGCCCCGCGATTCCCACTCCGATCGCGGCGAGTTGGGCACCCCGCATCTTCGATAGGGTGGTGCGGGTCGCCTCCACGATCGTGGCGACGACGGCCTCCGGACCGTCGGTTTCCCGCCGGTTCCGAACGGTTTCATCCCCGACCCTCCCTCGAGGGCTCACGATCGCCGCGGCGATCTTGGTCGCCCCGATATCGACTCCGACTACGATTGATTGGGGACCTTTCGCAGTGCGACGGGCCATGGATGACTTCTCGTCTCGGTTCGACCGAAGCGCCCGGAGAAGAACTACTCCTCCGAAATGGTACCCTGGACGACGCCTTCCTGATACTTGTGCACCACGTCGACGAACGTGGAGTGCGACCAGGTCAACGGCGTTGCGCTTTTCGGCTCCCCCGTGACGGCATCCACTTGCTCCGCGAGCAATTGGGTGGGGGTGGCATGTTCGGCGACCCACTCGATGAGCTGTCGGCACCGGGCGATATCGCCCAGTCGCAGACGAGCTTCCGCCAACCAGAGTGTGCACACGATCCACGGGTTCTCGGTGCCATAGTACTGGTCCCCTTCGTAACGTGCGAGACCGCCATGGGCTTTTGACCAGAGACGTGCCTCGATGCCGTCGACCGTCGACCGGGCACGAGGGTCTTCCCAGCCCAAAAGCCCCAACTTCATGGCGAGCAGTACCGAGGCGTCGATCTTGGCGTCTCGGGGCTCGACCGACCGCACGAAGCGCTGCAGCTCGTTATCCCACAGATGCTCGAGCGCGGCCGCGTGAATCTCCTTGCTGGCGGTCCGCCACCCGATGGGGTTCTTGCCGATCTCGCTCGCGATTCGCGCGGCGCGTTCGAGGGCGTGAATCACGGCGGCGGTCGAATAGGTGTGGATCGCCTTCCGCTCCTCCCAGAGGTCGAAGCTCGCCGCCGGTAAACCGGTCCTGGGGTCCCGGAAGCTTGTCAAGAAATTCGCGGCCCCCTTGACGAGCGGCCACAGGTCGAGCAGGACGTCGGGATCGGCACCGCGCTTGAAGTGATGCCAGGCGGCCGCGATGACCGTCGCCGTCTGGTCGATCTGGAGGAAGGGAGGGGGATGCCATGTGCTTCCGTTCGCTCCGTCCGGGAAGTGTCGATGGAAGAATGACCCGTCCGGATTCTGGCACTTCATGGCGAAGTGGAGGAAACGATTCGCGTGGTCGTAGAGACCTGCCTCATCCATCGCCTTCGCCACGTAGCCTCCGTCGCGCCACCAGCAGTAGTTGTAGGTATCTCCCGCCGCGACGAGCGCGCGAGTGTCAGGGGAAGCGATGATCGAACCGTTCTGGGCCGTCGCGTGGCGCAGCACGAGCACACTCGAATGGTACACCTGGGCCGCGCGTTCACTGAGACCCGGCGGGGTTTGCGGAAGCCGACGTCGCACCCACGTCTTCCAGAAGCGCTCGGATTCCGCCGCGAACCGGCCGGAGCCGCCTTTTCGAACGTAGTCGCGCATGTCATGTACGGCGTGTAACGACTGGGCGATGGCGACGAACAGACGCAGTGTCGTAAAGTCGGAGGACTCTGGCTGCAAGTCCCATTCGATGACGCTGTCCGCAGCACCGTGGGCGATCTCTCGTCCTTCAAGAATGCCGTCCTCGGCGTCCACATACGTTCCCTTGAGTCCCTTGAGCGTGTGCTCTCCGCATACGGCGCGGTTGAACGGGGGGTCGCTGAAGAATTCGAAGTAGTAACCGCGTTTGTAATGGACCAATGACTGGGCGGCGGCGTCATAGTACGCCGTATCCTGATACATGGACTCGGCGATCTGGAGCGAGTGGTAGGCGAACATTCGGATCGCCCTCGCCGGTTCCGCTCGGACCCGGATCGTCCGAATGATCAAGTCATGATTCGGGTGCACGTGGTCCTGAATGCTGAGGTGCAGGCCATGTCCGGTCCACGTGGACTCGGGAGAGTTTTCCGGTCCGAAGGGTGTTTGCTGGATCAGGTAACCATTCGCGCCGCGCAGCCAAGCGAAATTGCGGGCCGCTACGTCGTAGACCCCGAGGCGCATCTCGCGCAGGTGCTGGAACTGTCCGGGGTAGGGATAAAAGAGGTCGTTCCACTCGCCATTTTCATTGACGGTGAGCAGGATCCGTCCATTCCCCGTCAATTGAGTGATCACGACTCGTTCCTCTTGGAGGCGGGTAGCCTCCGTGGGTTCCCACCGAACCCAACCGAAATAGGGACGGGTGGGGTTCTATAACTTCTCGGTTAGGGTCGGAGTTCGAATCCCTCGTACGGGGATAAGCCCGCCGACCCACGGAGACGGCGTCCTTCCGATTCCGCGCCTGGGCAGGCGCGCATTTGATAGGTCGATGGACGCTGAGCCGGCGATGCTCGCAATTGCAGATGTGGCGGTAGTTGTGTCGAACGCCAAGGCCACTGCCAAATGGTGGGAAAAGAACCTGGGGTTCGCCACGATGACTATCGGAGGCGGCTCAGGGCACGCCGTCCTTGTGGCGCCGCCCGGAGATCGTTTTGTCCTCCATTTGTGCGAAGGATTTGCCCCGTTGGAGCCGGGGAACACGGGTATCGCATTCGTGACGGACCAGATGGACCGCACCGTCGCTCGGATGCTGAAGGGGGCGGTTCACTTCCCCGAACCGACCCGCCAAGAGAAGTGGGGCAAGATGGCGAAGTTCGCCGACCCGGATGGCAACATTTTCTGGCTGCTCGAAGTTCCGGCCGCCATGGTGCGGGCCACGCTCCGCTCTCGGGCAGCGCTCCGCCGGCCACGATCCGCGAAGGCCGCCCGACGCCCTCGCAAGCGCTAGAAGCCGACGCTGCGCGGGCGATATACGACCTCGCCCGCCCAGTCGGACCGGGAACGCTACGTGGGGGCCCGATGGACGCCCAGTCGATCGAGGGCGCGCCGCCGAAGATCGGTCATGGCGTTCATGTAGTTCGCATACGCGTCGTAGGGGGTTCCGTACGAGCTGAAGTACTGGTGCACCCCCGCATCGGCGCCGTGTCCGCTCACATACATGTAGTAAAAATGGTCCGAGGTCAGCATCTTGCGCCAATCGGTGAGGATCTGAGGATCGCCCGCTCGACGGGCCAGCACGCCGGCCTTCTTCGCCGCTTCAAACGCCGAGCGTTGCAAGTCGTTGCCCAGCCACGCGCCTAAATCCCGATTCTGGTCGGCCCAACTCATTGTCACGGGAACCGAGAGGCTGCCGTTCGGGTTCTCGGTGACGGCCTCCTCCACCGTTGCCCACTGCAGATTCGGCTCCCGAGCCACGGCCCACGGCAGCGCGGCCAAGAAGGCCAGGATCCCCGAGGCCGCCGAGTGATGTTCGCCAAACGTTTCGAAGTCCATAAAGAGCCCGAGCACGTCGCCGGGGGAGTGCGCGAGCCACCCCGCGTATTTTTCGGTCGTGAGCGGATACTCGTTCCACTCCCGCGAGGAGAAGCGAAACCCGACATCATCGCTCAAGCGATAGTTACGCAGCAACACCCGAATGTTGGGGGCGGCCGCCGAAGTATACACGTGGTTCGGCGACCGACCTCCGAGAACGCCCTCCCAGCCCTCGGCGAGCATTCCTTGGAATCGCTGGGCTTCGGCAAACTGCGCGAGCTCGTCCGAGTAGGCGAGTTCGGTCATCCGGAGCATCTTCGGCGTCACGCCGAAAGTCTTCTCAATGAGGCGTCGATGGAGATCGACCTCTTCCACCAGTTCGGGGGGAGGCAGTAAAAACGCAAGGGAATGGTAGTACGTTTCCGAGAGGAGTGCGACCCGTCCCGATCGCACCAAACGACGGATCTGGTCCGTTACGTCCGGCGCGACCTCGGCGGCTTGCTCGAGAAAAGTTCCCGTGATCGACAGACTGAGCCGAAAATCGGGATACCGTTCGAGCGATTCTTCAAGCCGCGTGAGCGCGGGACGATAGCACCGATCCGCGATCCCTCGAAAAATCTCGAGATTGCGGTGCACGTCGAAGTACGGCCTTCCGGAGCCCAGATCCAAGTATCGAAACCGGGCGAGTCGCCACGGTTGATGCATGTGGAGGTACAGGACGACCTTCATCGTGGATGGGCGGAGGAGAGAATCGCTTCCTGATAGACCCCTACGGTCTGAAGCGCGCGCTCGGGCCACCCCTCTTTGAGCGCATCCCAGCGTCCCCCCTCCCCCATCGCCGCGCGCAGTACCGGGTATTCCAATAGTTCCGCGATCCGACTCGCGAATTCATCGACGTCCCAGAAATCGATCGCGAACACGTGTTGCGCGATCTCGGCCACTCCGCTCGTCTTCGATACGATCGTGGGCACGCCGGCGGCCATCGCTTCGAGCGCCGCGATCCCGAACGGCTCCACGACGGACGGCAGTACGAAGACGGAAGCGCTCGCGAGGAGCACGGTCCGTTCATCTTCGGTCACTTTGCCGAGGAAGAGGACACGGTCTGCGACGCCCAAGTGAGTCGCGAGGTCCAAAAGATGGGGGAACTCCGGACCTTCCCCGGCGACTACAAAGAGGGCGTCTGGCGCCGACGGCGCCACGCGCGCGGCGGCGCGCAGGAACGTGTCCACGCCTTTCATCGCGGCGAGTCGTCCCAGATACAGGACGATTTGCTGGGACTCTTTCAAGGGTCGCAGTCGGTCGCTCGGTCGGACGGCGTTGTAGATCACGCGAACGCGATCGGGCGGGGCGTGGTAGCGGTCGATCAACTGCTGGCGCAGGTGCCGGCTCACGGAGATGACTCGATCGGCGTGATCGATTCCGTACTGCTCCCGTTGGAGGATCTGCTCCCACGGGTTTCCGAGCGAACGATCGTATTCGGTCGAGTGGACCGTAAGGACCAGCGGCACTCGACCGTGCCGGGCGAGCTCCCGGCCGCCGACGGTGCCAAACCAGTCGTGCACATGGACCAGGTCGAAGTGGCCTATCCCGCGCAACTCCGAGATCCAAGCGTTGTACCCGTCCATGGCGTCGCGAAACGGACTATCCGGAGTTTCCCCGGACCAGTAGGCCGGCGGATACCACGTCCCCGCTTTCGGAGCGTCTCCCGGGAAACGGATCGTGACGCCGGGGAGATTGGTAAACGGTCCGCGGAAGGGAGTCAGGAAGGTGACGCGGTGACCCATCCGCGTGAGCTCCTTGCAGATCTCAAAGCAGTGCACCCCGAGTCCGCCGGTATGGTTCGGAGGCCACTCCCATCCGACCATGACCACGTGCAGGCGCCGCGCCGCAGAACGGGGATGCCTCTCGATCGGGGGAGCCACCGGACGCGACCACGTGAGCGTCCGGCTCAGCGAATCCAGGTCCGATCGAGAGAGTCCCGCTCGGCGGGCGCGTTGGACGGCCACAAACTCGGAATCGGGCGCGCGGGGACCGGGGGGACGTGCCCCGACGGCGGGCTTCGGGCGACCGCGTGTCTTACGGCCGGGCGACGGTTTCCGGCGCTTGCGCGAAGTCGATTTCTCGGCGACAGGTGGCGGCACCGAACATCTCCTCAGCGACTTCCGACAGCGGAATGATCACTCGGGCGACAGACGACGGGGTCTATGAAGAGGACGGGGCCCGCGGCCCGGAGTCCGCTTCCGCGGCTTTTGCCGGATCGGGTCGGAAGCCGCGTAAGAGTTCCCGGATCGCGACCTCCACATCGGGGGCCCGTGTGACGGCGCTTGCAACGAGAATCCCTTCGCTGCCCAACTCGATCGATCGGCGCACGTCGGTCGCGTCGTGGATTCCGGCTCCGCACAACACTTTGGTGGCCGGGGAGACCGACCGAACGGCGGCCACGGTGCGAGAGATCACTTCCGGCTTCGCCTTCGATACCGATACTTTGCCTCCGATAAGTTCGGGGGGCTCGACCGCGAGATAGGGCGGCCGGAATCGGGCGAGCGTTCGAGCCTCCGCGACATTGCGCGCGCAGACGACGGGCACCAGCCCAAAATGACGCAGGCGCTCGACTGTCGCACCCACCGCGGCGAGCGAGATGGGGTGCTCCGAATGGTTGAGTAGACTACCCTGTGCGCGCGCGAACGCAAGTGCCTCGGCGACCACGTAGCCGGTGTGCGCGCCCGAGTCGATATTGTCCGTGTGCTGCGCGAGGATCGGAATCTGCAACAACTGGGTGAGGTGCGCGATATCCGGCGCCCCGGGTGCGAGGGCAACGGAAATGGCGAACTCCTGCCCCAATCGCTCGAGAACGCGCCCGATCTGTTCGGCGCCGGGCCCGAGCGCGCCCGGATACGATTTGAGGTTCAGCAGGAACAACGGGGCCCCGAGCGGGGCGAGGTCAGTGGACCGCGGCGGCCTTGGGTCGCTTGGGGCGCGAGACGATGGCGTACTCGTCGCCGTCGAAGAAGACCTCGCGGTCCGGATGCTTGCGCTGGAGCTCCGAGATCTTCGAGAGGACGTCTTCGAGCGTGGTCGTTTCGTCATTGGGGTCGATCCGAAGGTGAATGGTCTTGCCGATCTTTTCGGGCGAACGCCCAGTCTCCACCATGAGCCACCGGGGCGAGGGCCTTACAGGAGGCCATGCTAAAAGCCTTTATTAGACGTATATCGCCGCCGGAGCCGCTCGGTTTCGACCGCGTCGTGCCCGCGTCTTCGCCCGAGCCTCGAAGGCCGGTTATACGATTTGGGACCGTGATTCCGGGGGCGCTTCTCTCGGCGCCGCGTCTAAAATGCGAGGGTCGTCCAACTGAAATCGCTGGCCACAATCTCGACATTCGACGTAGCAGTGGAGGTCGCCACTGATCGGATCGCGGAGCGTTCCTTGGCAACTTGGACACGTTCGGGCCGCAGGGGCCGCCCCGGCCGGTCGCGGCGACCCCCCCTCGTACATCCTACTCGGCTTGGCCGAACTTCTTGATATCCTCAGGAGCGGTCCTCTTCTCGACCGGTCCCGTTCCCTGAACTTGCACGCGGATCTGCTCGACAACCTCGGGGTTCGCGAGCGTCATGATGTCTCCGTAGTCCATGCGATTTGAGATCGACGCCAAGACCCGCCGCATGATCTTGCCCGACCGGGTCTTCGGCATGTCCGGTACGATTCGCACGATGCGGGGCCGGGCGATCTTCCCGATCACGGTTTCGATGGCGAGGCTGACCTTGTCCGCGACGGCTTGGTCCGGCTTGACGCCGGGCTTCAGCGCAATGTAGACCTCGGGGACGCGGCCCCGATCGGCGTCGACGACCGGAACGACGGCGGCTTCCGCGACCTCGGGAACCGTCAAACAGGCCGACTCGATCTCCTTCGTTCCGAGGCGGTGGCCCGCGACGTTGATGACGTCGTCGACGCGGCCGAGGATGCGGATATACCCGTCGGGCGCCCAGACCGCACCGTCGCCGGCAAAGTACGGCCAGTCGTGCCAGTCCGTGCTGCCCGCCTTGTGGTTGTACTTGGCATAGTAGGTCGTCACGAACCGGTCCGGATCGCCCCAGATCGTAAGGAAGATCCCGGGCCACGGGTTGCGGATGCAGATGTTTCCCGCCCTACCGGCCCCGGGCGGAATCTCCTCGCCCCTCTCATCATAGATGATGGGAAAGAGACCGATCATGGGAGGACCGGCGCTGCCCGGCTTCATCGCGTCGATGCCCGGTATCGTCGAACAGAGGAACCCGCCGTTCTCGGTCTGCCACCATGTGTCGGTGATCGCCGCCTCCCCGCGCCCCACGATCTCGAAGTACCACCTCCAGACTTCGGGTTCGATCGGCTCGCCGACCGTCGTCATGGACTTGAAGCGGTAGTTGTACTTCTTCGGTTCGTCGGGTCCGAGCTTCCGCAACGAACGAATGGCGGTCGGCGATGTATGGAAAATATTCACACCGATGCGCTCCGCGATTCGCCATGGACGGCCCGCGTCGGGGAACGTCGGAACGCCCTCGTACATCACGGTGGTCGCGGCGAGCGCAAGCGGGCCGTAGACGATGTACGAGTGACCGGTGATCCAGCCGATGTCGGCCATGCACCAGTAGACGTCGGTCGGATGGATGTCCTGGATGTACTTCGACGTACCGGCGACGTAGGACAGATAGCCGCCTGTGCTGTGCACACAACCCTTCGGCTTCCCCGTCGAGCCGCTCGTGTACATCAGGAAAAGGGGCGCCTCGGCCGGCATCGAGACGGGATCGACGCGCTTGCCGCGGAAAGGCTTGAGGCCGTCGTTGATGATGTAGTCTCGGCCCTCTATCAGCGGGGTCGGCGACGCGGATTTGTCCCGGAACCGCCTCCAAATGAGGACCTTCTCGACCTTGGTGCCCTCGCTCTCGGCCTTCTTGAGTGCGATGTCCGCGTTGACCTTGTGGTCGAGGAGTTTACCGCTCCGATAGTAACCGTCCATAGTGATAAGGACCCGACTACCGGAATCCACAATGCGCGCCCCGCACGCTTCCCCGCTAAACCCGCCGAAGACGACGGAGTGAATCACTCCCAACCGGGCGCACGCCAGCATGGTGACGGGGAGTTCGACGACCATCGGCATGTGGACGGTGACCCGGTCGCCGGTCTTGAGGCCGCAGAAATCGCGGAGATAGGCGGCCATTTCATTCACGCGACTGTAGAGCTCCTGATAGGTGACGACCTGGTCCGGCTCATTCTCGTCTTCGGAGACCCAGATGATCGCCGCCTTGTTCCGGTATTTTTCGAGGTGACGGTCGACACAGTTGTAACTGGCGTTCAGCTTCCCGCCGACGAACCACTTCCAGAACGGCGCCTTGCTGGTGTCGAGAGTCGTGCTCCAGTACCGGTCCCACGTCAAGAGGTCGGCGTACTCGCGGAAGCACTCGGGGAAGTTCTTCTCCGCGAAGCGCTCCCTGACCGAAGGGTCCGTCAGATTCGCCTGACCCACGAAGCGGGGACTTGGACGATAAACGGCCTCTTCCTTCCAGTGTACCGCGATCTCAGCCTCACTAAGGCCGGCGTCAGATTCCTTCACCAAAGGTTCAGCTTCCGTTCGGGCCATCGTCGAGTTTCCTCGCCATGCGCTAGCATAACACCCTATTTACTCTGTTCGACAAAATTGACCCACGCGCCCCCGGCAGAGTGGTCAGTACAGGCGACCACGTCCCCAGGGTCCTTCGACGTTCGAGGCCGGATCGATCCAGAACTGAAAATAAGGAAAGGGGAGGAAGGGGTTGGTCCCAGCTTAGGAGTGGTCTACCTTAGCGAGGTAGGATCCTGCGCCCGTACTGGTTCTCAGCCAGGATCGAGGTCGCAACGTACCAGGCCAGAAGACCGGTCAGGAAGATCTCCCCGCCGACCAGCCAGTTCGCCGTCGTGGCCGTTGCCGCGAACGGGCCGCAGCCCGCCAAGCTCGTACAACCTATGGCATTGGACGCTAAGCTCCAGAACTTGACCGTCAGCAGCAGGAATGCGATGGTCAATAGCCCGAATACTCCTATTATTCCCCAACCGCGTTTGAACGAGCAGATGAAGAACGCCAGAGTAAACAGGAACCAAACAAAGGCAAACGCAGAAATTCCGTAGACTGTGAGGCCCGCACCAGCGGGATCCCATAGCAACAGGAGCGAAAACGCCCACCAGAACGCTCCGTATCCCATGAACGCCGCGCCGCCAAACAGGTTATTACGTCGCATATCGATGATTCCCGCGATCAATTGCGCGGAACCTCCGAATGCCATCGCCATAGCAAAGACGGGCGCGTTCGTAGTGCCCATGCCGCTCCCGTAGGGCTGCGGTAGGTTCGAAAGACCCGCCAACATTGTGGTGGTCCCGAATCCCATGAGCCCGACTACGGCTGGATCGGCCCAATCTGGTTTGGGCTCCTCCGTTTTCTCAACGGACGTTCGCCCCATCGCGTACTCTTTCATCGTCGCCGATGCTTCTGCTGGAGGCGCCATGTTAGAATGCGGCATGAAGTCCCTATAAAAAGACTTTATCCCGGCGCCAGTTCGTGTGCGTGGATCGGATATACAACGACCGAGGAACGGTTGGGGGCGTCGCTGATAGCGCTACATCCGTAACGGATGGTGAGTGTGGGTCGGCCGTAGAGCTTAATGGGCGGTTTCTTTCCTGGGTTGCTCCGCGAGTCATGAAGGATCGGGAGGAGCTTCACAGGGTCGTCTTTGGCCAGACTCGGGTGACCCTCATACGCGACCTTTCCGTGATGAACCCAAATCTGGTGATCGGGGCGACGGGGTTGGCGGTAGGGAAACTCGCGAACTATACGCTCAAAGTGGCCTTCCCCAGGGTCACGGTAGGTATCAACTGGCAGGACTGCGATATCGTGGAGGGCAAAGTCGGCATGCCGACCGATGCGGACCAACCGAAGTCGATCCCCCAGCCCCGGCCAATGGGTCAGGAGTGACCTGGCGCCTTCAGAGGGACCCCTCGCCTTTGAACAACGAGTGGATGATCGCGGGTACCTCGGCAAGTTTCGAGACAACGATATCGGCCTGAGGCGATTCCTTGTCGATCGGCAGGAACAGCTGCGCATACGTCGCGCCGTAGTCCCGAAGTCCGGTGTAGAGGATCCCGGAGCGGTACCCCGCGGCGGTTGCGCCTTGGAGATCGGCCAGCCCATCCCCGACATGCACTGCGTTGATCGGCGCTACCCCGAGTTCGGAGAGCGCATAGCGGAAGATCTCCGGGGACGGCTTCGTCCAAGGGAGCTCGTCGCTCCAAGCCCAGAACTCCACCGGATCGGTGAGCCCCATCCGTTGGCAAATGGGTTTCAAGAATCTTCCGGGCTCTCCGACGGTGTTGGAGACCACTGCGATCCGATACCCCGACTCCCGAAGCTCACTCAGGACCCGGGGGGCATCGGGCGCCACATCGAACCCAGCGTGAGTCACCAAGTCTCCCAGCCGACGCACATATTCGTCGGCATCCACCAGCTTGCCTAATCGGGCCGCGGCACGGCGGATCTGCTCGGCCGGGGGTACACTAACCCCCTTCTCCGAGCTTTGAACCGCCTCGAGATACGCTCCTCGGAACGCCTCCACGGCATCGAGCGCCGGGTCTACCAGTTTGGCACCGGGCTGGTCCGTTGCCGATTCGAGCATGCTGCGCCCCAGGTCGAATTGTCCGTGAATGTACTGCTCCTCCGCAGCGCGGGGAAGATAGAGCAACGTATGCCAAAGGTCGAACGTGACCGCTTGATTCATCGACCTCGGAGGATGGGAACGGATGGTAATAGTTCGCGCTCGACCCGCTGGCCGCGCGACTGGGTCTCTGAATACTTGGGCAAGATGCTCTGGCTCGGATCGATCCCGTACTGGTACGGAATAAGTGGGTTCTCCTTGTACGATTGAATGTTGGACGCCTCTCCCCGATTATTGGTGGCTCTCCCGCCCGAATCAGGAACCCGGGAGCGAATCGGAAGCCGACTTAGCGGAGTTCCACTCGTTTTCTTGGATGAATCGAACGCGAGCCAATGGGCTTCGGTCGAAGCGATGCTGGTCGGCTCGGTCGCGCGGATCGCCACCCGGTTCGACGCGGAATCTAGGCCGCGGCTTCGCTTCGTGCAGGTCGTCTATACGGGTCTCGACCGCTTTCCGTTCGACCGCTTCGCCCCGACGGTGGAGATCGCGGGGAATGTCGGCGGTTATGCCCCCTTCGTAGCCGAACACGCGGTAGCGCTCGCGCTGGCGAGTGCGCGTCAGCTTCCGAGTGCGGTGGCGCTCGCCCGGGAAGGTCGATTGCGACCAGCGCCCGAAAACCGATCACTTAGGGGCCAGACCGCTACGATCCTCGGGTTCGGAGAGATCGGCCACGAAGTGGCCCAGCGACTTCGGGCGTTCGGGATGAAGATCGTGACCGTAGGGCGGGTCAGCCGACCCGACCCGTTGGCAGACCGTTCGTTCGGAGCTCCGGAACTAGCGGAAGCCCTCGCGATGGCCGATCTGGTGGTCGACGCGCGACCGTTGACCGATCTCACTCGACACTCGATCGGCGCTCGAGAGTTGAATGCCATGAAACCCACGGCGATCTACGTGAACGTCGGGCGGGCCGCCACGATCGACGAGCGGACGCTGTTCGAACACCTGAAGTCTCATCCCGAGTTCCGCGCCGCCACCGATCCGTGGTGGGACGAGGACTTCGCGGCCGGAACGATCGTCCATCGCACCGCCATCGCGGAGCTTCCGAACTTCCTCGGCACACCCCACAACAGCGCGAACGCCCCAGGCGCGCGGGAGTACGCCTTGGATCACGCGCTCGAGAACTTGGCCCGCTTCTTCCGAGGCGAACGCCCGCTCTACGTTGCCGACCGACAAGAGTATCAGGGGGATTCAAACCCCTGACCCTGGGTCGGAAGTTACCGGATTCGCTCGAGGGCAAAGGAACCGATGATGAGCGCTCGATTGGTCGCCCGAACCTCGACCCAGTCGTGCGTTTGAACGTCCCCCAGGCCTTTGACCTGAAGGAACGTCTTGTCCCGATCCTGCCGGAACACGAGGGCTCCCTCCATTCGCGTGAGGAAGGTTTCCACTTGAGCCTCGGCGAAGGCCCCTCCTTCCAGCGAATACATCGCGAGCGCGGACCGAGGTTTCAGGATCCCGACAAAGTTCTGCAAGAAGGCGAACCCCGATCGCTGCTCGGCATTCGCCAAGACAGCGGCCAGACCCAAGAAACCGACCCGGAACGATTTCGTCTTGAGGGTCGTCAGATCTTTCGAGACTTGGACCAGGTTCTTCAAGATCCCCGCCTGGTCGGTCGGTCCCTGCGCGATCAATCGATGCGGACTCGCCTTGCCCCCACTGCCGGAGGCATCGATCCAGCTGACCATTCCCATCTGCTCGTATTCGAGGAATTGCGGCGCGACCACCCCAATGGTCTGGGCAATCTCGTCGGGAGAACGGGCGGCGGTAACGATCACGATCGGCTCGCCACGCTTGAGCCCCTCGGCGAGGAAGGCGTAGAGCACGACTTCCTTGCCTACGAACGCATCGCCGACGAGCATGAGATGGCCCTTCGGGGGCACTCCTCCTGAAAGCAGGTCGTCGAGGCGGGGAGTTCCCGTAGGGGATCGATCTGCGTAGCGAGTCGCGGCAGGAGCGACCAGCGTATCCGCGGGAGGCGGGGAAGCAGGGGCCTCGACGACAGAGGCCGCCCCTACGGGAGCGAGTATTGCGCCCCGTGCGGACGCGGTTCCCGAACTCAAACTGCGGGAAGGAGAGCTCCGATCGCGAAGGAACCGGCTGGGGCGACCGGTTCCACCGGCGCCCGAGGGCCCGCCGAGACCGGCCGCCGGCGTCCCAAATCCGGGAGTCTCGCTACGGCGATCCACTTCCTGCGCCCGGAGGCTCACTTCCGATTCCCGAGCCTCCAGCCCGCGCTGCCGTTCCAGCAGGTCACGTTCGCGATGATCCAGCTCCTCGCGTAGCTGCTGGAGGCGAGCTTGCTGATCGGTGAGGGTCGCTTCCCGCGCGCGGGTCGTGGATTCGTTCTGGACCAGCGTGCCCGCGCGACGCTCGAGCTCCTCCCGGGTCCGCTCGATAGTTTGTCCCCGTCGCTCGAGTTCTTGCATCGCGGTAGCGTACTGTTGCTGCTGTTGCTGCGCGTTGTCCGCCTTGGTCCCGACCTCGAGTTCCCGCTGTTTGAGTGCCGCTTCCTGCGTCGCAAGCTGCGCCTCGCGTTGCGATTGAAGGCCCTCGCGACGCTTGAATTCGCGTACGGATTCTTCGATCACCCGGGCCCGTCGGCCAAGGAGCACATTCTGTTCGTCCAGCACGGACTTGAGTTGCGCGAGCTTCGTCTCTCGGACCGTCAATTCTCCCATCGGTGACATCGGGTCCGGTACTGCGGCGGCCGCTGGGGGAAGGCTCGATTCCCGCAGACGAAGCTCTCCCTCTTTCTTCAGCAGGTCGGTCATCCGCGCGTCGACCTCCTTCTTCCGTGCTTCCAATCGGGCCTCGATCTCCGGGAGATTGTTGTAACGCGTATCGACATCCTTCTGACGTTGGGTGAGCTCGAAATCCCGTTTCGTCTGATCTCCTTCGCGCTGGATCACGCGCTGCTCGCGTTCGGAGAGCTGCGGGGCACGACGGGTTACCTCCTCTTCGCGGAGTTGGAGTGAGAGCTCTCGGTCCTTATTCGCCCGTTCCCCGAGATTGACTTCGGACGACTTCTTTCCCCACTCGGCTTGCTGCTGAGCGAGAGTAGCGGCCCGAGTGGCGAATTCGGCCTCGATCGATTCGAATTGTTTGCGCGCTTCGACGAGCGAATCCTGTTGGCGCGCCAGGGAGAGATCGAGGTTCTCGGCGTCCGCTTCTCGCTTGAGGAGCGCGTTCTCTCGGAAGTGGACGGCTTCTTCCCGACGGCGCACTTCGTCCGCCAATTGGAACATTCGGCTTTGGTGGGAGGTGATCAGCTCCCGTTCGTGCGAGCGTGTCCCGGACGAGATCAGGTGCAAGAAGGATCCCGATGTTTGGTAGAACACAGCGCTCACCACGAGCGAGAGCGCCAAAGCATCGCTCGATCCGCCGGGCGTCGAGGAGGGGAAGAGCGTGACGAGAGAGACAGGGATCGGTAGGATCGCCGCAATGAAGCCGATCCACTGCCCCTGACTCCAGCCTTTCCAGGTCAGCACGAGCGCGGCGATGGGGGCGCTCACCCCGACCAGCGCCAAGGGGTAGAACCAGGGAAGTAAATTCAGATTGGCAAACGATCCGTACTTGGCAATCGTCAATCCAAAAACGGACGCAAGTCCTACGTTCAAGACGACGGACACGACCGTCGCCGAAAAGTGGGCTTCCCACGGCCAGAGCTGGTAGACCTCCCACTTGATGTACAATGCAAAGAAGGAGAGGTAGAGTCCAGCCCCCAGCGGCAGCAGCAGGAAGAACAGATTCTTGAGCGCGGTCGGGGCGAGATAACTAACGTCGGGTTGGAAGTAAAGAACCAGCAGCGCGTCGAAAACCAGGGCGGCGGAGACTACGACGGTATAGTAGTGCGCGGAGCGACCGATCCGGAGTTGGAGCAACGCGTCATTCTTGGCCAGTTCCAGGTCCTCCGGAGAGGGCACGGTCACGGACCGCGTCGCGCTACCACTGAGCATAGGAACCGACCGGGTTCCCGACTGCGGGAGGGACAAAGAAGGTCTCCACGATATTCAGGCGATTTTCCGTTACTTAACCTCTCGGTTCGGCGGGGGGCGCCCGCGCCGCGACAAGGACGGCCGCCGCCGACACTTGGCGCGCGGGAAGTCGCCCAAGTCCTTCCTCCACTTCGATCAAGTGCGCCCAGGCCTTGGGAATGCGTTGCACGGCTTGGATCCGTTCCGGATCCAGGCCGGATACTGGTGCCACGGCGAGCGTTTCCAGCACAGTCCATCGAGCGACCGTCATCCATTCGACGAGCTCTTCGTTCCGGATGCGACGGAAGCGATGTTTGTCGTCAGGATCCGATGGTGCCGGGTCGAACCCTTCCCGTTCGATACGGGCTCGAACGACCGATACCGGGGCCTCGAATAATCGTCCTGCGGCTCGCGGGGGGAGTCTTCTCAAATAGCGGGACCGTTCACCGGAGCGGGGCGCGATCTCGAGGATCAAAATCCCGGATGGGACGACGCTCTCGCAGAGCCGATTGAAGAGAAGGGGTGCGGCGTTGCCCGCAAACCCCAACGTGTTCCCCAACGATACCACTTCCGAAAATCGTTGCGGCGGGAAGGGGAGGCGAATCCCGTTGGCTCGGAGGAATCCATATCGGCCGGAACGCGCCCCCTTGCCGAGATGTTCCCGGGCGAATCGGAGCATTTCGATCGACAGGTCCACGAGGATGTGTGTCGCAGTGGGAGACCCGACCCCCGCCGAGAAACGACCAGGTCCCGGGCCGACTTCCAACGTCCACTGCCCCGGCGCGCGATGACGCGCTAAGAATCGAGAGCGGAGTTCTCGGAACAGGTCTCGCTGCGCAGTTCCTTCGTAACGCTTCCATTCACGTTCGACTCGGTACTGGTCGAGCTGACGAAATCGCTCGAAGGCTGGGGGGGCATCCGAGGAAGGAAGATCGTCGGCCCCAGTCCCGCGACGCGGCGGGCGCTTGCGTCTGAAAGCAACCTCGGTGATTCTGCTCCGGTGCCGGGCCATCGTCGGACTCGGACACGGCTCCAGGGATTGGAGTTTGCGCTCGAACGAATACCCGAGCGCGCGCCGTCGACCGTCGAGCGGGGCCCCGTTCGCCGTCCTTCGCCTATATATACTCCTAAATAGAGGCTCGGAATGGCGAGGAGAGAGTTCGAACATGCCGTACTATGAATGTCCCAAATGTGGCGGCGGCTACGTCATTGACGTACCACCGAGCGCGCGACCCGTCTGTGACCGAGATGGGGCCCGATTGAAACGGACCAGCGACGCCTCGTACGAGCGGAACGCCCGGCAGAAGTAGAGCGCCGTCGTTCTGAGCAGCGAGTCACGCATGGGAACGAGCCGCGAGCGGCTAGGTCCGCTCGTCCATCGTTCCGTCCATCACGGGGCCATTGCCTGGCTCGTGGGGACGCTGCAATTCATTGTCGCGATGATCGTGGCCCAATTGGCCTGGACGAATCCCACCTACAGCCTCACGCAGAATGTCATCAGCGACTTGGGCAACACGAGCTGCGGTACTTTCGCGTCGCGGGATGTCTGCTCACCGCTCCACCTCGTATTCAACATTTCCTTGATCTTTTTCGGGCTGCTCATCCTGCTCGGGATCCTCTTGCTTCCCACTGCCTTCCCCGCGCGCGCGAGCCGGAGCATCGGACTCGGGCTTTTTTCGCTCGTCGGGATTGGAGCGATCCTCGTCGGCGTTTTCCCGGAGAACACCCTCGGTACGGTCCACGATATCGGGGCGCTCCTCGCGTTCGCCGGTGGAGGACTGGGGCTGCTGGCACTTTCCGGCGCGATGTTGCGCGACACGCGATGGGATGGATTCCGTACCTACACCGGAGTCTCCGGTCTGGTGACCTTGATCTCCTTGATTCTCTACGTCGCGGGCTCCTGGCATTGGGGCGGGCTTTGGGCGAGCCTAGGGGAGGGCGGGATCGAACGACTAATCGTCGCTCCTCTCCTGTTGTGGACCATTGTGGTCAGCACGCACCTGGTCCGTATTCCTACGTTCGCACCCCCCGGCGTTCGATCGAGCGCGGACTAAGCGCCCGCGCAAGCCGTCACTCGGGGCGGGCACGTGTTTCCAATCGGTAACTATTTCTTCCCCGCTGGATAGGGCAACTCGCGGAGCGGAGTCGGATTGTCGGGTATCATCGGTGGACATCACTGGAAACGATGGTACCTGGCCCCGATATTCGCCGTGGCCGTCGCGTTCCTTTTCTTTGTCCCCACTGCGGCGTTCGAATTGAGTTCCGCTGGCTCGGTATCGAGAGGGGCTGGACTCGGGTCGGCCGCGCTTTCCCCTTCGGCACTTGAGAACAGTCCGCTAGCGACGGTTGCGTACACGGAGCCGGGCTTCCATCTGGCCGGAGCTACAGCGATTGGCCCGGCCACCTCGATTTCTCTGAACATTCTGGTCGTCTTCGGCTACTCGAACGAATCTGAACTTTCGACGCTCCTGTCTGAGGTCAGCGACTCGCACTCCTCGCTCTATCATCATTACCTCACCCAAAGCCAGTTCGACTTGAAATTCGGTCAGACTCCCGCCTTCTACAACTCGGTCGCTGCTTACTTCACCTCGGCCGGTGCAACGAGCCTTAAGACCTACTCGGACCGCTCGGAACTTTCGTTCCAGCTTACCCCTGCCGCGGCGGCAGGGCTCTTCCACACGTCAATCCTCAACTACGTAGCCGATGGCAAATCCTACTACGCCCCCTCGAGCGCCCCCGAGCTACCCGCTCCGATTGCGGGGCAGGTGGTTTCGCTAGAAGGTCTCAGCTCGTACTCCCAGTATCAGATCGAAGCGCTCCATTCCAATGCCCTTCATGCCGCCGCCCCGTCACTACGCGACGTGCTAGGCCGATCGACGGACCCGGAACCCGCCTCCGCAGCGTACTTGACCCCTCCCACAATTGACGGAGTCCAGTACGAGTACGCTCCCGACTACCAAGTGGCGTATGACCAACTATCGCTGTTCTCGCAATACGGGTTTCCCACCAACGCCATAGTCGCCACCATTCTCTGGTCGGGAAACTATACCGGTTCCACGATCATGACCCCGTACGGAACGCTGACGAACGGGGAGAACGTAGGACCGTTCAACCCGACCGACGTTTACAATTTTTACAACGAGACGATTCCCACGGGACAACCACACTCTCAGGTGTTCGGCGCCCCGGTCGATGGCGCGCCTTACCCCAGCGGACTCGCCTCTTGGGATTCGACCGGCGCGTACATTGAGAACACTCTCGACCTCGAGATGGTAGGCTCGACGGCGCCCGGTGCGAGGATCTACAACGTCTATGGACCGTCTCCGAGCTATTCAACGCTCGACACCGCGTTCGACTACGTGTTAAACCCGAATGCGACCACGTTGCCGCTACTGAACGTCTCGGTGATCTCCAATTCATGGGGCGGCCCGGACACCACCGACTCGGGCTGGGCGCAAGCCACGCAGCAAGCAGAGCTCCGAGGGATCTCGGTGCTGGCCGCGTCCGGGGATTCCGGCGACAATCCCGCCAGTCCGAAGGCATGTGCTAACCCGGGGCAGAATGTCTGTTTCCCCGCCTCGATGGCCTTTGACAATTATGGGTCGATCGCCGTTGGGGGAACGACGATCACGCTGAACGCGTCGTTGAACCTCGCGACCAACGTCGTCTGGAACATCTCGGAGAGCGCCCATGGCGGCCCCGCCGGTTCCACGGGGGGGATTAGCACCGTATACGCCGAACCTTCCTGGCAGGCGAATACCTCTGCAGACGACCTGATCCTGGGCGAGGGGCGGGGCGTTCCCGACATTGCCGCGGTGGCGAATAACACTCTATTGACGCTCTCGATCCAGGGCTATGAATACCGGGCGACCAATGCCACGCACGGTGGGGACTTCGAGTTTGCGTGGGGCACGAGCATTGCCTCGCCGGTGGAAGCCGGAATCTTCGCGGACGCCGACCACGTGTTGGCGTACTTTGATAACGGCTGGCTAGGATTCGGCGACCCGCAGGTCTATTCGCTCGCTAGCGAGGAGTACGGTCCTCTCCCGGAAGGAGACGTCACCGGCTACGAGCCGACCGGTACCTATTCCTCGCCGCTTCCCACGCTTCCCTTCTTTGATGTCTACGAGGGTGCGAACTACGCCTATTACGCCGGGTTCGGCTACGACCTCGTCACGGGATGGGGCTCGGTCGACGCCTACAACTTTACGATGTACTACACGAGCTTCCAGCCGGTGGGCGTCCCCGGCGATCTCTCCGCCGTCGACGATCAGTTCAACCTGACGGGACTCAATGTCACGTCCACGATCAACCCGCCGTACGGCACCGGCCAGGTGAATACCTTCTTCAATGCGTCGATCCAGCAGAATTTCTTCTTGGCGAACAGCTTCGGCGCCCCCATCTACTGGATCCAGAACGTCATTTACATCGCCGGAACCCCGGGCGACTGGGCGATGAACTTCTCGGGATGGTCGGTGTTTCCGTTCTACGGCCTATATCCTTACTCAGTGATCTACCAGTACAACTTCCCCGAGGCGGGCCTGAATCTCTCAACGCCGCTCGATTTCAATATCGAAACCCAACTGATCAACACCACTCAGTTGGCCAACCAGTCGGTCGAGTATTCCTTCGGAATCCCGGGAACCAGTCCCCTCTGGCTATCGGTGCCGGGGGCGGCGTACATCATCGGCGGGCTTTGGTACAATTACTCGTGGCAGGGTCAACCGTACACGAACGGCCCGTATCCGTATCCGTACGGCGAGCCAGGCGGCCTTTCGCCTCAATTCGGGCTCGTCGGGGGACCTTCCGGCGGAACGGGGAATTTCCTCTCACCGACGGGAGGCAATCTCCAGGCGACGTTCGAGCGGTTCGGTACATCTAAGTGGCTCCCCGGGGCTACCGAGTCCTTCCTCGACGATGTCTCACAGACGGGCGAAAGCGCCTCCAACATCACGTGGGCACAAACGACTTCGGCGAACTACGCCACCGGAACCCCCGCCAATTGGAGTCTCTCGTATCTGGATGGATCACTGGCGCAGGGCGTGCTGCAGTACGATCCCCTGTACGCGCAAGCGAGTTTCCTGGTGCAGTTCAACGAGACCGGTCTGCCCATGGCGGCGGCTTGGCAGGTTGCCATCGCATCGGAACCCATTACGACCTCGACGACCTCCACGCTCCTCCTCTATCTGGCCAACGGCACCTACGGATACACCATTACAGGGCCGCACGGCTACACTTCAACACCCTCCACGGGCGATGTAGTGGTAATCGGGAGCGCGACCTATATCGACGTCACGTTCGTGCTTTCCGTTTTCACGCTTACGTTCAGTGAGCGAGGGTTGCCGGCGGCGACAGGGTGGACCGTAGTGGTGTCACCGGGCGGCACGCTAACGGGTTCGGCGAGCACGCTCTCCTTAACGAACCGAACCGATGGGTCGTATGGCTACACGATCACCACAGCGCTCGCCGGCTGGGACGCGACGCCGGCGACGGGAACGGCGGTCGTCGACAACGCGAATCACACGGTCAATGTCACGTTTGCCCAGGTGGAATGGAGCGTCACGTTCACCGCGACTGGACTGCCATCGGGGTCGGTGTGGAGCGTCGTGGTCGGGAGTCAGAAGATAACGAATACGTCGGTGACGACCGCCTCGTTCCTGTTGGCGAACGGGTCGTATGCCTACACGATCACCGCCCCGTCCGGCTATTCGGCGTCCCCCTCCAGCGGCACTATCACCGTTGCGGGCCAGAACGTGCAGAAATCGATCTCCATCTCAAAGTCATCGACTTCGTTGACTTTCCTCGGCCTGCCCCTGATCGACTGGGCGTTACTGGCGATCGTCATCATCGTCATAGCGGCCATCGGAGCGATCGCCTCCTCACGGCGGGGTCGGACCCAGCAGCCTCCACCGTCCGGGCCCCCACCGGCAGTGATGGGGATGCCTCCCGCGGCCGCGCCCCCGGGGCCGACGTCGGCGCCTCCCCCGCCCCCTCCGAGCTCCTAGACGAAGACGACTGAGTTCTCCCCCGTAGTTCCGGGTACGACGAGCCCCTATTGGGAGACGTTCCGGGTACCTCCGCGCGACAGCCTCTCACGGAATCGAATCGTCGAGCAAACGATATGGACCCGCCCGGTTCCATTGCGTCGAATACTTTCCACTCATGATCGGCAGTCCGTCTCCGAGATCGGTCGGACCCACTTCGGCCGCGCCATCAACCGGCGCTCGCATGACCGAGCGCGCGGTCCTGCTCCTCACGACGCTCGGTACCCTGATGGTCGCGGTCGACAGCACGATCGTGATCCTCGCGTTGCCGACAATGGCCCGCGAGCTCGTCGCCCCGCTCTCGGTGGTCATCTGGACGATTCTGATCTACCTGCTCGTCACCGCCACGCTGAGCACGCAGGCCGGGCGCGTCGGCGACATGTTCGGTCGGGCGCGCGTCTACAACACTGGCTTCGCGATCTTCACGCTCGCCTCGGCCTTGTGCGGTTTCACTCCTAACGCCACGTTCCTGAATGGCGCTCGCGCGTTGCAAGCGGTCGGGGGAGCGATCATGTTTGCGAATGCGGGCGCGCTGATAGCGGACGTCTTTCCACCGGAGCGACGTGGCCGCGCCTTTGGATTCATGGCATTCGGATGGGGCGTGGGCGCAATCCTCGGGATCCTCCTGGGAGGGGTCATCACCACGACGCTCGGCTGGCGCTACATTTTCTTCATCAATCTGCCCATCGGCGCCGTCGCGGTTGCCCTCGGGCTCCGCACGCTACCGCACATCGCCCCCCGCCCCACTCACTTCGACTTCCCCGGCTTTGCTCTGTTCGCTGGGATGCTCTCGCTGATCTGCTACGGGGCGATCGAAATCGCTTCCTACGGCGCTTCGGTCACGAATTGGAGTTACGTTGCGTTGGGCCTCGTGCTGGCGCCGATTTTCGTGTTAGTCGAACTCAAGACCCGCTTTCCGATGCTCGAGCTCCGCGAACTGCGAAATCGACTGCTCGGCTTCGCCCTGATCGCAGGATTCTTGCAGAGCGCCGGCTACCTGTCGATCGTATTCCTATTGACGTTGTATCTTCAGGGGGTCCGTGGGCTTTCCCCCCTCTCCGCTTCCCTGCTGCTCGTGCCCGGCTACCTCGTCGGGGCGGTCGCGGGCCCGATCATGGGTCGGGTTTCGGACCGACTAGGGGCCCGTAAGATCGCGACCGCCGGAATCGGGTTCATGTGCGTCGGGGTGCTGGGGTACTCTTTGATGGGAACGAACACCTGGCTCGGCTGGATACCGGTTATTTCGTTGGTCACCGGCGCGGGAACCGGCATGTTCTATCCGGCGAATAGCGCGGCGATCATGAGCCAAGCGGCCCCGCCATCGTTCGGGGCGATCAGCGGATTGCGTGCGACCCTGATGAACATGGGTACGCTGCTGAGCTTTGTCATTGCGCTGACGATCGCCTCGGCCAGCGTGCCCCGGTACGTCGCCTATGAAGTCTTCCTCGGAACGACCAATCTGGTCGGAGGGATCGGGCAGCAGTTCTTGACCGGATTGCACGTCGCGCTCTATGGGAGCGCGGTGCTCCTGATCACGGCGGCGATCCTCTCGTGGTCTCGGGGGCAAGACCGAGCGACGACTCCGCTACCGTCGGCTACGCCGCAAGGGGCGGACTCCTCCAAGGGAGGATCGCTCCCTTCGCCCGACCACCTGCTCCGCTAGGCCGCGCGAGGTCGCTGACTGCGTCGAAGGAGGCGGCGCGCGTCGCCGACGATCTTTTCGTGATCGAAGGCGAGAGGGTGGGCGGCGCGGAGCGGAATCCAAGCCGCGCTCGACGCAACATCCCCGCCGACCGGCGTTCCGCCACGGCCCTTCATCAAGAAAACAACGCTCGTGATCGGTTTCCGTGGGTCTCGGTCGGGACCGGAATAGACCCCGACGAGCTTCCAGGGTCGCGCGGTGAGACCAGTCTCCTCCTTCAATTCCCGTACGACTGCGGCTTCGACCGTCTCCCGAAGTTCGACGAATCCCCCCGGGAGTGCCCACTGACCCCGGAAGGGAGCTCGCCCTCGGCGGACCAGCAGCAGACGACCGGAGTGGATCCATACAGCGTCCACGGCCAAGGCAGGGTTTTGATAGGCCGGCGCCATCGCTCGGGTCACGTTGACCCGGGCTTAAACCAGCCGGTGAAGACTCTCAAAGTCCCGCCCCTTCCGGGAACCATTAAGACGGCGGCCGCGGTGGCACGGCGTGCGAATGGCGAATTCTAGAAGCGAGGGACCGTCGAGTTTGTCCGGAGCCGTTGCGTCCTCTGTGCTGTCGTCAGGACGCTCGCGGGTTGCTGAAGCGGCAATCTCCCCGACAACCTCGTCGCGGCCCCGCGTGTCCATCGTTCTGGCGATACTCAACGAGCGGCAGAATCTCCCTATCGTCGTCGAGCGGATTCGGGAACAACCTTTACCGCCGTACGAGGTCCTCATCATCGATGACGGCAGCACGGACGGCACGAGGGAATACGTGACTCAATTGGCTGCGTCTGACCCGAGAATTCGTCCGATCTTCCACGACGGGAAGCAGACAACGCTACGCGCCCAGTGTCAAGCGATTATGTCGGCGGTCGGAGAATTCGTCGTCGTGATGGACTCCGACCTGCAACACCCCCCGGAAGCCGTACCGCAGATGATCCACGAGCTGGAACATGGGGCCTCGCTCGTCGTTGCAAGCCGATACGCCCGGGGCGGGTCCCCAGGCCGCCGCTCCCCGGGCCGGATCCTCCTGTCGCGTGGCGCCGAGGGCGCCGCGAAGTTTTTGCTCCGGGATGCCCGAAGGCTCTCCGATCCCGTTTCGGGATTCTTTGCGTTCCGTCGAGCGATCTTCCAGCCCGTGAATCCCCTCTATCGGGGATACAAACTCCTCCTGTTCGTCCTCGTGATGAGCCACGGCCATCGAGTCGCCGAGGTTCCGTACCAATTCGTTCCGCGGGCCACCGGGTCAAGCAAAGTCACGCAGGGATTCGGCTTCATCCCCGCGTTTCTGGTCGAAGTGCTGTTGGCGAAGCGATTGGAAAAGTCGATCTCCCGTCGTTCCAAATCGTTCGGCGCAGTTCCGAAACCGGCGGAATGACACTGGGAAGCACCCGTTTTCCACTCGACGGATGCGGACGGGACGCGACCAGCTCCCTGCTCATCTAGAGGCGTGGGAGAGTTCTCGGGAGGCTGGCCATAACCTTTAACGCTCGGTTTCGCCCACGCCCCGCGACGAGCGAGAAGAGGAACTCTCCATGCGATTGCTCATTACGGGCGGCTCGGGATTCATCGGTCGCTATCTCTGCGCGCTCGCCGCGGAACGGGGTCACGAAGTCATCGCGACGTACCTTTCCCAGGCGGAGCTGGATGCCTTGCCGACAATTTCTGCATCGATCCAATGGAGGCATCTCAATATGCAGGACCGGTCGGAAGTGGATCGGACCATCGACGAGGTACGGCCCGAAGGAGTGTTCCACCTTGCCGCGCAGGCGTACGCCTCCGTGGCTTGGAAGGATCCCCAGGCAACCTTCGACACGAACGTCCTCGGGACCATTCACCTCTACGAAGCGTTGCGTCGACATCCTCCCGATCATGGGACGTTTCTCGCCTCCTCCGCCTCCGCTTATGGAGCGGTCGATACGCTCCCGATGCGGGAGGATTCGGTCCTGAACCCGATCAATCCGTACGGCGTGTCCAAGGCGTGTCAGGACATGCTCTCGTTGCAGTACTCCCTCAACTTCGGTCTGCGGATCGTGCGGGGTCGCCTCTTCATCACGACCGGGCCCTCGAAGACCGGCGACGCCGTGAGCGATTTTGCCCGCCGAGTAGTCCGGCTGGAACGGGAAGGAAAACCCGCCTCCCTGCCGGTGGGCAATCTCACTCCGAAGCGCGACATCTCCGACGTGCGCGACATCATTCAAGCGATCTGGAAGGTCTTCGAATCCGGGGAGCCTCAACGGCCCGTGAATATCGGCGCGGGCGCGAGTTTCTCGATGCAAGGGATCATCGATCAGCTAGTGGGGCTGGCCCAGGTTCCCCTCACGGCCATGCCGGACCCGGCGCTATTCCGGCCGACGGACGAGCCCGAGATCCGAGCGGACGTCACACGATTGCGCGCGCTCGGATTCACACCGCGCTACGCCCTCCAGCAAACGGTCGAGGATGTACTCGCATACTGGCGAGAGCACTGGCAGAATGCCTGACGGGTCCTCGTACGACCCCAGAGCCCCTCCCTCAGAGCTTCAAGAATCGGTGGACGGCTCACTCCGGTGCGGTTTCGAGTCGGCCCTAGGGCGAGACTGCCACAAAACGCTCCGAGTTCGATGCGGGTGACATGGAAGGATCAAGCGCCTAAGGGACACGCGGAACGCCCGCGATCGTTAGCACCGCTTACACCGTTTTATATGATTAATCAGAATAATCAGAATAGGCTAAATAGCCACGAACCCTGAGGATGACGAGGGAGCTCATGCCCAAAGCGAAACAAACGAAACAGGAAAGCGAGGAAAACCTGACGTGCTGCAGTTCCGACTGTTGCGGCACCGGATCCGGGTGTTGTGGTCTCCCGTCATCCGGCAGTTGCCAAGTGAAGGCTGTGATAACGGTCGACGGGCGGGGCCAGGTCGTCCTTCCGAAGGAGATTCGTGAGGAGTTCGAGATACGGGCCGACGATAAGCTCGCCGTCGTGAGCTGGACGCGGGCCGGCAAACCTTGCTGCCTCACGCTCCTCAAGGTCGACGACCTCGCGAACGCGGTTCGCCAGACGTATGGCCCAGTTCTCCGGGAAATCATCTCGAAATGAGCCGGATCCGACCGCGGCGACCGGGGACCGAACAAACGGTCCTCTTCGTCTGTGTCGAGAATGCGTGCCGTTCCCTAATGGCCGAAGCGATCTTCAACGCCCACGCTCCGGCGGGGTGGCGCGCCAACTCGGCGGGGACTCGGCCCGCGGCCGCGCCGAACGCTCGGACGGCACCGATGTTGAACGAAATCGGAGTCGAGCTCCCAAGACATACACCCCAGCTCCTCACACCCGACTTGCTTCAGTCGGCCCGGATCTGCGTAACCATGGGCTGTCTGGATGATGCGAGCTGTCCCGCCTTTCTCCGCGCGGTGGAAGTTCGCGACTGGGGGCTGCCGAATCCGTCCGACCTTGATGACAGCGAGTTTCGGGGGGTGCGGGACCGACTCGTCGCGCTCATCGAGGCGCTTCGAGGAGAACCCCCCATCGGGCGCCGGAAGGCAGTTCGCACGCTACCGAGCGCATCTCGGTGAGGCAAACTGCGGCGATCCGCTGCGCGGCCGAACTGGGTGGTACCGCGTTACTGGTGGGGTTCGGTACGGGAACAATCGTTGCGGCCGCTCGATTCGGAGGGGTTCCGCCAGGGGTCATGGCGGTGGCATGGTTTGCGGCTGTCCTCATTCCCATTTGGTTGTTCGTTCGAATCTCGGGCGCCCATCTCAACCCCGTCGTGACCGTCGCATTGGCCGTTAGCGGCCGAATCGCTTTTCGAGAAGCTCCAACGTACTTGGTCGGTCAATTCACGGGGGCCTTCGTCGGTAGTTTGACCGTATGGGGGTTGCTAGGCAACGCGGCGCACCTAGGCGCGACCACCCCGGCAATCCCCTCGTTAATAGGCGTCTTCCTGGCCGAAGCTGCGTTCACAGCGCTGCTGGTCGGGGCGGTCTTTTGTCTCTCCGATCTCGGCGAGGGCCGAGTTCGGTGGCGGCTTTTGCTCCCGCCGTTGGCCGTCGGACTGGCGACGTGGATCATCGGTCCCTGGACCGGTAGCTCTCTCAACCTTGCGAGATCCTTGGCCCCCGCGGTTCTTTCGTCGACCTTCACCGACCTCTGGATTTACGTTCTCGCGAACCTCACTGGCGGTTTGGCCGTTGCCCTGGTCTGGCGCCCCCGAGCGGTGGATCGCCTCGACCGAGGTCCGGGTCGAAGGATGGTGTCTACCTGAAGGGACGCGGTCCGTCCGCTTTCGGTCCGGTCCCGTCTAGCCGTGTGCGCGTGAACCCTACAGCGTAACCTTGGAGGAGTCGCCGAGGATCAAGGTGATCTCCGTGGCGGTGGAGCTCTGCGACCGAACTTCGGCGTTCCGCCCGATCAGGCTATTCGCCGCGTTGACCCCCTCGAGTCGAGCCCCGTCCATCACGATGGACCGCCGGATGCGGGACCGAGATACTTGGACGTGATTGCCGATGGCGGAATACGGACCGATCACACTCCCGGGTCCAACGCGCACATCGGAGCCGAGAATCGTCGGCCCGATGATCCGGGCGCCTGTCTCCAAAACGGTGCGCGGCCCAATGCCGACACGTCCCTCGACCGACGCGCCCCGCTGAATCGTCCCACCGTTTCGTAGTTCGTCACCCGTCATACTTCGGAGCACGAGCTCGTTTGCCTCGAGGAGATCCTCGGGACGGCCCGTGTCCTTCCACCAACCTTCCACACGCCGAGCCACGACTTTGTGCCCTGTATTGCAGAGTTGCCAGATCGCGTCCGTGATCTCAAGCTCCCCCCGTCGGGAGGGAGCTAAACCGGCGATGATCGAGTGGATCGCCGGGCTGAAGAGATAGACTCCGACGAGCGCAAGATTGCTCCGCGGCTGGAGGGGCTTCTCTTCGACGGAGACGACCTTGTCTCCATCCAGCTCGATCACGCCATACTGGCGAGGATTAGCGACCGGGGTTGCCCCCACGACCGCATCGGGATGGGAGTCCTCGTACAGTCGGACGAACGAAGCAACCCCTTCCTGGAGCAAGTTGTCCCCAAGGTACATGACGAACGGATCGTCCCCGAGGAAATCCCGTGCGCACAGTACCGCGTGTGCGAGCCCTTTGGGATCACCCTGCTCGACGTAGCGAACATTCAACCCAAACGCCGCGCCGTCTCCGATCGACTCGCGAATTCCTTCGGTGACGGGACCTAGGATGATTCCGACTTCCTTGATGTGGGCGCTCGCGAAGTGCCGGAGGCCGTAGTAGAGGATCGGTTGATTGGCGATCGGGAGCATGTGTTTGTTGCCACTGAAGGTAAGCGGCCGCAGACGAGTACCATGTCCTCCGGCCAACAGTAGTCCTTTCATTTCCACGACTCCTCTCGGACGAGCTGCTTGATTCCTTCGCGCCAACCGGTGAGGCGCAATCCGAGGTCTCCGACGTGGCGGCACACCAAGCCTCCTACCCGGGGACGAGGAGCCACGCGAGGTCCGTGGGCCGCGCCGGCGAGCGAGCCGCGCGCCAATTCGGGGGCCTTACCCTCGACTTCTCGAAACAACTCGGTAGCAAATTCCCAGGGAGTGGTGCGCTCAGGAGAGGCGACGTGGAAGATTCCTGGTTCTGGGCGTTCCGTAAGACGTCCGAGAGTCCGGCTCACGTCGGGGACCCATGTAGGAGTGAACCACTGGTCTTCGTACAGAGGGGGCAGGGTTCCGTGCCGGTAGCGCTCCATCAATCCGTGGGCCAAATCTCGCTTACGGGCGTATCCGGAGCGGTACGGGTAGGAGATTCGCACGATCGTCGCGCGCGGGTCGGCCTGCTCGACCCGCCGTTCCCCCTCGCTCTTGGTCCAACCGTACCAGCTCAGATCCGACGAGAAAGCGGAGCGCTTTGCGCTCTCCTCGTAAGGCCCTGACTGGCCGTCGAAGACGAAATCCGTCGAGAGCTGAATGAAAAATTTGGCGGCGCTCTTCGCCGCACGCGCCAAGATCTCTGGGGCGAGCGCGTTCACGTCCCACGCGGGTCCTCCTTCGGGAGGTTGGCTGGGCTCGGGGCGCTCGCGCTCGATAGGATCTACGTCGGTGCGGGCCGCGAAGTTGATCATCATCGGTTCGGGGGATGCGCTGACCGCCTCTTGGACCCGCGTGAGGTTACCGAGATCCACGACTTCGAATCGTTCGACCTTTAGACCAAGGG
>JBAQJJ010000009.1:0-94618 GCA_049300255.1 Thermoplasmata archaeon
AGGTCGCGTGGCCAAAGAGCTCGATGCGGCCTCCCGGGAAATTGACCGAATCCTCAGGGACCTGTAACTCGACGCGTCGCGATTTCCGACCACAGCGACATCCGCGATTGGCGAGAATCTGCGCGACTCGACTATGGCGATCCGAACCGGTAGACGCACGAAGGGAAACCAACCGGGTCCAGGAGCCTAGAAATACGGCTGCCGCTGCCTAAGCATCGTGCAGTCGCTCAAGTGCTCGAATTGCGGGGCGCCGATCGACCCCGATTCCCGATTCTGCGCGTACTGTGGGTCGCCGGTCAATGCTCCCGCCGCGCCGCTTCCATCGGCTGCAGCATCACCGGCATGGACTCCCCCGCCTCCTCCTCCCAGCTCATTCGGCCCATCTCCGGTCCTCCCGTCCCCGCCCCGTAGATCGCGAGCGCTACTCGTGGTCGGAGTGGTGGTCGTGATCGTAATACTGATCGTGGTCGCCATTGTTGCGTACGAACTTCTGGCTCCGCCAGCGCCCCCCGTGCAGATCGGAGACATCAATATTTGGGCGCCGGACAATGTGTGTGGATTAAACGCGAATCCCATCTATTACCAAGGATACAACAGCTCGACGCACGCGAACGTGACGGTGGACCTTGGGGTACCGAATTACAACTCGACGAGTTGTACCGTGGCAAACGTCGTTACCAATTCGACCGGGTTCGCGCTTAGCGGAGTCCAGGTACCGTTGACGATTCCCGCCGGCGGAACCGGTTCGATGAACCTGACCATTATGTCGCCCGGTACTTCGTTCTCGGGCAATCTGAACCTCGTGTTCCGCTGACCAAGTCGCGTCCGGGAGAAATCCGAAACCCCGGCTCCTTGAAATCCGGGTCGGAGACGAGATTCGTTGACTCCTGGGACCGTCAGAACCGCTTACGATCCCAGCGGTAGTGCCCGAATTCCTGATCGAGCTGCCAACCCAGCGACTCATACAACTTCCGGGCGGGATTGCCGGATGCGGTTTCGAGAAGAATGGCCGCCGCACCAGTGTCTTGGGCGAATTTCTGCGCGCGCTTCAGCAGGCATCCTCCGATCCCTTGACGACGAGCCCTTGGCACTACGTACAGGTCGTTCAGGATCCAGATGGGCTCAAGGGAGATGGATGAGAAGGTCGGATAGAGCTGCATGAATCCCACAGGACGTGTTGCGACCCGAGCCACGAAGATCGCTGATTCTTGGGTACGCAGCCTCGCCGCGAGGAATGCGCGTGATCTTCTCCGATCGGACGGTTGCCGATAGAACTGTCGGTACGCATCGAAGAGGGGGACGACGGCCCCGACCTCGCTGGCTTGGACGCGCTCAACCATTACGCCGACCCGAGTATCCGAGTCGGACTTCGCGGGGGTCCGGTGCCCATCAAGTCGGGGTTGCTTTGAATCGGGAGCACGCCCGCGGCGCGTCGCTCCTCCCAGCTCATGTCTGGTCACAGCAAGAGCTCCCAACGGGCGCGCCTAAGAAGAGCGTTGCGAGAATCGGGGCGCGCCAGCCTTGCCGCCTCAAGGCATTCTTCAGCCACAGTCGATCCTGGAATCTTCGTTGGCATGGCACTCCAATAGCCGGTTCGCGGCCATGGAGTTACCGCCGTGTTCAGACTTTGGCCGCTATAGGACGGGGACGGTGGTCAGGTCCCTGTTTAAACGACGGGCCCTCGCGGCGATTATTATAGCTCAAGGGGCGTGGTGCTCCTATGCATGTCCTCGGCGGCCCCGCCCTCGGGTTGCCCCGCCCGCAACGGGTTGTCCTGCCGCTCTTGGAGAGCCGACGCGAATCACCCACGGTGATGACGTTCCTCTTCTCGACCGAAGGTACCGGCTTCCAGTATCTATCGAATCAGGCGGTCCGTTTGGTGCTCCCCGGTGTGGACGATCCCTGGGGTGCGGCGCGGACCTTCTCCCTGTCGTCGAGCCCGTCCGAGGCTGACCGGATCTCGGTCACGTGCCGAATCTCCGATACGCCCTTCAAGTTAGCGTTGGCCCGTCTTAGGCCGGGGGATCCGGTCGAAGTCTACGGACCGATCGGCGCGTTCCTCTTTGACGGGACACGTTCGAGTATTTTCATCGCCGGTGGGATCGGAATCACTCCGTTTCGCGGGATGTTGCGGTATGCGGCCGACCTCCAGATCCCCTCAGAGAGACGCTTGATCTACTCGGCGCGGGTCCCGGAGGAGCTACTATTTCGGACCGAGCTCGATGCACTAGCCAGCTCCTCCTCTCTGCAAGTCCATTATACCGTCACTCGTCCGCATGACTCCACGAACGCGTGGCCGGGCCGGGTAGGTCGAATCGACGATGATTGGATTCGTGAGATCGCCGGATCCCTTGTCAAACCAAAATTCTACATCGCCGGCCTTCCGGCGATGGTCGAAAACGTGCTGGGAACGCTACGAGGCCCGCTTGGGACTCCGGAGGAGGATATCGACTACGAAGTCTTTCGAGGGTTCTGAGGGAGCCGGGTCTCTCAAGCCGCAGCGCTGAGGACGAGTCGGGGAGCGCAGGAAACGATGAAGGTGTTAGGGCTAAATTGGGTGGGCACTCGCACCGCCACGTTCCACGAGACGGTCGAGTTCTTTCACTCGATTCTTGAGCTACCGATCGGGGTCGAGCGGCCCCACTTCGTTCGCCTGGATCTTCCAGACGCGGCCTGCGTGGAAGTGTTCGATGCCGCGTCTGAGGAGTACCCTCATTTCGCCACGGGACCCGTTCCGGGGTTCCTGGTAGCTGACTTCGACGTGGCCCGAGGGGAACTTGTGATCGGAGGCTGCGAGCTGCTCGGCCCGGAAGGAGGCGAACGGGGGGTCTACCGGTGGCAACATTTCCGTGGGCCGGACGGCAACGTGTACGAGATATCGGATTTTCCGGATCGACCGGAACCAAAGGCTCCGTTTGGGAAGCTCCAGCTAACGAGCCTGATATGGCTCGGAACTTCGACGTCCGCCTACGCGGCGAGCGCGCGCTTTCTTCGGGAGGTCTTGAAATTGAACGTCGTGGAGGAAACGAGGGACCTGACCGAGTGCCGGTTCCCCGACGGGGGCGCGGTCGAAGTGTTTCGCCGGGGCGGAGCGATGGACCACCCACATTTCCGGACGGGTCCCGTGCCGGGGTTTGGAGTCCGCGACATCGACGTAGCCCTTCGAGTTCTGAAGGAAAAAGCGATCCCGCTCATCGCGGTTCGACGCGGCGACTCGGGCGGCTGGGCGCACTTCCGCGGCTCCGACGGATACATCTACGAGGTCAAGGGCCCCCGGGGCAGCCCTTCCTTTTGAACGGTCCTCCTCTCCGGATTGAGCGGCCCCGAGGTGGATGTCGCTGCCTATGGAAGGAGGACCGTGAGCTTCTGGCATCTCGGACAAAGCGGGGACCGCGTGTGACCTTTCCAGCCGCAAGCGGTACAGAGACGACTCGAACGAATCGGCGCAGCGGCGGTCGCCGCTGCGCTATGTTCAGTTCGGGAGTGCGGAGCGTGCCGAATCATGGAGGCGGTCCACCAAAGAATCGCGAACTCGACCACAATCCCCGCGACGATCAAAATCGCACCGGTTTCCATCCAGAGCGCGTCTCCTCGCGCGTAGCCGGCGAGAAGGAGAAGGGCACCACCCAGGATCAACACGTGATACGTGAGGAGAGGTCCCACCACCCTTCCAACTTCGATCTTGGGGGCGGTCGGAGTCGACGTCGCGGATCCGGCTGCGTCTTGCATGAGCTCCACCCGGGATTTACCCACTGGACCCCGGCCGTTCACCACGGAGCCCTCGAACGAATGGTGGCGACGCTCAATACGAAGCCAGTTCGTACTTCCACGCTCCCTTCGAATGACTGTGCCTCTGCGAGCGCCCGGTCCGGGTGGCGCCTGATCCGATCGCGACGTTTTGGGGGGCTTCGGTCCCACTGGCGACGTTTTTCATCGACCCATACTTGGGTCGCCCTACATCGACAATTGCGGTAGTTCGGGCGGCTCCCCTCCGGCAATCGCCGATATCGAGCGCCGAAACGGGACAAACCTTCATCCCTGATCCCTGGGATGCGATGCCAGGTTGCCAATAGGGGAAGAACATGGCAGAAGAATGCGCAGATTGTGGAGCATCATTCGGATCGCCCGCCGAGCTCGTCGTCCACATGAAGAAAGCTCACGCGGGGGGAGACTCGAAGGCGAGCATGGACATGAATCCCGAATCCCACATCGCCGGCCTCGAGTGCGCCGCTTGCGGGGCTCGATTCGCGACCCGCGAGGAGCTCGCGAGTCATAATCTCCGTCCCCATGCGACGACTCAAGGCACCAAGTCGCGGGCGGCCGCCTTCACTTAGTACAGCGCCTCTCCAGCGATCCAGCCCCCAGCACAGGGGGATGCCATCGACTGCGCCCGCCAGTGGAACGGAGACCAGCACCGCAGGGCTTACCGCAAGGGTTCGCGCCGCATTGCAGGCGATTGCCGCGAGAAGTGCTGGCGGTCCTCGGGGCGTGGATCCCTGATTGAACTCTAACCCCGACTCCCGGGCTCGCGTATCGGGCCTTCTCCAAAGGGAGTTATGATCGATATGGCGCCCCTCGGAGAACGGCTTTGAGCTCGGCGCGAGGCGATACTCGTATCCCATGCTCGTGGATGGAGTTGAGGTGCCGGCCAGGACCAACAAACTCGCGTGTCTTGAACTGCCCATTATCACACCTCGGTTGATCCTCCAACTGCCGGCGGCGGAGGACGTGCTCGATTTGAAACGAATCTTTCGAAATCCCTTGACCGCCCGAGCCGAAGGAGCGCCACTACACTCGAAGAGCGAAATGAAGAATCCGGCGCTCATGGTCACGCGGACCGTTCGGGAATATCGAAGCGGCGAACACCTTTCACTTTCCGTCCGTCTACGAGAAGACGACAGCAGCATAGGCCGCGTTGGGCTCCGGGGGTTAGATTGGATCTGGCGAAAGGTCGAGAGCCTTTCCTATTGGATCGATCCAAAATACTGGAACCGGGGCTTCGCGACCGAGGCGTCGTGGTTTCTTTGCCGAGGTGCCTTCGCGCAGCTCGGAATGCGCCGCATTAGCTCGCAGGCGCTTGATCCGAACGCGGCGTCGCAAGCGGTGCTCGCGAAGCTCGGCTTCCGCGAAGAGGGCCGGGAGCGCGACGCGGTTTGCGTTCGCGGGCAGTGCATGGATATGGTCCTCTTCGGGCTTTTGCGGGGAGAACTGCTTCCTACGTCATGGGTCGAATCCCCATCGAACCCTCGATCCCGAATTCAGCCAGGTGGACCGGTCCGATCCGTTCGCGACAGACCACGCCGGCCTGCCGCCTAGTCTTCCAGCACGATGGTGCTTCCCCCGACCTCCATTTGAACCGGCTTCTGGACCATCCCGAGCGCGGTCATGGCCGAGCGGACATCGTCTTGCGCGGCCAAAGGTACGAGGAAGAAAAGGAATCCTCCTCCCCCGGCTCCGAGGAGCTTTCCTCCAAGCGCGCCGCACCTCCGGGCCCGTTCGTAGGCCCGGTCAATCTCCGGATTGGTAATCGCATCCGAGAGGCGCCGCTTGAGCTGCCAGTTCTCGTCCATCAGTCGGCCGATCTCCTCAAAGTCCGATCGCTCGATGGCCTTCGCAGTCGCGTAGGCAAGATCGCGCATGCGAGTGTATTCTTCCAAATGATCGGAGATCTCCGCGATCTGGTTCAAGTGCACATCTTGAGAGCGACGCTCGACCCCCGTAAAGAACAGCATCAAGTGCTCATTCAGGTCGCGCAAACCCTCGTGATCGATACTGAGGCTATGAACCGAGACCATCCCATCCTTCGCCACTTCGATCAGATTGAGGCCGCCATACGCGGCGGTAAACTGGTCTTGTATCCCGCCGGGCTCGCGGAGGATCTCGCGTTCGATCTTCACGGCCTCAGTGGCGAGCTGGCGAGGGCCCACCTTGTCCCCCTTCCAGCGATGGAGGGCGTGCAGCACCCCGACCGCGCAGCTGCTGCTGGATCCGATGCCAGTCCCTAGGGACGGCATCTGAGTGGCCGTGATCACTTGGACTCCACTGGGAATCTGTAACAGTCGCATCGCTTCGCGAATCGAACCATGTGCAATCGCATCCACGCTTTGCTTGGCATCCTCGGTGACACGGTAGCTAACTCGGATCTCGTTTGGGCGGAAGTTTTCCGCCACCATCACGTAAATCCCCTTGTTCATGGCCCCGGCGACGCAGGCGCCCGGACCGTGCCGAGCATAGAACTGGGAGAGGTCGGTGCCGCCTCCCGAGAAGGTCAGCCGAAAAGGGGTCCGAGACACGATCATTCCATTTCTCATGGACGCGCCTCCCCGGTGCGGGGCCCCGAATGGAGATGTCCCCTTCCCCCTACCCGGACTGCCCGAAGGAGCGGCGTGAGCGGTCTCATCGGTCCTCTCGCCAGCTAGCGTTCGCCTTCATCGATCTTGTGTCGGGCGCCAAGCAATGGGGCGGAGATTAGCTCTCGCATTTCCGTTCTCTCGCCCGGTAACTCGTCCCCCCACATGTCGGTCCGGACTCTTCGGGAGGGACGGGCGGAAGGGGGCATGCGAAGAATCGCAAACAGTCCACCCCGGAAACCTCAATACCCGGACCGAGTTTTCCGCACGCCGACAGAAACCTACCTTCCCATGAAGCACCGAAATCTGGGTTCAAAGGGCCCCCGCGTATCCTCGATCGGGCTCGGTTGCATGGGCATGAGCCAGAGCTACGGGAAGGCGGACGAAGCGGAGTCGATTGCGACAATCCATCGCGCGCTCGAGTTGGGCGTGACGCTGTTCGATACCGCCGACATCTACGGCCCAGATACGAACGAAGAACTGGTCGGCCGGGCGCTTCGAGGGCACCGGGACGAAGTATTTCTTGCCACCAAGTTCGGATTCGTTGATGATCCCGCGACTCAGAACCGGCGGGTCGACGGGCGCCCCGAACACGTGCACGCCGCTTGTGAGGCGAGCTTGCAGCGCCTCGGGGTCAAGACCATCGACCTCTACTACTTACACCGAGTGGATCCCCGTACACCGATTGAAGCGACCGTTCGCGCTATGGCGAAGCTCGTGACGGACGGGAAAGTACGGTACTTGGGGCTATCGGAAGTGAGCCCCGCCACGCTTCGAAAGGCCTATGCGGTACACCCGATCACGGCGGTTCAGAGCGAGTATTCGGTTTGGACGCGAGATCCCGAGGACGGAATTCTCGATGCGTGCAAGGAACTCGGAGTCGGGTTCGTTCCCTTTAGTCCGCTGGGCCGAGGGTTTCTCTCGGGCGGTGTGAAGAACCTCGCCAACCTAGGAGAGGGCGACTTTCGAAGGACCGGGCCACGCTTCCAGCCTGAGAACTTCCAGAAAAACCTCTCGCTTCTCTCGAATTTTGAAGACATCGCCGCCGCCAAAGGATGCACTGCCTCCCAACTCGCGCTCGCCTGGGTACTGTCGCGCGGAGACCATATCGTTCCGATCCCCGGGACAAAGCGACGTCTCTATTTGGAAGAAAATGTACAAACCGTAGAGATCCGGCTGACGCCGCAGGAACTTGCCCGAATCGAGGAAGCTGTTCCTCGTCATGCGGTAGCGGGCGCCCGATACGGCGAGGCCGCGATGGCCATGGTCGATCACTAACCCTCGGGAGCGCGAAAGACGAATCGTCCGACAGATCCTCGATCGCGAAGTAGGACTTCACCTATTCGACCCCGGCGGATCGGCTCCGCGCCAGCCCCTAGGCATCCCCTCGCAGGGAACCTAGTCGGAAACCGTAGAGTCCAAGCCCTTGGCGGCCTGCGGGAGTGGCGGATCGTCGTAGGGACCATCGGTGCAGCGCCCCGCATAAGCCTCCTCCTGGCCCATGATCCGCAATGGCCACGCCCCCCCGTCGCATTCGGTGGTCGACTGTCTGAAATTCGATCCAGTCTCTCGCATCGTTGTGAGGGACATCGTAGAGAAACAAATCGATTCGTGGGAGTTCCTTCACCAATAGGGGAATCACGTTTCGCTTATCGCCCAGTCGCAAGTCCCAACGGGCACGCAAGTGAAACGGAACTGCCCAGCCCGAGGCGCGTCCGGACGGAATGGACCACGACGCGCGGGCAGGGCCCCCGCCCCGCTTGATTTCTGCTTTCGGGAGGTCGATGGAATGAAGCGTCCCTCGATCGTTGCGCTCGAGCGCCTTCAGAATATAGGCCGAGGAAACTCCGGACGAAACGCCGACTTCCACAACATGGACAGGGCGCAGGAGGCGGACCAGGGCGTAGATCTCGAACGGAGCATCGATTTCCACGTAGTGGAGCCGGCCTTCAGCGTGGTGTTCGCGCTCCAGGTGCCGAAAAAGGGTACGCTCCTGCGCCGCTTCGCTGATCGCGCTCTCGGCTCGGGAGAGTGAAGCGGCCGCCAATCGCGCGACCCATGGGGCGTCGGCGTCTGATTCGAAATTCATCAGCGTGGGGCAGTCGATCTCGCTGGCCTCCCTTTCTCCTTCTCGAGGATCTCCCATCGGGTGATCCACTCACGTGCGTGCTCGACCTGCGGGCGCACCGCTTTGACGCGAGCGTAGGCTTCATCCAACGGGAGTCGCTCCATTCGATGCAGATACCAAGCGGCGGCGAGCGGCGACCGTCGGACCCCGTGCCCGCAAAAGACGAGAACGGGTTCACCGGCTTCGCGGGCCATGCGCATGAGTTCCACGACGCGATCGAGGTTGGCGAGGATCGGGGCTTCGTGGGCTCTGTCGTAGATCGGGAGACCTTGGTCGGCCGGCGCGTCAGCCGGCATTTCATCCAGCACGCAAAAGCGCTGGCCGACGAAACCTTCCGCGTCTTTCCAACCCCCGACAAAGATTCCCGGTGCGAACTCGGAGGCGTGTGTTCGGGGGCTGCTCGGCTTCCGCTTCTTGGACGACTTTCCTTCGGTCATCGTCCCTGTGACGCCATCGGCCTATATCTAGCGAAGGAGCACTGGAACACGATTCGCTATACTTATTCCCCGTCACCCGTCGTCCCGCGACTTCATTAGGCGCGCGGATTCGTCCTTATCATGCGGCAGGCCCCCCGCATCACACTCAGTCCGGAAGAGAAGATCCTCTTGGAGCGGAAATCGAACGCGCGAGGACCCACTCGACTTCTGGGCATCCGCGCTCGGATAGTCCTGCGGGCCGCCCAGGGGCGCTCAAACCTGGACATCGCGCACGAACTCGGGATCAGTCGACTTACAGTCGCACGGTGGCGACAACGATTCAGGGTCTACCGCCTCAGGGGTTTGGAGGATCCCGCCCCGCGCCGTCCTCGAGCCGGAGGACTATCTGGCGAGAAGATCCGAGCGATTCTTCGGGCCACCACGGTCCGCCCACCGCCGGGAGCACGTCCTTGGTCGTCGCGCTCGCTCGGGAAGGCGTACGGAGTCAGCCACGCAACCATTCATCGCCTTTGGCGAGCTCATGGGGTCCGCCCGGTCCGATACGAAGCCCGCCCCCTCCGGCCAGATCCCCGGGGGCCGTTAGATCCGATCGACATTCTGGGGCTTTCGCTACGGCCGGAAGGTTATGCCGTCGCCTTCGCGATGGGTCCGCCGTACGAAGGGCCGGCGACCCATCGCATGGAAACAGGGCAGATCCCCCCCTTCGATCGCGCCGCGATTGCCACTGACGCGGAGCTCGCTCGTTTGATCGACTTAGTTCCCCCCTTGCCTCCCTCCGACTCAGGGGGAGAATCACCGAAGAGTAGCCCGTTCTTGAATTTCCTGGAGACCTTAGACCGTCGAGCGCCTCGCGGAATGGAGATTTCCGTCGCCACGACCGCGGTTCCAAATCGTCTATCTTCGATGTGGACGCAGTGGAGCCTCCGACACCCCCGAGTGAACGTTGAATCGCTTCCGAACGGTAACGACTGGCAAAGACGGGTCACCTCTCGTCTTCGCACCCTGGGACGCAACTCGCCCAGGACAAAGCGACTCGGCGGGACGGCGGAGTTGGTTCGGTCGTTGGAACGCTTCGTCGGTGCGTACACGTCAGGGGCCGACGCTTTCGAATGGATTGCCAATAGCCGAGAGATCGCGAGGGGTCGGGGAGCCCACCGATTACGCTACGATCTTTCGGTGACCGGACACGCCGGATTCAAGTCCCTCTCGGCGGCTCCTCCGACGATGTCCCCCCCTACCGCGCCGGACCCGCGCGGCCGAGCGATGGCTCGCGCTGTGTTGCGCCGCTACCTCCGAGTCCGTCCGGGAGAGCGGGTGACGATCGAAACGTGGTCTTCCACCTTGAACTTCGCCAATGATTTCGTCCTCGAATCCCTCCGACTCGGTGCAGTCCCCCTCGTGCTTTACCAGGATGAACCCACCTACTGGGCGGCGACGACGGAAGTGGCCTCCGCACAATTGGCTAAGTTGGGCGATCACCGCCGCGCCGCGCTGGAACGGACAGACGCCCTCGTGAGTTTCTTCGGCCCAAGCGACCGCGAACGATTTCATGCGTTGCCGCGGGCGGTCGCGTTCAAGTTGGACGACTATCGCGACGCCTCGTATCACGCCGTCGCGAAGCGAGGCGCCCGGGCGGTGGAAATGGCGATCGGACGCGTCTCGCCTGCATCGGCACGTATGTACGCAGTGGACATCGATGCGTGGTTGAAGGAGCTGATCGAAGCGACGTTGGTCGAGCCGCAATCGTTACGCGCCAGAGGACGACACCTGGCCAATCGGTTGGCGACCGGAAGGGATCTCAGCATCACCCACCCGAACGGCACCGACTTGCGGCTTCGCTTGCGCGGCTACCCACCGGAGGTCGCCGACGGGATTGCATCGCGGGCGCGTCCGGGGCACGCCATGGAGCTGACCACCATCCCGGCGGGAGTCGTGACCGTAGCGGTCGACGAACGATTTGGCGAGGGACGATTTCGATCGAACGTCGCGAATTCGGTCGGGGTGTCGAGCTCAGTCGGCGAACTCGTTGGCGGGTGTTGGACCTTTCGAAAGGGACGGATTCAACGCTGGAGCTATGACGAAGGAAGAGAGCTGTTCGACCAAAGCTACGCGCGCGCCGGACTAGGTCGCGGCCAACCGGGGGCCATCTCCATCGGGCTGAATCCGCGCATTTCCGTCGCTCCGTTGCTGAAGGACCAGCAGCGGGGGGTCGTCACATTCCAGATCGGCCGAAATGATCACCTGGGCGGCTCCAACCACGCGACGTGGTGGGCGTGGTTGCTCCTATCGGGTGCAACCGTCTCAGTGGACGGCACCGAGATTCTCAGGGATGGGAAGTTGGTATGAAGCGAGTGAAGCGCGGCCCTCGGAAGAGAGCGCGGAAGGGGCTCCCGGCTTGTAAGCCGGGGATCAAGAAGCCCCTCCGACAAAGATTCGAAGGACCCACACTCTTCCGGCGACGTACATGCATCGCCTGCGAGCGAGGGTCGGACGTTATGACTCGGCTCGGTCTGGGCGCTCGCTTGGAAGCGAGCAGGTCGTAACTTCAGCATGACGAGGACCCCCCGAAAACGTCCAACGCCTGCGAGCAAGAAACGGCACCACAAAACCCGCCAACGTCGGATCGCGGCTCGCCGTCGCCAAGTACGACTCGGCGGCAATCGGTCGCGACGCTGAACGACTAGGTCACTCTCGCGCGGACCGACGTGGGTCGTGCATCGGGTCCGACAGCCTCGAGGGAAAGCGGGTCGGATACTCCACGAAACAAGAGCTAGGTCGGCCGTCCCGGAGAATCCGCAGGGCGGTGGCGCAGGCCGATCGCGCTCAGAACATGTCCCCTCGATGGTTCGAGAATCTTGGACTTCCAATCGTTCGCACGACTTCGGCCGACTCCCGACCCGGGCCCTGAAGCGACTTGGCCATCAAGGTCCGATGTGTCGCGGGGTGCAGGGAAAAACCTCGCTTCCGGAGCTGGGTCGCGCCATCGGTCACGAACGTCGTGGTCTCGAGCAGCAGCCACTTGTTACTCGTTGAGGTTTCTAGTGCTTGGATCATCGCGTCCGTATGGCTGGGGTCGACTACGATCACTTCGTTGGCCGTTACGCTCCACGTGTCGGAGACTGCAAGATTGGCATATCCGACCTCGCGGGAATGGTGGAACAGGATCCGATGATTCTCGGGACGTCTCCATCCGAGGACAAACCGGGCGCGGAATGATCCCGGAAATCGGGAAATGAATCCAAGTCGTCCTACCGTTGCGCGTCGAAAGATTCGGTCGAGCCGGTTCGCATCGCGGAGCGCCGCGGGTCGCCATTCGTACCCCACGGGAAGTCTCGCCCTCCGGTTTCGAGCCAGCCGCTTCAGCGCGGCGGGTGGAGAGTAGACGTCACGGTATCCTAGTCGCTCGTACAACCGGTGTGCACCCCAGGACCGATGGGTCCAAAGGAAGGCCCACGCAACACCCCGATCGGATTCGCGTCGGTGAACTTCTTCCATCAGTGCGGCGGCCCAGCCTCGCCGCTCAGCCGTCGGTCGGGTCGCAACGTTATCGATTCCAGTGACCGGTACGGCTCCCGTGGGAGTAGTGAAAGTCAACCAGAGCACGCCGACATGCGACTGGATCTCCCCGGATTCGACGGCGTAGACTGCGTGATAATCGGCATGAGGGATCCGCAGCTTTCGACTCATTCGGACGAATTCGTATCCCCAGGGGGGATCTCCATCGAGCACCCCCACGACCGGGAGCTGGTACCGGAGCGACGGCGAAAGTGCCTTCAGGTCCAGAATCCTCATGCCGTCTCTCCGCGCGGCCGAACCGAAGCCATGGTATAGACATACATCCGGTCCCCGTCCGTCTCGGTCTTCGCACCGGTCGATCGATATAGGCCCACAGCGGCCCGATTCGACGGCGAAGTGAAGACGAACGCTTCCTCAAAGTTCTTCGACCGGCAGTAACGCAGCAGCCGCTGAATCAGAGACCGGGCGACTCCGCGTCGTCGAAAACGTGACGCGACCGCGATCTCGTACAAGAACATCTGCCGCCGACCCGTATGGATCTGCCGAAGCTCGGTACCCCTCAGAAACCCCACTGGTTGGCGTCCCATATAGGCGAGAAGGAAGATATTCCTCCGATCACCGAGGTATCGGCGAGTGGCGCTGCGCGACGGTGGCTCATCAAAGAGCTCCGAAGCACGGAGAATCTCGGCGCCCCCCGTGCTCGGGATTCGAACGACTCTCATGGGCGCGACACAACATCCCAGAGCTTTTTCTGTATTATTGCTGGAAGGGAAATCACAGAAAGGCTAACCGTTCGTCTCTCCGCGCGATCCTGGCCCCCGGCCATGCGAGCGGACCGGGCGAGGAGTACTCCCCTGAGGGACCAGTACGAAGGGCCGGAATTCGCGAGCCAACAGTCCGAAAGCTTTCTCGTTGACCCAACGCCCTCCCTTTCGAGCGACTTCGCGCGCCCCCCCTTCCACTCGGAACCCGAGCCGGCGAAGGAGTGCTGCAGATCGAGCATTGAACTCGAACACGCTGGCGTCAATCCGGTGCAGCTTCAACACACGAAACGCTGTGTCGCACACCTCCGAGACGGCCTCGGAGCCGTAAGCCCGATGCCAATAGGGTCTCGCGATCCAATAACCAGTCCACCCATGCCCATTTTCCCAATCTCGAATCTCCAGTCCGATCCCTCCGATCAGCGCTCCGCTTTCCCGGAGTGTGACGGCCAAGCTGAGCTTGGTTCCCTGCTTCGCGCCGCCGATCGCCCCGGCGACGAATTCTACTTCGTCGCGTCGCTGCATCGGACGCGTTCGCGTGAAGAGCGGACGGAAGACCCCACGGTCGTTCAGCAGCTCGACGAGTACCGGAACGTCGGCCAACCGGGGGAGCCGGAGCAACAGCCTCGGGGTGAGAAGCGGTAGCCGAACCGGTCGGAGTCTTCCGCCTAGGCGGGCCGCGCGAGCCACATGCCGCGCGACACGCCCGGGGGGTAAAACCTAGTGCGGGGAGACCTTCGGCCCCGGCAGGGCGGCGGTGGCTACCACTCGGTCCACCGGCGCGCGGCTCGCAGACCGTAGGAGATCCATGCGGCGCAAGTCACTCCGAACAGGACGAGTAGGGACACGACGACGACGACCACGCTTTGGAACAAACTGAAGTCGTGGGCCCAGAAGGCAATGTAGAGAAGGGTGAAACCGACCCACGCCACGGTCCCTAGGATGGACAAAACGATGCGCCATCGCAGGCCGCGGACTGAGTCATGGAAATGCGATCGGATTGAGGCATCGCTCGGGAAGGAATCGCCGGACATAGGGGGCGAGACGGGGCCGGTGGATAAAAAAGTAGCTCACTTATCCGAGTCCTGTCCTCGATAGCAAGAGCCTGCCTCTCGGGTGCCCGCGCCGCCCTCGATAGGGCTACGAGGGTCGACCGAGGCGGGGTGCGAACGCAATTCTACGCCGAGATCGGCTGGATGAGGCTCCGATCGATCTGGGAAATCGACCCGCGACCCGTCAGGAGCATGACGCTCGCCAGTTCTGCAGTGAGCAGATCGAGCAGGCGGGCAACGCCCGTACTTCCCTCGGAGGCGAGCGCCCAGAGGACGGGGCGTCCGAGCCCTACCGCACGAGCTCCCAGCGCCAGGGCCGTGAGGATGTCGCTCGCACGTCGGATGCCCCCGTCGAGATAGACCTCGGCTTCCGATCTAACCGCGGCGACCACCTCGGGCAGGATATCGAGGGTGCCGGCCGAGCCGTCCAATTGTCGACCTCCGTGATTCGAAACCACGACGGCTTGCGCGCCGTGGGCGACGGCGCGTCGAGCGTCCTCGGCGGACTGAATCCCCTTGAACACGAGCGGAAGTCTGGTCAGCGCCCGAAGCCGGTCCACGATCTCCCAACCCGCGGTCGCCTCTTCCGGAACCAGGAATTTTCCTCCTCCCTTCGGTGTTAGTTCACGTGCCGGGGGTCTCATCTCGGCACCGTTACCCAGCGGAATCAAAGCATCGAGGGCAAACCCGGATTGCCGTTGGCGGTCTCGCATCGCCAACAGAGGCGCATCGGCGGTGAGGACCAAGGCCGTGTACCCGGCATTCTCGACACGCTTTACGAGTCTCTGGGTGACGGAAAATTCCGGTTGGAGATAGAGTTGGAACCATCGGGGGCCCCCGGGGGACGCGGTCGCGATCTGCTCCAACGAATCCGAAGTCAAGGTACTGACCATCGATAATACGCGAGCCGCGCCGGCGGCCCGAGCTGTTCCCCGTTCCCCCTCCGGATGCACCATTCCCTGATACGCCGTGGGCGCCAGGTAGAACGGGACGGAAACCTCGTCGTTTAGCATCTTCGTGGATAGGTCGATTTCGACAAGACCCGCGAGGACGCGGGGTCGGAGGGTCCACCGATGGAACGCGTCGCGGTTCCGTTGGACCGTGCGCTCTTCTCCCGCCCCTCCTTGAATGTATCCCCACACGGCCGGACTGCATCGCCGAGCTGCGGAGGCTTCCAGCTCGCCGAGGGTTCGGAATCCTACGGTGTCCCCGGCGCTCATGGGCACGTCCGCGGTTCGACGGTCAAGGGTACCTCCACGGATTGTCGGCGTCATGACGAGCTGCCATTTGCCCCTTCAATCGTACGCTCCGATACCTTTGACCTCTTTCGGAATCTCGGTAGCTCTTCACTGTACGGGACCGAGCTCGAGACTTCGAAACGACAGAACCGCGAGAACGAAGGATAGACCGGCCAAGCTGCCGAGCACGAGCCCCGCGATCCCGTCGCCACTCGAGAAGGAGTGCGTGAAGGCATCGCGCACCGTGTTCGCGGCGTAGGTCAGGGGGTTTGCGTAGACAATGACCCGGAGGGTTTCGGGAGTCCGCGCCGTTACCGGGTAGTAGACCGTGGAAATGAAGATCAGAAAGTACTGAAGAAGGGATTGGATCGTGAAGTAGAGATTGGCCGACCGAATTCGACCACCGATCGCGATCAGAAGGCCTCCAAAAAAGAGGCTGCCCAATGCGATCGTTCCCAAGATGACCCCGAGCTCGATTCCCGAGAGTTGTGCGAGACCGATCAAGGGCAGCGCCACCAGCACCATGATCCCAACGCCGACCAGCGAGAACAGCAGCGCCGTGAGTAACAAGGCTCCCAAGTACTCCGCACGGAGGAACGGGCCGGAGAAGATCTGTTCGACCATCGCCCAGCGGCGGTCCAGCCAGAAAATGCGGCCGGCGAGGACCGCCCCGGTGATCATTTGGGAGGCGATCATCCCGGGTACGAGGAATGCGATGTACGAGCCCGAAGTGCCCACCGATGGAATCAGTTGATCGAACATCGTACCGAGAATCACGATCAGGAAGGCCGGTTGCCCAAACATCACTAGCAGCGTGATTAGGTCGAGGGTGGCCACGAAATTGCGGGCCACGAGTCGGACGACGGGAGGCAGTTTCACGTGAGCTCCCCTCCTGGTCCCGTGGCTACATTGGAATCTTCGGAGACGAGCGTTACGAACGCTTCCTCCAACGTTGTTTCGCGCACGGAGATCCGAGCGATGTCGATCGCGCGCGGGTGAGCCCAGCGCGAGAGGGCGGCGACGAGGTCTTCTGCATTATTCGCCCGGAAGACGAGACTCTCTGGATGACGGGAGATGAGGACGAATCCTTCGCCTTCGCTGCGCAAAAGTCGGAGCATATCCGCACTCTCCATTTCGGAGAGCGCGCGCTCGAACTCGGCTTCCACTGCGCGCGCACCTCGGTATTTCCGCTTGATCTCGCCGGGGGTTCCGAGGGCCCGGAGTCGGCCGCTTTGAAGTACGCCGACCCGATCGCACAGTTGATCGGCCTCTTGCAGAATATGGGTCGTAAAGACGATCGTGAGTCCCCGACGGGCGCGCGAGGCTAGGTACTCCAGGATCCGCTTCCGCGTCAGCGCATCCAGACCCACCGTCGGCTCGTCCAGAAAGAGCAGCTCCATGTCGTGCATCAGTTCTCGAGCGACCTGAAACCGTCGGCGTTCTCCCCCCGAGAGACTCCAGGGTTTCCGCTGGCGAACTTCTTCGAGCTCGAAGAGCGCGAGCATCTCCTCAGCGCGGCTCTTCGCCGTCTCGCGACCGACGCCCCAGAGGAAGGCGTACAACGTCAGGTTCTGCTCGACCGAAACGAAGTCGAGCGACTCCGATTGGAGGACCACCCCGATACGTTCCCGTTCGGCTCGGCCGCACTTTCGAAGGTCTTTTCCGAAGAGATACGCAGTACCCTCGGTCGGTGGTAACAACGTCGTGAGCAGCCGGACCGTGGTGGTCTTTCCCGCGCCGTTTCTCCCGAGGAGGCCGAAGACCTCACCCCGGTGAAGGTCAAACGTCAGATTTCGGACGGCGAACCGATCCGGAGTATACGCGAATCCCAGATCCGAGACCTGGACCACCTGTTCATCCGACATGGTGCCGCCGCTACTTGCGTTGACCTCCAATCGCCACCGAGAGTTGTCGCCGTTGAGAATGGTCGGTTAAGAAGCGTTCCCTTGACTCGCGACCTACGCTTCGGGGAGGTGCGGCCCAGGCACTGGGCCTCCGTCCATTTCCCAGAAGGATCGAGTTCCACGCGCTCGAAAGAATGGAGTTCCCGACGTCAAGGCGGCGCAAGACGGGTCTCGCCGCGCAGAGAACGCAATTGGCTGCGGGCTACTGCAAGCCAACGCCATCCATCCTCCACCTCGACGGTCGCGACCAGGATATCGTTCTCGGCGAGATTGGAGCGGTACTGCAGGAGAGAGGCAAAGACTCGTTCCGGCTCGTCCCCCATCAATCGCGAGAGCTCCGAGGTCGTGCCTAGCCATCCGCCGTTCCGGACCAGGTCCTTCAGCACATGCACATAGTGTGGTGCGCCATTGGCCGAGGCCGGTGCTTCCAAACGCCCGCCGGAGATGGAGAGATCGAGCGGCTCGGGAGGTCGGGTTTCCGGGACGAACAGCACGGAAGGCGCGTCCTTCCAGGAAAGCGCCCCGTCCAGGGGGGGCGCGAGGAGAGATGGCCGGTCCGCCTCGGGCTCCAGTCGCTGGAGCGTCGAGCCAACTTCCGCCTCGATCTCCTTCATCATCGCTTCCGAGTTCGCCAGCGAAAGTTCGGGCGCGACTTCGCGCTCCGCAACAGTGCTCTCTTCCGATGGGATATCCCCGACGGGTGGAATATCTACATCGGGATCCGATATCCGTGCGTCCACGATGCGGGCAAAATCGTCGATATCATGGTCGGGGACCGGTCGGAGATTTCGCCGCATCCGGAAGCGGTCGAGTGCCCAGCGGAGTTCGCCGCTCGGGACCCGGAACGATCGACGATGCTCGCCATCGAGCAATTCCACCCAAGGCCGTCCCTCGTCATCCTTGAGGAGATGGAGGCCGGCGTGGAACACCAAGTCACGGTACAGTTCGTGCGCCGGAGGCCCGCCCATGGCCCCGATCGGCGGCATCCATTCGTTCGCAGAGTTTCGACTGACATCGCGAATGTGTACTTCGTCTGGCTTCAACATGGGATCTCGTTGGTCCGAGCCGCCTACGAAGCGTGCTTCGAAGTTCGGTTTGGTTGGGGGTTCCTTTGGCTTCCTATCTATAGTTCTTTTCGAACCAGTGGAAGCGGTCAAAGCCCGTTGCGGAGAAGGGCCGAGCCGCGATGCGGGAGGGATTCGATGCCCGTCTACCCACCCCGGCCGCCCTTTGCGACCCCGAAATCGGCGATCGGGTCCCTTAGGGCAGGAAGCTCCTTTATCATCCGCCGACTTCGAGCGGCTCTCGGACCACGATGTTGCGTCCCTCAAGGAGCTCGGACCATCGGATCCTAAGGAAATAGCGCCATGACGCACGAGGACACCCGCTACCGCCGCGAACCGATCGACGAAGCTCCCGGCCCCGTGCGAGCAACGACCTTTGGTGAGATCCTACATGCGTACACCAAGGAGGAAGCGATGCTCGAGGCGGATCGCTGTCTTCGATGTGCGATGCCGTTCTGCGTCCAAGCGTGCCCGATCACCCAGGACTGTCGGGGATACATTGCGCTCATCGCCGAGGGACATTTCGACGAAGCGGCGACGTTGACGTTGCAGGACAATCCGTTAGCCACAGTGCTCTGCAAGACGTGTTATCACTACTGTGAGGAAGATTGCGTGATGGGTGGCAAGGGGGTCCCCATTGCGATTCGGCATCTCAAACGCGCGGCTCTCGAATTCGGGAAATCGGACCTCCTGTACGTCCCGAGTGCTCCGCGGAGCCAACGCGTCGCGATCATCGGAGGGGGTCCGACCGGCCTGATGGCGGCGTGGGAGCTCGGTCTACGGGGATACTCGGTCACGCTCTTCGAGATGCAGCCCTTCTTGGGAGGGCAGATCGACACCATCCCGAAGTACCATTTGGAGGCGGACGACCTCGATGTGGACTTGGCGCGTTTCCGAAATATCGACTGCACGTTCATCGTGGGCAAGAAGTCTGGTTCCGACTTCACCCCCGAGAGTCTGTTGGAACAAGGGTACCTGGCGGTGCTTGTCGCGATCGGGGCTTCCGATCCTCGCGCCCTGGGCATTCCTGGGGAGCATTTGCCCGGTGTCTACTATGCCCTTCCCTTTCTCATGGCCATGAACAAGGGAACCGACGGATTGCTCGGCCGAAAAGGTCGCAAGATCGTCGTGATCGGTGGAGGGGATGTGGCCATGGACGCGGCTCGATCCGGGCTGCGACTCTCGGAGAAGGGAAATGTGACGGTCGTCTATCGTAAGTCGAGGGCCGATATGCCGGCCGGACCCGAGGAACTCACCGAATCCGACGAGGAGGGGATCAACTTCATTTTCGATCGCGCCCCGGTCCAGGTCCTCGGGACGGGGAGCGTGGAGGGAATTGTTGTACAGGCGACCCAGGTCGGACCCCCCGACGCACGCGGACGACCGACCGTCACCTTGGTACCGGGGACGGCGCAGACGTTGCCCTGCGATACCATCATTGTGGCGGCTGGCGAAAAGGCCGATATCGAAGGACTTCCGAACGAGCTGGATCTCGGATTCGCCCCTCAAGGCTGGCCCGAAGGAAAACGTCCCGATTGGATGACCGATGTCGAGGGGGTTTTTGCCGCGGGAGGCAAATCCGTCGTGTACGCGATGGCCGCGGGCACCCGCGCAGCGAAGGCGATCGACGCGTACGTCCAGAAGAAGACGGCTCGCCCGCCGATCCCCCGGCCCAATCCCCTTGGTCGTCCGACCGCCGCCCAGCTCCCGTCTGGGTACGGAGGCCCGACGTGGCACTTGGACTGACGGGAAGATGAAGACAGCTCTCTCGACTGACCGATCTATTTACGCACGACGAACTGGATCTCCGTCGCCTTCCACGCCGCAGGGCTTCGCCAGGGATCCCCCGGGTAGATCTCGCGGGTAGAAGTCACGCCCTTGATCTCTTTGTCGCGGCGTCGGGCCCGAGTCCAGTCGTTCAAGCCGTGATAAACCACTCGCGGCGAGACCTGATCCGGGTCGAAAACCACACGTGCGACGGTCGCGGCAGCCAAGGTCTTCAACCGGATCCCGCGAGTGGGGGTGGCTCTTCTCTTGATCTCGATGCAGACTTCCCACGTCCGGTTCCCGGGTTCTCGAAAGATCCAGTGGCCGACCCGTAGGTGGTTCCTTTTCGCCCAGGATACGAGCGTATCGAACTTTGCTCGAATCTGCTTCTCGTTCCAGGGTCCCTTCCATCGGAGAGACGCCACCTGATATTTCGGGCTCCGCTTGAATGCGAAATCTACCGTCATCGACAAGCCTCGGGCGAGGCAGAGGGGGCCGACCTACATCTGGCTTCCGATGCGACTCCGCTTGTCCGAATGCCCGCCACTGCCTCGGCGATCGGGACGGCCCGCCCCCGACAGTCTTGCACCAAAGAGGTGCTCATCGAGCCGCCGATTCGATCTCCGCTCCAATACTTCACGCTTTAATCGTGCCAATCAGTGTCCGAGACAGAAGGAACGAGATTGAATACGTTGGAGACCCCTCTGCAAGGGCAAGAGCGATGGGATTGAGTGCGTTGAGAGCGACGGTTGTCGCAGTCGGTCGGGCCCGCACGGCGGGTCCTGCGCGTGTTGATAGAACTTCGTCGAAACTTGACCGAACGACCCACCCGAGGGGGTTTCCATGACGACCGCAACGGACCACTGGGCGGCTCCGAACCTAAAGGGTAAGGTGGCGGTAGTTACCGGAGCGAGTCGAGGCGCTGGGCGAGGGATCGCGACGGTTCTCGGACAGGCTCGCGCCACCGTTTACGTCACGGGCCGGAACAGCGAAACGGAGGGTTATCCCCGGAACTTTCCATGGACCATCGACCTGACGGCGGCAGAGGTTACGGCCCGCGGAGGAGATGGGATCGCGGTCGTCTGCGATCACACCGACCCGGCCCAAGTGGGGCGCCTGTTCCGACGCGTGGCAAAGGACGAGGGGCGACTCGACTTGCTGGTAAACAATGTTTGGGGCGGATACGAGCGTAACGAACGAGGGTTGCCGCCGGGTCCCTTTTGGAAGCAACCACTTTGGAGTTGGGATACAATGTTCGAGGCCGGCTTGAAGGCTCATTTCCTCTCTACCTACTCGGCCCTCCCATTGATGCTCCGCCGTCGGCGGGGGCTGATCGTCAATACGATTGCGTGGGACCGGGGGAAGTACCTACTCAATCTGTACTATGATGTGGCGAAGCAGGCCATTCGCCGCATGGCGTACGGTCTCTCATTGGAACTCCGCAAGTACCGCATTTCGGCCGTGGCGTTGGCCCCCGGATTTATGCGGACAGAGCTGGTCATGGAGGCCCACCGGAAGACTCCGTTCGACCTGCGGCGAACGGAATCGACGGAGTACATCGGTCGGGCCGTCGCGTCTCTCGCCGCGGATGGGAAGGTCCTGCGGAAGTCCGGGGAGGTGCTGACCGTGGGTCAGCTGGCGAAGGAGTACGGCTTTACTGATGTCGATGGGAGAGCCATTCCGGCCTTCCGTATCCCTCCGAAGTTCGCCGTCGACTAGTCGAGTCACCCAACGGGGAACCCCGGGTCGTGCCCGTGCTTTTCGCCTCGAGATCCGACTACTAGAACGTTCGTCATGCGCAAACGGCGAGGATGCCTACCGTCGGCCAACTTCATCTACGTCCGGGGCATCAGGGTCGTACAAGGTTGCGCGCCGTCGGGAGGCACGGAGAATGCGAATTCATTCAAGACGAGGCGGGGTGTTACTGGATGCGGTGATCGCGATGGGCATGATCCTGCTGATGGCCTACGCTCTCGACCGGCTGGGCATCTCGTTCGCCGATATTCTTCAGGGCGCCGCCCATTTCTTCGGTTCGTAGGGACCGGTCGTCAATCGCGCCCACTATTCCAGCGGGCGCGCCCAGGGGGGTGAACTACGGTTGGGTCGTGATCTTTCCCGATCGACCCAACGAGATCTGGAGCTTCCCGCGGAAATCCTTCACCCAGCCATCGGCGATGTGAATTTTTTGTCCGACCGAGTACCGCTGGATGTCATCGCCCCAGAGCGTGAGTAAGATCGACCCGGTTTCGTCCTGGACCGTGGCATCGGCGACCCGGGAGGGTCCGCGGGAGGTGGTTACGTCGCGGGGTGTCGAGATCGCAGTAATCGTTCCATCGATCGTGCCGTTTGAGTTCGCTTTCAGCGAGGCGATGTCAACCATAGGGGGAGGTCGAGCCAGGCAGGGATTAAGCCGTTTCCCCTCGGTCTACGCGAGATAATCGACGGAATCTGAAGCGCCCAAATTCAATAGTAGCAGCATCCCGCCCACGAGGATGCAGGCGCCTCCTAGTCCGACGATGAAAAGTTCCGGAGCGTTCGGCCACGAAATCCAAGCGACGGCCGAGCTCGCGAAATTGTTGCTCGCCAACAAGACGGTGAAACCGAGGACCGCGGTGACGAACCCGAGGAGCAGGAAGAAAGTGGGCCACCACATTCGCGAGAGGGAGCCCGTTGAAGATTCGGTCCCGTGCCAGACCGTCTCCTCGTCCAGGTCCAATTCTACCTCTTTGGGGGGTGGTCGTTGCGAACCAGACATTCCCGTAGGCATCTCCGATACCATGATGAGCCTATCCTTCGGAGAGAACGGAAATGGTTATCCATCTGCTCCATCAAGAGAAGCTCAGGGAGTCGGGGCGGAGTCCATAGCGGAGCGGTCCCCTCGTTCCGCTGAGTGAAGGAAAGGTGGTGGGACGAATGTTCGATCACTTTCGGAATCTCCATCCATGAGTCGCCCGAACGATCCATCGACCCTGCGCAAGCGCGCGCCCCTTGAGCCTGGAAACCACATGCTTCGATTCTCAACGTCCCCCCCGAGTGGTATCGCATTGTCCGATTACGGGTTGGTGGGCAACCTCCACACGGCCGCCCTGATCTCTCGACATGGTTCGATCGATTGGGCGTGCTTGCCGCGGTTCTCCTCGCCCAGCGTATTCGCGAGACTTCTGGACCTTGATCGAGGCGGCTACCAACAGATAGCGCCAGTCGAATCCTATCGCTCAAGTCAGCGATATCGACAATCCTCTTGCGTATTGGAAACGCAATTTCGGCTTTCCCAAGATCGGTCCCTCTTGGTCACGGATTTCCTGCCCATCATGGAAGGCATTCACGCCGAACGCGCTCCCATGCTGCTGCGTATCCTCGAAGCGCAAGGGGGAGAGATACGTGTCGCGACGCAATTCGCTCCCCGATTCGAATACGGGCGAGTTCCTCCCGTGTGGCGGGTACTGCCCGGGGGGTTGGAAGCGCGGAGTCGCTCGGATCGGCTTCGGTATCGGCACCCGGGTCCGGTGACCGTGGAGTCCAACATTGCCTCGGGCCATCTCGCGCTCCATCGCGGGGAACGAGTCTCGATCGAAATGTTCTGGGGAGCGCGACGTCCCAGCTCAGAATCTCCAAAGAGTTTGCTGAGGGCTACGGAGCGTTTTTGGCACGAATGGGTCCACTCGTCCCGCAGTAGATTCCACCGAGTGGCCAGTGAATGGCATCGATGGGTCGAGCGGTCCGAACTGACGCTGAAGCTGTTGTCCCAAGAGAGTACAGGCGCCTTTGTCGCGGCGCCGACGACGTCGGTTCCCGAGTGGCCGGGGGGTAGCCGAAACTGGGACTATCGTTACGTCTGGATCCGGGACGCCGCGTTCGCGTGTGAGGCGATGCTCAGCCTGGGGCACCGCAAGGAAGCCCGCGCCTTCCTGAGCTGGGCGTTCCGGCAGCTGGCCAAAGAACCGAATCACAAGCTCCATGTGATGTACGGTGCGCATGGTGAAACCGAACTCCGCGAACGGTCCCTTCCGTACCTACGTGGACTGTGGGACTCTCGGCCCGTTCGAGTGGGGAACCGGGCCCAACACCAATTCCAACTCGACATCTATGGCGAACTGCTCGACAGTGCACTCATTTTCTATCGACAGGACCCGGAATTCGTCGCCGGGCATTGGACGGAGATCTCTCGGCTCGCCGATCAGGTGATGCACCGGTGGCGACATCCTGATCGCGGGATTTGGGAAATCCGAGCCCCGCCGCTTCATTTCATACATTCTAAGTTGATGGCGTGGGTCGCTCTCGATCGGTCGGCGCGGTTGGGTCGCTCCCTCGAGGAGGGAGCAGCCACGGCACGGTGGGCCCGCGAAGCGGCGAAGATCCGGGCCTGGATCCTTCGAGAGGGCTATGATGAGCGCGTAAAGATGTTCCGCCGGGCTCGAGGAGATTCACGCCCGGACGCGGCGAACCTTCGGATCCCGCTGGTGGGATTCCTACCGCCGAACGACCCACGAGTCGTCGGGACGGTCGATGGAGTCCTACGGGAGTTGTGTGATGGTCCCTTTGTCCATCGGTATGTCGCCGACGATGGCGTCCCTGGTCCGGAGGGCGCTTTCCTGCCGGCGTCGTTCTGGCTGGTCGAGTGCCTCGCCCGTCAAGGCCGCGTGACTCTCGTCCGCCGGCTGTGGTCGCAGCTGCTCCGCTCCGGGACCCCGCTCGACCTCTTTTCCGAGGAATACGATCCTCTCGCTAAGGCCCAACTCGGTAACTTCCCTCAAGCCCTGACCCATATCGGCCTCCTGCGAGCCGCTTTGGCCTTGGGAGAGATGGCCCATCCTGCGGGCCGCCGTTCTTAGGCGGGGATCGACCTCGACTCACGATCTCGGGGAAATTGGAAAACGGTCCGGTCGGTACGGCTCAAGTGGAATCGACGGGGGACGACCTTCGACCAACTCAGCGACCAGACGGCCCGTGGCGAGCGCGGTGGTGATCCCGATCCCTTCGTGTCCCGTAGCGAAGATTAGCTCGGAACGCCCGGGGGCCGGTCCGATGATGGGCACCGGATCGGGAGTCGCGGGACGCAAGCCGGCCCACGTACGCTCGATGGGCAGCCCGGGCAAGTCCGGCAGATAGTGCCGGGCCTTGTCGAGAAGACCCTCGATGATGCGCGGATCGACTTCGATCGAATCCCCGACATACTGACGTGTGGCGCCGATCAGGTAGCGCCCACTCACACGCGGCTGAAAGCTGAACGCAATTGAGTCGGAGGCATCCGGTCGGGCGCTCGCCTGATAGTCGACTCCCGAAAGCTGATGGCGAACATAGCCGGGTTTCGGAGCGGTAAGGGCAATGTGACCCTTGCGAGGCCGGATCGGCAGATCAGGGAAAAGCTGCGGAGATCTCCAACCCGCCGCCACCACAACGTGCGGCGCATGCACACGATCGCCATTCTCGAGGAGGACCGCATGGTCGTCGATACCGGCGACCCGGGAGCGGGTTCGAAGGAGAGCCCCCGCCGATTGTGCGCGGCGCACCAAGAACCGCGTTGCCTCAGCGGCATCGATCACGACGTCGTGCGGTACGAGTAACCCTCCTGGCAGATCGCTTCGGAGGTTCGGTTCTTCCTGGTGCAAGTCCTCCGAACTCAGCACGCGATTCTCGACTCCCACACGATCCAGACCCTCGCTCTTGCGACGCACGGCCTCCATTTCATCCGCTGTGGCGGCGACCCAGATGGCCCCTCTCGGGGTGAATTCCACCTCGGGGGGGAGCTCCGGAGCGAGCTCGTTCCAGCATCGCATCGCAAGGAGGGAAAGTCGAAGTTGCGCTTCGTTCTCGTCCCACGTTCCCAGGTGGCCCATGGCCCGGCAACTGGTTTCGGCGGCGACTTCTTGGGCCTCGAGGATCAAAACGCGCTGCCCGCGAAGAGCTAGTTCCTGAGCGCAGGCGCCCCCAATGATCCCCGCCCCGATGACAACAACTTCGGGCTCAAACCGATCGGTCGCCACGCGTCGGACCCAGAAGGCCGACCTCCCTTGAGGATTTGGATGGCGCTCGCGAATGTTCAGAGTCCACGGCGAGCCGCTCCCGGTTCGGCCCTGCCTACCCGTGAATTGCTCGTCAGGACGCAACTATCTAAGGGGTGGGAGCCGTGGCCCCGGCGTGGTGAGCCCGGGGTCGAACTCGCCGCGCAACGGCTCCTCGCTGCCGGACGACGAGGTCTTGGGACTGCCACCAGGATATTCTCCACGGACTCTCAGCACCGCTGCCGCCCTCGTCGGCGCCTTTCTGTTCGTCGTGGGGGTTGTTTCCGCGTATGTCCCTTCCCCCGAAATCTATCCGGGAATCCTGCCCGGATACGAACCTCCCTTCGAGGCAGTCGCCGGAGTGCTGTTGCTGGCGGTCTCCTTCGGCTTACGCCAACGCAGTCGAATCGCTTGGTTCTTTTCCACGATCGCCCCTGCGATCACAATCGGGATCGCGGTCCTCTCCCCCGACGTATTTTCGTTCGCCTCCGCTGCCGTCTCGCTCCTCCTCTTCGCGTTCATGTATCCGTCTCGGCTCCGATTCTATCGAGGCGCCATCTTCGGAGCGGAGACGGCGCAGTACGCCGTCTTGCTCGGCGCGTTGTCGTCGCTGTTGTACGGGATTGTCGGCGGCCGTCTCCTGGGAAGCGACTTTGCCCCCGCCCCGGGGATACGCACGTGGAGTCAATCGCTCTACTTCACGGTCGCGACGATCTCGACGAACGGATCGGATTACATTCCTCAGACCGATGAAGCTCGGTTGTTCACCGTTATCCTGATCCTCTTCGGGGTGTCGGCGTTTTTATCCGCGGTGGTGGCATTCTTCGTTCCGTTTCTGGAACAACGCCTCGAACGGGTCGCAAATCGATTGGAGCGGTCGCAAATGGAGCAAATGAACGATCATGTGGTGGTGTGCGGGACCTCTCCCGAAGTGCGCGCGATTGTCGAGGCGTTTCGCGACCGCCATGTCCCCACGGTCGTCCTCGGGACCGACGCGGGCGCCATTAGCCAACTTGATGCTGAGGGATTCCGAACCCACCTCGGCGAAAGCTCCACCGAGGAAGCCCTCGCCGAAGTAGGCATCGCGCGTGCTCGCGCGCTGATCGCGGCGGACTCCTCGGATGCAGAAAACCTGCTCACGGTCATCACGGTCCGTAGCATGCTCCCTTCGATCCCGATCGTCGCGATTGCCTCGGCCGCTGCGAGCATTCCAAAGCTACGCAAGGCGGGCGCTTCGGAAGTCATCAGCCTGATCAGCGTCGCCGCTCGATTGGTGATTGATGCCGCCCTCCGGAAGAACGGTGCGTCGACTGGATCGAACCCACCACCGCCCTGATCCCATGGTCTGCGCCGCTCCTTCCTAGTTCCAACGACCTTTCTGAGGTCGGCGACCGCCACTTCGCCGATACGATTAGCTATCAGGTCCCGTTTGGACGCCTCGTGGCGACGGCATCTCGAGAGGAGCATCGGACGATCTTGACAAGCCCGCCGCAGGTCCCGTCTCCGACGACCCGTATTCCCGCTCTTCTTTTGTGGATCGTTCCGTTTGGGCTCGTACTGGCGTACATTGTCGTCGTGGTGACATTCTTTCGAAGTGAGGCCCATTGGACCCAAGCCCATCTTGGACTCACCGGCATCAGCCTCACGCTGCTCGGCATCATCCTGATCTTCTCCTTCCTGTGGTTTGGACTGGCGTACCTCGCTTCTCGATTTTTGAGTCCGCTCGTGGCCCGAGGACTCCTGCTGGTCATGTCGAAGCTCCCGTTTTATCGACGACACGTCGTGATTTCGGCCCCGACCCGTCCGGACACGCTGCAGGAGGTGTGGGGACGGTTTGGCATCCTGTTCGGAGTTACACTCGGATTCGAGCTCCTGTTCATGCTCCTCCTGTTCCGACACGGAGAGCTGTCGCCGCAGCTCACCGTCTCGCGTCCCCTGACCTTCTTCTTTGACGAGGCCTTCGCGGGGTTCCTCCTCGCTGTGACCTTAGCCCCCGCCGCGCCGTTCTTGCTGAGTCGGGTTCGCCTGCGCATCGTCGACTCGCTCGAATTTCCCCTTCTGTGGCTCGCCCTCGTGCTGCTGGTCATCGGAGGCACGAGTCTGGCGGTCGTCGTCCTGCTGCCCCGGATTACGCTGAATCCCGCCCTCTTCTTTACAACAATTCTCGTCTACGCACCGGCCGCATGGTTCGTTGCACTGGGATTCTCGCGTGCCGAGTATCTCTCTCAAAACGGATTCCTGCGGCAGGCGTGGGGCCATCGAAATCGCTGGTTCCATTTCGGCCAGCTCTACGCGTTCGACCGGTCGTCGGGAACCGAGATCGAGGTATGATCCCTGCTTACGAGTGCCGATAAGAGGCCCCTTCGGACGCATCGTGAGGACGGAGCCCACGAGGGACAAGTCGATCGTGTCCGTCGCTCCCCCGCCCACGACTGTTCCGTCGGATGCGCGGACCCTCTCGTCCCACGCTCGCCTGACTTCTGAGCAGTGGGGCACGATCGTCGCCGTGTTCGCCGGTGGTTTCGTACTTCAGATCGTCTGGACCAACGCTGAGTTGCTGTTGCCCTTGATCCAAGCCTCGTTCCATGCCAGTACCCCGGACGTGGCCTGGGTCGTAGCTGGCTACCCGATCGGGTATGCCTTGCTCGCTCTTCCGGGAAGTGTTCTAACACTTCACTGGGGCCATCGAAGAACGGCGATAACGGGTCTCGTCATCCTCGGCGTTTCCTGCGTGCTGTCCGCCCTCTCGGGGTCCGTGTTCGAATTGATCGTCTGGCGCTTTGCGGGAGGCGCGGGTGCAGGACTCTTCTTTGCGCCTACGGCCGCCTTGCTCTCCGAAACACTTCCGGAGCACATGCGAGCTCGTCTCCTCGGACTCTACGCGAGCTCGGGTTTGGGGATCGGCGGAGCGCTGGGTTTCATCGAGGGGACGCTCTTGGGCCCACCGCTGGGATGGCCGTTTGTATTCTTCCTGACCGCCGGAATTTGTGGCGCGACCCTCCTGCTGGCAATCGTGTTCCTGCCCCCCCCCGTTGCGCTTGAATCAACCCTTCCGGACCGGTCGGTCCGACAACGCGCGGGCCGAGTGTTGCGCAGTCGTTGGCTGTGGGGACTGACGGCGGGCTTCGCGGGCCTAGTAATCGCCGCCTCGCTCGCCATTGCCTATGTGTCCACCTACGTTATTCGAGTGCATCCTGGCTGGGGCATCGGGTACGCGGGAGCGCTCGGCTCCATCAGCCTCTTCTTCACTATTCCCGGCAGCCTTCTCGGAAGCCGACTCAGCGAAGGGGGCTCGGATCGACGAACGCTCTCCGTGGTGTTAGGGATTCTGTTCGCGCCAATCATCCTCCTCCTCCCGTTCCTGGACCAGGCAGTGCTGGTCGTCGATTATGTGCTCGGCGGCTTGATCGTCGGCGCCATACTTCCCTTACTCTTCGCCATGCCCTCCAATTTCCGCGAGACGGAAGGAGGGAACACGTCGGTGGCCATTGGGGTGATCGAGACGAGTCAAGTCTTGCTCCAAGGCGGCGCGGCGGTTCTGTTCGGATTTCTCGTCGTGGGTCTCGGATTTACTTCCGCGTGGGTAATCTTCGGGCTCGTGGCGCTCGCACCCCTGCCCGCGTTGATGTTGGTCCCGGCCAACCGAGCTTCCGCATATCATACCCGAGCCACGCGCATTTGACGACCGCCGCGGCAGACCCCCGCAAGCCGCTCGCCTCCCCCCGACGGCTACGCGAATACCTCGCCGTGGCCCGCACGGCGGCGCGCGCCGGGGGAGCGCGTACGCTGGAGCATTTTGGTCGACGATTGCTCGCCGAGGTCAAGACCGACGGGTCTCCAGTGACCATCGCGGATCGGCAGTCCGAAGCCGCCATTCGTGAGGTGATTTCCGCCACTTATCCGGATCACACGATACTGGGAGAAGAGGGCGGCTTGCATGCAGGTAATCCGGAGGTGCGATGGATCGTTGATCCGCTGGATGGAACAAAGTCGTTCATTCATGGGGTCCCCTTGTACGGCGTTCTGGTGGGTGTGGAGATTTCCGGCGTAGCCCGGATCGGAGTGATCTATCTGCCGGCGCTCAACGAACTTGTCGAGGCCGCCTCCGGGCTCGGCTGTATGTGGAATGGGGAAGCGGCCCGAGTATCGACGGTCGCGGACCTCGAGGAGGCGACCGTGCTGACCACATCGGTTCGGGGGCTGGAGGACGCGGGAGTCCCATTTCGAAAACTTTCGTCGGCCACCCGTATCCAACGTGGTTGGGGTGATTGCTATGGATACGCCCTGGTCGCGACCGGACGGGCCGATGTGATGATCGATTCCGGCGTGCAGATTTGGGATGCTGCCCCACTGCTTCCGATCTTGGAAGAATCCGGCGGCCGATTCACGAACTGGGCCGGTACGCGGACGATCCTCGGCCAGAATGGAGTAGGGACGAACGGGCGACTTCACGACGCCGTCCTAAAAATCTTACGTCCCGTCAGATGAGGCAGGTCAAGAGACTCTACCGGGGCGGGACACATTCACGGAGCGCGCCCCTCGAGGGGAGCGCTGATTCGCCGGACGGCTCGGTCCCTATTGAGGGGGTAGGGGACGCCGTTCGAGGTCCTGGATGATCTGCTCGAATTGTTCCCGGGTGATCTCGCCGCGCGCATAGCGCATCCGCGCGATGTGAACCGCGGCCCGCGGGCCCCGTGGACCATATCCTCCGCCGCCGTAGCCGCCGCCCCGGGAGGTCCACATGGAGATTCGTACGATCCATAGGACGATCCACACCACCAACAGGACGAGCAGGAACCCCCCGAACACTCGGAACCCCCCGCCATACGGTCCCGGCCCGGTATAGCCGAACGAGCTTGGGAAGAGGAACAGAAGGACTGCGAATACGGCTAAGACCACCAGAACCGCCGCGAGGCCGATCAAAAGCCATCGACGCGGACCCGGGCCGCGCCGATACCCATACCCCGGGGACTGATAGGAAGGAGGAGCGTTGTTCATCGACTCAAGGATGAGAATTTCGGTCGGGGAGTATAAAGGCACGTCCCGAGTTCGAGCCCGCCCGGTCCAGCCCCGTCTATCTCCAAAGTCGGGCCGTAGGGCCGCCGAACTCAACGCACGCGTCGGTCGGAGATATACAGATAATGTCGCTCCGACACATCTTCGAGACGCATCCGTTCGAATCGATCTCGGATGATCGTCTCGGTCTCGCCGACGTTGAACAAGCGATGGGGGACCCGCGCGGCCTCTGAGCCGCGGTTCGGAGGAATCAACCAAGGTTGACTCTTGAGCGGATACTCGGTCGAGCGAACGCACCAAAGATGAATGCCTCCAGGACGGAGACGGGAGTGAATTCGGTCGAACACCTCCTCCAGCTCGTCTTCGGCCATCGTTTCGTATAGGACGATCCCCACGATGGAATCGTACGACCCTGTGGCCGGCGCAGCGAGGAAGCGAAGGGCATCGTCCTCGATCAGCTTTGCCCGAGTCTGAACTGATTCCGGAAGCCGGGCCAGCGCCGTCCGGGCCATCTCGAGCGCGACATGCGAGGAATCCACGCCGTCAACCACGAGACCCTCCTCGACGAAGTACTGAAGGTCGCGCCCCGCGCCCGTTCCCAGCTCAAGTACGCGCGGTCCGGGCGCTACCTTCGTCAGAAAGGGCAAGCACCAACGTGCGAAACCGCCCGGCCCCGTCCCGAGCCGATCGCTACCTGCTTCCCAGTAGGAGTTCCAAGCCTGCGTGCGGCCATCTACCGAAAGCGAGGGCGGGGACCGTGACTCGACCATCGATGCAATCCCCGCCAGACAATCGAACACGAAGAATCTTCTTGACGAATCTTTGTCTTGATCTCACCGTGTAGATGACCCAAAGTCTCCGCTCCGCCGGGACCGGTCAGGGAGGACGAAGTGCCGCCCGCGGGAACCGATATCTATACCACCCGCTTCCGAGTTCGGGGAGTCCGTGACGACGATCAAGGAGATCGACGCAGACATTCGCGCGCACCATTTGCTGAAACATCCGTTCTACACCGCCTGGTCACGAGGGGAGATCGCCTTACCCACACTCGCCAACTACGCGCGGCAGTACTATCAATTCGAGTCTAACTTTCCCCGGTATGTGGCGGCGACGTACGCCCGCCTCTCGGACCCCTCCCAACGCCGTGCGCTCCTCGACAATCTCGTCGATGAGGAGGGCCGCTCGCCCACCCACCCGGAGATGTGGCTGGATTTCGCAGCGGCCGTCGGGGCGTCGGCCCGATCGGTGCAGTCCGCGCGCCCGGGCCCTGCGACCCAGCACCTTCTCGATCTGTATGAGCGGGCAACGCTCCAGGGTTCGGCGGCGTCGGGGCTCGGGGCCTTGTACGCCTACGAATCGATTTTCCCCGAAGTCGCGGCGGAGAAGTCGCGTGGCTTGAGGAGCCACTACGGGATCCGGTCGAAGGCGGCCCATGAATTCTTCCGAGTCCACTCCGTGGCGGATGTGGCGCACTCGGCTGCCGAACGGCGCGTGATGGGGACGCTGATCCGCGAATCTCCCGAGGCCGCGCTCACCATGCGCGCGGAGGCCCGCCGATCGATGCGGGGCTGGTGGTCCTTCCTTGACTCGTTCGGCGTCGCGCCCTGATACGACGTAAGCGATCTGGGGCTCGCTCCGCCTTGCGAAGAGCACGGCCCAGCCGGCAAGGAACGGCCGACTGGATCGGACCGGGGGGCACTCCGGATCAGTGGATGGTCTTCGCCCCAGCGTCGGCGACGGCGTGATCGTTCTCCACGGAACTGCCGCTGACTCCGATCGCCCCGATCACTTCGCCCTTGCCGTTCTTGAGCGGTATTCCGCCGGGAAAGCTGACCAGCCCCCCATTCGAGACCTCGATCCCGAAGAGCGGACCCCCGGGTTGTGACAGTTTCCCGAGCTCGCCGGTATTCATGTCGAAAAACCGGGCCGTGCGCGCTTTCCTGATCGCGATATCGATGCTGCCAAGCCAGGCATCATCCATGCGGAGGAACCCCTTGAGATTCCCCCCGTCATCGACGACCGCGATGTTCATTTTCGTCTTCAGCTCGTGCGCCTTCTTCATGGCCGCTTCGATGGCAGCCCACGCCTGTGCGTGCGTTACTCCTCCCATGGTTTTCCTTTCCCTTTGTCTCATTACGGCTTCAAAATGACCTTTATGATCCCGCCTTGGCGCTTGTCGAACTGCTCGTAGAGCTTCGGCGCGCGCTCGAGCGGTTCACGATGCGTGACGACGATCGATGGATCGACCCGCTTGTCGGCAATTGCCTGCATGAGTAACCGATTGTAATTCTTGACGTTGCACTGTCCCATGCGAAAGCCGAGCTCTCGCGTGAAAGCGGCTCCGAGTGGGAAACTCACGCGCCCTTCCGAGTCGGCCGGCGTCGGCGCGAATAGCCCCGGCATGCCGATGATCGCCCCCTTCTTGGCGACCTTGATCAGCGTCTCGAGCACCACCAAGGGCTTTGCTTCCGCCTTAGGTCCCGGCGCGATGACTCCTTTTCCCGTCGCTTCGTAGCCGACTGCCTCGACGCACGCGTCCGCACCGGATCCCCCGGTATCGTCGCGAACGCGCTGGACCGGGTCCTCCTTGTCCACGTTGACCGGCAGCGCCCCGATCTTCCGGGCCATCTCCAATCGCTCGGGGACGCGGTCAAAAGCATACACGCGCGCGGCGCCGCGTAGGAGGGCGCCCATTTGGGCCATCAGTCCGACGGGACCGCACCCACCCACCGCTACCACATGACCCGGTCGCACTCCGGCAATGTCGCACCCGAAGTACCCCGTGGGAAAGATGTCGGCTAGTAAGACCGCCTGATCGTCTCGAACGTCATCGGGGATCTTGAGGCACATCGTGTCGGCGAACGGAACGCGGAGATACTCCGCTTGGCCGCCATCGTAGCCTCCGAGGAGTTTCGCATACCCGAAGGCTGCGCCCGGCCCCTTGGGGTAGAAAGGGTTGGCATTATCACACATCGACCAAAGCCCCGTGTTACAGAATTCACATGCCCCGCAGCTGATGTTGAACGGAACGACCACACGGTCCCCCTTCTTGACGAACTTGACGGCGGTGCCGACCTCGTCGACGATGCCGACGTTCTCGTGTCCGAGTGTTTGACCCGGCAGGTCGGGAGAGATCAGTCCGTGATAGAGATGGAGGTCGGAGCCGCAGATGCACGTGGCCGTGATCTTCAGCACGACGTCGCCGGGGTCTTTCACCTTGGGCTTGGGCTTGTCTTCGATAGCGAGTTGATAGGGTCCGTTGTAGACATTCGCCTTCAAAATCCCACCGAACCCCGGGTGGGCGGGGGATTACTTAGAAGTTTGCGAAGGTCGAATTCGGCGGGCCGTCCGGCCATCGCCGGACCGCGAAGCGCACCGGTCCTGCGGTTTGGGGGCGTGGGTCAGCAAGCGCCGCGCTGGACGACCTCTTCGCAATGCGAGGCGGGGGTAATTTCGAGCGAACCGGCTTGTGCGAACGCCTGGAAATATTCTCGAACGGCGCTTGCGCTCGGTGCCTCTACGATCAAGTAGAGATGATGCGCCCCGTTCGCGACGGCGTCGCCCCGAATCGTGATCCCCTTTTTCTGAGCCGATTCGTTCGAGACTAGGTCCAGCAGGAACCCCGCCATCTCTGGATTCGCTGCAGGGCATCGGTCGGCAGGGTGTTCATGTTCCGCTATGAATAGCGCCATGCGGCCACGACGAAACCTACCTATTTATTGCAATCAATAGGTGCAATAATTACAGCCGGCAGGCCAATACGCCTTCGGAAGCTCCACTCCCTCGGCGTCGGGAGGCGGTGCGTCTCGAGGCCGAGGGGGGTCTAGGCCGGTCGACTAACTGATTTGCAGCTACGATTGGTCCCCCTCACCGTGACGCACTCCTCCGACACAGCGCGCGCTGAGGATTCTCCCAAATCGATCGTCCGAGAAGGGTGGAATCGCGTTTCACTGGTATATCGGCCAGAAGGAATATCAGACGATATCTTCGGGCACACTATCGAAGATCACCAGGGATGGCTGAAACCAATCCTGGAGCGAGGCGCGGCGGGAACGCGTGTACTCGACCTCGGATGCGGATGTGGCATTCCCGATACCCGGCTTCTTGCTCAGCGGTTCCAGGTTACGGGCGTGGATATCTCCGAGGTGCAGATCGAACGAGCGAAGAAGGTCGTTCCGGCCGCCAGCTTCGTGAGGGCCGATATGACCGAGGTCGAATTTCCCCCAGCGCATTTTGGTGCCGTCATCTGTCTCTACGCGCTGATTCACGTCCCGTTAGAAGAGCAGCCGGGGCTGCTGCGCAAGATCTTCGCGTGGCTCGAACCTCGGGGCTTGTTTCTCTTGATCACGGGTCACGAGGCGTGGACTGGGACAGAACGGGGATGGCTGGAGTCCGAGGCGATGATGTACTGGAGCCACGCGGGGGCGGAAACGTATGTCGCTTGGTTACGAGAGATCGGATTCGAACTGTTGACCCGTGAGTACGTGCCGGAGGGCCAGCGAGGTCACGAACTATTCCTCCTTGAGAAGGGGCTCCCAGCGCCCAGGGAACCCCAGCGAAATGCCATCGGGTCGGGACTCGATCCGATTCAGCCGATCGGTGAGGCTACGTCGCCCACCCGCGACCCACGTATCTGCCTTCTCTAATCGCCTTGGTCCACGACACCGACGGAGGGCAAGACCCCCTGTTGCTACTCCGCAAGCTATCTGGGCCTAGTTTGGTAGTCTGACCGCCTTCCCGGCGGGCCCCGGCCCGCGCTCTGCGGTCGAGTGCGGCGCCTCTGTTTAGACGTACTGCCTATCGGTGTAGCAGTAGTAACGGCCGTACTGAGCTACGTACGTGGTGGGCTGCCCGCACTTCGGGCAGATCGGAGCGGCAGCGGGTTGAGCGGCCGGGGGCGGCGGCATCGGAGCAGCCATGGGTGCGCCAGGAGCTACAGGTGGAGCGTATCCCGGAGGCGCCATTCCTTGCTGAGCGCGAGCCTGGTTGATCACGGGGTCGAATTTGATGTACGCAAGCAGCAGGATAATCCCGAGGATGATTCCGAAGATGAACCCGAGTATCATCCAGATCAATGTTTGGGCTTTGGCCTGCTCGTACTGGTGGGCGTTGACCTTCGCCTCTATCGACTTCATCTGCATGTAGACGATGACCAGAAAGACCCCCGCGATAACCAGATAGATGGCGCCAATGAGGGCAGCGGCCACTGCGCTGCCACAGTAGGCGTCATAGCCGATGTATGTCGAACAGACGGTCGACAGGTATGCAATATAAGCGGCATAGACGACGCCGCCCAGCAAAAGAAGAATGCCGAAAATGATCGCGAGAATCCGTGCGATGTGCAGCATCGACTTAATTGATTGAACCTCAGCAGGCTCCATCGCCGGTGCTCCTGGCGCCGGTGCGTACGGTTGGTATCCCATTGTGTTCGCCGCGAGCACGATAGAACAACTGGTTCTTAGACGCTTCGGTACGCAAACCCCGCCGATTCCCTCGCCAGAACCCGACCCGCCCGCCGCGAGGTCACCCCCCCGTATGCGAGGGGACATTCCCCGACGACACCGACGGCGAATGGTCTTGTAGGGGAAGACAGTCCAGGGAGATATGCCGTACTACGTCGTCCTCGCGAATTGGACCGAACAGGGCGTTCGAAGCGTCAAGGAATCTCCGGGGCGCGCGGAAGCGTTTCGAAAGGCGGTCGCGAAGGAAGGGGGGAAAGTGCTCACATTCCTCTTCACCATGGGACCTCACGACATTGTCGCGACGCTCGAACTGCCGTCGGACGAGGCCGCGAATCGACTCGCCTTGCAGACGGCCCGACTCGGGAACGTTCGGACGACCACCCTCAAGGGATGGGACGAGTCCGAGTTTGCGCGTCTCGCGGCTTCTGTGTAAGGCGAACTGCGGAGGGTAGCGTATTCGGTAGAGCGCGCGATCCGAGGCAAGAGGGCCTTCAAACCCCCGGCTTGGAACGAGCTCCGACCGAACTCAGATTTCCGGCTGTGACCGAATGGCGGGGTCACGTCGAACCCAGTTCCGTGACTGACGGAATCGATCTTCTGGACTCCGTGTCGTGGCGCGTAGGGGAGTGGGCGCTTGTACGGTCATAGCAGTAGTTCCAAAGCCGCTCGGCTGAGGGGAGGTCGTACGAGTGACGCGACGACCGGATCGCCCGCCCCCGTGCGAAGTAAGCGCCGCTAACGTCCTTCAGCGTTGGGGACGTGGCCACGTAGGTCGGCGTACGCGCGCCGCGCGCGGGAGATATGCCGGCGATCAGTTCTGCGAACGCTAGAGCTCCGCCGAACAGCCCCGGATTATTGCGACCGAATCGGGAATCGACGAAGCCCGGATGAACCGCGTTGAACGTAACGAGGCGGTCGGGATATCGTCGCGCGAATTCGTAAGTCAGCATAAGAATCGCGAGCTTCGATTGACCGTAGGCTCCCCACGCGGAGTAGTGCTCTTTTCGTTCAAGGTCCTCGAATCGAAGTCGAGCGCCGCGGTGAGCTGCGGACGACAGATTCACCACTCGCGACGGGTTCGATGACCTCAGACGGTCCAGCAATCGACGTGTCAGGAGAAAGGGCGACAGTACATTGAGCGCGAGCGTGCGTTCGATTCCTTCGGAAGTTTCAGCTCTCCGGGCAAAGACCGCCCCGGCATTATTCACGAGAACATCTATTCGGGGCTCCGATTCGAGGATCTCGTCGGCCACGTGCTCCACGGATTGAAGCAGGGAGAGGTCGGCAACCAACGTTCGCGTTTGGCTCGGCGAGGCCATGGACCCGCTGGCGCGTTCCGCCTTCGCCAATCGTTCGGGTGATCGCCCTACGAACAACACGCGCCACCCGTCGCGAACCAGATTTTGGGCGACCGCTGCTCCGATCCCCGAACTCGCACCCGTGACGACGGCGACTCGACGGGGTCTCTCGGACGGATCGCCCACGAGGCCCACTACCCCGCGGTTCGTCAAAAGGAGGCGGCCCGGGACTTGACCAACTTGACGAGTTCGACCGTCGGAAAGTGACCGTGCCGTGCTCGGTTTATAAAGTCGCGAATCGGCGCCGCAATTGTCTTAAATAGCACGCCTCGGTCGTTGGGTCGAGGTTCGACAGAATGGTTTCCGTCGAGGTTGCGCTCGAGAAATGTACGGGCTGCGCCCACTGCCGCGATGTGTGCCCGGTGACCGTGTTCGAGATGCGACCGAGTGACACTTTTGCGGGCGTCGTGGACGATCCTCAAGTGGCCGCAAAGTTCCAGTTCCGAGGCGAAAAATCCGCCGTGATCCACGGGCCGGATTGCATCATGTGTGAGGCTTGCCTCTTCGAATGCGAAGGGGAGTGCATCACGATCGTCGACGACGAAGGAACGGTTCACGGCTCGACGTACAAGTAATTCGGGATCAACTCTCAGCGGCCTACCGAGTCCCACGGATTTCTAAGGCCAATCGCTTTGGTTCGGCCAGGAGTTCCGAACCGGGAAGACGTTGCGCCCTACCGATTCGGCCAAAACCTTAGTAGCGAGCCCCCGCTCACCGGCACAGAATTCTTGTCGGGAGCTAGCGTGAACGATCGGCCGCATGACGTCGGCGCCAGTGCGGATGTGCTCTCTGCGTTCTGGCAGTTGAGCGGTCTGACGGCAGAACAGACCGATTGGGCGCGGTTCTCCGCCCGCCGGTTTCCCTCGATCGTATCCTTTTGGGGGTCCGACGGGTCGCTGGAAGGACGACGGATCTTGGACCTCGGCGGGGGGATCGGTTCTCTCGCGGTGTTGATGAGGTCGCAGCTAGGAGGCCGGTACTCCCTCGCGGATCGGATCGAATGGACCCCCACGCAACGCGAGGCCCTGCGGCGATTCGGTGTCGAGACCGCTCTGCCGGTCAACCTCGCCGTGCCGGGGACGCTCGCATCGCTTCCGACCGACTTCGATGTCGTGATGTTCGTTGAGGTCTTGGAACATCTTCTCGTGAATCCCTTGCTGCTGTTCCGCGAAATTTACGACCATTTGACCCCGGAGGGACGCTTGTTCCTCACGACACCGAACCAAGCCCGATTGGGCAATCGGCTCCGGCTCTTGCGAGGACGCTCGATCAAGGAGCGCGGGCGGTTTCCCACCGATGGGACCGGTGGCTATGGCCACGTTATGGAATACACGACCGACGAGCTCCACTTGCTGCTCACGAGCGAGAGCTTCTTCCGCGAACGTGGCTGCGTCGTGCAGCATGCCCCATCGCCCGCACCGAGCCCGGTCCAGCGGCTCGGCATGCGATTGCTCAACTGGAAACCCGCCCAGCGTTGGGCGCTCGGCGACGACCTCATGCTCTTGTATCGGAAAGCGCCCCGTCCCCCACCCGGGAAGCCGCGTCCCTGGCGCGTCTAGGTGGATCTTCCGCGCGCCCACCGGGCGTCAGGTCAGTTCCTGGCGCCACAGGGGCGTGTGCCACGCGCTCTTGACGATGGGGGCTCCGCCGTTCTTCGGGAACTTGACCCGCACGCCGGCGGCCCGCCCGAACGCTTCGAACTCGAGCGAGTACCAATACGCGATCCAGCCGTCCGGACCCAGGTCCTTAGCCTCGCCGAAATGGTACGTTTGGTCGAAGATCGTACTGGCCTTCCGCGCGAGGGGATACGATCGGGAGAGCGCTTCCGCTGCGGTGCTCACCGCTGCGCTCGCCCCCGGGGCGGAGTCGAGCGGGGCCGCGACGCTGAACGGTCCTTTGGTGATCCCGCGGCCAAACACGTACCGTGCGAAGGTCGTCCGCATCTGACCTTGGCTCTTGTCTTCGGTCAGAACGAGCCAGACAAATGGGTTCCCGGTCGGGATGGGGGTCCGGTAGGTCCCGAGCCGCTTCATCAATTGGCCGATCCGGATCCGGGCCGCTATCCGGATCGAGAAGTAGAGTACGAAGAACGCCGTCAGGACATACAAGGTATCGAGATACACAACGAACGCGACGTGGTTCCGCTCCACCCCGAGCAGGAGGTAGAAGCCCACGACCGAGACGATGAGAGTGAGAAAATTGATCGCACGGTCCGCGTCGACCTCCAGGCGTCGATCGGAGAACGGAAGAAAAGGCGGCACCGAGAAATGCGTGAAGCCGTCCTCGAGCATGTGGGAGAGTCCGCCCACCTCCATTACCACGAAATAGACCCACGGAGAGCCCGGCGCGATCATCGGCGCGATGAATGCGCCCGCTACAGCCACGACCGTGACTCCCGTGATCGAATGAGTGATTCCGTGGTGCCGTAGGATGGGGAACCGCTTCGCGAGTGGGAAAAAGAACGCGTCGGCGTCCGGAAGTCCGCCCGCCAGCGCCCCGGCCGCGAGGTACGACGGTTGGAAGCCGACGATCCCGAACGTCAGGAGATACGCGATGAGGACGTGCGTGAAGAGGTCCACGGGCGCTCCCCCTACAGGAGGCCTTCTTCCATAACCTCGACGGATTCGACGTGGGGCACTTTCGCGAGCGCTTCCTCCGTCGACTGAAGGATCCCACCCTGGTCGTTCATGACGACCGATACAAGCAGGGACTGGAGGCCGTAGGCGATATCCTTGACCTGCATCCCGCGCACCACGACCCCCTGGGGGATGACGGTCCGGACCTCTTCCCCCATTTTCTGCATATCGGTCTCGGGACCCTGGGGCATCAGCCGGAACAGCACGGCGACCTGGCCCATCGCTGCGCTCCGCTACGGCCCCTCAAAACCGCACACAGGGCAATGGTACATCACGCTCTGGTCGCGGCAGCGGGCCTCGCGTCCGATCGTCGCCTCGCCGCATTGCGGGCAGAGGAAATGGGTGGAGCCTTTGCCGCCCAGCCCCCGCCCACACGACGTGCAGCGCAATTCTCCGGTGGCGATCATGGGACCTGTTCAACCGCGAGAACTACGGACGAGCCGTGCCCCGCCGGCGCGCGGCCACCCTCGAGATGAATATAAAGATGGCCCCGAAAAAGGCGAAGGCCCCCGCGATGTACCAGATTGTGTAGTCCGGAGGAGCCCCTGGGATGTAGAAAGATTGCGCGTAGCTGAGGGCGCCGCCCGCGAAGGTGACCAGTCCATTCTCGGCGCCGAGCGAGATCGAGAAGGTGTGCCATCCGGACGAAAGTCCCAGCGTCACGTAGCTGAAGGTGAACGTGTAATTCTCACCCGGAGTCAACTGCGGGATCGACACCGACCCCACCGCCTGTCCATCGAGGAGCACCTGCAGGGAAAAAGACAGCACAGAGGCCGAACCGCTGGCGATCACCACCGCGGAGACCTTGTACGGTGTTACGATCTGGACGCTCGTCGAAACGTTGGTCGTTTCGTTCTTCCCTTGGTAGACCGACGAGACCTGAACGACGAGCGTGATCGTTTGGGAGACGTTGTTCGCGTTGAGCGTGAAGTTGAACGACCCGTTCTCGAGGATCCCGTCGGAGGGGGAAACGACGACGTTCGTCGTATTCGAGGCTTGGGGCGCGACCGTGAAGTTGTACTGCCCTACGTACGTTCCGTTCGCTTCTTGCGCGGGTCCTCCGGAAGCGTTGATCTGATACCGGCCATGCCCACCGGTTCCGAAGTACGTCGGGCCGTGGACGCTCGCGACCAACGGCGCAGACGTGGTGGCGCCGCGGACGGCGGGCACGGAAAGAGCGCTCCAGGCACCGGCGACCATCACCGCGACCATCAGCAGTGCCAGGCCACGGGACATCCGCGTTGTTCGCCGCATCGGTGGCAACCTCCTACCGTCGCGTCCAGCGACGCGTACGCAACCAGCGAATGACCAGGGCGCCGACAACCAGCGCGATCGCCGGAACGAAGACCAACACGGGGATCAACCAATCGGGAGTCGTAGGCGCGGCTCCGATCGAGGGGCCGGTCACCGTCAAAGTTCCGCGATTGACTTTCAGTGGTGCGATCGGGACCTTCAGTACGACGGTTTGTGTCAGCGGGGTGGTGGTGTTCACGAGGGTGGCCGTGACGGTCACCGTTCCCGGGGGCACGAACACCGCTCCGGTCGCATTCAGGACGACAAAGTACGTGTGATTGGCCTGCGGCGTCAGCGCCTGCGGAGTGGTAACGGTCGAGCTCTCATAGAGGAGCGATGCGTTCCAGCCCAACCCGAACAGCCGGCTCGCGTCGGAGATCGTCAACTGAACCGTCTCGAGAATGTTCCCCTGGTTTATCACGTAGAACGGTATCTGGGCTTTCGTCGGCGCGAGCGACGGGGGAAGGGAAGACGCCCCGCCAGCGCCGAGGGCCTGATGGACTTCCACATTGATCTTCGGATAGGGGCTGGATGAGCCGATCACCGAATTATTGGTGGTGAGCAGCGCCTGGATCGTCACGGCGGGGTGGTCCACGACCGTTCCCGCCGGGACCGTGATCACGACCTCGCCTCCCACGGAATTCGTGCCGGGGAGGACTCCGAGCGTCACGTTCTGCGTTGAGAAGCTGAATCCCCAATACGCGGGGCTTCCCCCGAGATAGAACTGAACGGGCGAATCCCCGACGTTCGTCACCACATAGGCGAACGAAGCAGGCCCCCCGCCGGCCGGGACGGTCACGCTCGTCGGCGCCTGGATCGTCACGTTCACCTTAGGGTGAAAGATGTAGACGAGCGTGAGGGTGGTGGCCGCGTTCCCGTGGAGTAAGGAAACTACGGTAGAGGCGTTGGCGCTCGCCGCTACGCCATACGGCGTTCCCGTCGCCGTGGCGCGGACCGTGTAGACGCCCGCCGGTAATGGGACGCCGACGGGGCTGGCAAACGGTACGGACGTGAAAAAGATCGTGCGCCCGAGCGTATCGGCGACGGTGAGCGTCGCGGGTTGCGCGCTCCCGGAAGAGGGAGGGAGTAGTGTGACCGTGAACGACCACGTGGGCCGGACGAAAAGGGCGACGGGGTCCTGGGACAAGGGGGTGGCGACCACCGTCGTGAGGTTCGCATACGCGAAGCCGCCCTCGGCGACGACCGGATAGCCAACGTACACCCCGGGCAGTACTTCGGCGGCGAAAGTACCGTTCGTTACGGCGACCGTGGTGAGGTTGGCACTCGGGAAGGGCCCGTAGAGGGAGAGCGTCCCGCTGAAGGCGTACGGGAGTCCCAGGGCCGTCACGGTACCGTTCAGCCACGTGAGGAGCGTCGTCGAGACCAGCGAGACGGCGCAGTTCGTGGAGTTGATGCCGACCGCGCAAGTGTAGCCGGGGGTGGTCGTGAAGCTCTGGTAGGAGGTCTGTCCGCCCTCGGCAGAGACGAGAACGGTCGTGTTGAGCGTCACGCCGTAATCCAGCGACGGGGGAAGACGAAGCGAGAACGAGCCGTCCCGGGCCGTGACGGTCACGGTGCCGCCGTGCGGAGACTCGAACGTGACTGGCGTGGTGGCGTTCAACACCGCGCCGCTCGAAAGCGTGAGGTTTCCCGTGACGGAGACGGCAAGCGTGGTCAGGACGATCTTCGAACTGACGGCCCCGGTCGCATTGATCGGGATGCGGGAGAGGCTCGCGTAGGTGCTGTTATTCTTGCCGGGGGCCGTCGCGAAGGCGGTATAGACCGTGCTTGCCCGGGCGTAGAAACCCTGTTCGTACTGTTCACCGGTCACCGTAGTATTGACCAGCGTGGAGCTCAGCCGCACGGAAACCGAAGTATTGGCGACGTTCGCCGGGAGCGTGAGCGTCCCCTGGGAGATGATCTGAGCCACGAGGCGAACAGTGGATTGAGTCGACGGGGCGCCGAGTGGGACGGTCAAGTTCGTCAGCTGCCCGGGGAGATAAAGTCCGGAGGGCGTCGCGGGGGCCGCCGCCGTAATGCGGTACGTCCCGGGGAGCGCCGAGAACGAAAAGATCGGTCCGCCGATGAACGTCTGACTCCCTCCGGTGGGAGTAAGCGCCGTAAAGTTCACCCGCAGCCCGAGGTTGTTCGGATATCCGGTGAACGTGAGCGTCACCGGGACGGAAGCGAGGGACAAGGAGACCTGGGTGATCGCGGTAAGCCCGCTGGGCGTCAGGTCGCACTGCTGCTGGGCAACGAAGCCTAGCGCACGTGTACCTAAGCAGTAGGAGGCGCCGATGGGAAGCGTCGACGGAACATACAGCGAGACGTTCCCCATCCTGCTCGCGACCGAGGTCCAGGAGGCGCCGGTCGTCCCGAGGCCCACCGTAACGGTTGCGTTGGCGGCGGGGAAGACGCCGTTCGGGGACCCGGAATTCGGCGTACCCACGAGGAAGCGCGCGGGCATCGCGACCACCGGGTCCAACGCGACGCTGCGACCGTAGGTCAGTGCGACGGTCGAGAGCGCGGCGTAAATGGTCGCCCCTGTCGTGGTCGCCCCCTGCAGCGCGTAGAGCGAGTAGGTTCCCGCGGGCAGGAGAATACCAAACGATCCACTCACGTCCGTCCAGGTGGACACCGTGGCCCCGGAACTATCGTACACGTTCACGATCGTCGTAGAGTTGCTCACGGTAGGTCCGGCGGTCGCGACGGTACCCGTCAATCGGAGCGCACTGGCGAGGACCAATCCCGGGAACGTCGACGGCGCGGTCGAGCTGGGATAGATGTCCGTGAATCCGGCGAATTGAGTCGTCCCGATGTAGCCGCTCGAGTAGACGGAGTAGTTTCCGAGGGCCAAGGTCGCCGAGATAACGCCGGCGTTATTGGTCCAGAATAGGGAAGAGTTCAGCGCGGCGGCTCGCAGCGGGGCGAGGGGGGAGGTGGTCGCATTTGGCATCGCCGGCAAGAGCGTGAAGCGGACTGGGAAGTTCGGGACGGGGTTTCCGTTGACGGTGACCGGGAAGGTGATGGTCTGCGTTGGGGCGAGGGTCAGATTCGTACTCACGACTTGCCCCGGAGACGTGATCTGGAACGTGATCGCGGGCGATCGGAGGTTCGTGCCGGAAAGCGTCGCGGTCACGTTGTACACGCCGGGCCCGAAATTCTTGAGGGTATAGCCGCCGGAGGAGTTCGAGGCGGTGTTCGCGATCACTCCGTTCGTTCCGGTGAGCGTGACGGTCGCTCCGCTCACGGCGGTCAATTGCGGACTCAGGACGATCCCCTTGATCGTGCCCGGGTTGAGCCCCTGCGTTTGATTAGCCACCTTTCCCGGGCTGGCGTAGACCAGCGGCTGGGAGAAGTTCGCTCCCTGATAGACCACGCTCGAGTTGTAGACGCCGGGGGCCACGCTCGGGAACGAATACGATCCGCTGGAGTCCGTGGTCGTCGCGTACGTCGGAAGCCCGGGGCCCCAGAGCTCGACCGAAGCGCCACTCACGAGGGGGTCCGTGTCGGGCACGTAGGTCGAGTTGTTGGCGGTGTTCCAATAGAAGAAGCCCTGGACCTTTGCGGCCGCCAGCGTGATCTGCTGGTTGAGTTGCGGTGCGTCGAAGCCCATTCCGAGCGCCGGCGAGACATAGATCGAAAGCGACTTCAGCAGGAGAGAGCCGGATTGCGTCAGCCCGTTGAGCGCGCCGCTGGAGACATTGACGGTATCCTGCCCGGGCGGTAGGACGACCGAATAGTCCCCTTGCGCGTTCGTCACCGTCGTCATGTGCGGGATGCCCCACGAATCATACACCGTAACGCGGGCTCCGGAGACCGGCGCGCCGTTCGGGAGCTGGACGGTCCCGATCATCGGCTGGCCCGGGTAATACTCGAGCATCGTCTCGCCGCCACCGAAGTACTGACTGGGCGAGGTCAGGGCCACACCGCCCGCGGACTTCGCAAGTGCGACCGCGTCCGGGAGATTCATCGCGACGAGGCAGTTCGAGTTATTCTGTTGCGTTGCGTTGTCGCAGTAGTACGCCGTCTTGTAGACGATCTGGAAGTGCTGCAGCATCCAGCCGGGTTCGATCGGAGAGTTTTCCGCCGCACCCTCGAGCCCCGGGATCCCGCCCGAGAGGCCGATCTGCGTCCCGTTGTAGCCGATGTAGATGTGGTAGAGCATGGAGTCATAGAACGGGGCGAAATAGTTGATGTTGTACTGAACCGGCTGCACATCAGCCGGCGTCTCTCCCGCCGGATAGGTGTTGCCATCGGAACCGAGCACCGTCACGTTGTAGAACGTGCTGGGCACGCTGTCCGCGGCGATGACGCGATTCGTGAGCTCGGCCGGTGCGTAGAAAATCCCGGTGTCGGATCCCGAGAACGGGAAGAGCCGACTGTCGACCATTGCGTAGCGGATCGTCCAACCCGTGTACGCCTGAATGCTATTGTACACTTGCGCGACCTCGCTGATCGGGAGCGAAGTGGCGAGGAACACCTCCATCGCCATGTACATCGCGTTGAGCGGGCTCAGTTCATTCGCCACGACGGGCAGATAGAGCTCCGGGTGTGCGATGACGAGCGCGACGTCCTTCGTGGTGTTGACGAGCAACGTGTGCAGCTCCGTCAAATTGAGGCCCTCTTTCGCGAGGATCGCGTTGAGTGCCGGGGGCAGGTACTGGTCGCCGCTCTTCACTTGCTCCGAGGCGAGGAGCTCGGTCGCCAGGACCCCGATCGCTTGGGACTCGTTCTGGGACAGCAAGAATGCGCCGCCCGGGGTAATCCCGTTCTGGAAGTTGTCGGCCACCGTGGGGTGTTGGCCCTGATCGACGGCTTGGAACCCGTAGTCCCACCAACTGATGAACGCGGGACGTTGCGGTTCGGGCAGATTCGTATCCTGTTGCGCGAGCCAATTATAGCCGGCCTCATCGTATTGCACCGGAGTATCTAGGCTGGTGCCCGAAGCGCCGAGGTAAGCCGAGGATCCCAACGAGGGGCTGGGCTGGAGAAAACTGGGGAGGGTGTTGGTGATCTGATCGCCCACCTGGGTCTTCGTATTGTAAGGGATCCCCGCGTCGATCGAGTACCAAACGTTGGGCACGACTACGAGTACGACGACCACCAGGATCGCGATGTGCCGCGCTTTGAACGCTTTCCGGAAGGCGGTGAATTGACTCCGCCGATCCGAAAGAGAAGCCACATTCCGACGTAGCTCGGGGTATCCCCCGATATCCAGAGCGCGCCGGAGCGCCTCGGCCGGAAGCAACGCGAACGCGGGAGAGCCGATCAGGAAGAACTTGGCCGCCGTGACGGGCAAGTACAGGTCGAGGATCGCGAAGACGAGGAACAGCATGTGCCAGCGTTTGAATCGACCCCGCACGAGATCGATCACGAAAAGGACCAATCCCACAAACGCGAGGAAGAACGTCGCTACGCCGTAGCCAAGGATCAATTGGTCGACGGAGGGTGCCTGCGCCTCGGCCACCGTCGAGTAGACGAGGGTCTTGACGAAGTAGCCCTGTCCCGTGACGATATTCGTGAAGTAAGTCGGCGCGAAGAACGCCAGGCCGGCGAGTCCCACGAGCACGATCACGACCAGCGCCGGGATCGAGAAGACCCAGGGAATGTCGCGCATCACGAGGAAGGGGAGCAATAGGAGCAGTGCGCCGAAGAAGAGGAGCAGCGGTAGATCGAACCAACCGGCAAACTCGTGTTGGAACCAATAGTAGGGCACCGCCATCGGGAACCCCACGAGCCCCACGATCCAGGTGGAGACGTAAAGCCCGAACGAATCGACGCGGCGAATCCGCTCCACGATCATCGCGAAGACGATGAAGATCGCGATCGTGGCAACCGCGTACGTGTACCCTTGCCAGGCGAGGGTCAATGCCCCAAACGCGACACCCGTGAAGACGGCCCACTTGACGGCGGTGCGGTCGTAGATGTAGAACTGTTTCAGGGCGGGGAGGAACTGCTTCGGGTGCCGATAGCTCTCGACGTACCGGCGGCTGCTGACAGCTTTGACCGTTCGCAGGAAACTATAGAGGACGATGAGGATGAAGAAAGTGTAGAACGCCAGGTAATTCGCGTAGCCGAGCGTGGACGAGTTGATGTCCGCGACGATGAACGGAAAGAGCACCGCGGCGATCAGTCCGGTGCGCTTCGAGCTGACATCCCGGCCGATCAAGTAGATCGGAAAGACGCTGAGCGCCGACCAGATCGGTCCGCTGGCGTTCAGGAAGAAGGCGCCTGCATTGACGGCGCTTCCGCCGAACAAGGGGGCGAACACGAGGCCCAGGATCGCGTTCATCCAGTCGAAGAGCGGTTCCCGCGGGTTGATCGCGCCTAACGGATACCGAAGGAGCGGGTCGAGGATGAGATTCGAGTGGTTCAGAATAATGTACTGCATCACCCGGGAGTGGTAGTACGAATCCGAACCACCCCCGTAGACGTACAGCTGGCCGTACTGCTGGAGGACCGGGATCATCCAAATCGATCGGATGATGAAGGTGATTCCGAATGCAGTGAGCAGAATTGCGAGGGTCCACCCGTGCCGTCGCCACCAGCCCGGATTTAGAGACTCCATGGGTCGCGGCTCTCCCGAGCCGCGGGCGCGCGAGACCGAGGGCGGCTATAAATAGACTTCAGATAGCACGCAACCGCCGGGACCGACAGCGGCAGCAGCTAGGTCGCGCCCCTATTCCGCGACGACCCGGAATCGATAGAAGATCCGTCCGTCGGCCGTAGAAAACTCTTCGACCCGTACGGCTTGGCCGATGCGGCACTCCTGCCAGGTAGCGCCCTCGATGCGGCCAAAGATCCGAAGCGGGACTCCGTCCAGATCGACGAGGCCCACCACGAACGGAACTTCAGCTTCCATTCCCAGTGGGGCTCCCGCCAAAACGGCCGAGAAGGCATAGATCCGGCCCCCCTCGGGCAGATCCACCCAGTCGAGGCGGTCGGTGTGACACTGGGGGCACGCGACACGCGGAGGCCAGTGGAGCGAATGATCCACAGGACACTGGGTCGTCGAAAGTCGACCTTGTCGAAGGCGGTCGAAGAAGCGGGCCAGTCGAGTTTGGTCGATGGATTCCAGGGGAAAGAAGTCGAGTAGGAAGGGGACCGAGCTCGGGGCCGCCTTGACCGGCTTCCCGGAGGGAGCCGCATCCGCCGGGGGCGCAGCCGCCGTCGCTGGCTCGGGCAACGGCGGGGAAATGGGGCCCGTCGTTCGGCGACGGTCGGCGGTGGAAGTCGCCATCAGGAGCCTCCCCGTTCATAGATCATCATCGAGTGAACGTTGGCGCTACCGCTGAGATTGTGAACGAGCGCCCAGCGGGGGTCGGGTACCTGACGTCCCGGCGGTACCTTCTGGGCGAACTGCTGGTATACCTCGACCGCCTGGCCGATGCCCGTGGCTCCGAGCGGATGTCCACACCCGAGCAGACCGCCGCGCGGGTTCACAACCAAATCCCCTCCCATGTCTGAGCGCCCGTCGAGCGCGAAGGCTCCCCCCTCCCCCGGACCACAGAGCCCAAGCGCCTCGTACTCGACGATCTCGGAGATGGTGAAGCAGTCGTGGAGCTCTGCGAAGTCCAGGTCGTGTACGGTGATCCCCGCGCTCCGGAATGTCTCGCGGGCTGCGTGCTTCATGCCGACCCAATCCGTCAACGACCCGGCATGGGCCAAGTTGTGGAAGTCCGAGTACTGGCCGGTGCCGCGGACCCACGCCGGAGTGTCGGTGAACTCGCGGACGCGTTCCTCCGCCACCAGCACGACGGCGGCCGCTCCATCCGTCATCGACGAACAGTCGCCGAGACGGAGCGGTGGTGCGACCAGCGGCAGGCGGAGCAATTTCTCTCGGGAGAACCGCTTCTCGTAGAACTGGGCATGCGGATTCGTGTTCGCAAATCGATGGTTCTTTTCGGAAACGGCGGCGAGCTGCTCCTCGGTGGTGCCGTATTCCCGCATGTGCCGCTGCGCGACCATCGCGAAGAACGGCGGCGCCGTCGCACCGGCAGGGCCGTCCCACGCTCGATCCATCACACACGCCATCGAGGCGTTGGCCTCGGCCATGGACGGCAAGTTCATCTTCTCGATTCCCACCGCGACGGCGACATCCGAAAGCCCAGCTGCGATCGCGGCATAGGCGCTTCGGATCGCCGCCTGGCCGGACGCACACGCGAGCTCCGTTCGCTGCAGGATGCGATGCGGTCGGAGCCCTATTTGTTCCGCGGCGAGGGGTGCGACATGCGACTGGAACGCGAAGCGCTCCGGCTCGGCGGCGCCGACGAAGAGGGAATCAACGTCCTCGGCCCGCAGATTCGGTACCGCCCGAAATAGGGCCGCACCTACCTCTTGGGCGAGTTCCGTCCACGTGGTCGGGCGGACCCCCCAAGGCGTGGTCGTGCCGCCGACCAGGGCGACATTCCGAGTAGCGCTCATCTTCGCTCCGACCGAAGCGCCGCGGAGACCATATCTCCGGCGCCCGAGGTCGTGACCGTACCTCCCTGATCGTACGTGCGCGCTTGCCCCTCGGCCAGGACGCGCGCCAAAACGGCCGCAAGCCGGTCCGCCTGGGTGACCAAGCCCCGGTCCTGATGGCGCTCGGCGAGCCATCGCAGCATCATCTCGACGGCGAAGAAGGTGGCAAATGGATTAACTTGGTTTTTACCCGCGTACTTCGGCGCGCTGCCGTGGACGGGCTCGAACATGGCGTGTTCACTGCCGATGTTCCCCCCGGCGGCAAACCCCATGCCGCCCTGCAAGACCGCCGCCAGATCCGTGATGATATCCCCCATCATGTTCGAGGAGACGACGACGTTGTAGTGCTCGGGGTTGCGGATCAGCCATTGCGTGAACGCATCGACGTACGCGTAATCGCGCTCGATCCCGGGATATTCCGCCGCCCCGATCCGATCGAACGTTTCGCGAAAGTACCGGCACCCCTCCAACACGTTCGACTTGTCGACGCAAGTGACACGGCGCACGCCGTCCTCGGGAGCGCCACGAGCCCGCCGCTGGGCCAAGTCGAAGGCGCGGCGCACAACGCGCTCGACGCCCTTACGGGTCATGACCCGCGTATCGGTGACGACTTCGGTCTCGCCCCCGCGTCGTAGGCGCCCGCGCATGGGGGTGTACAATCCTTCCGTGTTCTCCCGGATAATGACCATGTCCACTTTGTCGGGCGACCACACCGTTCGATACTCCCCGCTGATGCGATGGAGGACCCCGGGAAACAGCTTGCAGGGACGCGTATTGGCGAACAGGTCGAGATTCTGTCGGAGGCCGAGCACGAGTGCGGCGCCCGCGATATCTCCGGCCGGAAGGGTTACTCCCGGCCATCCGACGGCCCCGAGTAGAATCGCATCCGCCGCCTGAGTAGCGGCGGCGGCTTCTGGCTCCCATTCCCTGCCGTGAGTTTGGTAGTACTGCGCTCCGCCCGGAAACTCTCGCAGCCGCCAGGGCGCGGGGCCGCCCTCGCCGAGGGCATCCAAGATCTTGCGCCCTTCGCGAATGACCTCGGGCCCGGTACCATCGCCGGGGAGGACTACGATATCGTAACCGCCATCTTTCATGCCGAGACCATCGGAGCTGTCCCGTCCGCCTTTCGGGCAACGAGCTCGCGCTTGACCTTCTCCACCAATCCACCGACCTCGAGGAGCTCGAGCAAATGCGCCGGCAGGGGCGGGAACTCGATCGATCGTCCGGTCCGCTGATTCGTGATCCGGCCCGCCCGCATCTCGACGTGCGCGATGTCGCCTTGCTCGAACAGCGCACGGACCCCGCGCGCTTCGATCGCCGGGAGCCCGAGGTTGATCGCGTTGCGAAAGAAGATCCGGGCGAAGGAGTCGGCGAGAATCGCGCTCACTCCGATCGCGCGGAGCGCTTGCGGGGCGTGTTCGCGACTCGAACCCGACCCGAAATTCTCCCCCGCCACGAGCAGGTCCCCGGGGCGGGCTCCTTGCGCGAACTCCGGGAGCGCAATCTCCAGGACGTGCTTCTTGAGCTCGTTCGGGTCGATGATCGTCAAGTACTTACCGCTGATGATCCCGTCCGTATCGACGTCGTGTCCCAGGGTCCACACGCGCCCCTCGATAATCTCTTGCATGCGCCCTCCTACATCAGTTCCCGCGGGTCCGCGATCTCGCCGGCGATGGCTGCCGCGACCGTGGCGGCGGGGGACATCAGGTAGATGCGCGCCTCTTTCGCGCCCATGCGACCGGGGAAGTTTCGATTCGAGGAAGAGGCGCAGACTTCCTCGGGCGCGAGAATCCCCATGTTGCCCCCGAAGCATGCGGAGCAGCTCGAGTTCGTAAAGACGGCTCCGGCGGTCGTGAAGATCTCGATCAATCCTTCGCGCAGACACTGCTCGTAGATCTTGGTGGACGCCGGAGAGACGATGAACCGTACGCCGGCATGGACCTTCTGGCCCTTCATCAGGGTCGCTCCCTCTCGCAAGTCTTCAATCCGCGCGTTCGTACAGGATCCGAGGAAAACCTGGTCGACCTTGACGTGCTCCTTGACGACTTCCGTCAGTGGGCGCACGTTATCCGGTGAATAGGGACACGCGACCATCGGTGGCATCCCGTTTACGTCGATATCGAGGATGCGCTCGTAGCGAGCGTCCGCATCCGGACTGAGTGGGTGCATCGGGTGCTTGGCAATCTTGGCGAGGTATTCGTACGTAGTAGAATCGGGAGCCACCATGCCGCACTTGGCGCCCATCTCGGTCGTCATGTTGCAGAGAGTAAAGCGCTCGGGCATCGAGAGCTTCTGAATTGTAGGACCGGAAAACTCCACTGCTTTGTAGGTCGCGCCCGTGGTCTTGATCTCGCCGAGCACGCGCAAGACGAGGTCCTTCGCCGTGACCCCCTTTCCGAAGGTCCCGTGCACGCGAACGTTGATGGTCGGGGGCACTTTGAGCCAAAGGCGGCCGAGGGCGAGCACCGCTGCCATCTCGGTCGGCCCGATGCCGGTCGCAACGGCGCCCATTGCGCCGAGCATGTTGGTGTGAGAATCCGTACCCACCGCCAAGTCGCCGGGAACCACCCAGCCGTTCTCCGCCAAGATCTGGTGACAGATGCCGTGATTTCCGACGTCATAGAAATGCGGAAGGCCGGTCTCGGCGGCAAATTTTCGCAGAATGCGGTGCAGTACGGCGGCCCCTTCGGTGGACGCGGGGACCCAGTGATCGATCGCGATCACGACCCGTTCCGGGTCCCACACCTTTTCGGCGCCCATATCGTGGAACGGACCTACGGTTTGCGCTCCCTGTTCATGCATCATGGCGAGGTCGACCTGTCCCTCGACGATCTGACCCGGAACGACCGACTCCACTCCCGAGGCGCGGACGAGCACTTTCTCTGCGAGCGTCATCCCGTGGCCATTTCCACTCTTCATGCGTTCACCGTTTCTGCGCCTACTTCTTCCACGATCATCCAAAAATCGGAATCGGAAAGCCCGGGATGGTCAAAAATCGCGCGATACTCGTCGAGGAACCGTCGGAGATCTTCCTTCGACCGCGCTTCAGACGTCGATTTTACACGCCGCAATATTTCGATTAGGACGGGATCTGGACGCTCGATCCCTCGCTCCTTCAATTTCTCGACGAGCGCCGCCTTGCCGGTGTGCTTGCCGAGGATCATACTTCGATGGCGGCCCACGACCTCGGGCTGGATAGGTTCGTAGGTCAGCGTGTGGGCCAAGATCCCGTGGGTATGGATCCCCGCTTCATGCGAGAACGAGTTGTAACCCACTAGGGCCTTGTTGGGAGCGACCGGGATACCGGAGAGCTCCTCGACCAGGCGCGACAGTTCGTACAGCCGCTCCGTTTTCAACCCGGTTCGAACGCCGTACAAGGATTCGAGTCCCAAGGCGACCTCCTCGAGCGCTGCGTTGCCCGATCGCTCCCCGAGACCGTTCACGCACACGTGCGGAGCCGTTACGCCGACCTCGAGCGCTGTCAGCGTATTGGCGACGGCCAGTCCAAAGTCGTTATGACAATGCACCGACCAATCCGTCGGCTGGACGCGCCGCCGAAACTCTTGGAGATACCATCGGAAGGTTAACGGCGTCATGATCCCGACCGTATCCGAGACCACCAAACGATCGGCACCCGCAACTTTCGCGGCTCGATAGAGCCGCTCGACGAAGTCGAAGGGGGCCCGAACGGTATCTTCCGTGACGAACGCGACGTGGAGTCCTGCTTCCTTGGCGCGTTGAATGGATTGACGCGAGGCCTCCAACACTTGGTCCTGGGTCATCTTGAGTTTGTACCGCAGGTGGACCTGGCTCGCGGCCACGAAAATCGCAATGTGCGTAGCGCCGCTTCGGATGACCGCCTCCACGTCGTTCGGTACGGTGCGTGCGGCGGCGAGAATCTTAGCTCTCAACCCGGCCTCGGCGAGGAGCCGCACGGCGCGGGCTTCTTCGTCGGAAACAACCGGTATTCCAGCGTTCACGACGTCCACACCGATCTCCGAGAGAAGTTCCGCGATCTGCAACTTCTCTTCCGGAGCGAAATGGACGCCGGGCATCTGTTCGCCGTCTCGCAAGGTCTCGTCCCAGAAAACGATGGGATCGGCGAAGTGTCGGTCGGCGGACGTCGCGGAGTGGTAGTTTTCGACGAGCGCCTCCTCCGCCATCACAGTCCAAGAGCGGAAAATGCGTCATAACCTTTGTCGCGTGTGGCTCGGCCGTACGTTAACGTACGTCGCCTTCGCCGAACGCAACGGTGGCGTCGCTCGAAACGCAGGAAGAGTCCGGTTTGCACGGTCGCATTCGGGGCCCCTTATTCACGACGATCTCGTCCATGCGGGGGCGTCTCACCGTGGTTTTGTTACCGACCCGTTAAATACGAACGACCAATGAAATCTGTCGGAGATACCGAAGGAATGCCCTCCGACCTATACCGATGACGACTCCAGCCGCCCGAGCCGTGCCGCTGGCCGGCGAAACTCCCCCAATTGCGCGCGCCCCTGCTAAGGAACTCGCGGACTTGTCCGTGATGATCGGCGGGCAGGGAGGCGACGGGACACTCACCGTTTCGGACCTCCTCGGACGTTACTTCCGGAAGCGAGGATTGTACGTCTACACATCGCGGAATGTGCTTTCGCGCATCCGGGGTGGCCACGCGGATGCCTCCATCCGCGCGAGCCGCGAACCGATTGCGGCCGCGAAATCGCAGGTCGACCTGATCTTGGCCTTCGATAACGAGGCCGTCGATATCGGCAAGGCGGAGCTCGGTTCCGACGGATTGATTCTGTACGACTCTTCTGTCTTTCATTCCGACCTACCCAACGCGTTCGGCTTTCCATTCGCGACCTTGGTCGGCGGCCAAGTGGGCCAACCGATCTACAAAAACACGGCGGCGTACGGTGCGATTTCCGTGATGATGGGCTTCGATCCGGCGGAAACTCGCGCCGTGATCGAGGACCGGTTCAAACGACGGGGAGGGGAAGCGCTCGAGAAGAATCTCAAGGCCCTGGAAATCGGAAGGAAGGTCGCCCTCGCGAACCCGGATGCGGTCGACCGATGGCAGGTAGTCGATGGAGAGGCTCGGAATCAGATCCTGACCACCGGCAATCAGGCGGTGGCGCTTGGGTTCGTCGTCGGAGGCGGTCGATTCTTTGCGGGCTACCCGATTACTCCGGCCACGGAGATCATGGAGTATCTGCAACGATACTTGCCGGCGTTCCATGGCGTCGCTCGACAGGCCGAAGATGAGCTGGCGGCCATCAACATGGTGATCGGGGCCTCGTACGCAGGGGCGCGCGCGATGACCTCCACGAGCGGCCCGGGTCTTTCCTTGATGACCGAAGGGATCGGGCATGCCGGTACGGCCGAGCTTCCGGTCCTAGTCGCCGATTGCCAACGGGTGGGCCCCTCCACCGGTGAACCGACGCGTCACGAACAATCGGACCTCGCGCATCTAGCGCATTTGGGTCACGGGGAGTTTCCCCGCTTCATCATCTCACCGGGAACGATCGAAGACTGCTTCTCGATGACAATCGACGCTCTCAACCTCGCCGATAAGTGGCGCCTCCCGGTGATCCTTCTCCTCGATCAAGCGCTCTGTCAAAACACCATCTCCGCGGACCCCTTCGACCTGGCGGTGGCTAAGGTCGATCGCGGGAAGCTTCTGACGGCCGACGAAGTGGCGAAGCTTGAGGCGTACAAGTACTACCAATTCACCGAGGATGGTATCTCGCCTCACGTCCCGCCCGGCACTCCCGGCGTCTTTTCCCAGGTCACGGGGAACGAACACGACGAGTTCGGTCACGTTTCGGTGAATCCCGTCAATCGGGTCAAAATGATGCGTAAGCGCATGGAAAAGATGATCCGGGCGGTCGAGGACCTCCCATCCGCGCGGCTGTACGGGGACCCCGCCGCTCGGATCGGAATCATCGGATACGGCAGCACGTGGGGCCCCATCCAGGAAACCCTTCTCTTGCTCAAGGAGCAAGGCATCGCCGCGCGACATTTCCAGGCTCGCACGCTGTATCCGGTGCCCACGCGGGAGCTCGAGACGTTCCTCGGCGAGGTAGACGTCGCCTACGTTGTGGAACACAATTACACGGGTCAATTCGCGTGTCTGATCCGGGAAGCCATGCCCCAGATGCACGCCAAACTCCGCTCGATCCTCAAGTTCGATGGGTTTTCGTTCCGAGCGCCGGAGATCGTGGCGCACGTCGTGGGAGGAAAGTAGCGATGGTCCAGTCGGTCAAGCCGATCCCTTCGACGTGGTGTCCCGGGTGTGGGGATTTCGGGGTGCTAGCCGCAGCGAAGAAGGCCCTGGTCGAGATCGGCGTACCGGTGAACGAGGTCGTCCTCGTCGGCGGCATCGGATGTTCGGGCGGGATTCATAACTTCCTCGAGACGAGTGGGATCCACGCCTTGCATGGCCGACTGCTCGCCCAAGCAGTCGGGATCAAGCTCGCGAACCCGAAGTTGACCGTGATCGCTGCCGGGGGCGATGGCGATGGTTACGCGATCGGAATGGGCCACTTCATGCATGCCTTCAAGAAAAATGCCTCGATTCTGTACATCGTGATGAACAACGAGACCTACGGCCTGACGAAGGGGCAGCCTTCGCCGACGAGCCAGATCGGTTTCGAGGGGAACATCGAGCATCCCTTCGATGCCATCCTGACCGCACTTTCGGTCCCGACCCCCAATTTCATCGCGCGGACTTTCTCCGGCGACCCGAAGACGATGATCCAGATCCTCGTCGAGGCGCTCAAGTTCAATCAGGCGAATCGCGGATACGCCTTCATCGAGGATCTTTCTCCGTGCGTCACGTACAATGACACGTACAAGGAGTGGCGCGAGAAGGTCCTCGACGTGGCGAAACTCCCGGGGTACGACCCGACGGATCGCAAGATGATGTTCAAACTCTGCCTCGAGACGATGGAATCCGGGAAGATCCCCATCGGGGTCATGCACCGGCCAAAGGACCTCTCCGCGGAGGCCGCCTCCCTCGAACTGAAACTGCTACCCGACCGAGTGGGGCCTGCCGTTGCCGACATCGGAATCGATTCCAACCTCGCGGCGTACGAGAAGCTCCTCAAGTCCGTCGCATAGGCTCCCTACGCGGTCCCCCTCGCGGCCTCGGGGATCGGGAGTGCGTCGGCGGTCTGGAGTTTGGATCGGGGTCGACGACACCGATAGTCACTCGGGCGGGTGTACCACCTACGTCCTTACCGAGATCGTGCGCGTCGCGCGCGAGCAGGGTTTCGATCTCATCGGCGAGCCGCGCCTCGTCCGAATGAACCCGAACATTCCGTGGAAAACGCGGGGAAATGGGGCGCTCTCGGGGCGATTCGGCCACGGCGAAGGACGTCGACGGCGGATCGGCGAAATCGGCGGTCAACCTGTATTCGCGTATTCTCGCTCAGGGCCCGTCGGCCGAACCGAAGCAAGGCAACTGATGGAAGCGGCCTGGGAGGTCGTCCGAGAACAATCACATAGTTCCGAAGCCGGTACGGATCCGGCCCTCGTGGCGGGGTTCCAGGCCCCTCCGGCCGCGTTATACTGGCAGGCGGTCCGAGAAGTCGTCGACGTCGCCCCCATCCAGCGCTGGCTGCGCTCGAATAGGATGTGGAGTCGGACCGAGGGGTCCCACCGAGGCCTGATTGGCGCTACCGCGAGTCTGGCGTGGCGAGAGGCGCATCCCACGTGGGAGCTGCTCGCCTACCGTACGCCCCAGCGAGTGGGCTCGCGACGCGAACTTTCCGTGGCGGGGGTCCGAAGAGCGGCGAAGCGGTGGCCGCACTTGTTTCTCTGCTACGACCCGCGTACGCGACGTTTGCTCATTGCCCCGCATACGGCTTGTCCGATCCTATTCGGCCTTCGATCGACCGACGCTCGGAGCCCGATCTCCGCCCTGGGGACCTTCCACTCCGAGCCGATCGACCGTTGGCTGCTTTTTCGCACCAATCAGGCGAGTGGTGACCACCTGACCCCGCGGTCCGTAGCGACCTTTGGACCGTTCACCGCAGCCCGTTTGGTAGGGCGAGTGGCCTCGGTTCCCATCGTTCGGAAGGGGGGACATGTCACGGTCGGGCTTCGCGACGCCGCCGGCCAGGAAATCGAATGCCTCGCATTCGAGCCTACGAAGACGCTACCCGTGGTCGCCCAATCGCTGAGACCCGGGGACCGTATCCGGGTCTGGGGCAGCCGAGCGGAAGACGCGGCCTGCCGAATCGAAGGGATCGAGGTGCTCAGCTGGAGTCGCCGGTGGTCCTCGCCGCGGCCCCCCCGCTGTCCGGTCTGTCGTCGGTCCTCCTCGTCCCTCGGAGCACAAAAGGGCTATCGCTGTTCTGGTTGCGGAGCGCGATTCCCGCCCGAATCAGCCCTTCGAACCCGCCTCCCAGCGCCCCGGCTCCCACTGGGGGTTTATCATCCGACCCCCTCCGCACGCCGTCACCTGGCGCCACGCGGACCCGAGCCTTGATTCTCCGCCGGTTCCCGACTCTATTTATAAGCCGCCCCATTTAATACGTCTCAGAGGGAGTTTCGATGGCGGATCCCCGAGTTCGGAGGCTCCTTCGGTTCTCCGCCATCATCGTTCGCTTAGTCGACGTCGGTGAAGCCCGCCCAAATCGAGTACAGGGGGCCAGCCGGTCGTAAGGAGCGACCCGCTCTGTCGGTGACGGACCTCACCTGCCCCGCATGCGGCGCCGCAACCCCGCCGGACGCCAAGGATTGTCCCGGCTGTCACCTTTCCGTGGAGCTATTCGCCGCAGTGCAAGAAGCCGCGGGTGGGTCGACAAGCGATCCGAGCTACATTCGTACCATCGGGGAGATTCTCTCGGCGGTGGATTTGACGCATCCCGCGACCCCCATCGAAGCTCCCGCACTCGCTCTCCTGAGCCGCCCCTCGCGGTTTCCGGCGCCGGTTCCGCCCCACCACCCGGCCACCACGGTCCGGACGCCGGAACCGATGCGAGCGCTCGTGGACCTGCCCGCCCTCCCTGCCGCGACCAGCGCGAGAGTGCTCAAACGCCAGGTTGACGAGTATTTCCAGCTCGGTCGACGCGCCGGACTGGATTTTACGGATTTCAAGGAACGCGCGGGGGCCGCGATGCTGACCGACGACGTCCCTTCGCTCGAAGTCTTGTCCCGCGATCTCTTCGTCCACCTCACCGCGTCCCTGACCGACGACTACGAGGCTACCCTGGGGCGCCGCAACGAACTCGCCCAGCTGATCGCGACTCCCACGCCCGACGTCGAACTCGAGGCGGCGCGGACCGCGCTCGGACGCGGGGATCTCGTCGGCGCGCAGCGTCGCCTTCGCCACGTTTCCGAAGAGCTCGGACGATTGGAGGAAGAGTGGGAGGTCGTTCAGATCTTGACCACCGAAGCCGACCTCCTGGCGGAAACGATCCGGGATCTCGGGCAGGATCCGACGCCGGCGCTCGGTCCCCTCATTGCCGGTCGGGCTCTCGTCTCCGAGGGACGTCGCGCGGAAGCGGAACGGATGCTCGCCCGCGCGAGTATCGCGCTCTGGTCGGTCCTGCAGCCGGTCTTGGTTCGTGATCTGCAGCGACTGAAGGAGTTGATCCTCGACCTACGCGGAAGCGGGAACGATATCGAGCCGGCGGTGGAGCAGCTGCGCGCGCTGACCGTCGAGCTGCGCAAGCGCAACTTCGTCGGGACGGTCGTCGCGTATCGGCGACTCAGAGTGCTCGTCGACCATAGCACGACCGACCCTGAAGGAGCCCCGGTCGCTGGACTCGCCCCCGCGCTCCGCGCCCGACCTAGCGACTAAATACCGCCGCCCCGCTCTCAGAAGCGTGCGGTTCGAGGCGCTTCGGGGCTTTCGCGACTATCTACCTCCGGATGCCGGGGCTCGCTCGCACTTGCGGCACGCGATGCGCGGCTTGGCCCGCCGGTGCGGCTTCGTCGAGCTCGACGGCCCGGCGGTCGAATCGCTGGAGCTGTACAAGGTCAAGAGCGGCGAAGAGATCGGTCAAGAGGTCTGGGCGTTCGTCGATAAGGGCGGGCGCGAAGTCGCTCTGGCTCCCGAGACCACGCCGACCCTCGCACGGATCTTTGTTGACCGCGCGAAGGCGGAGCCTCTCCCCGTAAAATGGTTCACCGTCTCCAAGAATTGGCGCTACGAAGAGCCCCAAGCCGGTCGCACACGTGAATTCGTGCAATTCAACCTGGACATTCTCGGCGTCCCCGGCATCGAGGCCGAAATCGAGGTCCTCTCCTCCACGGCGCTGATGCTGGACGAGATCGGCGCCCAAGGGCTCTATGCGTTTCGTGTCAACGATCGGCCGCTCGCCGAGGGACTCGGAGTCCACTTCGGAGCGCGCGACATTCCGCGCTACTTCTGGGCACTAGACCGATATCGGAAGATCACCCCGCGGGAGTTCTTTGAGAGTGTCCACGAAGCGGGAGTCTCAGGGCAGAGCGCCGAACAACTGCGCGCCACGGTGGACCTAGCAGGCAAGGGGCTGGACGCGACGCAGGTCGAAGCGTACTTCGAGCGCCTGCTCGCGATGAAGCTCGCGCCGCCAGCGGTCGAGGGCATTGATCGACTAAAGCGCATCTTTCGACTGGCGGATCGGGTCGGCCTCGCCGACCGCTTGGTCTTCGATCCCACGGTGGTGCGCGGGCTCGCTTACTACACGTCGACCGTCTTCGAAGGGTTCGAGGCCCTCGGAGATTCCCGCGCCCTCTTTGGAGGCGGCCGGTACGACAATCTGATCGAGCTTTTCGGGGGCCCTCCGACGCCCGCGATCGGGCTCGCCATCGGCGATCAAACGCTCGAGCTACTCCTGCGCGGGCACCAGCGATGGCCCGAGGGGGAAGCGCCTCTCGATACGTACGTCGTTACGGTCTCGGAAGACGACGTCCCACGGGCCCTGGAGGCGGTCCAACGCCTGCGACGAGCGGGGGTCTCGGCCGATTCGGACCTGATGGCTCGCTCGCTGTCGCGGCAGCTCAAGGAGGCCGCGCGCCGCCGGGCCCGTCGTGCTCTGATCCTGGGGCTGAAGGAGACGCCGCCAGGTGCGGTCGTCGAGCGGGACCTGACGACGGGGACGCAGCGTGAACTGGCGTGGGATGCGGCGCTAAAACCGGCGTGATCGACTCGATCGTCGGCCCATCCCACAGCAAGATCCCGGGGGGCGAGTCGGCGCCGTCGATGTAGCCGTACCAGTACACGACCGCGCCCTCCCCGAAGAGCTCCGTGTACGGCCCCAGCTGACGCTTGAGATTCTTACGCAACTCGACATCGTCCCCGAAGTTGGCCTTCGACTCGATCCACTTCAGCTTCTGGCCGTAGAAGATGATCGGATGGTCGAGGAGCGCGTCGGGGGTCTTGGCATACTTACCGCGCAGGTCGACCTCGGTCCGGTACCCGATCCCATGCTGCTCGAGCCATCGATACAGCCGCTCCTCCCCCTTTCGTCCCCGCTCGCGTTGCAGTTCCATCCCCCGCGGCGAGTAGATCATGTCTTCGGCGAGCAGTTGCTCGACCTCGGTGCGAATCCGGCGATCGGGAGCTTGCTCGGGATGTAGGAAGGTCTGCCAGACCTTCTTGCGGGGAACCTTGAGCTCGGCGAGCATGATCTGCCCCATGAGGACCGGGGGAAACTTCCACTCGCGCGCGATCTCGAGGAGGGATCGACCTCGGCGCCACTGACTCGCGAGGTGGGCGGCCTGCCGTTTGACAACGTAAAAGCGTCGAGTCGCATCCCGCGTTACGCGATGCGTGTGGATCACGAGGAGGAGTTCTTCATCGAATTGCTCGGCATGGGCCAGGCGATGGACGTCCTCGACCGTAGCCAATTGGTCAAACAGACGTCGATACGTCTCGCGATCCATAGGCTCCTAGCGTCTACCGGGATATTCGGTCGAGGCGACGGGCAGTAAAAGGTTTGGTCCCGGCGAAGGACCGCCGCCCGGAGCCGGATGCGCTAGTCGCGCCAGTCGATGCCGATCGTTCGTAACCCTATCTTCGGGATGGGCGGCGGACGACGTTTGTGTCGATTCTGCTCAACTCGAAGCACGATCCGGTCGATGACGTCATTCGGGATACCGGTCAGCCCGTGGATCTCTGACGGGGTTCGGAGCTGCTCCATCCCATACAGGATGCGATCGATCTCGGCATACGCCACGCCCAATTCCCCTTCATCGGTCTGGCCCTCCCACAGCCCCGCCGTAGGGGCCCGTTCGCGGATCGGGCCCGGCAGCTCGAGCCGTTGCGCCAACTCGCGAACTTCCGTTTTGTAGAGGTCCCCGATCGGAACGAGATCGACTCCTCCATCACCGTACTTGGTAAAGTAGCCGAGCAAAATCTCCGACTTGTTTCCCGTCCCGGCGACCCGGAACCCCACCTCGCGGGCCGTCGCGTAGTTCAAGATCATTCGCACGCGCGCCTTCACATTCCCCCAGGCCACTTGATCGTCGGCATTCGGCACGAGCGGGCGGATGGCCTCCTCCACCGAGTCGATCGGGATGCGGCGGACTCCGATTCCGAGACCTCGGGCGTACGCCATGGTCTCCTCTAGCAACGGGGGGGCGTACGCGGCGTCGGGGAGCAGGACCCCGAGGACCCGGGAGGGGCCCAATGCATCCCGTGCCAGTCGTGCGACGAGCGCCGAATCGATCCCTCCACTCAAGCCGATTACGACTCCCCCGCGCCCCGCGCCCTGCGCGTGGTGGCGCAAGAACTGGTGGATGGTTTCCTCCGCGTGCGGCTGGAGATGCGGAACGAGGTTCACGCCTCGACTCCGAGCGGCTCGAGTTGCTCCCACCGCTCCCACCGGACGCGGCAATCACAGTCGAGCTCTGTAAGCGGGTCGAATCGCTGAGTGAGAGACGCTTCTTCGATCGACGCGAGTACGCGCGCATCACAAGTGCCACAATTGTGAGGACCTCGCGCCAATCCGCCCGCCGTCGGGAACGACATCAGCCGCGCCGACCCTCGGAGGCTCGCGCCCCGCACGAGCGCAGCCCGCAAGCTCCAGAGCCACGGAGGCCGATACCGCCCGCGCCGGTACAGGTACTCGACCACGGTACCGTTCTGAATGTGCACCGGATTGATGGACAACGAATCGAAGTGCGGCGCCGCGTGTTCTACCGATTGGACGACGTCCTCGACGGCTTCGGACTCGGTGAGGTAGGGGGGTTTTAGCAAGAGGTATGCCTTCGCCCGGATCCCCAACGAGCGAATGCGCTCGGCGGCCGCGTAGTACTCTTCGGGAGTCGCCCCCTTGTTCACGAACCGTTGGAGCACTTCGGGCTGGGCTGACTCCAGGCCTTGGGCGACCTCGATCTCCCCCGCAAACTCCTCTTTCAGAGGTACCAACGCCGGTACGGTCGCAAACTCCGGCAAGGTTTCGAAGAGCAGGCGGCGGGCGCGACCCGAGAACGCGCGCACCAGACGACGGCGGGAATCCGGATCGACCTCGCGATCGTCCAGGAAGCTTCCGGAGGTGTACACCTTGACATACGGTTCGCCGTGGTAGCGTTCCAAGGCGCGCTCCAGTTGCTGAGCCAACTCATCCGGGGTCGCCGATCGACCGAGCGTGTCCTTGGCATATCCGCACATCGAGCACCCCTTGAGGTCCGCCCAATAGCAGCCGCGGGTTTTCAGGATCAGAACAAACGCGCGGACACGTCCTTCTCCGAGCGCCTCGTCCTCCGTCCAAAGGTTCACGTACCGACGCGCGGAGTCCTCACTTCGAGGGGGAGGTCGCCGTTCGCGGGCGACATGGCGAGCCACGGATTCGGTTGTCATGACTCCTCGACCTCGACCCGCACTTGATCCCCGTCCTTGACGTGCACGGCATCGCGCAGATACTCGGGCGCAATGAGTTCCACGACGTCTTCGTAGTGGGTCCGGTCGGGGAGGATCAGGTGACTCGCGCGTCCGTTCAGACGCGCCGCAAAGCAAGTCGCCCCGCCGAAGGTGCGACCTCCGGCCTGAAATCCATCGATCCGGATTCCCGTCCAGTCCCGGACGACCGACACCTTTCGAAGCGCGTCTGGCGCCACCCGAATATTGAGGGTGCCCGGATACGGTTCGTACCCGAGCCGCTCCGAAAACTGGACCACGTAGCCGGGCTGACTGAGATAGTATCGACCCTCTCCGAGGCCGGCGGCGACTTTTCCGACGAACGCGACGCGGGACGGTCCCTCGAAGATACGTCGGTACACGTGATGTTCGCTACGGAGCAGCTTCATCGCGCTGGGCGTCAAGCTGAGCCGTTGCCGACGGGCGGCGAGCGCGCGAGTGACGAGTCCTCGTTTTTCGAGCGAGACGAGATACCGGTCCGCGGCTTGCTGGCTGACGCCGATCTTGTCTCCGACCTCCCGAGAGGTCAGGACCACGGACGCCTGGTCTGCGCCAGCGATCGCTAGGAGCTTCAGGACGGCCAACTCTTCGCCCTTGGATCGGGGAGTCTCCCGGCTCGCCCGAGTTCGGGGGGCGGGCACGATTAGGCGCCCTTGGCGGCCGTTCCGCCGGGCGCGTTGAGGCTGATGACGTTCGACCCTCGCAACACGACGCGTCCCAGCCGTCGGGTCAGATCCTCCGTCGTCTCTTCTGCATCGTCGAGCACGATGTTCAGGTGTTCGTCGCAACCCAGTAGTTTCCCAGACAGGATGCGCGCATCCTTGAGCAGCAACGTTACGCGCTGCTGCAGCAATCGGTCGATCAGCTGGTTCGGCGTCTCGGGCATCCGCCGACCGACGACCGACCGTTCCTTAACCTTTCCTCGGCGCGCGACATCGCACAGGATATCAGCCCCACGTCGCTGACCCCTGTACTTCCCGACCATGACTCGTCCGATCTCGGTGTCGAAAGGACTCGACGACGTGGTCATCGGACGTTCTTCCATCTCGCTCGTCGCCGGTGAGACGGGGGGGTTGGTTTACCGCGGATTCGATATCGCAGAACTCGTTCCTGGGGTACCGTACGAATCGGTGGTCCACTTGCTCCTGCGCGGCACGCCGCCTCCGGAGGACCCCGCCGAGAATGTAACGGACGGATTGCGCCAGCGACGCGACCTGCCACTGCCGATCGCGGCGCTCGTCGATGCCATTCCGTCCGAGCGGGCCCCGTTAGATGCGATGCGTACGATCCTTTCCGGACTATCGGACGAATCCTTTGCCTATCCCCCGACCGTCGATCAAGGATTGACGTTGATGGCGCGCCTGCCCACGGCTTTTGCTCGATTTGTACAAAGATCGATGCATCAACCCCCGATCTCGCCTCGGCCGGATCTCGGCCAAGTCGCCAATTATCTAAACATGCTCACGGGGTCGGTCCCCGACTCGGACCGGCTGCACGCGCTCGAGAGCTACTTCGTCCTCCTAGCCGACCACGGCATGAACGCCTCGACCTTTGCGCTGTGCGTCGTGATCTCCACCCAATCGGATTTGGTTTCGGCGGAGACCGCCGCGCTCGGCGCGCTCAAGGGACCGGTGCATGGCGGTGCGCCGTCTCGGGTCATCGACATGCTCGATGCGATCGGTTCTGTCGACGACGCCGTCCGGGGGATCGCCGCACGGCTCCAGCGAGGCGAGGTATTGTATGGATTCGGGCATCGCGCGTACAAGGTCGAAGACCCGCGCGCCGTTCTTCTCAAACAGATCGCCCAACGAGTGGCCACCCCCGAGCGACTCGAGCTCGCGCTGACGGTCGAGCGAGAAGCGCTCGCCGCGCTGCACATCGCGAAACCGAACGCGCGGTTGAACACGAACGTCGAGTATTGGGGTGCGGTCGTCCTCGAAGCCGTCGGCCTCAAGAAGGAATGGTTCACGCCCACCTTCGCCCTCGCGCGCACCGCCGGTTGGGCCGCTCACGCCCTCGAACAGGCCGACGATAACCGACTTATCCGGCCCGAGGTCGAGTACGTGGGAGCGCCGACTGGTTCCCGATGGCCCCGACCGCGCGCGGAAAAGGGCCCGTAGATCACTTCGCCCTAGGACGGGCCTTTCTCTTCGTCCGAATCTTGGTCGACGACCTTGAAGTCCGCGTCAACCGGACCGCCGGGAGCTGACGGACCTTCCGCTCCTCTCGGCTCGGACGCGGATTCGGACGGGGCCCCGCCGGCGGAATCCGTTGGCGGAGTCGATTGGTAGAGTTTCTGCGAGATGGCGTGTAAGGAGCGCGTCAGGTCGTCGCTCGCGGTTTGCAATCGCGGAAGGGTCACGTCCTTCGCCTCGAGAACCGAGCGAAGCGCACTGATCTTCTCCTTGACGGTGGCGATCTCGCTCTCCGACAGCTTCTCCTTGCTGTCCGTAACGAGTCGTTCCGCTTCGTAGGCGAGCGATTCGGCCTTGTTCTTCGCTTCGATCAGCGCGGCCCGTTCCCGGTCGGCCTCGGCGAACTCCTCGGCCTGCTTGACCATCTTGTCGACCTGGTCCTTGCCCAGCTTGTTCGAGGCGGAGATCGTGATCCCTTGTTTGCGACCGGAGGCAAGATCCTTCGCCGAGACGTTGAGGATCCCGTTGGCGTCGATGTCGAAGCTGACTTCGACCTGCGGGGTACCCCGGGGGGCGGGAGGGATCCCCGTCAAGAGGAAGCTTCCCAACGCCACATTGTCCGTGGCAATGGGTCGCTCGCCCTGGTAGACCTTGATCTCGACGGAATTCTGATTGTCCGCCGCAGTCGTGAAGATCTGACTCTTGCGCGTAGGAATCGTCGTATTCCGCTCGATCAACCGGGTGAACACGCCACCGAGCGTCTCTACGCCCAGCGAGAGGGGGGTGACGTCCAGGAGGAGGACATCCTTGACCTCTCCCGCGAGCACTCCGCCTTGGATCGCCGCTCCCATCGCGACACATTCCATCGGGTCCACGCCGCGTTCGATCGGACGCCCGATCGATTGCTCGAGGAATTGCTGGACTACCGGCATTCGAGTTGGACCGCCGACGAGAACGATCTTCTCGATCTGTTCCTTCGAGAGCTTCGCGTCCTTGATCGCCTGCTCGACGGGAGCTCGGCACCGGTCTACAATCGGACGGATCAATCCCTCGACCTTCGCGCGCGAAAGCTGCAGCGCCAGGTGTTTAGGCCCCTCCGCCGTGGCGGTAAGGAAGGGGAGGTTGATCTGCGTCTCGAGCGTCGATGATAGCTCGATCTTAGCCTTCTCCGCCGCGTCGCGTACCCGCTGCATGGCCATCTTGTCCTTGCGGATGTCGACGCCACTTTCCTTTTGGAATTCCGAAGCGATCCACTCCGTGATCGCATTGTCCATATCGGTTCCGCCGAGCTGCGTATCCCCGCTCGTCGAAAGCACCTCGAAGACTCCTTCTCCGAAGTCCATGATCGTGACATCGAGCGTACCTCCGCCCAGGTCGAAGACGAGGATCTTCTGGGCCTTGCCGACCTTGTCCAGGCCGTACGCCAGGGACGCCGCGGTCGGCTCGTTGATGATGCGGACTACCTCAAGGCCGGCGATCGCGCCCGCATCCTTGGTCGCTTGGCGTTGATTGTCATTGAAATAGGCGGGTACCGTGATGACGGCCTTCTCGACCTTCTCGCCGAGAAACGCTTCGGCATCTCGCTTAATTTTTTGGAGAAGGAAAGCAGAAAGTTGCTGTGGAGTGTACTCTTTTCCATAAATCTTGTACTTGTAATCCGTTCCCATCTTTCGCTTGAAGGCGGTAACGGTGCCTTCCGGGTTAGAAACCGCCTGACGACGCGCCGGCTCGCCGACGATTAACTGTCCATCCTTCGTGAACGCGACGTAGGAGGGGAACGCCTTGCCGCCGCCGACGGTCGTACCTTCCGCACTCGGAATGATAACCGGTCGTCCGCCTTCCAGGAAGGAGGCAGCCGAGTTGCTCGTACCGAGGTCAATACCGATGATTTTTGCCATGTTGAATCTCTCCTGCGACCGATAGGCGAACGTCGCCCGTGCCGCATTTTTTTGCATCGGTAGGATGTCAGGACTACTATAAAAGCTTGCCAGTTTGGCGCGATGAACCCAGGAGCGTTGGTTCGACGCGGCTCACCGGCCGAGAAGATTCGGCCGCTGCCCCGTCGCCCGAGTCCCTGTTTTGAAATCGGGCGCGCTGGAGCGATCCCGTCGGGGATCAGGCGAGCGGTTCGTCAGATTTCAGGGGATGACCAGGTACTCGCTCTTCACCAGGCCGCTCGGATACGCCTGAGTTGCGACATGCTGGAGGCGGATGTCGTGGGGCAAGTGTCCGAAGAGGGGAATCCCACTTCCAAGCAAAACGGGGACTCGCGTGATCGTCAAATGCTGGATTAGACCCGCCTCCAAGAATCCCCGTACGGTCACTCCCCCATCTACGTAGATATGCCGAATACCGAGGGAAGAGAGACGGTCCACCACATTCGAGGGCGGGCCAGCCATAACTTCGCAAACGGCTCCCGCCGGCACTTTCACGTCCCGGAGTTGGGTGCTCAAGACAACCACTCGCCTGGTCTCATAGGGCCAGACGTCGTAGGTCATCACCGTCTCGAAGGTCTTACGTCCGATGACCACCGCGTCCACGGTAGCCATGAACTCATCGTAGCCGTGGGGTTCCCCGCCGTTGGCCGGTAGCCAGTCCAACCCCCCATCACTCCTTGCAATGAACCCATCGAGACTAGTCGCAATGAAGACGGATGCTTTCATCGAACTAAGGGAGAGCCTTCGACTAAATCAGGCCACCTTGGAGCCTGGAGCCGTAGCTCTTGCTAATGGCATTCGGTCTCGTTGCGGCGTGTGCTCACCGTGCTCGAGAGGAATTCTCGAGCTTGGACCGAGAGGGCCATGATATAGCGGAACGTTCGTCCGGCGGCACGTGGTTCGCTCGTTAGGTCGATGGGGCAAGGCTGCCCGTCGAATTCGTCCCCAGCTCGAAGAATGGCGGGCAAGCTTTCACCGCGAACCGGAACTTTCCGACCGCGAATTCAAAACCCGCGACAAGGTCGTTCGCGCACTGAACGAGTTGGGAATTCCCGCCCGCACCTATCCGAACTTTAACGGAGTCCTCGGGCTCCTGGGAACCGACCGAACCGGACCCGTCGTCGCGTTGCGCGCCGATATGGATGCGCTCCCGGTCACGGAGAGAACCGGTCTGCCCTTCGCGTCGATAGAAGCTGGTCGGATGCACGCGTGTGGCCATGACATCCACATGGCCGCGTTGCTCGGGGCCGGCGCGATCCTTCGCGCTTCGCGAACCCCGCTTCGCGGGCCCGTGAAATTGATCTTCCAACCCGCCGAAGAGGAGGGTACGATGGGCGGTGCCGCTCCGTTCCTCGCTCGGGGAGCGTTTCGTCGTCCGAAGGTCGATTACGTCGTCGGACTGCACGTAGAACCTACGGTCCCACTGGGAAAGATCGGCTGGCGCGTGGGGCCTGTGATGGCGGCGGCGGACCACTTTCGATTGACCATCCGAGGGACGGCCGGCCATGCCGGGACACCGCATCGAGGACCCGACGCGATCCTAGTGGCCGCGGAAGTGGTCAACGGCGTTCAGGCGCTCGTCAGTCGTGTTCGCAATCCGCTAGACCCCGTCGTCATCAGTATCGGGATGATCCATGGCGGCACGCGTCACAACATCCTCCCCGCGAGCGTTGAACTTCAGGGAACCGTCCGAACATTTCAATCGACAACCCGAGATCGGGTCGAGCTGGTCTTTCGAAGGCGGGTCGGCCATTTGGTGAAGAGCTTAGGCGCGAGTGTTCGCATCGAGTACATCCGAGGCTATCCGGTGACGATCAACGACCCGACCGCTACTTCGACGGTCGTCGACGCGCTTCGAAATGAATTTGGCCCGGACGCGCTCATAGAGATGCCGGAGCCGATGATGGCGGCCGAAGATTTTTCCAGGTATCTCGAGGTCGTGCCCGGGACTTTTCTGTTCCTGGGAGTCGCGACCCGCGCGCCCCAAGCTTCCCTTCACAGCCCCACATTCGCCCCGGACCAATCCGCCGTTTCTGTCGGTGCAGCGGCGTTGTCGGCGGCGGTGGAACGTCTACAGCGGAGTCCCCCGTGAACACGGATCGGATTCGATCCGATTTTCCCGCGTTACGCCACGTCCGCGGACGCCCCTCACCCGTCTATCTGGATTCGGCGTGCATGTCCCTCGTCCCTCGCCCTGTCCTGCGCGCTATGGAAGAGTATTACTCCGACTTTCCGGGCTGCGCGGGGCGCAGCCTGCATCGCTTCGCGGAGGAGGTCACCGCTCGATATGCCGCCGCTCGAGAGGGATTCAGCCGCCATTTTAACGCAGGAGGCTCTGAGCACGTCGTCTTTCTCCGCAATGCCACGGAAGCGCTCAACCTTGTGGGCCAAGGACTCCCGTGGCGCCGGGGAGATCGGGTGTTGGTCTCCGATCAAGAGCACAATTCGAACCTCGTACTTTGGCAGCGGTTGGTCCAAGAACGCGGGATCCGCATCGAGATCCTGCCACTCACCGACGATGGCACGTTCGATATGGACGCGTTAGAGGCGGCGCTTCGTCGATCCGTACGACTCGTGAGCCTCTTTCATGTTTCGAACTTGGATGGCCGATCGCTCCCGGTACAAGAGATCGCCGAGCGCGCGCATGCGCGAAAGGCGCAACTTCTCCTCGACGGCTGCCAGGCGGCGCCGCACGAGCGGGTCGACCTCGAAAAGATCGGAGCCGATTACTACGCCATTTCCGCGCACAAGATGCTCGGCCCGACGGGCACGGGCGCCCTCCTGGGCCGCGCGGACTCGCTCGAGCACCTCCGTCCGTTGCTCTTAGGCGGCGAGACCGTAGAATGGTCGACGCTTCGGGAACACGAGCTCCGCCCTCCCCCGTATCGCTTCGAAGCCGGTCTCCAGAATTATGCGGGCGTGATCGGGGCCCATGCGGGGCTCCAATATTTGGACCGAGTAGGTCTAACCGAGGTTCGAACGCACCTCATCGAGCTCAATCGACGTATCTCGGAAGCGCTCCAGGACGAGCCCCGTATCCGACAGATCGGCCCGGCCGCCCCCGAGGATCGCCCGAGCATCTTTGCGTTCGACGTCCTCGGCATCGACCCGCATGATGTCGCGCTCTTCCTGGATACGGGCTATTCCGTGATGGTGCGCTCGGGGATGCATTGCGTTCACTCGTGGTACCAGCGGCACCATCTACCGGGCAACGTCCGCGCGTCGCTCTACTTCTACAACAATCCGCAGGATGTCGAGACCTTCGTTCGGGCCCTTCGCGAACTGGTCGAGCGCGTTCCTTCGCCCACGGTCCCCGCACCGACCGTTCCCGCGGTCCGCGTACGAGCGCGCAAACGGCGCCGCGTCCCCTCGTGAAATCCTACCGGTACATCGGGGGCGACGGCGCGGTCGGGTGTTCCGTACGCCCTTTCTCCACGGCGTGCCGCTGGATCGACAGTAGTTGCTGCTCGATACGCTCCGCTTCCGCATAGAGTGGGACGGCATCGAGCGGGGTCCGCAACAGGATCCGATTGATGGTCTCGATCACCTTCGCGGCCGCGCGCGCGTCGGGATAATCGGATTGGGCTTCGGCGAGGAATGTGAGGACGTCGAACCCTCGGCGGCGTCCCTCGTTGAGCAAGACGCCCGCGATCCCCGTGATCACGCCCTCGGTGAACGGGAGCATGTTGGGCTCAATGTAGAGCTCCCGCGCCCGCCGGGTACTCGCCACGCCGTACACTTTCACGTCCTTCAGTGACGGCACGCGCCCTCGCCGCGTGTCCGCGGGGACCTGGTCGACGACCAATCCTTCCGGGGAGACCAGCATCGAACAGCGTTGTTCTTGAACCCAATCGATGATCGAGGTCGCGAGGGGGTGGATGATTGCCGGCGCCGGGTGAAATTCCGAGACGAACGCGACGATTCGGTCGGCGACGCGACCGGCCCGGTCGGTCCCGGGTCGCCCAGCGTAGATGCGGACTGGATGCTGAGGTTCCCCGTTTCGCACCAGGGAAACGGTGGGGAACGCAGGGGATTCGACGATCCCGATCTGTTCCATTCCCAGCGTGTCGATCAGATAGTTCGCGACGATCGAACTCACGAGTCCCACTGACGGAAACCCGTCGATGACGATCGCGCCCTCCACATCGACGCGCTTGATCTCGTAGATCCGGACCTCGTCCGGTTCCATCGGCATGACCTAAAGGGACCTCTCGACGATCTGGCCGAGCTCGCGGCTGATCAGGTCGTAGACGTCCTTCGTCAGGGCTCGGCGGACATTCTCCGGCAACGCCGAGAGTCCCAGTCTGGCCGAGCAGGTTCCTACGCGAACCAACGCCGCATACTCCATCGCGCGAGCCTCCAACAGCGCCCGGACCGCATCCTTGAGGTCCTGCGCGAGCTTGGGGTCCTCCTTCAGGGTCTTTTCGATATGGTGGCGGATCTCCTCTTTGACGATATCGCGCGTCGCTTCCTGAACCAACTCTTCTGGACGCAGGAGATCGCGTGTGCTCTTCAGAATGACATCAATCGGCTCTCCGGCCGATGAGCGATCTTCCATCGGGCTGCGGAGCGAGTTGGGACGCTTAAGGGTTTGTGTCGTCTAGCGCGAGGGCGATGGAGATCGCCGGTCGAAGCGCGCCTCGGAGGCGAGGTCGAACGTTGAAGATTTATCCTGGGACCCGTCTCGGCCGCCGACGTGGGCCGGTAGATTAGCCCGGAAGATCGCTACCTTGGCAAGGTAGAGGCCGCGAGTTCAAAGGGAAGGGAGGACGAGCCTCTGTTCCGGAGACTCTCGCCCGGTCCACTCCCTCGAACCACGTGCCCCTACGTCTCTTGTCGAACCCCCCCACCGACAGCCAGCGGCACCCATTTATAGACCGCGTTTTCTCGGGTCGCGCAATGGAGGTCGAGCTCCGCGAGAAGATTGCCGGGGAGGTAGTACTCTCCCCGCACCCCGGCCGGACCCTTCGAAAGTGGCGCGAAGACTTTGGAATCTCGCAGCGGGACTTGGCCAAAGCGCTCTCGACCGTCCCGTCGGTCGTGAGCGATTACGAATCGGAACGGCGCGCCAGTCCGGGGGCGACGTTCATCCGACGCTACGTGCAAGCCCTGCTCGAGGTCGACCTCGCCCACGGATCTCGAATGGGCCAACGTATGGGCGTGAAAACCCACTCGGATGGTATCCTGGGGATGGGCGAGTTCGCCGTCGCGATCCCGCTGAAGACCCTCGGGGACCGGTTGGAGGCGCGGGCTGTGAGCCACGTCGACCTGCATCGGGATATCCACGGCTTCACGATCCTCGACGCGCCCCGCGCCATTCTCTCGATCGACGCCTCTCGGTTCGTCGAGGTGTACGGGTGGACCACACAGCGGGCGCTCATCTTCTCGAACGTGCGTTTCGGACGTTCCCCGATGGTCGCCATTCGCGCGCATCCGTTGAAACCGGCGGCGGTCGTCTTCTCGAACCCCGGCCGGATCGATCCCCTCGCGATTCGACTCAGCGAAGTGGAGAATATTCCTTTACTTTCAACCGGGCTGAACGCGCCGGTGATACTCGAGCGGTTGGAAGAACTGTAGGAAGGAAGGAGGAACGAACAGCGATGGAGGCAGGCATAGTGAGCTATGGCGCGTATGTGCCGCGGTATCGGATTACGCCCGATGAGATCGGGCGCGTTTGGGGAGCCGACGGAGCCGGGATGGGATTGGCGCTCAACGTCGTGCGCAAGAGCGTTCCGTCTCCTGACGAGGATACGATCACGATCAGCACCGAGGCGCTGCGCACGGCGCTGGTGCGCGGAGCGATCGATCCGCAGCAGATCGGGGCGGTCTATGTGGGGAGCGAGTCCCATCCGTACGCTGTGAAACCGACCGCGTCGGTCGTGGCACAGGCGGTCGGCGCTACGCCGTTCCTCACGGCAGCAGATTTTGAGTTCGCATGCAAGGCTGGAACCGCGGCGATCCAGACGTGCTTAGGACTGGTCGGGGCCGGGATGATCCGCTACGGGGTCGCGATTGGTTCGGACACTTCCCAAGGAGCTCCCGGTGATGCCCTCGAGTATTCGGCGAGTGCGGGAGGCGCGGCATTCGTGATCGGCCGCGAAGCGGTCATCGCGCGAGTCCGACGGACGCTCAGCTACACCACCGATACCCCGGACTTCTGGCGACGGGAAGGGCAGCGCTATCCGAGTCACGGAGGACGGTTCACGGGAGAGCCGGCCTATTTCCGCCACGTTACCGAGTGTGGCCGCAAGATCATGGAAGTCGAAGGGACGACGCCGCCAGATTATCGTCATGTCGTTTTTCACCAACCGAACGGCAAGTTCCCCCAACGCGTCGGGAAGCAGCTCGGTTTCACAGACGAGCAGATGCGCTACGGACTCGTCACGCCGTGGATCGGGAACACGTACTCGGGAGCCGCGCTGATCGGCCTCGCGAACGTGCTCGATCATGCCAAGCCCGGCGAACGGATCTTGATGATCGGTTATGGGAGCGGAGCGGGCTCCGACGCGTTCGACCTCGAGACGACCGATGCGCTCGCGAGCTACGATCGGTCCTTTGGAAAACCCGTCCAGGAGTATCTCGATCACGGCACCGACATTCCGTACTCGATCTATGCGAAGTTCCGGGGCAAGATCCACTTGGCCGGGAGCTAGCGCATGCGCGACGTGGCGATCCTCGGTGTGGGGATGACAAAGTTCGGCGAGCTCTGGGACCGCTCGTTTCGAGAGATCGGGATCGAAGCGGGATTCCAAGCCCTGGTCGACGCGAAACTCTCCTCGAAGGACTTAGGCGCGTTGTACCTCGGCAATATGGCGAGCGGGTCGCTCATCGATCAAGAGCACATCGCACCGATGATCCTCGATTATGCGGGACTCGGAGGCCATCATCTCGAGTCGGTGCGCGTAGAAGGGGGGGGCGCTTCGGGGGCACTTGCGCTGCACCAAGGTTATCTGGCGGTCGCCAGCGGCGCCCACGACTTCGTGGTGGTCGGCGGCGCCGAGAAACTCACGGATGTGCCGGACACCACGGCGAACTTCATCACGAGCGGGACCGCGGACCACGAATGGGAAGTCGTATTCGGAGCGACGTTGCCCGCCCTCTGGGCCCTCATCGCACGACGGCACATGCATGATTTCGGAACGAAGAGGGAGGAGTTCGCCGCGGTTGCCGTGCAGGACCACCTGATGGCCTCGAAGAACCCGAATGCGCATTATCGCAACAAGATCTCACTCGACCAAGTCGTGAACGCTGGACCGGTAGCCGAGCCGCTCGGCGTCTTTGATTGCTCTCCGTTGTCGGATGGCGCCGCGGCGATCGTCTTGGGTCCGCTGGAAACGGCCCGGAAGTATACCGACACCCCGATCCGTGTCGCCGCGAGCCAGGTGGCCTGCGACACGATGGCCCTTCAGCACCGGAAGGAACTGACCACGCTCGATTCCACGGTGTTCGCCGCGCAGCGTGCGTTCGCGCAGGCGCATCGTGCACCGACGGACGTGCAAGTCGCCGAAGTGGACGATGGCTATTCGATCGGCGCGCTCGTGGCGCTCGAAGACCTTGGCTTCCTCCCCAAGGGGACTTCAGGGCCCGCCTTCGCTTCGGGACGATTTGGCCTCGAGGGATACCCGACGGTCAATCCGTCCGGAGGACTGAAGGCGCAAGGTAGGCCGTTCGGGGCAGTGGGCGTCGCCCAGGCGGTGGAGATCGTGCGCCAGCTTCGCGGCGAAGCCGGGGAGCGGCAAGTCAAGAGCGCGACCCTCGGCCTGACGCATAACGTCGGCGGCACCGGCGCGACGAGCGTCGTGCACTTATTGGAGCGCGTGAATTAGGAGCCATCGATGTCGATCGCTCGCTTCTGGCGCGAAACCCCCCGTCGCTACAATTTGGGAGGATCGAAGTGTTCGGTGTGTTCGACCGTCTACTTCCCCCCTAGATCCGTCTGCCCGACCTGCTCGCAGCACCGCCAGTCGCTCGGCAAGATGGTCCCCTTCCAACTTTCCGGTGAAGGCGAGGTCATCACGTACACGATCGTGCACGATCCCGCCGAGGGATTCGAGATGCAGGTCCCCTACGCTTTGGCACTCGTGAAGACGATCGAAGGACCCGTGCTAACGGGCCAGGTCGTGGACACCGACGTGCAGGGCGTACGGATCGGTCTTCGTGTGAAGGCCACTTTCCGCAAGCTTCGCGAGGAAGGAAAGGCCGGCGTCATCCACTATGGCTACAAGTTCGCTCCGGCGGTGGAACCTGCGCAGGGCCCGCCGGCGCGAGGCCCCTCGGAGCCGGCGCCCGTTCCGGAATCCACGGAGCACGGCCGGGCGTCGGCGTGAGCGACCCCGCCGAATCCGGCGATCGCCCCTCCCGCGACGCGGCCCGCTCCCCCGACGACGAAGAATTCGCGCGGGCCTACGCCGACGGCTTCGGGGAGGGGATCCGTTCCGCGTTGAAGGAGGTCCTCCAACATGTCTCACGAGGGCACACGGCCCAAGAGTTGCGAATCCTGATCGAGAGCCGACTCGCCCGCGTCGCCGAAGAGGTCGAGCTCAAGCACAAGAGCTTGCTCGGCCCGCCGCGCCGGCCGGCCTGGGGCCCTTTGCTGCGGGCTCCACAACCGGCGGCTCGGATGAGCCCGCCGCCCCCCTCCGCGGGAGCCACGGGCGGTCTGCTTCCCTCGAACAGCTACTTAGTGAAGGAACAGCGACCTGAACGGGCCATCCGGATGGTGGAGCAAGCGCTCCCGTCGTTCCCGCGACTTGTCGTCGTGTCACTTCACCCCCCTACGTTCTCCGGACAAACTGACGCCGCCACTACGACGATCAAACTCGGAGCCAATCAGTCGAGCGAACCGGGGGGCGAGGGATCGGTCTCACCGGGGGAAATCGGTGGACGTTTGCGCGCGCCGACGGAAGCGAGTGGGGGTGCCCTCATCTTCCTCGACGGGCTCGAGTACCTGGTTACCGAGAACGGACTCGAAATGATTGCACGCTTCGTCAACTGGTTGGTCGCGCAAGTGCAAACGACGGGATCCGCCCTCGTCGTCTCCCTCGATCCTTCCGCCCTCGATTTGAAGGATCTCAGTCGGCTCCAGCGCGCGTTTAATATCGTGCTCTGACCAGACGAGCCCGCACGGATACCGCACGTGGAGATCGCTTTTTTCACCGAAAGTTACCTGCCCACCCGGGACGGCGTTGCTACGGTCGTCGGCGGGCTCGCGCGGTCGCTCGAGCGGCTCGGGCATTCGGTCCGCGTGTACACACCTCAGCCGGTTGGCGGTGCGGCCACCGAGCGCCGGTTCGAGGATCGAGTCTCCGTACTGCGGGTGCGCTCCGTACCGGTGCCCCGTTATCCCGAGTATCGATGGTCGCTCCCACTCATGGGCCGACTCGGGAAGGATCACTTTGATTCGGAAGTGGACGTCGTTCACTTGCACACGCCGGGTATGATGGGTACGGCGGGATTCTTCGCCGCTCGTAGATTCAGAAAGCCCCTCGTGAGCACCTTTCACACCAACGTCTGGGAGATGCGCGAAAGTTTTCAACAATCCGTCTGGGTCCGTCTCTTCTTCCGAACGGCTTGGTTCTACAACTTGGGCCTCTACTGGCGCTGCAACGTGACCACCGCTCCTTCCGAAAGCGCGCGGGCCACCCTGGAAGCCCACGCCCGCAAGCCGTTCCGCCGGCCTATCGAAGTGATTCCGAACGGCATTGAAGTGGAGCGATTCCATCCGGACATTTCCCTTCCCGACTGGCGTACCGCCGTGGGACTCGCGCGCGCGCCGCTCATCACATTCCTCGGTCGGCTTACTCAAGACAAGGGGGTACACCGCTTTGTGGACGCACTCGAAGCGCTCGCGCCCGGGCGCGAATTCGTGGGAATCATCGGGGGCGCCGGCCCAGAAGCCGGTGAGATCGCCGCTCGATTGGCCCACTCGGCTACGCTGCGCGATCGGGTGCGATTTGTGGGCCCGGTCCCGGAACAGTGGAAAGCGGCGTTGCTGGCTCAATCGGACCTGTTCGTCCTCCCGTCGACCTCGGACACTTCCTCCATCGCGCTCTTGGAAGCGATGGCGTGCGGCGCGGCGTGCGTCGTATCGGATGTCGGGGGACCCCAGGAATTGGTTCGGGACGGAATCACCGGCCGGCTCTTTTCGATCAACGACCCTCCTGCGCTACCCGAGGCCATCGCGGGCCTATTGGACGCCCCTGAGGACCGTCGTCGCATGGGGCGTTCCGCGGGCGAGTATGCCCGCGACGCGCGGTCGATCGACGCCACGGCCCGTCGCTTTATTGCCCTCTACGAACTACTGCAAGCGCAAGGGGTGCCAGGTGCCGCTCGTATCACTGGATGAGCTGCAGGGGTTCGCCCGCAAGGCCGCGCCCACGCGACACGATGCGTACTCCGAACGGGCGCTGACCGCCGCCTACGAGGAGTATCTGCCTCGACGGCCCCCTCCGTTGGCACGGGCCCAGCTCTCTGTGGATGGGACCCGCTACGAATCGCTGTTCCGTCTATTGGAGGATTTCGACGTGCGATTCGAGACCGGTTCGATCGTCCTCGTCGACCCGCCTCGAGTCGGTTCCTCTTGGGATTTTCTCGTTCCCTTCGAGCGCATCGATCTCGAGGCGGACGGATCTGCCGAGTTGTATCCCATCGACCCTGGCAGTTCGCCGGAACGGGCGATCGCCCGATTCGTGCTCCGAGAGCACTATCTTCCGCGCTCGGTTTCGGAGGACGACCAATCCGCCCTGGGAGGATCGGGCGGCCGACTGGCGACCGAGCTCGCGCCCGCATCCGCCGCGGTGAAATTCATCCGGCGAGCGGGCATCGTGCCCTTCTCCGTCGCCATCCTGCTGTACCTGCCCCGCGAGCGGATCCGGTACGCGTTCGACCTCATGGACATGACGTTGCTTCCGGACCCCCGCGCCGGCCGGTTCGCGCACGCGCGCCACGTCCGTCGCACGTCCCGAGTCTCCTTTGGCGTCGATTCGTACATTGCCCGGAGCGATCTGCCTTTGGTCAGCGCTCGGGCCCTGGAGGTCCTGGTCGAGAGCCACGGGGTGAGCTCGGTGGAACTTGCCCACGTCTTCGGGGGACTGCGTGAGCTCGTCGACTCGGCGCTCCAGGGCCTAGTCGCTCGTCAACTGATCTCGTACGACCGTAGGACCCAGACCTATCGTCCGCGTCTCGAGGCATTTCTGGCCCCGTCGGAATTGGCCGCTCCCCGGGACGAAACCCCGAGCCCCCTAGCGAACCCCGCGCTCCGCACGAGCGTGATGGAACTCCTCGCCGCCGCGGAAGCGCGCGCCACGTGTCCTCTGTGCGGCGACCCACTTCCCCCCGGTCACTCGGGGATCCTGTGTTCGCGCTGCGCGACCGAAGTCGGAGCGGCGTAGCCCCTCTTCGAGCGGGCCTGTCGGGAGTCTCCGCCCAAGGCGGCCGGCGCCTTGGGCCTTTGAACCCGAGATTGCTGGCTTAGAAGGCCAGTACTTTGTCCAAGCTAAGCTACAGGCCCACGCTTTGAACAAGTTGCCGTAGCTTAAGGGTTCACCCCGAGACGCCGGCGATGGAACCCTGCGCGCGCCACGAGATGGGCCAGGCGGAGGGGTTCCGGCCAGTGTCCCAAGATCGTCGTTCGAAGGACCAGCGCACTCGCCTCCCGCCGCGAGCACCCGACCCCCGTCGCGCGAAGGGTCCCGCTCCCGATCGGGACTCGATACAGTCGATGCGCGCGCACGATGGCCCACCGCCGGGCGAAGTCCGCCGGAAAGTATTCGAGCAGCGCCGCTCGAATGCGTTCGAAATTCGGGGCGCGCGGCGTGACCGAGACGACGGGGATCTGGAGCCGCTCGTAGACCGCGTCCAGGTCTACGACGTTGAATCCCCCGACGGCGATACCATCCAAGAGGATCCCCCGAATCCCCTCCTGATGGCCGGAATGTTCGACGAGCGCGATGATCCGCTCCGTCGCATCGGTCCCGTCAATGGTCACCCGGGAGCGGACGATTGCCTCGACGTATGTCGGCGTCGAGAGGACCACCCCCACCAACGGCGCCGTCTTCTGGTCTCGTCCGAAAGCTCCGTCATCGATCCCAATGACCCGTACGTGCGGCTTCGCGAGCGCACGCTGTAAGGATATGACCTCCCTCGGAGATTGCCCAACGCGATGAGCGCGACGACCGTGCGGGTCCGTTGTCTTCGCTGCGGAACGGAGATCGCGGCGATCGCTGACCCGCCTCCTTCGACGAAGTGGATCGCGTGCCCGCACTGTCAGGCTCCCGTGCCGATCGTCGCGCCGACCGACCCTCCGCCCCTCTTCAGTTGGGAAGTGTACCCGCACCTATATCCGCCGCTCCCTCCCCCGCGCTTCCCGCGGCATTCCGCGCGGCGCGCCGCGGGGTTCGGTCTCGTGCTGGCGACCCTGATGCTCGTCGGGGTCGCGGGAGGCCTGCTGTACGAAGGCGCGGCGGCCATGACGCCCGCGCATTTCTCGGTCGGCGGGACTGTCTCGGAATCGCCGCAGAGCTCGGGCGTGGGCACGGTCGCGAGCGTGGTCCTCTACGGGGAAAATGGATTCACCGAACGGACCGCGACCGGACCTGGCGGCGCCTTTTCCTTCTCGGACGTTCCCCAAGGCGGAGTTTCGCTGAACGTCAGCGCGCCCGGATATTCTCCGGTCAATGTTTCGCTCTTTTTCTCCACGGTCTATATCGCCGGCGGCAGTGCGACGGGGATCAGCATCACTCTCGTCCCGGGTTCGGTGGCCAACGGGACGGACGAGATCGTTTCCCCCTTCTCGGACATGGAGAGCTTTGTGGCCAGCATCTGGTCCGGCGCGTTCCTGCTCCTGCTGGCCGCAGTCCTCACCAGTATCGGCGCGATCGCCACGTTCCGGACCGATCGCCCGCCGTTGGGCGCTGCGGCCGGTTTCGCAACCCTCGCCGCTCCGATCGGACTCATCCTCCTCGGGGCCACCATCGCATTTGCTTGGGTCGGGTGGTTGTCCACGGCATTAGCCGGAGTCGGGGCGTTCGTCGCTCTCGTTCGACTTGTGCCGATGATTCAGGCCGGACACGCCGCCGAGCTCGAATAGCCCGATAACGAGGTGCTACGAACGACCGCTTGCGGCGCGAGGCGCCCGCTTGGCAGGTTCCGGGATCTGTCGTCGAGTGCGGTATCCGCCGTCGAGAGTATGATAAAAGCCCACTTCGTCCTCGCCGCGCTGCCAACAGAGAAAGACGACCTCGTCATTCTGAAGTCCATAGAAATCGACGAGGCCAGTATCGAGGTCCTTGATCTCGATCCCCTCGGTCTGCAAGCCCCCGATCGCCTCTTCGAGCCGTTTCGTGAGATTCTCCCACTCGGCGTCGAGACGCGCCTTCTGCTCCCGGTCGGGGTTATCGCCACTGTCGATCTCCTTGCCCCAGAACGTCGCGAGGCGCTCGATCTCTTCGTGGACCGTCCGCAACCGGACGACCCACGCCCGCAGCTGCGGCAAGAGCTCGTTCAGCGACGGGAGTCGAAGATTCGCTTCCGCGACCGTCCAGAGGTGAGCGGGTTGCGGCATCACCGAACGGGCGTCGTCTTCGCTGCGAGCCATCGAACTCTCAATCCTCTCGATGCCACCTAGACTATTTACGAGTTGTATGGCGCGAATGCCACCACGCCACTCCGCGTTAGTTGGGTTTCCTTGGCGTCCGTTCGACGGCCCAGCCCCGTTCTTGGTAGGCGCGCACGACCTCGTCCGCGTGGCCGGCGTCTCGGACCTCGAGCTCGATTTCGACCGTCACTTCACCGGGAACGCGATCCGGCGATTCTCGGTCATGCTCGATGTGGCGGACGTTCGCCGTCGCCTGAGCGGCGATCGCGAGGAACTCGGCGAGCCGACCCGGTGTATCGGTGAGCCCAGCGCGCAACCGCAACAGTCTTCCTTCCGCCGCGAGCCCGATCCACAGCACGCGGTCGAGGAGGAACGGGTCGAGATTGCCCCCACTGACCACGAGAACCACCGGCCCATCGGCCATCAGCTCAGGGTGTTCGAGGAGAGCTGCCAACGGCGCCGCCCCCGCACCCTCGACCAAGATCTTCGCGAGTTCGAGGAGCAGGAACGACGCCCGCGCGATGGTCCGGTCTTCGACCACCACCGCCTTCGTCCCGGTTGCCTCAAAAATTCGGAAGGGGAGATCCCCGATGTGCCGCGTCGCTAATCCATCCGCAAAGGTCGTCGGGCGAGCGCCTACGACGACACGTCTCCTCTCGAGAGAGGCCACAAGCGTACTCGCCCCCGTCGGCTGAACACCCACGATCTCCGTGTTCGGTACTCGAGCATGAAAAACCGTGGCGATGCCCGCTAAGAGGCCGCCGCCGCCGACCCCAGCGATCACGCGCCGCACGTTCGGAAGATCTTCCAGGATCTCGAGCCCGACCGTGCCTTGACCTGCGATCACGTACGGGTCGTCGAAGGGATGGATGTAGGTTAGTCCTCCCTCCCGGGCGAGGCGAACCGCTTCCTCGTGCGCCTCCTCGTAGTCCGCGCCGTGCAATATCACGCGGGCACCCATTCCCCGCGTCGAGCTCACCTTGAGGGGAGACGCCGTGCGAGCCATGACGATCGTCGCGGGAATCCCGCGGGCGCGAGCTGCGTATGCGACGCCCTGGGCATGATTTCCAGCAGAAGCCGCGATCACGCCCCTGCGCGCCTCCTCCGGACTGAGGTGGGCGATCCGGTTCGTAGCGCCTCGAAGCTTGAACGCCCCTGTCCGCTGGAGGTTCTCGAGCTTGAGGTAGATGGGCGTCTCCGGAAATCCCGGGAACGCCGGAGCCCGGATCAGCGGGGTTCGAACGACTTCATCGGCAATCTCCCGACGGGCCGTCTCCACGTCCTGCAGCGTGACGGCCGGCGTGATGGGTCCGGACACCCACGACGCATCTCGGCTCGGTCCCATAACCGTTGGGGTAATGCTCGGCCGCAGGGGATTCACCGGCGGAGTTGGAGCGATGGGGTACGAGCACGTTCCTCTACGCGCGCGTTCGAAAATCACGAGAGACAGACGTGCTCCGAGGCAAATTTGTCCCAGCGCTTATATAGGGTACGTTTCTCCCCCAGCCCCACCGGAGGCGAATTCTTCATCTACCCATGGCCCGACATCGTCCTCGCCGAGGATCCCTTGGCTTCTCCCCCCGTTCCCGTTCCGCTCGCGTTGTGCCCACCGTTCGATCGTGGCCCCCCGGCCCTAAACAGCCGGCGCTCGAAGGCTTCGCCGGCTACAAAGTGGGAATGACCCACGCCTTCATCGTGGATTATCGAAAGCGTTCGACTACGGCGGGCCAAGAAGTATCCATCCCCGTTACGGTCGTAGAAGTCCCGCCGATCCGAGTCGCGGGCGCCCGCATCTACCGACGCGACCCTTACGGGAGTCGCGTGGTTTCGGAGGTCTGGGGCCCCGGCGGAACTCCCGAGCTCGCGCGGACGATCCCTCCGCATCCCGAGTCCTCGGAAGAGCACCGGACTGAATTTGGGAAGGCACCGGGGGACGAGATTCGATTGATGGTCTATACGCAGCCAAACTTGGTAACCGGCGTCCCGTCCAAGACGCCTGACATCTTCGAAGTTCGCGTCTCGGGTGAGAAATTCGACGACCGGCGCGCTTTCGCCCTTCAAAATCTGGGGGCCGAAATTCCGTTGGAACAGCTGATCAAGGAAGGAGAATTTCTCGATGTAATCGGCGTCACCAAGGGGAAGGGGTTCCAAGGGCACACGAAACGCTGGGGCGTGAAGCTGCAGCCTCGGAAGAACTCGAAACACCGGCGGATGATTGGAACACTCGGCCCGCACAACCCGAGCTTCGTCTCGTACCGGATCCCGCAAGCGGGACAAATGGGATTCCACAAGCGGACGCAATACAACATGCGGGTCCTCAAGATCGTCAAGGATCCCCGAACGGAACCCATCGCGCCTCTGGGGGGATTCCCCCACTACGGAGAGGTTCGGGCCGCCTGCGTGGTGCTCCACGGATCTCTCCCAGGGCCCGCGAAGCGACTGCTCCGATTCCGCCTTCCCATCCGCAGCCAGGTCGTCTCCGTCGAGAAGGTCGACCTGCGCTACTTCAGCACGCGGTCGAAGCAAGGAGGATGAGCGACGCGGGCGGCTCGGGGATGGCCCCCGATTCCACCGAGCCTCGCCCGGCGCATCACCGGGTCCAGATGCTCTCGCTCGAAGGGAAGCCTCAGCATTCGGTGACCTTGCCCCTCGCATTCTCGCAGCCGATCCGTTTCGATCTCATCCGACGGGCTGTGGTCGCGTCGCACTCGCGCCGACGTCAACCCTACGGGACTTCCCCGACGGCGGGCCTTCGTCATTCGACCGAGTGGTCCGGCAAGGGGAAGGGAGTGTCGCGTTCTCCGCGCCTGATGGATTCGATGCGCGGTGCTCAGGCGCCTAACACAGTGGGGGGCCGACCGGCTCATCCTCCTCGAGTCGAGCGTATCTGGGCCAAGAAGATCAACGAACACGAGCGCCACCTCGCCTTCTCAGCCGCCTTAGCCGCCACGCGCGAGTTGAAGCTGGCCCGTGCTCGGGGCCACAAGGTCCCCGACGGCCTCCACCTTCCCGTAGTCCTAGAAACTCCGATGGAGGGAATCCTTTCCGCGGCCGATGCCCGCTCACTCCTCGAGCGACTGGACTTGTGGGAGGATGTCTCCCGTGCCCAATCGCACACCCACGTGCGAGCCGGCCGAGGAAAGCGACGAGGGCGAGTGCGCCGGACTCCCAAGAGTCTCCTGGTCGTGACGAGCGCGGCCGGACAGGCCCGCGGGTTTCGCAATCTACCGGGTGTCGAAGTCGTCGCAGTCGGACGTCTCGGAACCGAGGATCTCGCGCCCGGGGGCGATCCGGGACGACTTACCATCTTTTCGCAGGCAGCGGTCGAGTCGCTGCGACATCGACTCGAAGGGGCAGTGACATGATGCCGCAGCTACAGCACCGCATTCTCTTGCATGCGTACGTCACCGAAAAGTCGATGGATGAGATGGAGCGGCAGAACAAGCTCGAATTTGCGGTTGATCGTCGCGCCACGCGCGCCGAGATTCGACGGGCGATCGAGGAGACCTATCATTGTAAAGTGGCCAAGGTCAACGTGAAGATCGTCCGAACGGGCAAGATTGCGACGGTCAGGTTCACGAAGGATTATTCGGCGGAGGATATCGGCACGCGCGCGGGAGTGTTCTAATGGGAAAACGCGTCATCTCGCGCCGCCGGGGAGCCGGGACCGGCCGATATCGGTCACCGAGCCACCGCCATCACGGAGCGATCTATCATCCCTCTGCATCGATCGTCGGGATCGCGAAGGTGCTGACTATCGCCATGGCGCCGGGTCGAACGGCGCCGGTGGCGGAAGTCGAGGCGGCGTCCGGCGAGCACATTCTGCTGCTCGCGAGCGCGGGTCTCGGGACCGGGGATTCGATTTCCTTGAACGCCGGGGCGGTCGACCGCGGGAGTGTGCTCGCGCTTCGGGACATCCCCGACGGAACGCTCGTTTCGAACATCGAAGTCAATCCATTCGACGGCGGACGCCTGGTCCGCGCGGCCGGTACGAGCGCCTTGGTCGTCTCCCATGCGGGCCGAGAGGTCACGATCCAGCTGCCGTCCGGCGTCTTCAAGTCGTTCTTGACCACCTGCCGCGCCCAAGTGGGAATCGTGGCCGGTGGCGGACGGAGCGAGCGGCCGATCATCAAGGCGGGGAAGAAGTTCTGGGCCACCCGGTCGATTGCGCGCCCCTCTTTCAAGGTTCGAGGGGTCGCGATGAATCCCGTCAATCACCCCCACGGCGGCGGGGCGCATCAGCACGTCGGTCGTCCGAGCACGGTTTCCTCAGGGACCTGGCCCGGCGCGAAGGTGGGCCGGTTCTCCCGCTCCCAACGGCGTAAGCGAACGAAGAAGGTGCGCGCATAACTATGCCGAAGTCGCGAAAGGGGAAGAAGATCGAGGCGCGCCGGAAGCGTGAGTACACCCTTCGCGGCATCACGCTGCCGAAGTTACAAACGCTCGACCTCGCCGAGCTGGCCAAACTCCTCCCCGCCCGCGCGCGGCGTACGATCCGGCGGGGGTTCAACGCGGATCAGCAAATTTTCCTCGAAGTACTCCGAAATGCGCCGCCCGGTAAAGTCATTCGAACCCACTGTCGGGACGTGCTCGTGTTGCCGGCCCACGTCGGCCGTCGCGTCGCGATCCACAATGGCAAGGAATTCAAGGAAGTCGAGGTCCGACCGGAGATGATCGGCCATTACTTCGGAGAGTTTGCCTTGACTCGGCGGTTCGAGAAGCACTCGGGCCCGGGCGTGGGCGCGACGCGATCGTCGAAGTTCATGCCGCTAAAGTAACGGAGCGGGCAGATGCGCGGGTATACCTATCAAACGGAAACCGGCGTCTCCGTCGCCCGGGCGCGGGGCCAGGACATCCCGATCTCGCCGAAGAAGACCTACGAGGTGCTGAATGCGATCCGAGGGCTTCCCCTCGAACGGGCGCGATCGATGCTCGAGGACGTAGTCGCGTTGCGGAAGGCGATCCCGTTCCGTCGGTACAATCAGGAGACCGCCCACAAGCGCGGCATGGGCCCGGGGCGATATCCGAAGAAGGTCGCGAAAACGATCCTGCAAATCCTCCAGAACGCTGAGTCCAATGCCGAATACGAGGGTCTCGACACCGATCAACTCGTGATTCGAGTCGCGTCGTGCGCCCGCGGAACCATTCGCAAAGCCTCGATGCCACGAGCCCAGGGGCGAGCGACGGCGTGGAACGAGCAGACTACGAACATCGAGATCGTCCTCGGCGAGCGAAAGGAGACTGCATGAGTGCCGAGCGCAAGGTGATCCAGGAAGCGACCCGACGAGTCCTCCTCAAAGACTACCTCGTTCAGGAGAGCGCGCGGGCGGGCTTCGGGGGGCTCGACATTCAGCGCACTCCCATGGGAACGCGCGTTACGCTGATCTGCGAGCGGCCCGGGATTCTGATCGGCCGTCGCGGCGAACTGATCAAACAACTGACCCAGGACATTCAGAGTCGTTTCGCCCTCGATAATCCGCAGATCGAGGTCCAGGAGGAGCGGCAACCTTCCTTGAACGCGCAGTTGATGGCGGAGAAGCTCGCGGCCACGCTCGAACGCGGATGGCATTTCCGGCGAGCCGGCCATTCGACCGTTCGGCGGATCATGGAGGCAGGTGCGCGAGGCTGCCAAGTGATCCTTTCCGGGAAGTTGACCGGCGAGCGGCACCGCACGGAGCGGTTCAAGGCCGGCACAATCAAGTACTGTGGGGAGGGGGTCCATCTCTTCATTCAAAAAGGATTCTATCAGGCGCGGCTGAAACCCGGCGTGATCGGGGTCAATGTCTGGATCATGCGCCCCTCGGCACGACTGCCCGACGAGATCCGAGTCAAAGGGGTCGAAGAGCGACCCAAGCCCGTACCGTCGGTGCTGCCTCCAGTCGAGGACGCCGAAGGAGCGGTCCTGCCCCCGTTAGAGCCAGTGAGCCCGGAGACGGTACCATGAGCCTGCTGCGGATGAAGGAGCTGCGGGAACTCTCCGATGAGGAACTCCAGCGTCGGATCTCCCAGGTCGAGAACGACCTCCTGCGAGAACGCGGGGTCGCCGCGATGGGCGGCGCGCCTCCCAGCCCTGGCCGGATGCGTGCGCTGCGAACGAATGTGGCGCGAGCCCTCACGGTCTTATCCGAGCGGTCGCGCGCTCCCCATACCGGGGTCCGCGGAGCCCAACGGCCGTAGACGGAGGATGAATCGATGCCCGAATCCGTGTCGCTCTCCCGCACCGAACGCCTCGCGCTGGCGGGCGAACTCCTGGGAGGGAGCGTTGAGATCACCGAAGCGCCGGGCGTGTGCGGACTTCCAATCGACGGCGTCCTCGTCGATGAATCGTTTCACATGCTCACGATCCGGCGCGTGCCCGACGGCAGAACCCTGCGAATCGCAAAGCAGGGTCTGGTGGGTCGGATCGATGTCGGCGGGCGCGAGTTACCGTTAAAAGGCGAGGTCCTTCGCGTGCGTCCCGAAGACCGCACCAAACGCTTGTTGGCTGGCGGATCGAAGAGGTTTCGATGAGTCCCCCCCGTACTCCCAGCGCGCGTCGCGCACGCGATATCGGACTCGACGTGCGAGCGCCGAAGGGCAAATGCGACGATCAGCACTGCCCGTTCCACGGACGATTGAGTCTGCGGGGCCAGATCCTCGAGGGGACGGTCGTGTCTACCTCCATGCAGACGACGGCGGTCGTGGAGCGGACGCTGCTGCATTTTGTTCCCAAGTTCGAGCGGTATGAGAAGCGACGGCGTCGGTATCTCGCCCACAGTCCTCCGTGCTTGCATGTCACTCTCGGCCACCGCGTTCGGATCGCCGAAACCCGGCCCTTGTCCAAGCTCGTTACGTTCTGCATTGTCGAAGACCTGGGCGAAGCCGCCCTCAAGGTCAAGGGCGAGGAGGCACGTGAAGCCGCGGCCGCACAAGCCACCGAAGAGACCCCCGAGGCGACCCCATGAAGGGATTACCGGGTCGCCGGGGTCGCGGGCTTCCGAAGGGGGCCCGCCTCGACTGCGTCGATAACACGGGCGCGAAGATCGTCGAGATCATCGCCGTTCGGAACTGGCACGGGACGCACCGTCGCTATCCGAGGGCGGGGATCGCCGATTTGATCATCGTCTCCGTCAAGAAAGGAACGCCGGAGATGCGACGGCAGGTTCTCCACGCCGTCATCGTCCGCTCCCGCTCTCCGATCCGGCGCGCCGACGGAACCCGCGTTCAGTTCGAAGATAATGCGGCGGTGATCACGACGGAAACGGGGGAGATCAAGGGGTCGCAGATCAAAGGGCCCGTGGCGAAGGAAGCGGCCGAGCGATGGCCGCGCATCGCCGCGGCTTCTTCGATCATCTTGTGAGGGAGGCGAAGATCGATGCCGACAACCTCCAAGCAACCGCGCCGCCAACGGAAGGCGTTCTACACGGCCGATGGCGCGGAGCGACGCCGCCGGATGACCGTTCCGCTTTCGCGGGACCTTCGGGGCCGATTCAAACGCCGGCACGTGCCGGTTCGGAAAGGGGACACAGTCCGCGTCCTATCGGGAAGTTTCTTGGGACGAGAAGAACGCGTTGCCAAGGTCAGCCGCCGACACTACTCGGTCACGCTCGACAACATCACGGTCAAAACGGGGGACCAGAAGCTGAAGCCCCTCCCGATTCAATTGAGCCACCTCGTCATTACGCGCCTCAACTTGTCGGACCCTTGGCGGCGCCGTTCTCTCCGCGTAGCGGATACGGAACTGACGGAGGAGGAGCTGGCGCCCCCGACTCCGCCGGAGGTCGCCGAGCTCACGCCCGCGAAGGAGGCCGAACCCAGCCCTCTCGCCGACGCCGAAACGACGGAACCCGCGGAAGAATCGACGGAGCCCGAGAAGGAGGAAGAAACGTCTCCTTCCGCGAAACGACAACGCACCAAACCCGCGACGGAGGAGGGCGCATGACGTTTCGACTGAAACGCCGAGCAGCGCCCCGGAATTGGACCGTCCCGCGGAAGGGAACGAAGTGGATCAAGCGCCCCGCGCCGGGACCGCATCCTCAAGATGAATCGATTCCCGTCCTGCTGGTGCTGCGCGACGTCCGTAAGATCGTTCGGAACGCCCGGGAGGCGCAACTCTTGATGCGCACCGGGCAAGTGCGAGTCGATGGAGCGATCGTGCACGACCTCGCCCGGGGCTTGGGGCTCATGGATACCCTTTCCCTGGCCAAACCCCTCGATGCCCATTTCCGAGTCGTCAAGAATCGTCGTGGCAAGCTCATCCTGATCCCGATCGCGGCCGCCGAGGCTACGGTCAAGATCGGACGGGTCCGCTTCAAACACGCCGTGCCCGGTGGAAAGGTCGCGGTGACCCTCCATGATGGGAGGAACCTCCTCGTTCCGTCTACGTCCCCCTACCGGGTCGGCGATTCGCTCAAGATCCAAGTGCCCGGCCAGAGGGTCGTTGCGCACCTTCCCCTCAGCCCCGGGCAGCTCGCCTACGTGGCCGGAGGCTCGCACGTGGGCGAGATCGCCCGCGTCGACAAGGTTGAGATACGGAATTCGTCCCAGCCGAATCTGGTGCACTTCAAGGAAGGATTCTCGACCATCAAGGAGTACGTCTACGTCGTCGGAGACACCGCCCCGCAGGTCACGATCGCGGAGGGTCTGGACCGATGAGCGCCTCCGCCGCGAACCCCCCGACCGGAGCGAAGGCACGGACCGGGGAGAACGCTCATCGCCGAATCCGAATCCTCAAGGTCGTCGTCAATGCCGGCGTGGGCCAGTCCGGTGACCCCCTGACCAAGGCGACGAAGGTGCTCGAAATGATCACCCGGCAGAAGCCGGTGGCGACCCATTCGCGTACGACCAATCGGGACTTCGGCATTCGGGAGGGCCAGATCATTGGAGCGAAAGTCACCTTGCGGGGCGACCATGCGAAGGAATTCCTCGATCGAGCGTTCGATGCACGGGATCGCCAGTTCGACCCCGATTCGATCGATAAGTGGGGGAACTTCTCGCTCGGGATGGCCGATTACACCGACTTTGCGGGGATGAAGTACGATCCCGAGATCGGGATTCACGGCATGGACATCTCCGTCGAGCTGGGTCGCGGTGGATATCGGGTGCGCGAACGACGGATCGCGGCGCGCACCATCCCGAAGCGACTTCGCTCGAGCCGCGAGGAGACGCGTCAATTCCTAGCCGACAACTTTCACCTGACGTTCGTGGAGTGAGACACGCGATGAAACCGAAGAAGCAGTTCGGGCGCAAGGTCGGCTGCCTGCGGTGCGATCGCAAGCGGGGCATCGTGCGACGCTACGGCCTCCATCTGTGCCGTCAGTGCTTTAGGGAGGTCGCGATGGACCTCGGGTTCCGCAAGTACCAGTAAGGGGGGAAGAAGGCGATGCAAACCGATCTATTGAACGACGCACTCGTTTCTCTCCGCCACGCGGACCAGCAAGGTCGGGCCAACGTAGAGATCGCGCCCACGTCCCGTCTGATCGGCGAGGTGCTGCGACTCTTCCGCGAGCACCACTACATCGAGGAGTTCACGTTCGTGTCGAATGGCCGTGGCGGAAAATACGACGTCAAGCTTTCCCGTCGCATCAACTCGTGCGGCGTGATCAAGCCCCGCATGTCGGTACGGCACGGGAATATGGAACGCTACGAGGCGCGGTTCCTCCCCGCGCAGGATTTCGGCCTTCTGGTCCTGTCGACGAACCATGGAGTCATCGATCAGCAGAAAGCGCGCGAACTGAAGATCGGAGGCAAGCTGCTCGCCTATGTCTACTAAGGAAGATACGGAACGCAGCCGCATTACCCTCCCGCTTCCTGACGGCGTCGTGGTGGAAACGCGTCCGGGTTATCTCGCGGTCCGTGGGCCGTTGGGGCGCGTGGAACGCCCGTTCCCTACGGAGGCCATCGGACTCGAGATCGCGAAGGGAGAAGTGACGTTGGCGTTGCGCATTCCGTCGCAACGGAAACGCTCGCAGTCGCTCCTGCGTACGTGGGCGGCCCACGTCAAGAATCTGACGGGCGGATTGACGCGCGGGGTCGAGGCGAAGATGAAGGTCGTCGCCGCGCACTTCCCCATGAAGGTCCAAGCCAAGGAGTCCGAATTGGTCATCGAGAACTTCCTGGGGGAGAAGTATCCCCGAACCGCCCCACTGCGACCCGGCGTAAGCGCGGAAGTGGACGGCGATTTCGTTGTCCTGCGCGGCTACGACGTCGAACAAGTAGGCCAGAGCGCCGCGAACATCGAGCGAGCGACTCACATTCGCGATTACGATCCCCGTGTGTTCCAAGATGGCATCTACATCATCGAGAAGGCGCACCTCAAGGAGGCGAGCTGATGGCGGACTCGGATCCCGACGAGCCGTCGACGCCCTCGGTCGCCGAGCCTTCGAAGCCCGACGACGCGTCTCCGAAGCCGGTCGGTCGCCGCCGTCGCGTGACGAAGACGTCGCCCAAGGAGGCGAATCCTCCCCCGAAGGAAGAAGCGGAGGAGAAGGACGAGGACGTCGAGGAAGCCCCTCGGGCGCCCCGGCGACCCACGTTGGACGCCCAGCGGAAGCGTCTGCTAGGACTTCGCGACCAACAAGACAAACATCGGCCGCTTTTCGTTCGGCAAGCCGCTCATCGGTACTTCCGCATCGGCCGCTGGGAGTCATGGAGACGACCTCGGGGCCTCCAATCGAAGCAGCGACGCCATTACGGATATCGATCCGAGGTCGTAAGCGTTGGATACCGCTCCCCCGCTCGCATCCGAGGATTGACCCCCTCCGGATTCCGCCCCGTGTTGGTTCAAACGTCTTCCGATGTCGAGAAGATCGATGTCACGACTGAGGCGGCGGTCATTGCCCGGACGGTCGGCACTCGGCGTCGGCTCGCGCTCGAAGAGATCGCTCGGAAGCGCGGCATCCACGTGCTGAACCCCCTCGTCAAGAGCGAAGCGGAGACCTAGCGATGCCGGATCTGGCCAATCAGCGGCGGCTGGCCTCGCTCTTGCTGAAATGCGGGGAGGGTCGCGTCTGGATCGACCCCGCGAGCCAAGAGGAGTTGGCGGACGCCGTGACCCGCTCCGATATTCGAAGCGCGATCAAGGCAGGGGTCATCCGCCGTAAGGCGATCCAAGGTATCTCTCGGGTGCGGGCGCGACGACATGCCGAGGAAGTCGCCAAGGGTCGCCACAGCGGGGCCGGATCGCGGAAGGGAACTCCCCAGGCGCGGGTCAGCCGCAAGGCGCGCTGGATCCGCCGGATCCGCGCTCAGCGATCCCTCCTGCAAGAGCTCCGCGATGGCAAGAAGATCCCGCCGGCGATCTATCGGGAATTTTACCGGCGTGCGAAAGGCGGTATGTTTCGCAGTCGGGCGCACCTTCTTATCAATCTGCGACTCGCCGGGCATCTTCCGGAGGCGAAACGATGAGTCGAGGGCCGCGGTATCGAGTGCCGTTCCGGCGCCGCCGCGAAGGGTTGACCGATTATCGACATCGGTTGAAACTGCTCAAGTCCGGGCTCCCTCGGGCGGTCGTACGACGTTCGAACGGTCGATTCTGGGTCGCCGTGACCGAGTATGACCCCGCCGGGGATCGTGTGATCGCTTCGGCCGATTCGAAAGAGCTCCCACCACTGGGATTCCCGACCACCAGCTTGACGTCAACACCCGCCGCCTATCTGACGGGGTATTTGGCGGGTCTTCGGGCGAAAAGCGCGGGAACTTCTGAGGCGGTTCTAGACCTGGGGCTCCGTCACGCGATCCCCGGCGGGCGGGTCCTTGGGGCGCTCAAGGGGCTCTTAGACGCCGGGCTCGAGATCCCGCATGGGGAGAAGGGTTTCCCGGGGGCGGACCGCTTGAATGGGAAGCACCTGGGAAAGCCGCTCCCTGAATCTCTGGAGACCTACAAACTCAAGCTACCCATCATCGCCCCGCGGAGCGTCGAGGTGACGTCGTGAGCGCTGCGAGCGCGTCTCCCGGCGTGGCATCGCCGGGCACCTCACTCGGCCCCGGCGGACCCCCGGCTCCGCCCCCCTGGGTTCCAAAGACCGAGCTCGGCAAGAAGGTGCACGGAGGAGAGATCACCACCATGGCCGACGCGCTCCACAGCGGCCTTCCGTTGCGCGAGGCGCAGATCGTCGATCAGCTGCTCCCGAATCTCCATGACGAGGTGTTGGACGTCAACATGGTTCAGCGCATGACCGATTCCGGACGTCGGTTCAAGTTCGCGGTTACCGTGGTCGTCGGCAACGGGGACGGTTTCGTTGGCCTGGGTCGGGCGAAGGGGAAAGAAGTGGGCCCCACCATCCGACGTGCGATCGACCGAGCCAAGCTCGAGATCCTGGAGGTCTTTCGCGGCTGCGGAAGCTGGGAGTGCGGGTGCGGTCGTCCCCATACGGTTCCGTTCCAAGTTTCGGGTCGGTCGGGATCGGTTGTGGTAACCTTCAAGCCGGCCCCCCAAGGGGTCGGCCTGGCCGTCGGCGACGTGGCCAAACCGATCCTACGCTTCGCGGGCATTACGGATGCGTGGGGCTACACCGATGGGCACACGAAGACGACCGTCAACTACGCTCAGTCGGCATACAAGGCGCTGGTCGCCCTCGCGTCGCTCAAGGTGACGAGCGAAGATCAGCAGCGCCTCAAGATCGTGCGAGGGCCGATCGGCACGTCGATCTTGCCGCCGAAGGAAGAGACCCCTCGAACGGGAGGGCGCG
>JBAQJJ010000010.1:0-4121 GCA_049300255.1 Thermoplasmata archaeon
GCATACGGGGCCGGAGACGCTCGAAGAGGACCTCTGGCGGAACGCCATCGAGACCGATCAACAAGAGCTTGCGTCGCCGGGCGTTCGGTAGGGTTGAAACCATGGACGGCGGGTCACCTGGGCGGGATTCTTAATGGTATGCCGTTCGATTCGAAGCGGACGCCTGTTTACGTGGACTCAGGTAGGGTCGTCCGGCGTGCCGGGGGTCGTACCGGTCGGCGAACCCTCGGCACCGGACTCCGGAGTCTCATGACGTCCTCGTATGTAGAGCGCGACGGCGATGATGATGACCGCAATCACGGCCGAGGCGATGATGATCAATTCCGCCTCCGAGAAGCCCTTTGGTGGCCCGAGGTAGCCATTCGTCGAGGTCGGCGCGTACGTTACCCGGATCGTTTGAGGCGCCCCGTCGATCGTGACGAGCCCCGAGGAGTTCGCCTGTGCGTACCCAGTGACGCCACCCAGGTAGTAGGACCAGGTTCCGTCTGGGAGCTCGACTTCCGTAAAGTTCGTTGTCGAGAAGACCGTCGACTGCCCGATCGAGACGCTCCACGCCGTTCCCAGGATGAGTCCGGTCTCGTAGAACGTGACGGTATAGGTCGCGACCGGTCCGAACGTGATTAGGACAGAAACGAGTCGACCGCTGACGGTCACGTTACCCGAGGTCGTGAAGAACGTATTCGAGCCGATCGTCCAACTAGTGATGTCGTAAGAAATGACCCCTCCGATCGTGAAGTTGTACGTTCCGTCCGCAAGTGTGAAATCGATTGCCGTCGCTCCGGTGCTCGTTCGGTAGACCCCGTTGAGGGTCACGGACCAGATCGAAGATTGGGACAAGCCCGTCTCCTCGAACTCGATCGGGTACGTGTAGGCGAGGAAGGTCACATTCACGATGACCGGTTGTGTGGCGACCTCCACGGAGCCCGAGGCGTTTGCGGTGATCGAGTACCCATTCACGCTCGATACGACGTACGTCGAGGTCCCACTCGCGACCTCGGTCACGAGCGTGGTGGTATTGCCGGATTCAGGGAATCCATTGATCGTGACCTTCCACGTCGTGCCCCGAGCCAGTCCACTTTCGACGAAGGTGACGCTATATTCAGATTGAGAGAAGTCGATCTGGGTCTGGGTACCTTCCCCGTTGACCTCTACCGACGACGTGGAGGGAATAGGATAGTACCCGCTTGGGCCGTAAATGTGGAAGGTGTAATTGCCGTCCGGCACGGAGAATGCGATCGAGACCGAGGTTGAAGACGAGTTAGCTGACGCGGTCGCGTTAATGGTCAGATTGACGAACCACTTGGAACCGGTCGGTAAACCGCTTTCCAAGAAAGTCAGGGTGTACAGAAGCTCGGTCCACGAGATCTGCACTCCTTGCGCCGAGCCCGCCACGGTCGCCTGACCGCTGTACGAGGTGGTGGTGTATCCGTAGACGTTCCCGAGCGTGTACGACCAAGTGCCGTTGGCCTCTGCAAACTGGATGTTGGGCGTATTTGCGATCTTCTCGCTCTGACTGGCGATCGTCACCGACCAGTTTGTTCCGGTGGCCAGGCCAGTCTCCGTGAATGTCAGTTCGTAAGTCACCAGCGAAAAAGTGACAGAATTCCCCACGTTCTTGCCCGCAACCTTTACCGTCCCAGTGGGGTGAAGCGGCCGGTACTGACTGTTCGAGGAATAGACGGTGAACGGGTACGAACCATTGGTCTCCGTGAACATCAAGGAGTTGGAAACAGAAGGAATGTTGTCACCCCCGAGCGTAACAGACCATTCCGTGCCGGTCGGGAGCCCGGTTTCGGTAAACGTGACCGTGTAGGTGAAAAAGGTGAAAGTGATGGTCTTCCCCGTCGGGCCACCTTCGACGGTGACTTTGCCACTAGCGGGCGACGGGCCGTAGGCGCCGACGCTCGCAACAGTGAACGAGTACGTGCCGTTGGGTTCCGAAAAATCGATTTGGGAGGCCGTGCTCGACCCCAGTTGTCCATCGAACGTCACCGACCACATCGTTCCGCCGGGGAGCCCGACTTCGGTGAAGGTAACAGTGTAGGATTGTAGGCTGAACGTTATTCCCTGGTTCGCGGGGCCGCCCGAAATTCCGATCGATCCGGAACCCGGCGAGGGGGAGTATTGAGTATCACTCGTCGAGACGGAGAAGGAATACGAGCCGTTGGGCTCGGAGAAGGAGATGGTGGTGCCGGAACTCGACGAAGGCGACCCTCCATTCAGCGAGACGCTCCATTGGGTGCTTCCAGGAAGCCCCGACTCGGTGAAAGTGAGGGTATAGACCTGCTCGGTGAAGGTGATATCCTTGTTCACGTCCGCTCCACTCACTTTGACCGAGCCGCTCGCAGGCGAAGGAGCATACCGCGCGTCCGAGCTGGATACCGAGTACGAGTAGGTCCCGTCTGTTTCTCCCGAGAATACGTTCGTCGTGGAGGTCGACGCCTGCGGCGTACCGTCCAAATTCACCGTCCACTGCGTTCCGCCCGGAAGTCCGGACTCCGTGAATGTGACCGTGTAGGTGGGGATGGCGGTGAATGTGATTGTCGGTACCGTAACGTCGGCGCCGTTCACGGTCACGCTCCCCGAGCTCGGGCTCGCCGTATAGCCAGGAACGGCGGTCACGGTATATCCGTACGACCCGTTCACCGCTTCGAATTGGATCGAGCTGCCCGCATTGTTCGACCCGGCGCTCCCGTTGAAGGTCACGGACCACGTGCCACCGGACAGCCCATTCTCGTTGAATGTCACAGTGCAAGGAAGGCTGGACGAGGCGCACTGGTTCGGTTGCGCCCGAACGTTCCCGATCGAGCTCGGGAGAACGAGGAGGAGCACCAGGAAAATGAGGGCGATTTCCCAGCGGCGCTGGTGTACATGCATGCCTGGGCGAACCCCCGCCAGAGTGGCAGTGTACCCTACTAAACCTTTGTCCCGAGCGTAGGTTTCGGCGTGGGACTGCGACCGCCTGCCCTCCCTTCTGGAGCTCCGAGCGCCCTACCGGTTACCGATTCGGTCAGGGCCAATGGTCAACTTAACGGCGAAGGAAGGAGGAGAACCACCCAGTTGCCCTCTGCAAAGAAGGGTTGGGCTCCGTACTCGTCCTCGAAATACGGTATGAAGCCCGATTGCGCTGAAGTATTCTCGAGCAGAACGAATCGAGCGTTCCAGTTGTTGAGAACGGTCGGGACGTCGACGACCGGGGGAAGCGGCGACCCGACATTGGTCGCCGTGGGAGTATTGAGCTCGATCGAGATTCCCAGCGAGCTGTTTCCAGTGTTCAGATTGGCCGCCTGCGATTGGAATCTGAGGGACAACGCGCCGGGAACATATGAGGAGCCACCACCATACGAGATAGCGCCCGGCGACGCGATTGTTCCCGTCGTGCTCGACGCAGAAAACTGCCCAGGCGTGCCGATGACCCAGTTAAACGAGTTGCCCACGATCGCGATCTTGGGGTGCGTTACCAGCCCAGAGGGGGGACGAACCGCGGCGCTGATGTAGCGTAAGGCGACGCCGTTGAGGGATTCGGCCGTGATATTGACGTAGACTGGGCCCCCTTTACCTGCAGCTGTCGATGTGACATTCAGGTCGAAGCCAGGCCCCGTGTAGTGGGTCGTAAGCGAAGGATTGGTCCCGTTCGTGATCGTTGTGAGGGGCGGGTACAGCCCGTTCCAAGCTGGAACGACCGCCCCGGTGACGAACGTGACCGAATATTGGTCCGGCGCAAAATCGAGGATCGTGCCCGGGGTTCCGTAGCGAGCCGCACCGTAGGCGGGTGAGGCCGCATAGTAATCCGTCAAATCCGGGTTCGCGCTGACGTTGCTAGAAACCCCGGCAAACTCCACAGAGTTCGATACCGAATCACGGTAGTGGAATGGGAAGTACGCCAGTTGCGAATCCGAAACGCGGGACGCCTTAAACAGGAACCCACTAATGATGGCCGGCGCGTAGACATTCCGGTCGCTCATCGCAAAAGTCCAATGCAGCTGGGCCCCCGAGCCATAGGAGAGAATGCTCCCCGGGATGCCGGAATTTTGAATGGCCTCCATAGCATGCACATAGTCCCACTGGTGTAACGGGGAATTATATTGGTGTTGAAAATGCACGAGCCCGGGGTACGCGTA
>JBAQJJ010000011.1:0-153875 GCA_049300255.1 Thermoplasmata archaeon
CAGTGGCGCGTGCGTTCACTTCAGCACCTAAGGGGGCCGCGGGCAGCGAAGCTGCGGCCGTCAAGGGGTCGCTCACTTAGGGTGTCGTATTTACCATTTGCGCGCGACGTGGCTTTGCCCGAAAACCTACCGGCGCACAAAAACCTCCCGTTCTGCACAGAAACCCTCTATGCTGCACAGAAACCCTCGCACAGAAACCGGTTAACGGGCAAAGCCGCGCGACGTGGCTTTGCCCGAAACCCGCCTGAGAGCTTCGACCTCCTACACTGCGCAGAGTGGTTGAGCCCCAATCAGGGAGGTGTGCGAGGTCGAGCTAAGGGGGAGTAGCTCGGGGTCATTTGCGGTGCAGGCCGTCGAGACCCCAAGCTCGCTGCGGTACACGGGTCGATTCGGATGACTGGAGGCGAAAGGTCGCAATCGCCATCCGTCCACTCCTCAGTGCCATTCGGATGATTCGCGCGGAGGAGATGCGTCGGATTCTACTCGCTCTCTTGATTCTCACCTGCGGAGTTGCGCTCGGGTTCATCCTCGTCATCGTTGGGAATATTGAGAACGGGATCGAAATCCACGAAATCGCCGGTCTCGTCCTTCTGATTCTATTGATGGGGGGCTTCTGGGCTGCTGTGAAGCTTCGAAGGGTCGACGCGACACTGATAATTCATGTCTCGGTCGCGCTGGTGTTTCTCGTGGTGGCCGGGGTGCTGGGTGCCGCACTCGCAGCGGGATCCGCAACTGGCGCCCCTGTGGGCCTGCCGCTGATTCCTCTAACACTCTTGTTGGTGGTTGTAATGGATGCGATTCGGGTCACGTGGAATCTCCAAAAGCCTGCGCCTCCCTCCGCCACTTAATCGGCGCATCGTAGGCGGGGACCTTCCTGCGAGGGCCTGCCACTCGGTTTGTGGACGGAACGTTCTCCGACTCCGCACCCAGGTCTCGTCGAGCGAACTCCTTCGCATTCGCAGCGAGTCGGTGCGAAATCCATTTGGATGGGGCCTCTGTCCGGCAGACATGGCCTCGTTGCGTCGCAGCTACACGGTCTTGCTATTGACGCGACTATGGAAGTTCATCGCAGTGTTTGGCGCGGTGTACATTGTCGCCGCGCTGGGATTCTATTTCCTCGAGCCGAAGGTTTCGTTAGTGAACTCGTTCTATTGGGCAATCATCACGCTCTCGACCATCGGCTACGGAGACGTGGTTCCGACGGTCCCCCTCGCCAAGTATTTCACGATCGGCGTGGCAGTCACCCAGGTTTTCCTCCTGGGGTATCTGATCACCGTAGTCAGTGCGACGGTGACGGAGGCGTCTCAGCACCGAGTGCTGGGGACGCTCGGTACGGAACTCTCCGATCATATCGTCGTGCTCGGGTACCAAGATGTCGGTCGGGCCGCGGTTCGGGAGTTGCTCGCTCAGGGCGAGAAAGTGGCGGTCGTCACCGAGGATTCGGCCGAAGTAGCGAACGTGCGGACTCTTGCGAGCGACAAGCAAATATTCGCGACCTATGGACCACCCGGCGAACAGGAGATTTTGAAGCGGGTCAACCTGCCGGCAGCCCACTCCGTCATCGTGTGCACGAAGGATGACACGACGAGCCTCATCGCAGCTCTCAACGCACGATCGCTGAACCCCTCGATCCGCATCGTAGTCTCCGTCTCGCGCCCGGAACTGAAGCGGACGCTCCAGTCTGCTGGCGTCACCTACGTTGCGTCACCTGGCGATATGGGCGGGCGGCTGTGCGCCGATGCCGCGTTCCGCCCCGAAGTGGCGAACGCGGTCGAAGATCTGACCTCCACTGCCTTGGGCGCCGATATCGAGGAGTTCGTTCTGTCCGCCTCCACCCCGATTTCGACCCAGCCGCTCCCCGAGGCCGAACGGCTCGTGCGATCGGCGGCTGACTGTATTGTGATCGGGTACGCGCGGCCTTCGGCGACGGGTGAATTCGTGACCGTGCTCAACCCACCTTCTTCCTTCCGCTTCCAGCCCGGTGATGCGATTCTCGTACTCGGGGTCGTCCCGAATCTCCAAAAACTTCAGAAGTGGATCGGCGTGCCGCAGGGTCGGTAGGTTTCGGATCGTGCTCGGTGCATCCGCCTACGGTGCGGTGGGTCTCTTCGCCATCGCCTACGTGCTATTCGCCCTTTGGGAACGCTACCGGGTACTGATCGCGGGCGTCGCAGCCGCGGCGCTACTGGCCTCGGGACTCGTGCCTCTCGCCCGCTTGGTGCCGGCTGGATGGAACGGGAGCGGCTCGATCATATCCTGGGATACGTTGGGGCTCCTCACTGGCTTGTTTCTGTTTGCGGCGCTCCTAAGCGAACTGAATTTTTTCCAGTGGGCGGCCATCAAGCTGGCGGCCCGAACGCACGGCCGACCGCTGCAGCTCTATCTCTCCGTCACGCTGCTCAGCTTTGTCCTGGCCGCGTTCATCAATTCGATCGCCGTGCTCGTCGTGCTTGCGGCGATCACGATCCAAGTGGCGCGGGCGGTGGGCCAGAATCCCGGCCCCCTCTTGATCGCCGAGATATCCGCGGCCAATATCGGTGGGGCCGCAACGCTCGTCGGCGATCCGCCCAATGTGATCTTGGGCTCGTACTTCGGACTCTCGTTCTCCGATTTCCTGCTTCATGCCGGGCTACCCGCGATCGCGGCGCTCGCCGTGCTCTTGCTCTGGTTTGGCCGGAGCGGCGGGCGAGAACTCCACGCGGCGGAGCTGTCTCTCCCGACCCTCCCCGGTCAATTGGAACGCGGTTGGGTCATCGCAACGTTTGCCGGTTTCGTCGGGATGTTGGTCGCCTTCCAGTTCCAGGCGGCACTCGGACTCCCGGTTTGGGCCATCGGCGTTGTCGGCGGGCTTGTCGCGCTCGCCCTCTCGGGCGCGCACCGTGCGCAGAGCGTCATGCGCCACGTCGATTGGGAGGTGCTAGCGTTCTTCCTGTTCCTGTTTGTCCTGGTCGGCGGTCTCGAGTCGACCGGGGTCATCTCGGCCGCGGCCGGAGGTATTGCCTCGGTCGGAGCCGGCAATCTTCTGTTAACCGGCACGATTCTGCTCTGGACGCTCGGCCTCCTATCTACCGTCGTCAACAGCGTGCCGCTGGCGGCGGCCGCTGCCCCGCTCATCGCGCAATTGGGGTCGACGTCGGGGCTCTCCGTAGCCCCGCTCGTGTTCGCGTCGTCGTTGGGGACGGACATTGGTGGCAGCGGCACCCCGATCGGAGCGTCCGCCAATCTGGTGGGGCTGGCCGCCGCGGATCGCGCAGGAGTGAAAATCAGTTGGCGAACGTACACGAAGTTGGCGTTTCCCGCGATGCTCGCCTCACTCGCGGTCGCGAACCTGATTTGGCTCGTGGCGCGCTAGTAGGCCTATTCTCCGGTGACGTCGGCCAAGAATTCCCGAATGGTCCCAAGGAATTCCCGAGGTTGTTCAAAGATCGCCATATGACTGCTTCGAGGAAGGACCCGAAGGTGCGCGGGCTCGATCCGCTCGGCCATTTCCACCGATGAGTTGAGGCAGAAGTCATACCGCCCCACCACGATCAATCCGGGGAGTTCGATCTTCGAGTAGTAGCGACGTCCATCCCAACGGGCCATCGTCCCATCGACCGCGAGGGCGTCCCCGGTTCGGCTCACCATCGCTTGGTAGACGACCGGATTGTGCTTGGTCGCCTTCCAATCCCGCGGAAGTTCTTTGAGGAACCGCCACTGGAACTGGTCTTCGATTTTCGTCGCTAACTGGAGGTATTCGCGCGATTTGAATGCCTTCGCTTTGGTGAGCTCCCGGAGCCGGGCGCGTTGCTTGGGGGACGCGACAGCGAAGATCATGCGATTCGCTTGTCGAAGCTCCTCCGCACTGCCCAACGTAGCACAGAGTAGGAGCGACGTCAAGTGGCGCTCGTAGCGGTGTGCGTATTCGAGTGCTACGAACCCCCCGGCTGAGTATCCCAACAAGTGAAGCTCCGTGATCCGGAGGGCCTTTCGGATCGCCTCGACGTCCTCTGCCATATTGGCGATTGTATAGTCCCGGGGCCGGCGAGGAGCCCAACTGTGTCCGACGCCACGGGGATTGAACAGGATGACGCGAAGATTGACGTTGGCTAGCTTCAACAAGCCGCGCAGGTAGTGGTACGTGAGCCCCGGTCCCCCGGGGTGCACGAGCAAAGTGGCCGGCCCCTTTCCTTGGGAAACGTATTCAAACGACCGTCCGCCCGGGACCGTCACACGACGCAGACGCGCCATCGGCCCCGTATCGCGCCTCGGCCATAAACCTCACGATACAATTCGCGTCCTGACTCGACCGTTGCGCCCTAGCGTACTCAAACCGCCCGACGAGCTTATCGCGGCGTAGGTATCGAGCTCGATGGCGGCCGCGCGGGAGTTTATTTGCTCCACCGCAATCGGGCAGGGAGGGAACCCGAGACCGATTGAGACGCCCACCGAGACCGAACAGGGACCTATCTGAAGGAGATCAGTGAGCGAGCGGGGAACGTACGTCGTCATTGAGGGGATTGACGGGACGGGCAAGACCGAACTGGCCACACGTCTTGTTCCGCCGCTCCTAGGACGCGGCCACTCGATTTCGAATTTCCGTGAGCCCAGCGATAAGTTCCTTCGGGAACAATCGGCGCGCCTCGCGCTGATCGACTCTTTCGCGTCTGCACTGTGCTTTACCGTCGACCGCAGTGAACTGCGCCCCGAGGTCGAGCGAGCCCTGGAATCCGGCGACGTCGTGATCCAGGACAAATCGTACTACTCAACACTCGCCTACCAGTACCCCGGTCTCAGCGATGAGGCCTGGCGTCAGCTCGAGCGGATCGAACGAGCGCTCGCGATCGAGCCCGATCTGATCCTCTATCTCGATGCTCCGATCGACGTCGCCATGAAACGCGCAGAAACCCGGGGGGAGCTGGATCCATTTGAGGACGAACCCTATCTCAACAAGGTGCGACGCAAGTTCGAGCAAATGTTCCAGCCGCCGAAGTGGGTGCGGATCGACGCCTCCGGCACGGCCGATCGGACGCTGACAGTAGCGATGAACGCTTTGATGGCGGCCGGTCTCTGATCCCTGCTGGTCGGTTCCACGAAGTTCTTACTTCCGCTCGCCTAGGACTCAATCGATCGGTCCACCAGAAATCGACCCATCAGAACCTCGCCATGGACCAACATCATTCGACTCCGTAGCCCCCAGGCACCGAGTCCTCCCTCCCGGAATCCGGTTTCGTCCCGTTCGATTCTCCGAAATCCGCGGGAGCTAAACAATCGAATCGAGGGGGTGTTCTCCTCTTCGGCGGCTCCGTAGAGGATCTTCGCTCCTTCGTTCCGGAAGAGAGTGATCGCGTCGTCCAGCAATGCACCGCCCAGCCCCCGACTTCGAAAACTCTCGCCGACGGCGAGATAGTACACGTACCCTATCTCCGGAGTCAACCGGTCGAGCATGGAGATCCCGGCTAGCTGGCCCTCCAATTGAGCCGCTCTAACCCGGCTTATCTCGCGCAGGGTCCGTTTGGCATGCCAGCGATAGATCCCGACAAAGGACTGCTTGATGATCGGAATCGCAGAATCTCGATTGCCTTCCGGCAGGTCGACAATCTGGGGAAATGCCCGAGCCGTCACCGGAGGACCGAAGCCGTCTAGTCCTTGAATTCGACGGGGTCCCCCCTTGTCTCACTAACAACCCAAGTTCCATGACGTAGGCAAGGTCACACGCTTTCCGCGGAGCGAGTTTGTCCGCCTCGGAGATTCTTCTTGTAGGGAATGTGGGCCGTGGGGCGACGCTGGGGTCGACGTCCGAGCTCAGTAACGGCGGATCGCTCCACTCGAACACGGGAGAAGGTGCGGGCACCGGGATTTGAACCCGAGTTATAGGCTTGGCAAGCCTATGTGATAACCAGACTACACTATGCCCGCAGCAGTCCCCGCTGTACGGACGGGCGTATTTAATGCGCTGGCCAAGGTCATGACTTCCAAGCTAGAAAGCGCCGGAACGGGACGCGGAAGCTCCGTCGGCCCCTCCTCTGTGGAAAGTGTCCCACGCTAGAGTCCGCGGCACCGAATGTGCGACGCGAGTCGCCGTAAGACCATTGGCGACTCGTACTCCGGACCGAAATCCTGCAGCGCCCGGTTCGGGGACTGGATCGACCAATAGACCGTGTCCTGACAATGGACTCCGATCGAGACGGCGGAGATCGCTTCCTGACGGGCGCGTCCTCGGCGTGTCAGCTCGTCGGCAGCGTCTTGGACGGTGGACAAGAGCTGCTCCGAGTCTTCTCCCGTTCGCGCTGACCGCACCAACGACTCGTAAAGCCGATGCACGCAACAGGGCCGATCGACATCCGCGTTCAGCTCCGATTCGATCTGGTCCATCAAAACGGACAGTGGGGTGCTTGCCGGAGCCGGCATGTCCAAATCTTGCGTCGGACACCCATTTTAACCTTGTTCCAAGGTGGAGGGGCCAACGAAATCAGTTTCCAGCCACCGACCGACTGGACGGCCGTCTTCGGTTAGGGATACGGCCGCACGACGTTGCTCTCGATCGGGATTCCCTCGCGGACCGCTCCCGAGACCGTACAGAAGTCGGCGAAAATCTCAACGCAATGATCGAATCGCTCCCGGTCGGATTCGGTTTGGGGAGCGGTTTGGATCTCGACCCCGAGTCGTCGGACTCGCAGGCGCCCCTTGTCGTTGCGTCCGACCTCCACGCGCACCGTGGTTCGTAGCGGCGAGGCCGGGACATGGGCCCGCTCGAGCGTATTGAAGAGCGTCGAGCTCATGCAGTGCCCGACCGCCATCGCGAGCGATTCGATTGGGTAGGGGCCTTTCGCGTTCCCAGTAGGAGGGGCTTCATCCAAGAGCAGGGGGCCGTAGGGAGAGTCCGGGAATTGTACCCGGAATTCGTAGCGTTCGATTTGCTCTAACTCCGCATGCGGTTCGAAATCTGTCATCTTCCATGCCTTCTAGATAAGTGGCGCCGCGCCAGGGAGAGCTTCTCGAGGTCAAGAGACTCTCGCAAGGTCGCGATAGAGGAAGGAATCTCTCTGCGCGGGAGTAAACCATCGCTAGGGTTCGAGACGTTCGAGACTACCGGTCGCGCCGGAAGCGTTGCGCGCTCGAAGCGCTCGGGGTATCGAGTTATTACCTGACCGTCGATTCCGAGGCTGTGACAGAAGACGGCTGGAGCGTCGGGGACCCGGCCGTCCTGAAACGCCGAGGGCATCCGACCCTGCTGATCCGTTTGGCAACGGGACCTCAGCCGGTTGCCGGAGAAGGGGTGCTCGATTTGACCGACCAAATCGGGAAGACTCCGGGAGCCCAGGTGACCTGGCTCGGCGAGCCCTACTCACTCATTCGGCCGACGATCGCAGACCTACTCGGCCAGCTTCGTCGGAACGCGCAGATCGTAACCCCCAAGGATGCCTTCCAACTTCTCTACATGACGGGCGTAGGACCCGGAGCGCGTGTGGTCGAAGCCGGCGCCGGAAGCGGTGGCCTGACGCTCGTCCTTGCATGGGCGGTCGGGGGACAGGGTCGAGTCATCTCGTATGACCGGCGCGCCGACTTTCTGGACGTAGCCCGGGAAAACCTCACTCGAGCCGGTCTTGCCGACCGCGTGGAGTTTCGGGAGCGGGATGTGGGAACGGAGGGCGTGGATGTCCGGGGTGTCGACGCGGTTCTCTTGGACCTCCCCGAACCCTGGACTGTTCTCGACTCGGCCCGTTCCGCCCTTCGGGTGGGCGGGTCCGTCGGGACTTACACCCCGACATACAATCAGCTCGAGCGGACCGTGCGCGCCCTTCGAAGTTCCGGATTCGAAGATGTGCGAAGCGTCGAGCTGATCGAACGATCCCTCCACGTCGGGGAAGGGGGTACCCGTCCCGAATTCGACATGCTGGGCCACACCGGATTTCTCTCCGCCGGGCGCAAGGTGGATTGACCGTGGTCGTGGCATCCCTCTCGCTGGGAGCGCTCGTCGGGATCCTGCTCTCGGGCGGGTTCATCTACTGGGAGATCGGGAATTACGCGACCCCCCAGGTCCCGGAAACGCTCTTTGAGGAACGCAAGGTCGTCTTCGCGTACACGGCGGGGTTGTTCGTGGGAGTCCCGCTCGCGCTGCCGCTGATTTTCTACATTACGGCCTTGAGCAACGATGCCCTTCCCGGGGCGGCCCTCTTTCTCGCGATCCTCGTGATCGGGACGGAGGTCGCCCAATGGGGGCTCCTTCGGACCGTCTACTTCGGTCGCAGTCCCGCGAGTCCGTTCTATGCCCTGGGCTTTCGGGCGGGGATAGGCGGCGTACTCGTGCTAGCCCTGGTCACGCAGTACCTGTCGGGATTTTCAATCACACCGTTAGGCATCGTTGTCATCCTGCTCGAGTCGTCGGCCATTGTACTGCTCGAAGTCGCGGGAACACTGCTCTCGCTACGCGCGCCGGCCGGAAGCGGGCGAACGGGAGGCGGCCCCATTTCGGGAGGGTTGATTCAGGTGGTCGGCTTTTTCCTCGTTGGCTTCGGGGCTTTGCTCGGGATCGTGTATGGGGCGGCGGCAGCGCTCATCGCTATCTTGGGCGCCTACTGGATCTACTTCCGGATTCGCGGAGTACTCCGAACGATCCCGCCCCCAGGAGGTTCTGGGCCGCCGAAGGCGCCCCTACCCAAGGGCTCCTACGGACGCACGGACGACTAGCCTCTGCCCGTCGCCCGAAGTGCCCCCCGCCCCGAGGACTCCGCCTTACCCGATCGCGAGGAAACTCGGCAGGCCCAGCGTGAACGTCCCCGGAAGCGCTGTCACGGTCCAGAGGAGGAAGGCAAAGAGGAGCAGCGCGAGGATGAACAGGACCCCATTCGACCGGCGCTGGCGCAGGAGCCAGGACATCTTGTCTTCGGGGAGCGAGCCCGACTCGGCGGCCTGGTTGATCTGGAGCAGCTTGAGTCCAGCTCCCGCTCCGATTCCAAAGACACCGATCGTCCAGAGGACGCGCGCCGCGATGAAGGCGTTGAGCAGCCCTTGGTACGTACCGGTTCCGCAACCGCCGGCACCCACGCATGAAGCCGGAATGGAGACGAAGAGCACCGCGACCAGTGTTCCGATGAAGATGAGGAGAAACCCGCCGGCCTTGGCCAAGAACTCGAGCGAAGTCCAAGGCATCTTGGGCATCATCATCTTCATGCCGGTGGCCGGCGCGGGAGGAGGGGCGGGCGGAGGATACGCCATCGTATCGGCGGGCGGGGGAGGTGGGGGCGCTTCGGCCATCGGTGCCGTCTTAGAAGATCCGGGGGGCATGGCCCCGAGTCTTCCTTCGGGTTCTTAATGGTTTTCCGAGGCACTATGCGATGGAAGCAGGTTGTACCGGCGAGAAACGTGCGACCATAGCTTGATAAGTCGAGCGGCTTCGGAGCGAATAATGCCGTCGGAGGAGCCGGTCCGAATCCCCTTCGACCGTCGATTCCGGCAAGGAATGCGAACCCACCGAGCCGCGATCTCGATCGCGGTGTTTGCGGTTGGAATATTCCTCACCACGCTCGCGATCGGGTACTTTACTCCGCTCGGGAGCGCGTCCCCGTTCTCGACGATCAACTCGTATACGGCCACTCCCACCGCGAACTACAACCTCGTATTCACGATCGTCGGGCCAATCGTTTTCATCATTGGCGCGTACTTGACCGGAGCCTACTACGTCGCGCGCCGGAAGTTCGAGCACCTGATGTTGACGAAGAGCAAGGCCGAGTTCTTGCGCAACATCCCCGACCTCGAAGACTTGCTCTGGGACCTGACCCCTGCCGATGAGATCCGATACGAGCGTCGGAAGATCGAGCTCCGGATCCGTCGTTAGACGCCGGCGGGCGCCGCCGCGCCAGCGCACGCTCGGCTCGGTTAAGTAGCGTGCATCGATTCGCATGTCCCGTGCCGCCGGAGCCTCGTCCGACCTCGACCGATGGGTTTCGATTCCGACGTTTGGGGAAACCCGAAGAGTTCCGCGCGGTCGAGGACGTGCAGCGCGTTGCCTGGGGCCTCGGACCGGACGCCCCTACGATTCCTATCGCATTACAACGCGCGACGCAAGACAATGGGGGCCTTGTCCTGGGGGCCTTCGTCGACATCTATCTCGCCGGGTTTTCGCTGGGATTTCTCGGATGGGATGGGGCCGTCCTCTACCATCAGGCGTTCGAGACCGCCGTCCGGCCCGAGTATCAGAATCACCAGGTCGGGTTCCAGCTCCATGCCCTCCAACGGGAGGAGATACTCGCCCAGGGACTGGCCCAGATCCGGGGGCTATTCGATCCGTTGTCGAGCAAGAGCGCGATGCTCTATGTTCGAAAACTCGGCGGGACGCCCGACCAATATTTTCCCCATTACTACGGGCAGCTGACGGACGCGGTCAACCAGGGGCTCGAGACCGATAGGGTCCGATGGGTCTGGGACCTGGCGGCAGCCAAAGTCGTAGATCGTCTGGGTGGCCGGCGGCCGCAACCGGAGCAGGACGTCGCGTTCTGGCGCTCCGCCCAGCCAATCGTAGAGACCGAACCCGGCGAAAGCGGCATCCGCGTCCCGCAAGCCGTGCAGGAGCCGAGCGCCCCAACCGCCCACCTCGAGATTCCGTTCGATATCGACCTCGTCAGGACGCATGAACCCGCGGCTTTGCGGCGCTGGCGTCACGCGACCCGAGATGCCTTCCGGGCGGCGTTCGACCTCCGCTATCGGATCGAAGACTTCGCGGTCGTCTCGCCGGAGCACGAGCGTCGAAGCTTCTACTTCCTCCGCGCCCCGGCTCCCGATCCGGCGGAATCTACCCCTCCGAAGGCGGACTAACGACTCCACGATCCCGGCCCGCTTTCGGAGGGCGAGATGGGCCTCTGAAAGGCAGATATGGGGCGGGGTCGTTCAATGAGTGTGGCGATCGCTCCCCGCCGCCGTCCGGTCTTTCCTCCGGCGCTTATTCTCTTTCTGGTCGCTTCGCTCGCGTTCGGGGCCGCGGCGGCGTTCCTTGCCGCCCCGATAGTACCCTTCAACTCCCCGGGGGTGTCGGCCAGCCCCAACACCGACGCCGAGCTCTTGGGGATCATACTAACCGGGATCATCTTTTCGATCCTGGGCTTCTTGCTAGTGTACCGGCTCACACAGGGAACGGTCGGAATTCCCAATCGGATCATCGTCCTATCGCTGGTGGTTCTGCTCATTTTGACCAGCTTCGCGGTCGTCTTCAAGGTACTCGACACGGGGGGAGCGCTATCGAGCACCGGGCCTGGACAGGTCGGCAATCAAACGCTGCCGGGGAACACGACGCCGGGGGGAAATGGGTCGGGGAACGGTACCGTGACCACTCCGCTCCTACCGATTCACCTGCCGCCATGGGTCTTCATCTTGATTCCAATCGTGGTCGTCGTAATCTTGCTCGTGCTGATCGTTCCGTACCTCGTAGCGCGGCGGGAGATCTCCAGTGCGGTGGAGGCCGCTCCTTCCACCCGGGACAAGATCCGCCGTACGCTCGCCTCCGCCCTTCAAGAGCTCGATTCTTCGGGCAACTCCGACCCGCGCGCGTTGATCATCGCGTGCTATAGCCGACTCCTGGAACAGGTCGAGCGGAAGGTGGGAACGGTCGAGGTGCAAACTCCGAGCGAGATCTACCGGGATCACCTGGTTCGGCTCGGGATACGTCGGGTCACGGCGGAGAAGTTGACGCGACTGTTCGAAGAGGCACGGTACTCCTACCACATCTTCGGTCCCGAGGAAGGAAACCAGGCTCGCCTCGTGTTCCGCCAGGCCCTCGCGGACCTAGACCGTGGATCGGGAGGGTCGTGAGAGATTCGATCTGGATCCTGGCGCTCGTCTTGGCGGGCATCGCGACCGGTGTCGCCGTGTGGGCCGGTCCCAATTTAGCGGTCGCCGTACCCGCGGCGGTGCTCGCCATCGTCATGGGTGTATTGGTCGGGGTTTCCCGGGCCTTGCGGCCTTCCGGCCCCACTCCCGTGGAAGTGGAAGTGCCCGAGACGACGGCGCTGGTCGTTCTCGAAAGTGCGCTCACGAGCGGGCCTCTCGGACGGGCCTACGTGCTCACCCTGTTGGACGGACTCGAGCGTCGTCTGCGGGATCGCAACGCGCCGATACGTCCCGAAGCGGAACAGCAACGATTGGTACGCGGCTCGGACGCGGCGTTCCGCGCGTTCGTGGAAAAGCGGTTGACGGAATTGGAGCGAGAATCGTGACGCAAACGGGAGGAGCGGAGGAGCCCCTCCACTGGCGACCCACGACCTACGGCCTCTTCGCCACCACTGCGATCCTGTTCGCGTTAGGTATCATTTTCAAGAATCCAGTCCCCTTGTTCTTGGGACTCCCGTTTCTGCTCACACCGATTTCCGCGGCGCTCTCGCAACCCAAGGGAAGACCCACCGCGAAGCTCACCTGGAATGCCGACGGGACCGAGGGAGAGGTCCGCATCACGGGTCGACTGACGCCGGGTCCGAACGCCCCCGCCGGCGAGATCATTCCCGAATTCGTGCGCCCCGCCTCGTTGGTCGAGCGACGCCCGCCGGACGTGCACTATGACGCGTCGGGGATCTCCTTCGAGCTCGCGTGGGAGACGAGCCGGCCTTGCTTGGCGCGCGTTCCCGTTCCTCGGATTACCTGGCGCGATCCGATCGGGTTAGTTGAGCGACCCGGCCGTGTCGAGGGAACCCCGCTCTCGATCGAGCGGTATCCGCCCGAGCTGATGCGTATCGGCAGCCCGCCACTCCGGCGCACGATCTTGGTTCCGGGAGAGGTTCGATCGCGCGCGACGGGACGCGCGGGCGACTTCTTTGCGATCCGCGATGCGGCGCCGACCGACACGCCACGCCAGATTAATTGGCGCGCCACGGCCCGGCGCGGACGGTTGCTTGCCAACGAATACTACCTCGAAAGAACGGGGGACGTGCTCCTCCTTCTGGACCTCCGCCCTTCGCCGCTCGGCCCCGAACGGGACGGCCAACTGAGTTCGCTTACCGCGGCTGCCGCGTACGGGATCGCGGAAGCGTTCCTCGACGAGAAGGCGCGCGTCGGACTCGCGCTGTATGACGAGTTCGTAACCGCCCTTCCCCTGGCCTCTGGCCGAACGCAGCGCTACCGGATCCGCGAGGCGCTTCGGCACGCGCGGCCAGGCCGAGCGGGGGGACCCGAGGAGCGATGCGCGATCGCGCTGCGGCGGTATTTTCCGCCGGGAGTGATGACGATCCTCCTCTCTCCGCTGGCGGACGAAGCGGCGGCGAATTTGATCCCGCACCTACGGTTGCGCGGGTTCCCCGTCATCGTGCTCAGCCCGAGCCCGTTGCCGATCATTTTGGACCGGGCGGATCGGCGGACCCCGGTCGATCCCATCGCCGATCGCCTGATGCGCCTCGTCCGACGCGGCCGGGTGGGGGAAGTCTGGGAGGACGCCCCCGTGGTCGATTGGGACAATTATTGGTCCCTCACCGGATTCGTGGACCTCATGAGCGCCCCCGTGCGGCATCGAGGGATTCGATGATCCCCGCCCCCGCCGCCCCTCGGGCTTCGGCCCCTCGCTGGGGTCGGCGGCTTCCCTCTGCCCTGCTTTTGGCACTCGGGGCGATCGCGTTGGGAAGTCAGAGCTCGTTCGGCCTAGTGTTCGGGATCGCCTTCACGGTGGGGACGGTCGCGATCGGCGCTTATCTCCGCTACCGAGGCGGCATCTATCGTCTCTTCGGCCTCGAGTTCCCGCTCATCGGCCTGGTCGTGGCCAGTGGATGGATCCGGATCTCGGTCCTGACGGAGCTGTTGGCGGGAGCGGCCGGTCTCCTCTATCTCCTATGGCTGGCGGATGACGCTCCACCGGCGCCGGAGTCGACGCGCAACGTCGTCCAAGCGCTCGCCCTCCCCGCCCTCGCGCTCGGAGTCGCCCTAGCCAGCAGCTTGCTCGTGCCCGTCACATCACTGTTGATCGGCGCGACCGCCGGCATCCTCGTGGCGCTCCTCTTGGGCGTCGCTTGGCTGTTCGACCACCCGGAGGCGTTACATTCGAAGGCGCTAGACTCTTAGGCTTCCCCGAGTTGCGACAAGCGGAGGGACCACAAGTCCCCCCGGGTACCGACGAAGGGTCCCTCTTGACCCGATACGGACGTGTCGTCCGTTGGGAGTGAAGTGAGGACAACCCCGGTATCCGACAGCCCCGGCCGGGGTCAGGACGCCGAGAGGGCTTTGGCCTACTGTGACGCGCAACCGTTACGGCCGGGGGATACGGGGCCAAGGCGATTCATATAGACCGTCCGGTTTACCGCTGGGGTCGGGGGGAGGAGTATGGAAGCGTCCAACGTCATGACGGCGATGGGACGGATTCGCGAAGCCGTCCATACGGCGGTCGTGGGACGTGAGGAGCCCCTCTCGCTCCTGGCGACCGGACTCCTGGCGGACGGTCACATCCTCCTCGAAGACCTCCCGGGTCTTGGAAAGACGTTGATGGCCAAATCGTTCGCCCAGGCGCTCGGTCTCAAATTTCAACGCATCCAGTTCACGGCCGATCTGCTCCCGCATGACATCACCGGGGGCGAGATCTTCGACGCCCGACGCAACGAGTTCGCCTTCCGACCGGGTCCTCTCTTCACGAACATCCTCCTCGCCGACGAGATCAATCGCGCCCCTCCGAAGGTGCAGTCGGCGCTCCTCGAAGCGATGCAGGAGCGCCAGGTCACGAGCGAACGGGCGACGTATCCCCTCGAGCCTCCGTTCCTGGTCCTTGCGACCCAGAACCCGATCGAGCTCGAGGGAACCTATCCGCTCCCCGAGGCGCAGGTCGACCGGTTTCTCATGCGGTTGCGGATCGGTTATCCGACTCCTGAGGAAGAGCAAACGATCCTTGCGCGCCGTCGCGCCCGAAAGCAAGATCAGGTGGAGGTGCCGCGAGTCACCTCCCTGCCGGAATTTCTCGGCATGCAACGGGACGTGGAGGAGGTCACCGTCGAGCCTGCCATCGAGACGTACGTCGTGAGTCTCGTCGGTTCGACTCGGTCCGATGCGCGGGTCGAAGTCGGCGCTTCTCCGCGGGGGTCGCTCGCCCTCATCAAGCTCGCGCGGGCATGGGCGCTGCTCCACGGGCGCGACTTCGTTCTCCCCGATGACGTCAAGGCGGTCGCCGAGCCGGCGCTCGCGCATCGTGTCATCATCAAGCCCGAGCCATGGATCCGGGGCATCCGCGGGGAAGAGATCGTCCGCACCGCCGTGGGGCGGACGGCCGTTCCAAAAATCCCCTGATCCGGATCCGGCGTGCCCGGCGATCGCATAACCCCGGTCTTGGCAAAGGGTTTTCAAGATAATCACGGTCGCCGCCCCTGTGCCCGAGTCGGACCCGGTCGTCGTCGTGGCGGATCCGATCGACGCGGATGCGGTCGAGCAGCTCTCGAGCGCCCCCTGCCAGGTGGTCGACGCTACCGTTGGCGGGTCCGCGCTCCAGGCCGTTCTGCCTCGCGCGTGGGCGCTCATCGTGCGCAGTCGAACGAAAGTATCGGCTGAGATGATGGGCCGGGCCCCGGCCCTCCACCTAGTCGCCCGTGCCGGAGTCGGAGTCGATAATATCGACGTGAAGGCCGCGACCGCGCGTCACATCCGGGTCGTGAACGCGCCGACGGCGGCTACCACGAGTGTCGCCGAATTGACGATCGGATTCTACCTGCTTCTGGTTCGCGACCTCGTTTCCCAGATCACCGCGACGAAGCAGGGCGAGTGGGTGCGGGGCCAGAATCGCGGAGAACTCGCCCAGAAAACGGTGGGATTCATCGGCTACGGCCGCATCGCTCGCGAAGTCGCCCGTCGGCTCGAACCGTTCGGCGTCCGCACGCTGGCCTACGATCCGTATGTGACGTCGCCGGCCGATCGAACCACGCTAACCACGCTGGACGAGCTCCTTGCCCAATCGGATTTCGTTAGCGTCCATGCGGCGTTGACCGAAGACAATCGCCACTTGATCGACGCGGAGCGAATCGCACGAATGAAGCCGGGTGCCTTCCTCGTCAACGTAGCTCGGGGGCCCCTGATCGACGAGACCGCACTCGTGGCGGCCCTGGATTCCGGCCATTTGGGGGGCGCGGCGCTCGATGTATTCGAGGTGGAACCCCCGACCCGCACGGAGCTCCTCCGGCATCCCCGAGTGATCCCGACTCCGCATCTGGGCGCCTCGACCCGGGAAGCGCAACGACGCGCCGGCTTACAGGTCGTCGAAGAGGTCGTGCGCGCGCTGAAGGGGGAGCCTTTGACCGCCCTCGTCAATCCCGAAGGGAGCCCGTCCCGATGACGTTCGACCCCGAGACCGCGACGTTCTTGATCGCAGGACCCGTCCGTATTCACCCCCGGGTCCTCCGGGCCATGAGCACGCCGTCCCTCAATCATCGGGGGGACTACTTCCACTCGATCGTGGAAGAAATCCGCGCTTTGTTACCCGTGCTCTTCGGCGCTCGTGGACATCAGGTCGTGCTGTCCGGCTCGGGGACGGCTGGCCTGGAAGCGATGTACTCGAGCCTCGTGCCCTCGACGGGACGCACGCTCGTACTGGTCAACGGAAATTTCGGAGAACGGAGCGACCAGATCGTTCGGCGCTACGCACGCGACGTCACGACCCTCTCGGCCCCCTGGGGCACGCACATCCCGGTCGACGCCGCCGTCGCCCAAATCGAGAAGGGAGATGTGCGGGCCGTGTGTGTCGTCCAGAATGAGACGAGCGTGGGCCTCCTCAACGACCTGAGCCGCATCGCGCCAGCGGTCCGGAAATCTGGGGCGCTCTTTCTCGTGGATGGGATCTCGGCCGTCGCGGGGGTACCCCTACCGATCGAGGCGTGGGGGATCGACGCGGTCGTCGCCGGGAGCCAGAAGGGGTTGGCCGCCCCCGCGGGTCTCGCCATGGTCCACCTCTCGGACCGAGCGGTTGCCGCTCTGCACCCGGGGACGTTCTACCTCGACCTCGCCGCGCATCTCAAATCGCTTGAGAAGAACGATACGCCCTGGACCCCCGCGGTCCCTCTCTTCCTCGCCCTCCGGGAGGCGCTCGTCCTGCTCCGAGAGGAAACTTTGGAGGCCCGGCTCCGGCATACGCACGAGCTCGCCGAAGCCACGCGTGCCGCGGTCAAGGTCCTGGGATTGGAGCTCTTCCCCGATCCCGCGTACGCCTCGGACACCGTGACCGCGATCAAAAATCCGACGAGCATGGACGACAGCCAGCTCCGCAAGGTCCTCCAACAAACGTACAACGTGCTCGTGCAAGGTGGCCAAGGCGCGCTGACCGGCAAGATCTTCCGGATCGGTCACATGGGGATCGCCAGCTGGCCGGATCTTCTCGTGACCGTCGCTGGCCTCGAGCGGATCCTAGGTCGGGCCGGCCGATTCAACTCCCCCGGAGCCGCTCTCGCTGCCATCGCCGAACGGATGCCCTGAAGTTCGGAGCGCCCTAGATATCGACGATTACGCGAGCGCGGCGCGTGGCTAGGTCGAAGGTGAGCGCATGCCAAGTGATGGCCTTCACCTCAACCCGCGGAGTGTGTCGGAGGGGATCGAAGTTCTCCCCCGAAACCGTGGCGAATACGGCTGTCGGAGGCGTTCCGATCGGTCGGGCTTTGATCTGGCACGCGACGAACCCTTCGATCTGCTGGAGCAACAGGAGCTGCGTCAGGTACGCCACCACGAGCGCGGCGGGATCGGTCCCCGACGTAGAGATCAACCGGGTGTCCCGGGGTCGCACTTTGTGGAGGTCGGTGATAAGGGCGAACAGCCCGAGGCCCAACGCTTCGAACAGTTCCGCGACCGTACCTCCGGTCGCCCAAATACCGACGTCAGCGGTCGTCGGAAAGCTGCCCCACCGCCGACTTCGAGCGGGACGGGTCAACCTCGGTCCTCCGCGTTCGCACGCCACGGAACGGAGAGGTTAAGGGATTGTCGTCCGTCTTAACCTGTAGTGCGCGGCTCCTTCGTGGTCCCCACCCTAAACGAGGCCGGATCGATCGGCCATGTTCTGCGTGCGTTCCGAGCGGCGACCGACACCGCGAACCAAACTCGTTTTGTTACGCGGCCAATCGAATGGGAGCTCCTGGTGGTCGACGGGGTGTCCGCGGATGGAACGGCCGAGATCGCTCGGGCGGAGGGGGCGCGCGTGCTGGTCGAGACTCGGAGAGGATACGGCCGCGCCTATCGAACGGGTTTTGCCGAAGCGACCGGGGAGATCATTGCCACGGCGGACGGGGACGCTACCTATCCGGTCGAGCGGATCCCGGAACTGGTCGATAAGCTGCTGACCGAGCATCTCGACTTCATCACGTGCAACCGACTGGCGTTTCTCGACCGACGTGCGATGACCACCGAGCATCGGATCGGGAACCGGATCCTCAATCTGGTCGTCCATATCGCCTACCACCACTATCTGCAGGGGATGCGTGGAACGAGGCTGCGCGATAGCCAAAGCGGGATGTGGGTCTTCCGTCGCGCGATCCTGCCCCGGCTACAACTGACCCAGGATGGGATGCCGATGAGCGAGGAGATCAAGCTCGAGGTCCTGTTACGCGGGTACCGTCTCGAAGAGGTGCCGATCCCCTACGCGGAACGCTGGGGGGCCCCGAAGCTCTCGAGCTGGCGGGACGGGCAGAAGAACCTGACCTTTCTCCTCGAAAAGCGGCTCGCCGTCGCCCGCGAAGGTCGACAGTCGCCGGCGATGTCGCTCAACAAGAGCGGAAGCCCCGAGATGCGATAGACCGCCTACTGGGTTTTGCCGGCCCGTTCGCGCGATTTGACGCGTAGTCCCTTGTAGCCGCATTTCCGGCATTGGACCGCTTTCGGGGGGTTGCGCGCCGAGCAGTTCATGCAGATCTTTTTGTTCAGCAGCCGGTTGACGGCTTCCGGAAAGGGCATGGGGTGCCGCCGCACCTTTCGACCCGTATAAAGCGTGTACCCGCGCGGTCGCAACCCCCTTGAGCCCGCAACGTGTCGGCACCTCCGTGACGGAGGTCGCGCACGCCGAGGGTGTGGCGGCCGTCCGGTTGGCGCGGCGCGCCCTGGAGCGCTGCATCGCGGAACCGGAGCTCGGCGATGTTTCGGACCGATTGAACGATGAGCGGCTCCCCTCTCGATTCGACCGGCCTGGCGGCGTCTTTGTGACGTTGTCGGAATACCCTTCCGGGGCGCTGCGGGGATGCATCGGGTTTCCGCGCGCGGTGTACCCGCTCCGCGTCGCCATTCCCCGCGCCGCCCAGGCGGCCGCGACCGAGGATCCTCGTTTTCCAGCGGTTCGTTCGAGCGAACTGGGTCGCTTGACGGTCGAAGTTTCGCTCCTCACGGAACCGGAGCCGATCCCCGGTCCTAAGGATTCCACATGGACCGATTCCGTTCGAGTCGGAACGGATGGGTTGATCGTCGAGGGCTATGGGCAAAGCGGGTTGTTGCTGCCGCAGGTTGCGACGGAGCAAGAGTGGAACGGGGAACAATTCCTCAGGGAGACGTGCCGGAAGGCGGGTCTGGAAGGAAGCGCGTGGCACGCGCCCGCCGTCCGTGTCTATCGATTCCAGGCGGAGATCTTCGGGGAATCGATGCCTCGGGGGTCCATCGAATCGCATGGGCCGGCGGTCACGCATCGTGCCGGTCGATCCGGGCGCCGACCGTAGTACCTTCGATCTCCCACCGTCGGACGTCGTCCGACTCCGGCGGTGCGGCATCGAGGATGGCGAGCGGGTCGGCGAGCAGCTCCTGGGCGACGCGCTCGCGACGTCGCTCGAGCGCCGAGTACAGGGGTCCGAGCGCGAAGATCGTGACTCCGACCGGCTCCGTGAACGCGAGCCGAAGTTCCTTGCGGGTCGTTTGGAGGCGGCGCAGCACTTCCCGTACCCAGCCTTCTTCCAACAGCTCGGGGGTGGGCCGACGCGAGAGTGCCGCCACGGGTCGGCCCTCTTCCTCCCGAAGGACCCAGTCCGATTCCGCGTAGCGGTCCACGGTCGACGTTGGGGCCCACGTGATCCGTCTAACATTGAGCTCCTCTTCGAGCAACGCGTTCGCGTCGTGGCCTAAGGTTGCTAAGGCGGCAGAAGGTTCCCCGAAGAGGACGAATTCAGCGAGCGGGATCCGCGACTTGACCTGCACCCGCTGGCGGAGCTCGCGCGCGATCTCGACCCACGTTCGCAGCTCGGCCATGGCCTCTTCCAATCGGGGATCCCGGGTGGGGATCGATTCGGGCCATTGCTGAAGGTGGACCGATCGGTCGGGAGTGGCATAGTCGCCCTGGTTCACTTCTTGATAGACGTGTTCCGCGACGAATGGGGTGTACGGGGCGATCAGCCGGGCGAAGTACACCAGGACGAAGGAGAGAGTATCCTGAGCGGATTGCCGATCCGCAGAATCGTCCGCAGACCAGAAACGGGGCCGCGACCGGCGCAGATACCACGTACTCAGATCATCCACGAACGTTCGCAGTGCCAGAGCCCCCGGCCGAGGGTCGAACGTCGATAGTGCTCGATCCACTTCGGCTCGGGTCGCTTCCAGCCGCGAGAGCAGCCAGCGGTCGAGCGAACTCGGCGGCGACGGCACGTCGACGCGGGCCGAGAATCCATCGGCGCGCGCGTTCTGCGTGTAGAATTCTACGACATGCACCAACGTGCCCAACGTGCGGCCGCCTCCCCGCTGGAACTCCGTCTCCGAGGGGCGGAGCGGCTCGGTGTAGTCGCTGGTCAGGAACCCCCAGCGCACCGGGTCGCCGCCGAGCCGGGCCAAGAGCGCCATCGGCTCGACCGCGTTCCCCGTGGATTTCGACATCTTCTGCCCCCCCGAGTCCAATACCAGTCCGTGGGCAACGCACGCGCGTGTGGCCGGACGATGGAAGAGCCCCGTGGAGAGTACGAGTAACGTGTAGAACCAGCCCCGCGTTTGGTCCAGCCCTTCGGCGATGTAATCCAGGGGCTCGCTTGGTTCGAAGGGGCCCGGCTCGAACGGGTAGTGGTACTGTGCGAACGGAGCGGCCCCGCTATCGTACCATCCATCGATGGTGTACGGTTCTCGCCGGCTGTCGAGCCCGCAGGTGGAGCAGCGGAGGCCGATCCGGTCGACCGTGACCCGGTGGGGATCGAACGGGGTCGGCAGCGGCGCGCCGCTTCGCTCGACCAGCTCCTCGTAGCTCCCGATGCACGTGAAGTGACCCGATGGACACCGCCAAACCGGAAGGGGCGTTCCCCAGTACCGATTCCGCGAGAGCGCCCAATCCTTCGCCTCCTCGAGAAAATTACCGAAGCGTCCTTCCCTCAAATGACTCGGGATCCATTGCACCTGCTCGTTGTTGGATTGGAGCTCGGCCACAAATCGCGACGTGCGAACGAACCAAGAGTCCACGGCGCGGTAGATCAGCGGATTCGAACAACGCCAGCAGAACGGGTACGTATGCTTGATCGTCGTCGCTTGGACCAGCAGACCGCGCTGCTGAAGCTCCTCCACCAGAACGGGGTCAGCCGCCTTGAACGACTTGCCGGCGACAATCGGGATTTGTTCGGTGAAGTGGCCCCGACTGTCGAGCGGATCGAACATCCCGACCCCCTCCCGCGCACCGACCCGTTGATCGTCGAGGCCAAAGCTCGGCGCGATGTGCACGAAGCCGGTCCCTTCATTCGCTGAAACCATATCGTCGAGGACGACGTGAAAGCGACCCTGGCCAGCTGGGACGAAGGGAAACGGGGGGCGATAGGTTTGCCCCGCGAGCTCGCGGCCGGTGATCCGAGAGATCACCTGAGCACCGCCCGGATAGTGGCGCCGGAGAGCTTGTTCGGCGACGACTTCCTCGCTCCCGTCGGGCGTCTGTACGACGACGTAAGTTAGGTCTGCCTTCGCCGCGACGAGCATGTTAGCCGGAAGCGTCCACGGCGTGGTCGTCCAAACCAGGAGGGACCGGCGAACGCCGGGGGCGTCGGCGAACGGAAACCGGACGGTCACGGACGGGTCGGTGGTCTCCCGATACCCCTGGGCAACCTCGTGGGAGGAGAGAGGGGTCTCGCAGCGCGGGCAGTAGGGGAGCACGTAGTACCCCTTTTCGAGCAGACCGCGGTCGAAGAGCGTCTTCAACGACCACCAGACGCTTTCGATGTACGGAGCGGACATCGTGAAGTACGGGTGCGCGTAATCGAGCCAGTAGCCGAGGCGCCGGCTCATCTCTTGCCAAACGTCCGCCACTTCGAGCGTACTGGCGCGACACTCCTCGCAAAACCGCTCGATACCGTACTCCTCGATCTGATGCTTGGAGCGGAACCCGTGACGCCGCTCGATGCCGAGCTCGACGGGAAGGCCGTGGCAGTCCCAGCCGGCCATCGAGGAGACGATCCGAAACCCCCGCATCCGGCGGTAGCGCAACTGAATGTCCTTCAGCGTACGACCGACGACGTGGCCGATGTGCGGGGCGCCATTCGCGGTTGGGGGACCCTCGGTAAATCGGAACACGGGCCCGTTCAGCACACCTCCGATCGCACGGTTCGGAACACCCGCGCGTTCCCAGTAATCGAGCACCTTGCGGTGCAGTTCGAGGAGTGCTGCCGGGCCCGACCCGCTCGCCTCCTCCGTCGCCATACGTCCGTCCGACGTACCGGGGGGAAATAAAGGCCCTACTGGAGCTTCAGCGACTCAGGCCGTGCGGAGGGGCGGTGTGCGATCGAGGGCCGATCGTCGCGCTCCGATGTTTTCGAATCACAGTGCCATCGAGCCGCGTCACATGACTACCGGGTCCGAGCAGCAGATGTTCGGAACGAACGTACTCGCACTCGACGCCATCCAAGTACACGTCGCGGGCCTCGATCCGGTCGACTCGAACTGCCGGTTCGGTCGCGAGGAGCCCGAACTGCTCTAGGAGGCGTGGGATCCGGGTCGGGCGATCCAACACGATCGTATCCGCCTCGATCGACGGAACTTGCGACAGGCCTGTCACGCGCGCAATGACGCTCTTCGCGAGAATCGGGCCTGCGACATCGAAGGAGCCGTTGAGGGCGATGTGGGGAGCGGTGATCCCGCCGATGCGAACTTCGAGGGACCCATGGGACTCGAGAAGTTGGCGGGCCACGATCGGTCCCCCGCCGCGAGCAGGTCCGACGTGGGAGAGCGTTCCCGCGGCCAGCGGTCCCTCGAACCGTAGTGTGCCGCGGACGAACAGGGTACCTTTGACGTCGATCGGCTGGAGTCCCTCGAGCGTACCGCGTACATCGATCCGATCGGCGGTGACCCTCCCCACGACCGAGGCGTTTCCGCGGACGATCACGGTGCCCGCGTCGAGATTCCCGAGGATTCGAGCGGTTCCGTCCGCGCGCCAGACTAATGCCCGAACTTCGGGGCGCTGGACCACGCCACGATCCCAGAGCCGGCCCTTGCGCTCCGGAGGAAGGGGCGCGCTCGTCACAGCCGGCCGGGCCGGCGGGGCGGGAGGGGCGCCTCCGGGTGCGACGGGGGCCGATGCAGCCGCCAACGAACGTTCCTCCTCCTACGATCGGATTCCGAGCCCGAGGCGGCGATGCACCTGCATGATACAGAGATTTTCCAGGACCGTGAGTCCTTCGGCTCGCGCGCGTCCGGCCGCCTCCGCACTTTCGACTCCGAGCTGCATCCATATCGTGGGGATCCGGCGCTCGATCGCCTCGTCCACGACCGGGGGGACTTGGTCGCTCCGCCGGAAAATATCGGCAATATCCACGGAGACGTCGGTGGGGATGGCCAAGAGTGATGGATAGGATCTTTCTCTGAGGGCTTCGCGGATGAACGGATTCACCGGAATGATCCGATAGCCGTTTTCCTTCAAGTAACGGCTGACCTGGTTCGAGTCCCGCTCGGGGTTGTCCGATAATCCGACCACAGCGATCGTCCGGGCCTTGGAGAGTAGGGCCCGCAACGTGGAGTCGGAAACGGCCATGCGGCGGGGGACGTACCTCCGTTACATGACCCTAGCGGCGGGGGCGAGATTTAGGCGGGGATCTGCAATCGCCGCGCGATCTTTTCGTCCATCGGCCAGGGAGGCCGGTCTGGATTCAAGAGGAGCGTCCGCGCTTGGATCGGGGTGAGGAACACATGGTTCAGAAAGCGCGACCCCGGAACGCGGTAAAAGATCGGATAGCTCGCCCAGCGAGACCGCAGGAAGGCCGGTGTCACGAATTCCCACGGCACCTTCGTGGGACCCGATCCCCAATCCAGATGGAAGCCGTTGGCAGAAACGCCAGTCCGCTTCGGTTCACTGCGATAACTGCGCCAGATGACGACGGCGCCGACGACTACGAAGATCGGCGCAAAGACTAGGACGGCGAGGGGTAGCTGCTGGTCCATGCGATCGACCAGATAGATCTCGATCAGGGCGAGCTCGACGACCGCTAGGGCCCAAACTCCCATGACCATCAGGATCGTCAGGTAGCGCGGTTGTTCCCGCTCGGTCCACTGGATGGTCTCCTCAGGGGGGGCGGAGCGGGACCCCTCCGGCCCATCGTTCGCCATGGGTCTGTCCGGTGGAGATGGCCGGTCCCGCGCCATAATATTGACGTTCAACCCCCGGGCGGCGGGCCCCCTAGGGGAGGGGACACTCTCGGAGGATCAGGATCGGGGGACGTTCGCCACGCGTATGGATCGGCGGGCGGAGTAATGCCACCTATTGCCAGGGTCTCCACGGGAGGGGGACGAGTCGACCGGGACCTCACGTAGAGGACCAACGCGACGGTGAGCCCGACGACGATGAGCAGCACGTGCAGCCCGTCGGACAGGTTGGGATTCAAGAGATACGCGAAGGAGATCGCGTCATAGCCCCCGTGCAGGAGGGCCACGACCACAAGATTCCCCCCGGAATACTTGACGGTCGCCGCGAAGGAGAAGCCAAGGAAAAAGAGGGGTACGAAGAGGATCGGATACGCCGCTCCGTACGTCGTACCGTAGTAGAGATGGACTCCGGCGAAGAGGACGCTCGTCCAGATCGCCGCTCCAAGCCAGGAGGCATTCGGTCGCTGGAGCCAGTAGCCAAAGATCCAGCCACGAAAGATCGTTTCTTCGAACGCCCCCACTACGAAGGAGAGCCCGATGAAGAACCACGGATTCGAGGCGGCCTGCTGGAGCGCCGGGTTCGTCCGCTCCAAGAGTTGGAGCGCGGCCGGGTCGACGATGGAGTAGATCGCTTCCAGGATGATCACGATGAAGAGCGCCAGTAATGAAGTCAGTCCGAACCACTGGAGCCCTTCCCAGGTCGCAGTCCCGAGATTCGCGGCCCACCGCCGAAGCGGACGAGCCCCGATGAGGAAAGCGAAGGCGAGGACGGGGATGCCGTACACGACGAAGAGATCCCCGAGAAGATTTCCGTACAGGAAACCGAGCGCGGGGAACGCTTGGGGAAGAAAGTACTGGCTGAGGATCACAAACACGGTGATGGCCACGCCAATCGCATACCGGGCTCGGTCGTCCGGGACGGTCCCGGAACCGAGCGACGGATTGGAGTTCCCGGAGGAGGCCATCGAACCCGTAGGGGCGTTCATCGGTGGGAGGAGCGGCCGAAGTTCCTTATCAATACGTTTGCCGTCGCGCGTCCCTTTGTCGGGGTTCGGTCGATGGATTTTGCGGTCTTGATCAAGGTCGTTCCGGCCGTCGAGAAGATGCGCTTCGACCCCGAGCGCAAGACGATGGTGCGGGAGGGTAGCGAGCTGTTCATCAATCCGTTCGATCAGCGCGCCGTTCGGGTCGCACTGGACGCCCGGTGTCCGGGGGAGCGCGTTAGCGTCATCTCGATGGGCCCCCCCGTGGCCGAGGCGGCGCTGCAGGAGACGCTTGCGTTAGGTGCGGACCGGGCCCTCCTCATCAGCGACCCTCGCTTGGCGGGTTCGGATACCCTCGTCACAGCACGGGTCCTAGTCCGAGCGCTCGAGCGGACCGACCACGACGTGGTCTTCGTAGGGGCCTGGACAACGGATTCCGAAACCGGGCAGGTCGGTCCGGAGGTCGCCGGCCTCCTCGATGTTCCATTCATCGGAGGAGCCCGGAGGTGGGAGCGCGACGCCAAGGGCGGGGGTTGGGAATTTACGGTCGATACGCCGACGGGATGGGCGCGCCTGAAGACGAGCGCGCCCCTCGTGGTTTCCGTCACGGAGAAGATCACGAAGATTCGAAAGCCGTCGCAGAGTGAAGTGACCGCGGCCCGCAGCAAGGCGGTGGGGCGCCTGACTATCGATGAGCTCGGCCTCGACCCCCAGACCGTCGGACTGGAGGGTTCCCCCACGGTCGTTGCCGGACTTGTGAACGAAGAGCCCACGCGCGATCCGTCCATCCTCGACTCGGGAACGATTTCTGACCGTGTGGCTCGGGCGGCCGAAATCGTAGAACGATTGATGCGATCGAGGCCCGCCCCCCACGCGCGTGCTTCACCTTCCGCCGATGCCTCGACCGACGACAAGGAAATTCTGGTTCTCGTCAGTGGCCCGGATGGCCGAACTGACCGTACCACCTTTCCGTTCCTGGCGGAGGTACGACGAGCGTTGCCCGGGTACTGGCCCTCCGCCGTTTGGATCGGGTCGGAACCCACCGACAACGATCGAGCTCAGGCGAGGGCATCTGGCGCAGGGCGGGGCTACCACGTTCCGGCGGCTGGTGATTTTGTAGGGTCCGATGTCGCGGCACGCGGGGCGGCCAATCTCTTGGGCCCGCGACCCCGCGCGGCCGGGTTTGTCTTTTCCGCCGATCCGTTTGGGCGCGAAGTCGCGGGTCGGCTTGCGGCGCGAGGGGGGCTGGGGTTGACGGGGGACGCCGTGGGAATGAAACTGGGAGAATCCGGATCGCTACGCTGGCTCAAGCCGGCGTTCGGAGGAGGCATCATCGCGGAGATCTACTCACGAACGCGGCCCAGCTTGGTCACCCTTCGCCCCGGTTCGTTCGATCCGGCGGTGTGGGAGGGGAATTCTCCGCTCGAGATCACACGAGTCGAAGGCGCTGCCTCTTTGGCGAAAGTCGCCCGGGTCGATTTCGGCATCGAACGGACTGCCGAGTGGGGAGATCTCGACACGGCTCATGCGATCGTGAGCATCGGCATGGGGTTGGGCGGACCCGAAAACGTTCCTCGCATCCGTTCCTGGCTGGAGGAAACTCCGTTTGCGCTTGCGGCGACCCGGCGCGTCGTGGATGCCGGCTGGGTGCCCCGACAGTTGCAAGTGGGGCTGACCGGCCGGTCGTTAGGCCCCGATGTGGCGGTGTTGGTCGGCGTGGGGGGTTCGACGAATCACCTCGTAGGTTGGAAGCGAGCGCGCACGTTGGTCGCCGTGAACACCGACCCCAATGCCCCCGTCTTTCGCGGGGTTGACGTCGGGATTGTGGGGAATTGGGAAGAGGTGATTCCCCCGCTGCTCGCCGCGCTGACCCCTCGACTAAAAGCCGGCTAGCGCGTCGACGTCGGGGCCAAGTCCAGGCTCCGCTCGGCAGCGCTCACGCAGGCAAGCAGGTCGTCCAAGGTGGCTCGAGCACTCGCAGCGTGCGTCGCTTCGAGTCGATATTCGAGCGTAGCGCCGACGACCGATCCGCGAACGTAGGTCGGGTTGTCCGCCGCAACGGCGCGTCGTACCTGCTCCGCGACGGTCGCGGAGGGATACGTTCGACGCACCACCACGACTACTTGTGACCGGTGGCCTTGTCGCGGGACGAGCTCGGAGATGGGGCGCCTCCCTTCGCCGCGCCCGGGCCCCGGTCGAGCGCCCCGGTCACGATCGGTTGGGTGGTGGTTCGTCGGGCCACTTCCGCCTGCGACCGCTCGCGCAGATAATCCAAAATGGAGGGCCATACCGTCGCGTCGCTTCGAGCCTTGTTCTCGAAGTTATGCTCGCTCAGGAACTTGGTGAACGCTGCCTGGGTCAGGGCGTCCCATGTCGCCGTGACGCGGCCCGCGTAGTATCCGAGCACGGTCAATTGTTGCTGCAAGGTCCGTGCGACGTCCCCGTCGATTCGGACGAGCGTGTCGGGGTCCTCTCGGGTGAGCATCACGAGGTCGTAGATCTTGAACATTCGCTTGAGCTCCTCGATCGGGGAGACGTGCTCGTCGACGCGCAGATCCACCCAGCGGTCGTTCCCTTCATCGTACCCGGAATCCTTGCGCACGATCAACATCGCGGCCGATTGCATTCCGCGACGGTCGCCGCCTTCCCGCTGACCCGCCGCAAGGGCCGCCAAGAGACGCTCGGGCAGGTCCCCGGGCGTGCTCTCGAAGGAGCGAGCCATTCCCTGCACGACCTCCTTCGCGTAGAGGATGTTCCCCTGACATGTGAAGTTCTTTCCCACGAAATGGCCGGCCCAATCGAGGCACTCTTTCCCGGTGAAGGCCGCCGCCCTTCCCTGGGAATCGACGACCCCCACCTGACGTGATTCGCGTTTGGCGTCGCGGGCGGTCAGTTGGCGAACGACCTCGTCGGCGGACAGACCCTTGCGGAATAGTTCGAGTCCGTCGGGACCATACCGCACGTTGGCGAACGCTTGGGTCGCGACCGCCCCGACATTTGCTTCGGCCCAGGGGACCACGGCACCTACGGCGATGAATTTGGACTGAACGGCGATGCCCCACTCGCCGCGTTCGGGATCATGGGCCACGATCGAAAAGGTTCCCAACCGAGAAACGGCCGGTGCCATCGGCCGAGGGCAGGTGCCTGCGACTTAAGCCTCTTCGCTCGCCGGCCGAGGGGAGTTGAGATCATTACCCGCCATTCATCGTTTCGAGGGCACGGAGCACCTCATCCACGATCAGACGCGTCCGCTGTCGGTCGCCGGCCTGGTAGGCGTGTTCCGCAGCGAGCAATTGGGGAAGCAAAGCCTCAACGGGCCGGCCCTGGCTCCTTCGAACCTGCCACAAACGCTGGACCAGCAATAGGCGGTTGGCTACCGGCTCTTCCTCACGAGGCGCCGGAACGCCGACGGCTCCGCGGGCGCGATACGCGACGAGCCCGCGCGGCCGGTCGGTCATTTCCTGCGGCGGCTGCGCGGCGGCTAACGATCGGTCCAGCTGAAGAAGCTTCCCTTGGGCTTTGTTCAAGCGGCCTCCCTTGAGATGGGCGAGGGCCTCGGACCAAAGTCGTTCCCCCTCTCGGGAAGGTTGCGCTTCCTGACGCAAGCGATCGAGCTGCAACCGGAGACCTGCGGCGAATCCCTCTAACTCCGCGCGCTCGGCGCGGTGAGCGGTCACGCCTCTTCTGGCTCCGAGGCGGGGGCCGGCCGAGCCGCCGGCGCCCGTGGGGGCGCGGCTTTCGGCGCGGGGACGCGGTCGCGCACCAAAGTCCAAACGGCATCGAGGTGAGCGAAGAACGCCTCGTCCGCACCCGTGGCGGCAAGTGTTTCCTTCGCGATCGCCACCTGTTGGACGCTCTCCCCGAGGTCAATCCCTTTCGCCTGGGCCCATGCGATCACGCCTTCGGCGAGGGCCAGCTGCGTATCGGCGAACCGGCGTCGGCGACGGGACTCGCGCTCCTCTGGGCTGAGGGAAAACTCAGGGTCCCATTGCGGAGGCATCGGGGCGGGAATCGTGACGCGAAGCTCGCGGAACGGCATCGGCATCGTGGGCCACCGAGGCTCGGCGAACCGAATGGCGAGTTGATCTAGCGCGTTGAGCGCACCGGGGAAATCTCCGGCGACATACGCCGCCTCCGCCTTCTCGAACGGCACGACGATATCGAACGGAGGCGACCCTTTCCACAGGTCCAAGAGGAGCGCGACGCGCGCCGGGGCGATCCGACGCAACGCCTTCTGTTGCGGAGTGTCCGCCGCCGCCACCTTAGGGGGGCTCTCGGGCGTGGGGTCGGGCGGGCGATTCGGGGCGCCGGGCATGGTCCATCGGAGGCGCCCTAGAGGAACGCCTCGAACTCCTTGGTGACTTCGGGATACTTCTCGTGTACCGCCTTGAGGATATTGTGCACGTTGAGCTTCTCGAGCCGAACGCCCTGGAGGGCATCGATGATCTTGTCAAATGTCTCATCGGAGAGAGTGACGAGCTTCTCCTTGGCCAGCCAGTTGCGGTAGAGTTTTTCCTCGAACCGGGCGCGCCATCCCTTCTCGTACCGCTGGAAGAAATCCTTCGTTGGGGTGCCGAGCTGAGCCGCCTCGGCGGCCACTTCCCCGCAGATCTTGCCGGCGATACAGCCGTTCGCGATCCCCCCGCCCGTCAGTGGGTCGATCATGCGCGCAGCGTCTCCGACGATCATGATCCCGTCGGCCACGGTCTGCTTCAGCGGAGCGGAGATCGAAACACCACCGCCGACGACGTCGATCTTCTTCCCTTTGGCATACGCCGGGTGATGATCGATCCAACGGTCGAGGTACGATTTGGCCTCAGCCGGGGACCTGATCTGACTCAGCTGGACGCCGATCCCGACGTTGGCGAGTCCCTCCTCCTTCGGAAAGATCCACACGTAGCCGCCCGGGGCCACTTTTCCGAGATAGAAATCGCAGTACCGCGTGTCGCAGTCGACATTGGTCATTCGATACTGCAGGCACGAATCCATGTCGCGGAGCGCGATATTAGTGGGAATGCCGGCCCAGCGACCGACCTGCGACTCAAAGCCGTCCGCGGCGATCGTCACGGGGGCGCGAATCTCGAAGGACTCGCCCCCCTGCTTGACTTTCGCTCCGACGATGTGACCGTGGTCTTTGAGGAGGTCGACCGCGGCGGTCTTGAGAAGGATCTCGGTCCCGGCGTTCGCAGCGTCGATGGCGAGCGCCTTATCGAAGCCATCGCGCTCGACAACGTACCCAACCTCGTTCCCGGCATGCTTTTCGTTGATCTCGAAGCATTTCTCATTCGGTGCGAAGATACGAGCGCCCTCCACCTCGACGTTGATCCACTTACCCGGTCGAATGCCGACCTCGGTCAGCCACTCCTTACTCATCCCCTCGCCGCAGCGGACCGGGGAGCCGATCTCCTGGCGTTTTTCGATCATGAGCACGTTGGCCCCTCGCTTCGCCGCCCATTTTGCGGTCATGCTTCCCGCCGGTCCGGCGCCGATGACCAGAACGTCCGTCTTTCGGTCTTGGACCATCGCCTCTCCTCGCCCTAAATGTGGGGTGTTTCACCCGATCTCGATCGCGCCGACGGGACACGCTTTGACGCAAATCTCGCATCGCGTACAGATCCGTTCGTCGAAGGTGATCCGCGTCTCGTCGAGATAAATGCAGTTGAGCGGACAGACGCCGACGCAGGCGCCGCAATAGATGCAGAGCTGCCCACTGGACTCGATATGGAGACTCTTCTTGTTGGGCACGGAGTCGCCTCGCGTGGCACCGGGCCGGTCGCTATTAAAGGCTGTTGCCGAAGGCGTGCGCGCGAACGCATTACGAATGCGACGCCGGGGGATTGGGGGCGAGACCATGCTCGGCGAGATAGTGCTCGACGTCGAGCGCGGCCATGCACCCCAACCCGGCCGCGCTGACCGCTTGGCGATAGCGATGGTCGTGCACGTCGCCGGCGGCGAATACCCCGGGGATCGATGTTCGCGTTACCTCGTGCGTCCGTATGTAGCCCTTTTCATCGAGGTCGACCGCCCCGCGGAACACCTCCGTGGCGGGCACATGACCGATGGCCAAGAACAGGCCGCCGACGGAGAGGGTAGACTCCTTCCCGTTGCCGAGGTGACGGAGGCGGAGTCCCTCGACCGATTCTTGTCCGAGCACTTCGAGAACCTCGGTGTCGAAGAGGAACGAGATCTTCGGGTTCGCGCGGGCTCGGTCTTGCATGATCTGGCTGGCTCGGAGCTCCTTACGACGATGAATGACGGTCACGTGGCTCGCGAATTTCGTCAGGAAGTTCGCCTCTTCCATCGCCGAATCCCCTCCGCCGACGCATGCGAGCGCCTTGCCTTTGAAGAAGAATCCATCGCACGTCGCGCACGCCGACACACCATGGCCCCGCAGTCGCTGCTCGGAGGGTAGCTCGAGCCACCGAGCGTTGGCGCCGGTCGACAGGATCACCGCCTCCGCGTGGACCGTGCCCGGTCCCACCTGCAGCGTGAAAGGTCGATGGTGAAAGTCCACCTTCGAAACGTTCTCATCGAGGAACTCGGTCCCAAACCGCGCGGCCTGGTCCCGGAAGCGTTGAATCAACTCCGGTCCTTGAATCCCTTCGGGGAATCCGGGGTAATTCTCGACATCGGTCGTCAGCATCAGCTGTCCGCCGGCCGGAACACCTCCGATCACGAGCGGTTTCAGACTTGCGCGGGCGCAGTAGAGGGCGGCCGTGAGGCCCGCCGGGCCGCTGCCCACGATCGCAACGCGCACGGAACGGGATTCCCCACCCATGATGCCTCCCTAGGGGAACGCGCCGTTAAAACAGGGCCCGTGAGGATCAGGGCTCGGCGCGTGCCGACTTTTCCCCGCCTCGGCGATCCACGGCGGCGTAGTTGGCGTGATAGAAGAGAAGGGGCGGTTCGTCGGCGCCGGGCGACTGACCTATCACATCCCCGACGAATACGAGATGGTCCGTCGATCGCCACGACGTTCGTACGTCGCATTCGAAGCGAGCGATCGCGCCGTCCAGTAGGGGCACGTCGCCCCTCCCTCGATGGACGGGGAGTGATTCGAACTTCTCGGCCGACGGGATCGTGTTCGCGAATCGGATACTGACCTCCCGCTGGCCTTCCGCGAGTACGTTGACCGCGAATCGTCGCGTCCGTTCGATCACGGGCGTCGTTTCGGCCTCGACTCCCAGGGAAATGATGACAGAGGGAGGAGTCAAGGAGAGCGACAGGAAGGCGTTGACCGTCATGCCGTAGTCCCGACCTTCTTCATGAGCGGTTACGACGGTCACTCCGGTGGCCCAACGGGCCATCAATTGTCGGAACTGGATCGCGTCGACCGTCACTCGTCTCGCCACCGAAAAGTCAGGACGGCGAGGATGAAGACGATCACCGCGATCACGACCAGAATCAGGAAGTCGGAGAAGGCGCGGCTCGAATTATGGAAGAGCATCACTTGGTTCAACCCATCGATTACGTAGTACAGCGGCAAGATGTGGGCGAACGTTTGGAGATACGGGGGGAAGGAGGAGACCGGGAAGAACGTCCCCGAGAGGAACATCATCGGGAAGGTGATGATGTTGCCGATCACCGCGGCACTTTCGATCGTTTTGGCCGCGGAACCGGCGAGCATCCCGAGGGCGACGAAAAAGAACGGCCCAATCAAAAGGAAGGGGATCAACCCCAGTGAGAGCGTGACGTGTGCCCCGAAGGCATACGTTCCGACCCCGATCATGAGGGCCGCCGCGAAGAAGGAGAGAACCACGTACCAGAGAATGCGTGACGAGAGCCATTCCGCCCGCGAGAGCGGAGTCAGTGAGAGCTGACGGAAGATCCCTTCCTTCCGATACGTCGCCGTGACCTCGACCATGGCGAACATCGGGCTGGTCAAGATAGAGAAACCGATGAGCCCGGGAACCAGATAGTCGATGTACTTGAACACCGCCGAACCCACCTGCCCCGTCTGGACCCCAATGACCGGGTAGCAGGCCGAGCCCGGGGCGCAGGCGCGATTCAAATTGAACGAGCTGACGACGCCGCTCACCGCGCCGGCGGCGATTCCCGAAGAGCTCGCATCGAGGGAATCCGTGATGAGCGTTACGTTGACCGGTTTGGCGGCAGCGTAATTCGCCGCAAAGCCGGCGGGGATGACTAAACCAACGGGATCTCCGTTCTGTCCCAGATAGGTCGACAGGTTGTAGGAGGTGGGAATGACCTGGACGGTTACGAAGGAGGTGTTGTTGAGCGCATCTAAGAACGAAAGGCTCGTCGGCGAGCTGTGGTCGAAATTCTGAACGTACAGGTTGACGGCAGTATTCCCGCTAGTCGAAAAGATCAGTCCGAAGAGCAAGATCAAGATGATGGGAAAGATGAGCGAGAAGAACAGTGCGGCGGAGTTTCGAAAGTACCCCCGGGCGGTAACGAGGAAGTCGGCGAAGATACGGCGTCCGTTCATCGGGCGCTCTCCGACTTTAGCGTTCCCTCGTACTCGTCCATCCGTCCGACCAGGTGGATGAAGACATCCTCGAGCGTGTCCTGTCGGGTCGTGAACGACCTCCAGGGAATGTGGCTGGATTCGATGGCCGAGAGGACCCTCTGAAGGTCGACTTGCTGGGGAATCTCCACCTCGACCGAAGGGCCGTCCACGCGCACGGGGAGAGTGAGGTGCGAGCGCAGATAATCGGCGAGCGCCGGTGGGGCGATCACGCGCACCCGGTCGGCCCCGCCGAACTTTTGGATGATCTCGGCGGGAGTCCCGGCAGCGATGATCTTTCCGTGATGGATGATCGCCACCTGGTCGGCCAGGAGTTCCGCCTCCTCCAGGTAATGTGTCGTCAGAAAGACGCTGCGGCCATCGACTTTCAATTGGCGGATGACGTCCCAAATGACCCGCCGCGCTTGCGGGTCAAGACCCGTGGTCGGCTCGTCCAGAAAGCAAAGTTTGGGATCGTTAACGAGCGATAGCGCGAAGCCGAGCTTTTGCTTCTGCCCGCCGGAAAGCGTGTCGAAGTGGGCGCTCGCCTTGTCCTCGAGTCGCACCCGTTCCAAGAGATGCAATGCGTCGGGATGGGTCCCGAAGAGCGCCCCGTAGTATTCGACAGCTTCCTTCGGCGTGATCTTGTCGAAGAATCGAAAGTCTTGGGGAATGACACCGACTTGTCGATGCAGCTCCCTTCCCTGCGTCCACGGGTCCAGGCCCAGAACCGAAACGTCCCCTGCCGTCCGATTCCGCAAACCTTCCAGGATCTCGACGGTAGTGGTTTTACCGGCTCCGTTCGGCCCCAGAAAGGCGAAGACCTGGCCCGCGGCGACGGAGAAATCGATTCCATCCACTGCCTTCAGAGTATCGTATTGTTTGACGAGGCCATGGACGTCGATCGCAGAAGGCATGGGGCGTCGGCCTCACTCATCGTCCCTTATCAAGCCGCGCCCTCGTCTATCAGCGAAAGTCGACCGTGGCCGCCGGAATCGACGCGGATCGTACCTCCCGTGCCCGCAACGGTGAGGGGCAACTTTCCACGCCAAGCGATCGCGGCCTGCCCCGGCGTCCAGTCGATATCGGCCTCGCCTTCGCCGATCCGGAGTCGGGCGAGCGAGGCCGACTTCCAATGTCGGGGAAATCGCGGGTGGATCGACAACGAAGAAAGTCGAGCGTCGACCTCCAGGCCCCAAAGCCGTTCGAACAAAGTCGTCAGGAACGGTGCGACGCTAAAACCCAACAGGAAACACGAATTGAACGGTTCGAGTCGATCGCCTCGATAGCACTCGTTAGCGTAGCCGTCTTCGGCGATGTATCGGTCGGCCAAGATCTCCAGATAGCGAACCCCTAGGTCGGATTCTCCGGCGGTCAGTGCCGCGTCCGCCCCCCATGCCGTCGCGATTGACCATACCTGTCCGTCGTGGTAGGTCGCCGGGTCGTATTGGGCGTCGCCCGACGCGAGCGTTCGGATTCCCCAGGCGGTCGTCAAGTCGCCTTCGGCCGCGCGCCGAACGTACTGCTGCGCGTCAGGACCCGTGAAGAGACCCGCGCTTACCGCCCGTAATGCGTTCGGCCGGAGATGCGCGACCGGTCCCTTGGCATTCCTCGAGTCATAGAGGTACCGCTCGGATTCCCATCGATAAAGCAAACGGATCTGGTTCGCGATCTGATCCGCGTCGTGCCGGTACTGGTCGCCACCGGATCCGTCCGAGCGCGGGACCAGATCGGCCAAAGCCAGCAAGGCCTGGTACCAGAGAACTTGGATATCGATGGCATGGTCGCGGCGGTCGGTTGAGTCCCAGATCGTGGTATCAACCGCGTCGAAGCCGTAGTGAATCTTTCCGAAAGGGCGCGTCGCGAGCGCGATCTCCTCGGCTTCTCCGCCGTTGCGCACGAGCCCGGTGGTGGGGTCGCATCGTCGATAGCCCCAGCGGGCGATTTCGAGGAGCACCGAGTCCAGCTTCGCGCGCTCTCCCAGGGATCCGCGATGTCGGAGCAGGCGACGCACGATCTCGGGATAGTAGAGCGTCGTATCGGAGGTACCGTACAAGAAGAGCGGGCCCGGGGAGATCTGCATCGGCAACTCCCCCGGCTCGGCCCCCAGCACCGGAATCGATTGCGCCGCTTGAAATCGGAAGACTGAGGCGAGGGATCGCTCGACCCATCCGAGGTCGCCCAGCCACAGGAGCGCGGGCAGCATCCAGGCCAGATCGCGACACCAGACGGCCGAGTACCAAGGGAAGCCGGCCACGAGACCGCATAGATCGGGTTCAGGATTCGTGTAGAGCCGCCGCAGTGCGTCGGAGGCATGGCGGTACCCGGTTTCGAGCTTCGGCGCATCGGGAAATCGTACCACCGGAATGTGGGAACGCCAATCCGTCCACTCGGCCCGCAAGGCGACCGAAGGATCGCTCCCGTGCGAAAGGAACTGCACACCGGCGTGCGGTGTCTCGGTCACCGTTCGATGCAGGCCCCCCCAAATGAACCACCGAAGGGTCGTGGGAAAGTTGGCATCCACGACGAGGTCCCAATCGAGCCCGATGCGGCCGATCTCTCCGGCGTGTCGGCCGCCGATCCAGGAGACGCGATTCACGGACAGGTGGCTCGGCAAGGGGTCCGCATCGAAGCGGAATCCGAATCCGTGCTGCGAGGCCACGAGCCCCGTGTGTTGGGTCTCCAAGAGAAATCGGATCGGCCGGATCCCTTCGACCAGCACGGGCATCAGGAATGGCTCGATTTCGCACTCGACTCGGATGGGCCGCGATCGCCCGGAATTACTTTGGAGCTGGAGCGATCGCAACGCGCCTGGTGGACGCTCGACGGGGACGAGTTCTTGGCGAATAGCGAGCGGCCCCACGGCATGTTCACTGACGTATTTCCACGGTGTCACTTCGTACGACGTCGGGACTGGCCCAAGTGGATACGTCGCATCCTCCGAGACGACCGAAACGGGCCAGGCCCCCGTGAGGCGGACGCACTGGGCGTAGACACCTCCCCACTCCATCATCGCTCCCCGAGTTTCCCGTCGTAGGGAGACCTCCCCAGTCTTCGATAGGAGGATTGTCGAGGACATGCCGGAGAGGAGCACGGGAGCCCTCTCGCGATCGGATCCCGAAGCGCCGGTGGAGGTCGAAGGCGCGGAGGCGTCGTCACCCTTCATGGCGATTCCTCGGGAGCGTGAATCGTGTCTGTGAATTCGAACCAGACGAGGGGCGGGATGGCGATGCTTCGGACGCTCAGATGAATCGTCACCGGACCTTTGGGTAACGGTGCGGCCAGGTCTAGCTCCACCTCCGTGCGTTGCCCCGGAATCATCGTGAGCGGAAGGTCCCGGCTGACATCTCGAAACGATCGAAAACCCTCTTGGCCGGCCGTTCGGAAGCGCGCGCGTTCGGGTGGAGCTTCGACTCCGTTCACCCGAGCCTGGATCGAGCCAAAGGCGCCTACGCGAAGCGGCGGGTTTTGAAGGACGAATCGAATCCCTTGGGGGGTGGCCCACAGCGATTGAGGTGCGTAGACCGAATCTTCCACGATCTCCGCGATCCGAGCGAGCATGACAAGCGCGTGCGGTCCAAATTCGGCCCCAATCGAGATACCCTGACGGAGGAGGGAGAGATCACGGCTGAGATGCGCCGGGCTCATCTCGGTCGGAAGGAACTCGGCCCGCATAGTCGTTCGGTCCGGGGAACGGGGCGCGGGCGAGCGAGGATTTCTCGCCGCACAAAGATAGAATAGGACGCCGCAGTAGCGACCGCGGTCAGGGCGAGGTCGGAGATGCGAGCTGTCGTCCTAGGCGGGGGAGGCCTTACCGGTCGGTCGACCGTTCGGGACCTGGCACGGACCCGACGCTTCGACTCGATTCACGTCGCGGATCTCGATCTGGAACTCGCGCGAGCCGCGGCCCGCGCGACGGGCGACGATCGGGTCTCCGCCGCGCAGGTGGATGTCCGCGATGCCGAGTCCCTGCGAGCGGTGCTGCGGGACGCGGATGTATGCGTCAACGCCGTCCAATACACGTTCAATCTTCACGTGATGGAGGGTTGTCTTTCGGCGGGAGTATCGTACCTGGATTTCGGCGGGCTCTTCCATATGACCCGTCGTCAACTGGAACTCGATTCGCGTTTCCGCGATGCCGGGTTGCTCGCTATCCCGGGTTTGGGGCAAGTGCCGGGGGTTTCGAACGTCCTCGCCGCGCAATCGACGCGCGACCTCGAGAGGGTCGACTCAATTCTGATCCGGGACGGTTGGCGCGACCTGACCGTCGGAGGACCCGAAATCTCGTTTACTTGGTCGCCGAGCACGTTCCTGGACGAGATGATCCTGGACGCAGTGGTGTGGGAAGATGGGGCCTACCGAATGTACCCCGCGATGAGCGGCGCCGAGGAATACGATTTTCCACCGCCGGTCGGTCGGACTCGCCTCTATCGAACCCTGCATTCGGAAGCGGCGACCCTCCCGGAGAGCCTGCGGGAGAAGCACCTACGCCACTGTGAGTGGCGGGAAGGGGGGCCGGGAATCGACCTACTGCGGACCCTTTCGCTGCTCGGCCTGGGCTCGGAGCAGCCCGTGGACGTGCGAGGTGCCTCGGTCCTTCCTCGCGAGTTCCTGCTCGCTCTATTGAAACGAGAAAAGTTGCTCGGAATCCCGGCGGGAGTGGCGATCAATGATTGGGAGATCGTGGACCTCGAGGTCCGGGGCCTCCGCGACGGGGAGCCGTTGACGCGTCACGCCTTCGGGTTGTTTCCCCCGAAGCCCGAATGGGGGGCATCGGCCACGGAGTACGTGGTCGGAGTGTGCGGGGCCATTGGCGCCGAGTTGTTTCTCCAAAAGCAGATGCAGGGCGTGGGAGTCATCCCGCCGGAACTTTCCGTCCCGGCCGAGCCCTTCCGGGCCGCACTCGCGACCCGCGGGATTCATACCACGATCGTTCCGCCCGAGCCCCCCCTTGCCTGCTTTCGCCCTTCCGAAGCCTTGACCCCGGGGCGCCCCGAAGGGGCGAGTCGCCGGGGAGTAGAGAGGGCTACGCACTGACGAGGACGCGCCTTCTTGTAACGACATTTAAATCCGAGAGGGGGCTGGGAAACGCGGCTCTGGGGAGTTCCTTGACGAGCTACGATGCAATCGTCATCGGCGGAGGACACAACGGGCTCGTCGCCGCCGCCTACCTGGCCAAAGCGGGAGCGCACGTGCTCGTCCTGGAGCGCCGTTCGGTCGTCGGAGGGGCCGCGGTCACCGAAGAGACGTGGCCGGGCTTCCACATCAACACCTTCTCCTACGTAGCGGGTCTGTTCCGCCCTCAGATCGTCGACGATCTCGAGTTGAAGAAGTTCGGGTACGCCACGATCCTATACGACCCCCAGGCCTTCGTGCCGTTTCCCGATGGACGAAGCCTGAGTATTTGGAACGACGAGGAAAAGTCGGTTCGGGAGATATCGAAATTTTCCAAGAAGGACGCCCAAGCCTACCCCAAATTCGACCAGTACTGGGACAACGTCCTGGACCTCGTGGAGCCCTTGCTGCTCGCTCCCCCGGTCCCGTTGGCGGACCTGGTCGGGATGTTCCGGGGGCCCGAGGCGGAGGAATTGGTCCGAGACTTATTCCTGATGAGCGCCCAAGACTTCCTGGACGACTGGTTCGAGTCGGACCAGGTCAAGATCTCGTTCGCGACGAATGCCGTCATTGGCGAGATGGTGGGACCCCGGACCCCGGGAACCGCCTACGTGCTCGCACACCACAATGTCGGGATTCTCGATGACCAGCGCAAGGTCTGGGGGTTCTCCGTCGGGGGCATGGGACGCATCTCCGAATCGATCGCCCAAGCCGCGCGGCACTTTGGCGCCACGATTCGAACCGGCGTAGCGGTGCGGCAGATCCTGATCCAGAACGGTCGAGCGGTGGGCGTGGAAACGACGACGGGCGAGCAGATCTACGCGAAGACCATTCTATCGGGCCTCGAAGCCAAGCACACGCTCTTAGATCTGCTCCCCCCCGACGCGGTCGGTGCGGAGGTGCTCAACGAGGTACGAAAGTTCCGAAGCCGCGGCGCGGCCCTGAAATTCAACGCCGCTCTCCGCAAGCTTCCGACGTTCCGGGCGGCTCCCGAGACACCGGGTCCGCACCACAAGGGCGCCGTCGAGATCGCCCCGTCGATGGATTACCTCGAAAAGGCCTACGACCAGGGGAAGTACGGCGACTTCTCCGACCATCCGTTCGCCGATTGTGTGTTTCAAAGCGCCTCCGACCCGTCCGTCGCCCCGCCGGGGAAGCACACGATGACGTGTTTTGTTCAGTATGCGCCCTACGAGCTACGCAATGGGAAGAGCTGGGACGAGTTCAAGCCGGAGGCGGCGGAGATCGTCCTGAACACGCTCGAAGAATACATGCCCGATATCCGCGCGTGTATCGAGCACTGGCAGATCGTTTCACCTCAGGACATCGAGCGGGTACTGGGATTGACCGGTGGGAACATCTTCCAAGGCGATATCACACCGGATCAGATCTTCGGATTCCGGCCTATGCTCGGTTGGGCCCAGTATCGAACTCCTCTCCCGGGACTGTACTTCTGCGGGTCGACGGCGCATCCGGGGGGAGGGGTTATGGGCGCCCCCGGTCACAACGCGGCCCAAGTGGTCATCGATGACCTGCATCAGAGCAAGGGTGCCACCTGATTGTCGGTCGCACGGCCCCGACGCGCGCTTTCGCCGACACCCAACTCTCGACCCGTCCACGAGGTCGCGCGATGAGTGAATCACCACGGGTCCGTGCTCCCCGCACGGGTCGAGCCCCGCGCGGTTCAGCCAAGTCCGCCGACTATTGGCGACGCTATCGACGCGTGATGCCGCGGTACTTCTGGGATGACCATCATCGACTCGCGAGTATCATCGTCGCGCGTGCCAAAGGATCCGAGCTGTTCGACGTCGACGGAAAGTCGTACATCGACCTGACGAGTCAATGGGGGACGAACAACCTCGGCAACGTTCCAACCGAGGTCCTCGCGGCCACCGTCGAAGCCCTCGGCCAGTACGGGTTCCTGATCTACTTTATGAATCCGCACGTCCCGATGATCGAGCTCGCCGAGAAGCTCCTCGAGGTCCGACCCTCCCCCAACTTGCGCCGCGTGCTGCTCGAACTCTCCGGCACGGGTGCCGCCGAAGGGGCCGTCAAGTACGCGGTCGAATCGACCCGGCGCCCTTTGATCTTGAGCTTCATGGGGCAGTACCACGGCCTTAGCATCGGCACGGAGATCATCGGTTCGTTGAGCGCTCAGGAGCGTCGATTTTGGGAAGCGTTCCAGGGCGGCGCCGTCCACGCTCCCTACCCATTCTCGTTGCGCCGTCCCCGAGGCATGTCGGAGGCCGACTACGGCGGGTGGGTCCTCGATTTCATCCAGGAGAAACTGCTCAAACACATCGCGGCGCCCGAGCGGATCGCCGGGGTGATCTTCGAACCGATCGCCTTGGAAGCGGGAACCTGGATCCCGCCTTCCGGGTTCGCGGAGAAGCTCGAGAAACTCTGTCACGCGCACGGATGGGTCTTCATCGACGATGAGGTCGAGGCCGGCGTGGGGCGAACGGGTCGCATGTGGGCGATCGAGCATACGCGCGCCCGCCCCGACCTGATGGCGATCGGCAAGGGCCTCAGCGGGGGCCTGATGCCGATCGCGGCCGTACTGGGTTCCGAGGCCGTCCTCGGAGACCACGCGGTGGCAGCCGGCACGACGTTCGGAGGACACCCGGCGGCGTGTGTCGCGGCGTCCGTCACGCTGGATATTCTGCGCCGGGACCGACTGCCCGAACGGTCTGCGCGCTTGGGGGCTCGGGCGCTCAAGCGGATCCAGGAATGGGATCGCTTCGATGCGGTGGGCGACACTCGCGGGTTGGGCCTCAGCCTCGCCGTGGAGCTCGTCAAGAACCCGCGATCGATGGACGCCGATCCGCAACGGGCGCGTCGCGTCTTCTTCGACTGCGTGAAGAATGGGACCCTCCCGCTGTGGAACTATGGCGACAGCTTCCTGCGAATCCAGCCTCCGTTGACGATTCCCGAGGCGCTCCTCGAGCAGTCCCTCGATACGATCGAGGCGGCTCTCCGACGGCAGGCGCGCTGATCGGCGGGTCGATCAGGGAACGGTGCGCTCCCACGTGATCCGCTCGTGCACGACGATCCCGCGCTCCTTGAGGAGGGCGAGGAAGGGGCGGGGGTCGAGCGATTCGGGCGAGAACAGGCCAGGGGTTCGGATCTCGCCGGTCGCGAGGAGGATTGCGCCGACGGCGGCCGGGCTTCCCGTCAGGTAGGCGGTTCCCGTGGCGTGATAGCGCGCGCTCGCTTCGCGATGGTCGAGCACCGTGTAGAGCGTGTGCTGCTTGGTCTGCCCCTTTTCCTGACCGCGTACCTCGACGACGAGAGCGGCCGAGCCGTCGATCTTGCCCGTTAGGTCGGCCGGCTTGGGGATCGTTGCGAACACCGCCTGGCGCGGATTCGGCCCTCCGGGCGGGCCTCGCTCGAGGAGCTTCAGGTCGCGCAGGAAGGTCAGCGTGCGGACGGCGTTGTCGTCCAAGGCGAGCTTGAAGTCGACGTACTGGACCCCTTTGCCGATCTTAAGGGGCAGTGTATCGACCTCCTCGTGGTCGACCGAGTAGACCGGTTGCGGTCCGACAGGGGCGGGAAAGTCGTAGACCTCCTTGCGACCGAACGGGGGTACTTCGGAGTAGCGTCCTTCCTCCCAGATACGGGAGGTGTGCAGCGTCTCCTCGACAAACGTTTCGGGGCTGAACAGGCAGATGAAGGGATACTCCGAGGAAGTTCCCGTATCCCCATCGCGGACCCGGATCGAATCGACGCGGTCCATCGAATCCGCCGCGTAACGAACCATCAGATTGCTGAGCCCGGGGTCCTCGCCGAGCCCGACGATCGCCGTTTTCCCGGCCGCCCTCCACAAGGGGTCCGGGCCGAAGGGATCGCTTGAATCGCTGGCCAGGTCCAAGTAGTGTGCGCCGACGTTGAGCGCGGCCCTTTGAATGACCGGATTGAAGCGGGCGACGCTTGAGTTGATGACGACGGTGGCGCCGCGGGCGGCCGCCTCGACGGCGGGCGCATCGGAGGCGTCCAAGGCGAGTGACATCAATTTCGGATGCCCGATCTCGTTCTTCACGCGCTCGGCCCATCGAATATCGACGTCCGCGAGGCAGACCTCGTCAATCCCGGAGTGAGCGGCCAAGTGGCGCGCGATGACGGAGCCGATCGCGCCGCATCCAATGAGCAGGATCCGGGTTTTGGGAGAACTAATAGTGTCGACCCTCGGGGGCGGGGAAATCGGAGGAGGGATAACGCTTCCCGGGGGGACGGGGGACCGTCAAGTCGAGTAGATCGTATTCCAGCTCATCGTATCGAGTTCGGTGCTGCCCATGGGGGTCTGGAAGTACCCCGCCAAGTTCGAATTGTAGACCGCGAAGAGGGTAGGGACGGCGAACCATGCGTTCGTGAAGTTCTGATACATGATCTGGGTCATCATGGTGTAGTAAGCCGTGAGGTTGGTCGCGTTCGTATCGCCTGCCGCATTGTACACCAGGTTGTCGAGACTTACGTTAAGCGGGCCGTCGTGGGTGGCGTTAGTGTTGAACTCCGACTGACAAATGTTCGCGCTGCCCGTGCTGGCGAAATCGTTCTGCGTCCAATCATCCGGGGAGATGTAGTCCGAGGAGTAGAAGTCCTGCCCAATGTAGAACGGTCCTCCGTCTTGGGACGTGTCCGAGGTGCAGACGCCGCTGTTCACGACCTGGAGCGCGTAGAACGTCGGGAGGTCGACGCCCACGGGGTTGATGGTGATCCCGATCTGGGCCAGGTCGCTTTGAATGATGAGCGCAGCGTCTTCCCAATCATTGGACCCGCTGGTCAGATACTCGTAATTGAACGTCGTACCAGCGCAGGCATTGCTCGCACACGGTGAATTCGCGATCTCTTGCTTCGCCAACGCGAGGTTGTACTGATACGGGGTCAGGTTCCCCGGATTGTAATACGGGTGGCCGGGAGCTACCGGACCGACCCATTCGGTCGAATAGCCGCCGAACGCCTGGGTCGCGACCTGGGAATAGTTGATGGCATGCACGATCGCCGCGCGCACGCTCAGGTTGTTGAACGGATACTGTTGCTGGTCCATGAAGACCCACCAGGAGCCCCCCGCTCCGCTGAAGACGGTATTCAGCTCCTGGACCGTGATACAGGCGATTCCCTTCACCTGATCAATCGCCGAGGGACCGAAATACGCGAATGAAGCGGCGGCGACCGCCTTGGTCTTGAGATCGTTGATCGTGATTTCCTGACTTTCCTGGAAATTCACCTGGACCGATACCTTCGCGGGTTGCAGATTGTTGTTCCAAGGCTCCTGGGCGGCGACGGCCGTTGCCCAGTAGTTCGGGTCGGGTTTGAGCGTGTAGCCCGCCGTCGAACTGTACGCGGTCATGAGGTAGGGGCCGGTACCCACCGCGGTGGTGGCGAGCGGCGTGCTCGGATTTCCAGGCTGGATCCCGCCGTTGGCCTGGATGAAAGTCGGGTCGACGGCGGCGGCGCCGGGGGTCGACATTTCGGCTAGGAAGTACGCGTAGGGAATCAGCCCGTTGTAGCCGTACCCGAGGTTGAACTCGATCTCGTAGGGACTGAGCACTTGGAAGGACTGATTTCCCTGCTCCATGATGGCGATCTCGCTCGAGGTAGGATTGTCGAAATTCCACGTGTTGAGCCAGGTAGTGAGATTCGTTGCCGAGGACGTCCAATTGGCGTAGTAATTCGTGAAGGGGAACCAGAAGTTCTCGGCGAGCAGGTATTGATCGATGCCTTGCAGCGCGATGAGACGGTACAGACTATACCACATCACGTAGGCATTGAACGGATCCCCGTTCGAGAAGTGTACCCCCTGACGAAGCGTGAAGTTCCAATTGTAGGAAGCTACTGACTGGGGGTCCGGCTGGCTCGAACCCGAGGCCGTCCAGTTCTGGGCGAGAACGGGGGTGAATTGAGTCAGACTGGACTGGTTGTACATGATCAGGGTTTGGTAGACCTGCTGGACGAGCCCCCAGTCCGGTGTGGAGGAGGCCACTTGCGGGTCCGCGGTATCCGTCTCCTCCGCTTGGTCGACGATGAGCGGATTGGTCGACTGGAGACCGCACCCGGTGTTCGCGTGGGTGACGCTGTAGTAAATTCCGATCCCCGCCAGGACCAACCCGACGACCACTACGATGGCGATGACGCGCACCCATTTCGGATTCAAAGGGACCCCGGGAACCGAGATTCTGGAAAGCTCCAACCCTGATATACTCTGGCATGCCTGAACAAATCCGTACGATTCCGGGCGCTGCGCGTGCGGGATGGGGTCGACCCTTTTCGGCTCTCTCTCGGCGTCTCCCCAGCGAGATTCTTCGGCCTGGGAGGGAGGAAAACGGCAAGGTTTTATCCCAGGGGAGGTCCCAGAATGAGCGATGAGTTCTCAGGTAAAATCCTCAATCTCGGCCGCGGAGCACGGCGAGCCCACAGCCCACCTGAGCCAACACACTCCGGACGGTCGCAACTATTGGGACCCCACGATCTTTCAGGCCGAACTCGACCGATTTTTCTATCCGAGCTGGCTTTTGATGGGGCGTGATGATCAGATTCCGAATCCGGGCGACTTCGTTACTCGCCAGCTCGGTCCGGAGAACGTTTTCTTCATCCGGGATCGGGCGGGCGAAGTGCACGGCTTCTATAACGTCTGTCGACACCGCGGCACGCGCCTGCTGGCCGAACCTGAGGGAACGGTCGCGAAATCGATCGTCTGTCCCTATCATGCGTGGACCTATTCGCTCGACGGAAAGCTGACGGCCGCCACCCACACCCGGGAGCTCGTCGGATTCGATCGGAAGGAGTTCGGCCTCTATCCCGTTCGGCTCGACCGATGGGGCGGATTCCTCTTCGCCAACCTCGAGCCGACCGGCCCGACCCTCCGGGATCAGCTGGGTCGATTTTTCGACCGGTTTCAACGATTCCCGATCGCCGACCTGAAGCTCGGGGCGCGGCACTCGTATGAGATCGAGGCAAACTGGAAGCTGCTGGTCGAGAATTTCTCGGAGTGCTACCATTGCGCTCCGATCCACCCGGAGCTGAATCGGCTGACCCCGTACATGACCGGAGATAACGACGCCTTCTTCCACGAAGCCGATCGAAGGGGGAACTTTTCGGGCGGCTTCATGACGTTCGCGAAGGATTACCAGTCCATGACGCGGTCGGGCTACACGACGCGACCGCTGATCCCAGGCATGACTGCTGAGGACAAGAAGCGGGTCTACTACTACACCCTCTTCCCGAACACGTTCTTCAGCATCCAGCCGGACTACGTGATGATCCACCGGATCCTTCCACAGTCCCCCTCTCATTCGCGCGTGGAGAACGAGTTCTACTTCACGCGGGAGGCGGTCGAGAGCCCCGGATTCGACCCGAGCGATGCCGCCGGGCTCTGGGACGAGATCAATCGGCAGGACTGGCGGGTCTGCGAGCTCGGACAGCAGGGGACGCACTCCCGCGTGTGGCACGGGGGCCGTTACAGCGAGCAGGAGACGCTCGTCTGCGACTTTGACATGTTCGTCGACGAACAACTCAAGGCCCGTAAGTAGGCCGGCGGGGACCCGCCCGCAGGCGAGACCGCTCGTTCAGCGGCCCCGTTTCAGCAAACCCATCCGGCGCAGGTAGTACCGGTCGACCAGGTGAACGACCTCTTCCTCGCCGCTGTACCGGCCCTGCGTATAGCCGAGGGTTTTGGACCCTCGATGAGCGAGTTCGCAAATGTGCCAATCTTGACGGTTGGTCGTATCCCAGAACTCCATCGCATCGCGGGCGGGGTCCTGTTCGTCACGATCGACGTAGAGGTCGAAGACCAACTGGGTAAGCTCGGGACCTTTGGGAATGAACCAATCCAGGGTGACGTAATCCGGCAGGAAACTGAGGAAATTGGCAGGCCAAAGGACATAGTAGTACACGCGGGCCAGATCCTCGGGGGAGAGATTCGCGAATGTGGGTCGCGTCGTCCGGCCGCTCGCGGTCAGGCTGGTCACTCCCTTCACGAAGTCCATCCAACCCCCGAAGATCGGACCTTGGCGGAGGTCCTCTTCGCCGGACCGATAGGGCGTCAGGCAGACCAATTGGGGATGCACGCCGGGGCAATGGTAGCACTCGTTGGCGTTCTGCACGATGAGCTTCCAATTGGCGTGGACGTCATACGTCACCCGATGGGCGAGGCGGAGCCGTTCGAGCGGATACGGCTGGGCTCGTCGCGGGAGATCCCCCAAGCTGCGCTTGAGCGGCTCCGGGTGTGGGCTCAGGTTCAGAAACAGAAAGCCCCGCCAGACGTCCAGCGCGACCGGAATGAGGCCGTACTCGCGGCGCTCGAACTCCTCCACTTCGGACATATGGGGCGCTCCGAGCAAGCGACCGTTGAGGTCGTACGTCCAGGCATGATACGGGCACTGGATCCGCTTCAACCCGGATCCGGCCGGCTCCTCCAGCAGACAGGTTCCCCGATGGCGGCAGACATTGTGGTACGCCTTCAGATCCCCGTCGACATTGCGGAGGACGATAACGCCCGAACCTGCGATCTCGTATGTGCGGAAGTCGCCGGGTCGTTGAATTTCGTCCGCGCGGCCGACGCACTGCCATACGTGGCGGAATAGCCGATCAACTTCCGCAGCATAGACTTCAGGGTCGCTGAACATCCGACCCGGAAGGGTCGCGGCGCGTTCGAGCGGGCGATCCACCGCGTGGAATTCGGGGGCGCCCACGCGCAGCAGGCTGGGGGCGCTGGAGCCAATCAAACCCTTCGCCACGGACCCCTCGCGAATGCGACCAGTTTTAGGAGGCGGAGTCGGGGATAACAGTTCGGGTCCGCCGCCTCGATATTCCGCGGAAATCCTCTGCGTGTATCGGGGGTCGGTCGCCCCTCTCGGCTTTATTACCGGCCTCGTCTCCCCGACCCAAATGGCTGACTACGACGCCATCGTGATCGGAGCGGGCCATAATGGATTGATCACGGCCGCCTACTTGGCCAAAGCGGGACTGCGCGTGCTCGTGCTCGAGCGTCGGGATATCGTGGGAGGGGCCTGCGTAACCGAGGAACCCTGGCCCGGATACCGGATCAACACGTTCGCGTACGCTAGCGGGCTGCTTCGACCCAAGATCATTCAGGATCTCGCGCTCACGCGGTACGGATATCAACCGATTCTGTGCGATCCCCAGGGATTTGCTCCACAGCCCGATGGTCGGTATCTCGCCTTTTGGGTCGACGACGAGAAGGAGCAGAAGGAGATCGCGAAGTTCTCCGAAAAGGACGCCCGAATCTATCCCAAGTACGTCGAGTACTGGGACCATGTTCTGGACGTGATCGAACCGGCCATGATGGCGCCACCCATGCCCATCGCGGATTTCTTTCAAACGCTCCCGCCGGGGGAGGCCGAACCGATGCTACGGGACTTGTTCCTGAAGAGCGCGCGGGATTTTCTGGATGACTGGTTCGAGTCTCCCGAGCTCAAGGGCGCGCTCTCCTCGTCGGCGGTCATCGGGACGTTCGCGGGTCCGTATACACCGGGAACCGCCTACATCCTCGGGCATCACAACATCGGGACTCTCGAAGGTCACCGACGGGTATGGGGGCAGATGGCGGGAGGCATGGGCACCATTACCCAGGCGATCGCCACCTCCGCTCGGCAGCATGGGGCCGAGATCGTCACCGGCGCGGCCGTGCGCCGTATCCTGGTCACGAACGGCCGTGTCACCGGAGTCGAGACGGAGCAAGGTGCGGTGCATCGAGCAGACCTCGTCGCGTCCTCCGTGGACACCCAAACTACCTTGCTCAAGCTTCTCCCGCCGGATACCCTCGACAAGACCCTTGAGACCCGGATTCGCCGCATCAAAGCGCGCGGGGCTTGTCTCAAGTTCAACGCGGCGCTCGACAAGCTACCTCGATTCGAGGCCGCTCGGAACTCGGGGTATCTGATGGGCGCGATCGATATCGCTCCCACGATGGATTACATCGAGCGCGCCTACGACGACGCGAAGTACGGTCACTTCTCGCGCGCCCCCTACATCGACCTGTATTTTCAGAGCTTGGCCGACCCGGGTACCGCCCCCCCTGGCAAACACACGATGACCTGCTTCGTCCAGTTTGCTCCTACACAGCTGGCGGGACTGAGTTGGGACGATGCCCGAGACGCCGTGGCCGAGACCGTGCTCTCGACGCTTGAAACCTATGCCCCGGGGATCCGGGCCCTCGTCCGGCATTGGCAAGTAGTCACCCCGACGGATATCGAGCGGATCCTCGGCATGCCCGGCGGCAACATCGACCAGGGTGACATCACGCCCGACCAGATCTTTTCCATGCGCCCGATCCCTGGCTGGGCCAATTATCGAACGGCAGTCCCCGGCCTCTACCTGTGTGGCTCGGCCACGCATCCCGGCGGGGGTGTGATCGGCGCCCCGGGTCATAACGCGGCCCAAGTGATCTTGGAGGACCGACGCGGGCCCCCGCGAACGATCCCCAATTAACGGGAGAGCCTCCAAATGCCCACCGCGACGATCACGTTCAACCTACCCGCAGCGCCCAGCCGGATCGTCGACTTGCTGAAGGATCCAAAATTCCTCGCCTCGAACATTCCCCAAGTGGTCGGGGTCGAGCCGCGCTCGGCGACCACCGCCACCTGGCTTGTCGAGATCAAGTTGGGGCCCCTCACACGACGAACCGAGTTTCAAGGGGAACTACTCGACGCTACGGAAAGCCGGGTTCGGTTCGCGGCGCGAGGGGCGGATGCGACCATCGAAGGTCAGATCGACCTGGCGCCCCAAGACTTCCAGACCACCGCCCTCACGCTGCGACTGGACATGACGGGCGCTGGGCCGCTGCGGGTCGTAATCGACGGCTACCTCAAACGTCGGGTGCAAGGTGATGCCGAAGCGTTCGCGAGCTCGTTGACGAAACATTTGGCGGAGTCGCCGCCACCCCCGTCGTCGATTTCCTGACGTGGCCATCGTTGGGTGGTCCAAAAGGGGCCGCGCCGCGGCATTTATTACCACGGGGGCGGTGCGAGGGCCTCGTGCGTTGGTCCGTCGGGTCCTCCAATCCCGACCCCCCCTTTCGGGAGGTCGAGTAGGTCCTCATGGGTCGGAGCCTCCGCGACCTGGCCGTCTTTATCGCGATACGGTTCGCGGAGCTCATTCCCGTCGTGATTGGGGCCATTCTGATCACGTTCATCTTCATCCACATCGGGGTTTCGGACCCCTGCACGCGCTGGATCCCGCGGGCGAAGCCGGACGCGCTGGCGGCCTGTCGAAATTACTTCGGATTGAATCAGCCCATTGACGTCCAATTTTACAAGTATCTCGTCCAGCTCGTGGGCGGCAACTGGGGTGTCGACCCGAACGGAACGGGGCCGGTCCTGCCGGCGATCGCCATGGCGCTCCCCGAAACGATCGAGCTCGTCCTCGCTTCGTTGTTCCTGATGATCGTATTCGGGATCACGCTCGGCGTGATCGCGGCGCACTACGCGGGACGTTGGCCGGACCACCTCGTCCGCATCTTCTACCTCAGCGGCTGGGCGGCGCCTACCTACCTCGCGGCGATCGTACTGGCGATCGCCGTCGGACCGCTTTTAGGGCTGCCGAGTGGGGGCGATTTTACGACCAATCCTCCTCCGTTCCCCCAACCGACGCACATGTCGATCCTGGACGCGCTGCTCGCGGGAAATCTGCCGTACACCTTAGACGCGATTGTCCACTTGATCCTCCCCGCGACGGCGCTGGCATTCCTGAATCTGGGCATCATCACCCGCATGACCCGCGCCTCGATGCTGGAGGTGCTCCCGCTCGAATACGTGAAGAGCGCGAAGATGAAGGGGCTCTCGCAAGAGGTCGTCCTCTTCAAACACGCGCTTCGAAATTCGCTGATCACCACGACAACGGTGCTCGGTTTCACCGCGAGTGGGCTGTTATCGGGGACCGTCGTCGTTGAGGAGATCTTCTCGTGGCCAGGAATCGGGCAGTACGCCTACAACGCGATCATCGACTACAATTTCGCGGGCACGATCGGCGTGGTCATCGTCTTTTCCATCTCGGTCGTGGTCGCGAATCTGATCGCCGACATTCTCTACGGGATCATCGATCCCAGGGTGGATTGGCGATAGATGAGCGACGACACTGGGCCAACGCCCCCCAGCGCCCCGATCGAAGCGGCAGCTCCCGCTCCCGCGTCCTCGACCCCGGTCCCACGCACACGACGGTCCTCCCGCCGATCGATGTCCCGCCGCGCGTATCGGGGCATTGTCCGCTTGATCCAAGTGCTCCGCGCCAACGTACTGTCGCTCGTCGGGTTCATTCTCGTCGTCCTCATCGTCGGTGGCGCCTTCATCATCTGGCTCGTCCCGAACTTTACCGGATTCTTCGCCCAACCGATCGTCCTGTTCCATCTGTTCGGCCACACCGTAGCGATCCCGCAGATCTTCCGGATGTCGTATTCGGTCTTACCGTACGGGCCGAACCAGATCAGCCCGACGACCGCCCCCCAGCCGCCTTCCTGGCAGCATTGGTTCGGGACCGATAATCTCGGGCGCGACATCTTCTCCCGGACGCTCTACGCGGCCCCGCTCGACCTCGGTATCGGGATCTCGATCACTGGAATCTCGTTGCTGATCGGGGGCGGATTGGGCCTGGTCTCGGGATACTGGGATTCCCCTGGCCCGTGGCGCCGCATCCTGTCCGCGACCATCTTGCGCGTGACGGACGTTTTCCTCGCGTTCCCCAGCCTCGTGCTGGCACTGGCGCTCGCGGCGATCTTCGGACGAGGTCTGGGAGCCGGCTATCTATCCCTCCTCCTGACGTGGTGGCCGTACTACGTTCGGCTCGTCCGTGGGGAGGTCTTAGCCATCAAGTACCAGCCCTACGTGGTCGCGGCCCGAGCCGCCGGGGTCAGCGACACGCGGATCTTGACCCGGCACGTGCTCCGTAACATCGTCGAGCCGATCGTCGTGTACTTTACCCTCGATATCGGCTCCGTCCTTGTCACGTTCTCCACGATCTCGTTTGTGGGCGTAGGCCCGAACTCTTCCGTTCCCGAATGGGGGTCGATGGTGCAGTACTACCAGACCGCCGGCTTCCTCCTGACGTATCCTTGGACGATCGCGGCTCCCGGGCTCGCGATCTTCATCAGCGTGCTGGCCTTCAGCCTCCTCGGCGACGGGCTGCGGGACGTGCTCGATCCGCGCACACGGCGGGCCCTGTCCGCCGCGGACACCGATACTCGGCTGCCCGAAGAGGCTCCACCCGCACCGGTCCCGAACGTCGCGCCGGAATGAACCCCCTTCGCTACGACGTCGTCATCGTGGGCGCCGGCGCGGCGGGAATCGCGGCGGCCGAGCGGCTCGTGCGGGCGGGCCGGCGCATTCTCGTGCTCGAGGGTCGAGACCGGATCGGCGGACGCGCCCTTACGGATTACTCTCGGGGCCCGACTTGTCCGCTCGAGCTGGGAGCCCAGATGGTGCACGGCCGATCCGTGGCGACCCACGCCTGGATCCGCGAGACCGGCGTCTCGGTGCGGCCGTTGCCGCTGATGCAGCGGGGTCGCTTCGCGATCGATCGAAAGGTCGCTCGCATGCCGTGGATGGCGCTCCCTTTCCATCCGGTGTTCGGCACACGAGCGACGCTCGAGGGCGGCATTCTCATTCCACGCCGCCTGAACGCGTACACCGGAACCGATCGTTCGCTCGCTGCTTGGCTCGCCGAGGCCCATTCCGGGCCGGCCGCGCGATCTCTCGTCGACCTGATGTTCGCCCACGTATACGCCGCGGATGCGGACGCCATCGGGGTGAAAGGGCCGCTCGAAGAGGAGCGGGCGGCTTCGGAGAAGTTCGGCTACACGAACTTCCAGCTGTGCGAAGGCTACTCGGAACTGATTCGGCGACGGGCCGAGCCGCTTCGCCCCTGGATTCAGTGCGGAGCCGAAGTGCGACGGATCATCTTTCGGGAGTCGCTGGTGCAGGTCCTGTGGGACCGACCGACCGACGGGGAACCGTTCGAGCTCAGCACCTCCGCCGTGATCGTGACCGTGCCGTTAGGAGTTCTTCGGGCGGGAACCATCGTCTTTGACCCGCCGCTCTCTGCAGCGAAACAGCGCGCCATCGAACGGATCGCGATGGGCGATGCGATCGCCGTCCACTTCTGGACCGCCGACCACCCGCTTCGGGATCGATGGGGCGACTTCTCGATGATCTGGGGAGACGGTGCTTCCTCGTTCCTCCGCCCGCGCGTCGGGCTCGGAGAGTCCCAGGAAATCTACACCGCCTTCACTGCGGGTCGCGAGGCGCGTCGAAGGGCTGCCTTGGAGGATGGGCCGCTCTTGGAGGCGACCATCGACGAGTTAGAATCCATCCTTCCGGCGGGAAGTCGCGTGGGGCCCGTCGTGGAAAGTGTGGTCCACCGGTGGCCCCTCGACCCATTTGCCGAGGGCGCGTATTCGTATCTTCCCCCCGGAGTCGGGCTCACCGACCGCCGAGATCTTGCCGCCTCCGAGGGCGGCCGTATCTTCTTCGCCGGAGAAGCCACGCATTTCGGTGGAGCGGCCAGCACGGTGCATGGCGCGATCGAGACCGGTTACCGGGCCGCCGACGAAGCATTGCGGACTCTCCTGAGTAAGCCGTCCTTGAAGCCGTAATCCGAAGGTAACGGCGCGCGGGCCAAGGAGTAATCCCCGCGCTGGGTATCCTCGCTCCATGACGGCGGAACGATGGGACATCCAGGAGCTGATCGAGGACCAGCACCAGAGTGGAGAAAGGTACTTCGAATTCTTGCGCGTCCCTTCGATGAGCGCGGGGGTCTACCGTCTAGCTCCAGGGGCGACCGACTCCCAATCCCCACACTCGGAGGACGAGGTCTACCTCGTCCTCGCGGGCCGTGGTCGATTCCGATGCGGCGCGGAAGATAGCGCGGTGGCCACGGGATCGGTGCTGTACGTTCCCGCTCTTCGGGAGCACCGTTTTCACTCCATCGAAGAGGAGCTCCGCCTGCTGGTCCTGTTCGCCCCGGCGGAGCAGGTCGGCGACTAAGGGGCTCCCGGCGGGCGGCCTCGCGGACTCCCGCTGCGGGGCGTGTCGGTTGAGTCACCTTCCGCTGCGAAGGCGGCGAGGAGCCGCCAGGTAGACAGCCTGTTTTGCGGTCTTTTGGGTATATTTGAGTGGTTTAGTAGGCAATAATACTGAAAATATCGCGATTTAATTACGAATGATTGCGCGTTGCTGTACTATATATGAGAACAATATCGCATTCTCCCCTCGCGCCAAATATATATAGGCCGTTCCGGCTGCCCGAACCACTTAGGATTGTGTTTTCATGGCGGAGCGAGACGCCGCCCCTCCGGATCGGCCGACGAGGCTCGGTTTGGAGGTAACTCCGACCTCTTCCTCCCCGGATTCCCCCGTTCCCGACCGTTTGAGTGGGGAGGGCAGCGCGGTCAAGAAAACCGAGAGCCCTTCGGTGGCGATCGTCCCGACCACTCGCTCTCCCGCGTCGGAGGAACGAGACAAGCGCGAGGCGGAGAAAGAGAAGGAAAAGGAGAGGGAGAAAGAGCCCCGCGATTCCAAGGAGTCGAAGGAAGCAGCCGAGGCGAAGGACGCCAAGGAGGCGCGCGAATCCAAGGAAGCAAAAGAGTCGAAGGAATCCAAGGAGTCAGCCGAGGAGGAAGCGCTCCCGCTCCCCATTCCGATCGCGCGCCTCGTGCCGAAACTCAAGAAGAGCGCGAAGCTCTTCGAGGAGGGCAAGAAGTACATTCCCAACTCGTCGAGCTCCCTCATTCGGGTGGCTTCGTACGATCCGGTTCCGCCATTCATCGCGCGGGGCAAAGGCGCTCGAATCTGGGACGTCGACGACAACGAGTACCTCGACTTCAATCTCGCCTACGGATGCCTGATCAACGGTCACGCCCACCCGGAGATGGTCAAGGCGGTCGAGCACGCCGCCGAGCTGGGACTCCATTTTGCGGCCCCAACTGAACTCGAGATCGAGGTCGCGAAGCTGTTCCACAAGATGGTACCCAACTCCGAGCGCGTCGCCTTCTGCTCGAACGGCTCGGACGCGACGATGAATGCGATCCGCATCGCGCGTGCGGTGACCGGGAAGGATGCGATTCTGAAGTTCGAGGGCCACTACCACGGCCAGCACGATTATGCGTTGATCAGCGCCGAGGCGCCCCCCATCGTAGCGGGGCTAGACGAGTACCCCCGTCCGCTCCCGAACTCGGCCGGGATCCCCCCCGGGGTCACGGACTACGTCATGGTCGCCCCGTACAACTCGATCCCCGCGTTCGAACGGATGGTCAAGCGCTACCGCGACCGGCTGGCGGCGGTCATCCTGGAGCCGATCATGGCGAACGCCGGTGTCATTGCCCCCGCGCCAGATTATCTGAAGCGTCTGAGGGAGATCGCTCACGAGAACGAGCTGTTGCTGATCTTCGACGAGGTGTTCACCGGCTTCCGTGTGGCACCAGGCGGCGCGCAGCAACTCTACAAGGTTCAGCCCGACCTATCGTGTTGGGCCAAAGCCCTAGGGGGGGGCGTCACCATCTCCGCCGTCTCTGGGAAAGCCGAGTACATGGACTCGATCTCGCCGGGCCGGATCTCCTTCGGAGGCACGTACTTCGCGAACAATCTCTCCCTGGCCGTCGCACTCGCCAATCTCAAGATCCTTGCGCGCGGAGGTGACGAACTCTACGAGCGGTTCGGGCGCTTGACGGCGCAAATGGAGAAAGGGATCGAGTCGGCGGGACGGGATGCTAAGATTTCGGTGCTGGTCCAGTCCGTGAACGGAATGCTCCAATTCTTTTTCACCCGTCGGAAAAAGATATCCAACTACCGGGAGTCCTTGCAGATCGATTGGAACCTATTCCTGCGGAATCACCAGCTCTTGCTCGATCGGGGGATCTACATCCATCCGGATAACTACGAACGGATCACGTTCTCGACCGCGCACACGGAGAAGGACGTCGAGCAGTTCATCGCGATCTTGCACGAAGTGTTCACCGAGTTGCGCACCCTCCCGCGCGACTACCTTCCCTGACGTTCCGATGCGCCCGACCCGCTGGGGGCGTCCGAGCCCGGTTTCGGCACTTATTAGTAGGCCGGACCGTTCAATGCGGCGTGCAATCACCGGCGGCTTCCGCGCCGGAGCTTCCCGCGGCCCCGTTCCTATCGGATAGGCCCCGGAACGAGCTGGCGCTGCGCGTCGAGGGCCTGTCGGTCCAGTATACGGTTGGATCCGGAACGTTCCGCGCGCTCGACAACATTTCCTTCGAGGTCCCGCCCGGCCGAGTCGTGGGGATCGTCGGCGAAACCGGGTGCGGGAAGAGCACGCTGGGTCACTCCATCCCCCGCCTGTTGCCGGAGCCGCCCGCGAAGACCCTGGCCGGCAAGATCGAGTTTCGCGGCGTCGATCTGCTTTCGATCCCCAAATGGAAGGTGCCGTACGTTCGGGGCACGGGGATCGGCATGATCTTCCAGGAGCCGACGAACTCGTTGAACCCGGCGTATCGCATCCTCGACCAAGTGGCGGAAGCCGTCAAGGTCCGCCGGCGACGGGAAGCCGGTAACATCCCGGACCTCGGTCCCGAGCTCAAGGCGTTCGATTACTCGCGACGGCAGCTTCCGCCGACCGGGGAGATTCTCGCCCATCCGTTCCTTCCGGCGGCGGCCACGAGCGAAGGCGCCAAACGACGGACGATCCCCGACCCCCCGGAGAGCGTCAAGGAAGAGGTGCTCGAGTATCTACGACTCGTGCGCATCAACGACCCGGAGACGATCCTTCGGCTGTATCCGCACGAACTGTCGGGCGGGATGCGACAGCGCATCATGATCGCGATGGCGTTGTCCGAGAAACCCGAGCTCCTGGTCGCCGACGAACCCACCAGCGCGTTGGATGTGACGATCCAGGCCCAAGTGCTCACGTTGATGAAGGAGCTGATCGATGAAGTCCATACCTCGATCCTCTTCATCAGCCACGATTTGGGCGTGATCGCCGAGATCGCGGACGATGTCGGCGTCATGTACGCGGGCCACCTCGTCGAATTCGGCCCCGTCGCCGAAGTGTTTGAAAGCCCCGGTCACCCGTATACCAAAGCGCTGCTGCGGTCGGTACCGAATCGGTACAAGTCGGACGGGGCGCTCCCCTCGCTGGCGGGAACGGTTCCCAATCTCTCGCGCCTTCCGACCGGGTGCACGTTCGCGCCCCGGTGCATCTTGGCTCGGGAGAATTGCAAAGTGGATCCGGGACCCCCGATGGAGGCGCTCCGCCGGCGACCCGCGGGTAGCACGCATGCCTCGGCTTGCTACTATGCTGGGGAGGTCGAGAATCTGTGACCCCGCCCCTGGTCGAAGTCAAACACGTGGTGAAGCACTTCCCACTCTCGCGCTCGATCATCGATGCCGCCGTCGGCCGGGCGCCATTGGCCATCCATGCGCTGGACGACGTTTCTCTGACGGTCGAGGCCGGTGAGACGGTGGGTCTGATCGGGGAGAGCGGCTCCGGTAAGACCACGCTTGGCTGGTTGATCGCGCGGCTCCACGATCTCACGGACGGCCAGATCCTGTTCGATGGGCAGGACGTGAGCGAGCTTTCGGGTCGGCAGCTGCGTGAGTGGCGTCGGAACGTCCAGATCGTCTTCCAAGATCCGGTCGGCTCGCTCGATCCGCGGCTCAAGGTTTGGCAGATCGTGAGCGAACCGATCCGTGCGCAAGAGCAGCTGGCGCGTCCCTCTTTGTCCGCGCGGATGAAGCAGAGGTTCGGATCCTCGGGGGAAAAGTCGGCGCGCCCCGCGAAGAGGTCCCGCTTGTCGAGGCGTCAACTTCGGGCGCGGGTAGCGGAAGTGTTGCCCACGGTGGGACTGCCGCCGGACTGTCTCGACCAGTACCCGCACGAGTTTTCGGGCGGCGGTCGCCAACGCCTCTCGCTCGCCCGGGCCCTCTCCGTCCGACCGAAGCTCATCGTGCTGGACGAGCCGACGAGTGCGCTGGATGTGGCCGTTCAAGCGCAGATACTGAATCGGCTTGTGACCTTACAACGGGAGTTCGGGTTCGCCTACTTGCTGATCACCCACAACGTCGCGGCGGTGCGCTACGTGGCCGATCGGGTCGCGGTGATGTATCTCGGGAAGATCGTCGAGGTAGGGCCGGTTCATCAACTACTCGAGCATCCGACGCATCCGTACACGAAAGCGCTCCTCGCGGCACTTCCCGTGGCCGATGTGCGCCGTCGTCACGCCCGCTATCGGATCACGGGGGAGATCCCTACCTTGGTCCGACCTCCTCCGGGATGTCGATTCACCGCCCGGTGCCCGTTCGCCATCGATCGATGCAAGACGGAGGAGCCCCTCCTGCGGCCTCGTCCGGGGGATCCCACCACGCTCGTGGCGTGTCACCGCGCGGAAGAAGTCGCGGACATCCCGCCCGAGACCCTCTTCTCGCAAGGGCCCGAACCGGAGAAGGGCCCGATTCCGGCCGCGGGGAGCGCCTCGGCCGCGACGGCCTGAGGCACACCCCCTTCGTAGGGCCCGCTCGGCTCGTCGCTTTACCGGACGGCGGGCCATCGCCAACATATTTACCTCACCCGGGCTCGGCTCTTCCGGGTGCGAACGTGGCAGCGCGGATGCTGATCCGAGGCGAATGGGTGGAGGCAAACTCCGAGGCGACGACATCGGTGACCAGCCCGTTCGACGGTCGTAAGATCGGGACCGTGCCCCTCGGCGGCCGTGAGGACGCACGCAACGCGATCGATGCGGCACGCGAAGCGTTCGACCGGGGTCCGTGGCCACGGATGACGCCAAAGGCGCGCGGCGATGTGTACCTGAAGACCGCGCAACTGCTGCAAGATCGCCTTGCGGCGATCGCGGAGCTCGAGAGCCGGAATCAGGGAAAGACGATCAAGCAAGCTGCGGACGTGGATTTGCCCGGTTCCATCGACAATCTGATCTTTTATGCCGGAGCCGGCCGGACGATGGACGCGAAGAGCCCCGCGGAGTATCTCGGGGATGGCACCACCATCTTACGCCGCGAACCGGTCGGAGTCGTGGGGTCGATCACGCCGTGGAACTATCCCTTCATGATGGCCGTATGGAAGGTCGGCCCGGCCCTCGTGACCGGCAACACGGTGGTGCTGAAGCCCGCGAGTTGGACCCCCCTCTCGACCCTGGAACTCGGCAAGGCCTTCCTCGAGGCCGGGCTACCGCCGGGCGCGCTCAACATCGTGACCGGACCCGGCGGCGAGGTCGGTGACGAGCTCACGCGGTCCCCCAAGGTCGATATGGTGTCGTTGACGGGCGACACGGCGACGGGCAAGAAGATCATGGAGGCGGCCAGCCAAACGGTGAAGCGGGTCCAACTGGAGCTCGGTGGCAAGGCGCCGTTCGTCGTCTTTCCCGAGGCCGACTTGGCGGCAGCGGTCGAGGGAGCGATCGTGGGAGGCTACGTCAACGGGGGTCAAGATTGCACGGCCGCCACGCGACTGATCTTACACCGGTCGATTCGGGATAAATTCGTCAAGCACTTGGTGGAACGCGTCCAAACGATCCGGATCGGAGATCCCATGAGCCGGAAGACCGACCTGGGGCCGCTCGTCCACAAGACGCATCAGAAGAAAGTGCTCGACTTCGTGACCACGGGAAAGAACGAAGGGGCAAAGCTCAAAACAGGGGGCACGGACGGTGGACCGAAACGCAAGCAAGGGGCGTTCGTCGCGCCGACCGTGTTCGACGAGGTCGCGCCGGATATGGCGATCGCACAGAAGGAGATCTTCGGGCCGGTGCTCGATGTGATCGAGTTCGAGAAATTCGATGAGGCCATGGAGATCGCGAACGGCGTGGAGTATGGCCTCGCCGGGAGCGTCTGGACCAAGGACGTTCAAACGGCGCTCAGAGCGGCCAATACGCTGCGCTTTGGCGACGTGTGGGTCAACGACCACCTGCCGATCGGGTCCGAGACGCCGCACGGAGGATTCAAACAATCCGGCTTCGGCAAGGACCTCGGCACCGACTCGTTGCTGGATTACACCGTCGTCAAGAACATCTACGTCGACCTGACGGGGCTCGCTCGCAAGGGTTGGCATTACACGGTCTACGGCGACCCATCCTAGCGAGGCCCTCCGCCGATGCTCGAAGGACTACCGGCCGATGGCCGGGCTTCGCTATTTATCGGTGGGACTTGGCGACCGCCTTCGACCGGACGGTATGAGCCGCTGAGGAACCCCTCGACCGGGCATATCCTAGGTCAAGTGGCACAGGCGGACGCGAGCGATGCGGCCGCGGCGGTCGAGGCCGCCGCCGCCGTCGAGGATCGTTGGGGTTCGACCAGTGGGCACGAGCGAGCGCGGCTCTTGCAGGCGATCGCGAACCGACTCGCCGCTGACTCCGAGACCATGGCGCGTCTGATCGCCTCGGAAGTTGGCAAACCGATCGTCGAAAGCCGGACCGAGGTCGAGCGGGCGGTCGGCGTGTTCCGGCTCGCCGCCGACGAGATCCGTCACCTGACCGGGGAGAGCTTCCCGGCGGACGCCTATCCCTATCCGGCCGGCAACGAGCGACGGTTTCTCTTTACGACCCGCGACCCGATCGGCGTCGTTGTCGCCATCTGCCCGTTTAATTTCCCGTTGAACCTTTTGACCCACAAAGTGGCGCCGGCGCTGGCGGCCGGCAACCCGGTCGTCGTCAAACCCACCAGCGCAGCCCCGTTCACCGCCTTGCGACTGGCGCAGCATGCTGAAGCGGTCGGGCTACCCGCGGGCGTCCTGAACGTCGTCATCGGGCCCGGGCGGTCGGTCGGCGATGCGCTGGTCGAGCACCCGAAGACCCGATTGGTGACATTTACCGGATCCACGGAGGTCGGAAAGGGGATCGCCGAGAAAGCGGGCCGACACGCGAAGCGAACCATCCTGGAGATGGGGGGGATGGACCCTTTCCTGGTCCTCGAGGACGCGCCCCTCGCTACCGTCGTTCCGGCCGCGATCCGCGGGGTGTTCGGGTACTCCGGTCAGGTCTGCACCGCCTCCAAGCGGCTGCTGGTCGCGGACGGGATCGCGGAACCATTTGTCCGGGCTTTCGTCGAAGGAGTCCGTCGACTCAAGGTGGGTCCGGCGCTCGAAGAAACCACCCAGGTCGGGCCATTGATCGACGAGGCCGCTCTGGACCGTCTCGATGGGTTCGTTCAAGATGCACGGGACCATAGCGCCTCCGTCCTCGCCGGCGGGGAGCGCATCGGGCGGCCGGGGGAAGGGAATTACTTCGCGCCGACGGTGCTCGATCGAGTGCCCCCCGAGGCCAAAGTGGCGCGCGAGGAGCCGTTCGGTCCGATCGCCCCCATCTTGCGCTTCCGAGATGACGACGAGGCGATCCGGATCGCCAATGGAACCCCCTATGGGCTCCAGGCGACCGTGTACACGAACGACCTCAAGCGCGCCTTCGGGCTCGCCAAACGCATCCGAGCGGGTTCCGTTCACTTGAACGACCCTACGAACCTGCGCTGGGACGCCCTCCCGTTCGGGGGCATTAAGGAAAGTGGACTCGGGCGGGAAGGGGTCCACTACGCCATGGAAGAGATGACCGAGGTCAAGTTGATCACCGTCAACTACGCGCCGTAGCAGCGTTCGGAGCGCCCGTCCGCACTAGGGAAGCGTCCGACCCGGAGGAATGGGCGCCGGGACCGGATGAACGGGGGTCGGTAGCCGGGACGCGTACGGCTCCGGCCCCGGAATCGCCGCGGGCGACGGGCGCTGCCGCGCGCCGACCGAGGGAACCCCCTCCAACGAAGCCGCCGCTTCATCGAAGGCCGCAAGCCCTCGCTCGAGTAACTCGTCCTCGATGACGAGGGGCGCCATGAACCGGAGCGTCTGGTCGAACGGGCCGCAGGTATGCATCAACACGCCGCGCACGAACAGTTCGTGTCGCATCGCCTTGGCGCGATCGCCCCACGGCTGGCGCTTGCGGTGGTCGTGGACGAATTCGAGGCCGATCATGAATCCCTTTCCTCGCACGTCCCCGATCGAGGGATGTCGTCGTTGGATCTCTCGAAATTGGTCCAGCAGGTGGGCGCCGCGCCGAGCGGCCCGCGAGATCCAATCCTCTTCGCGAAGGGTCCGCAGTACCTCGGTTCCCACCGCAAGGGCCAGGGGATTGGCCCGGAACGTCCCCAGATGGAACCCAGCCGGAAGTTGGACGGGAAGGTCGTCTCGATACGCGACGAGCGAAAGGGGAATTCCACCGCCGATCGACTTCGCTACGCAGAGGATATCCGGCGTCACGCCCGAATGCTCGGCTGCCCACATCTTTCCTGTGCGGCCCAGCCCGGTTTGCACTTCGTCGAAGATCAGGAGCAGGTTGTGTCGGTCGCAAAACTCCCGCAGGGCCGGGAGGAAATCGGACGGCGGGACCACATACCCTCCCTCGCCGAGAATCGGCTCGACCAGGACCGAGGAGATGCTATCGACGCCGGAGTACGGGTCCGAGACGAGGTGTTCCAGGTACTGCAGGGTTCCCTCGGTCGTGCCGTCCGAATCTAGGAGCGGTCGATAGGGGTCGGGGTACGGCACGCGGACGATGGACCCTCCGTGGAAGGAGGTCGTTTCGTGGAATCGCTTCCCGCTCGTCAGATTGGCCGCGCCTCCATGCACGCCGTGATATGCTCCCGAAAAGGCGACGGTCCCGGTCCGATGCTGCACGTAGTCCGCGAGATTGACCGCCGTCTCGATCGCGTCCCCGCCCGTCACCGTGAACAGGATGCGCGCGTGGTTGCGCAGACGGCCGGGTAAAGCGCCCCGAAGCTCTTCGAGGAAGGCCACACGTGCCTCGGTCGGGAGTTCGAGCGCATGCCAGATCCGCGTCGCCTGGACCTCCAGCGCCTTGGTCAGTCGCGGGTGTCGGTGACCCAGGTTCAGCACCGAGATCCCACTCATCCAATCGATGAAGCGATTTCCGTCGACATCCTCGACGGTGGCCCCTTGGGCCGCTTGGATCGCGATCGGAAAATTTCGCGGATAGGAGAGGGCCTCCGACTCCCACTCGGTTTGCCGGGCAAGGAGCGCTTTTGATCGCGGGCCCGGGGGAGGGTGCACGATACGCGGAGCATCCGGATAGCTCAACCATCGGGCGGGGTCGGTCACGTCTACCACCACCAGCCCACGCTCCACGGCGAACGGAACATATCAACTATCCCGCCGGCCCCACGCGATGGATTATCCGTGCGTAGACCGTGCTGCCGGCCACGACGCGAGCACTCGGGCCGCGAATCGACGTACACGTTCACCGGACCGACTATTGGCCCAAGCAACCGAATGCCCTCTACCGCGCGGATCTCGTCAACTCAGTCGAGAGTCTCCTCCATGAAATGGACGACCACGGCGTGGGCTACGCCCTCTCCATCCCGTACGCGTTCGTTCCGAGCCAAGAGGCGGCGATCCAGGAGGACCGGGAGCAACTCGTCCAAAGCCACGGTCGTCTCCAGCCGGTCGGCAGCACGTCCCCGACGCTGGGGGAGGAGTCGGTCGCCCAAGCGATCGCGTTGTGGGAAAAGGTCCCCGAGCTCGTGGCGCTCAAGCTGTTTCCCGGATACTTTCCCTTCTATCCCCACGACCGGCGTCTCGATCCGTTCTATGAGTTCGCCCATCGGAGAAATCTACCGGTTCTCCTCCATCAGGGGGACACCCTCGCTCCCGACGGGCTGGTCAAGTACGCGCGGCCGATCGAAGTGGACGAGGTCGCGGTGCGCTACCGTGACGTCCGTTTCGTTCTCTGTCACCTCGGGAACCCCTGGATCTCGGAGACCGCCGAGATCGTGTACAAGAACTCCAACGTCTACACCGATACCTCGGGGCTGCTCGGCCACCCAAGCCTGCGCTATTTCGGCGCAATGTTCGATCAGACCCAGCGAGAGCTCGAGCGATTGCTCCTGACGGTCGGAGATGGACACCGAGTCCTCTTCGGCTCGGACTGGCCACTGGTGTCGCTCGAGCTCTCGGTCCGCCTGGTTGCGGGGTTGCCGATCGCCGAGGACGAGAAGGAGCGAATACTCGGTGGGAACGCCCGGGAATTGTTCCGGCTCCCGGCCCTGGAAGGGTCATCCGCCGATCGCTCACCCGCGTAGCACGGGCGAGTTTTCATGCCGAGTCAGCGTATTGCGTAGCTTGCAAGGACAACGTTCGGTCAAACCTCATATCGCGGGAGGACTCGGCCCCCACGTTCGGTCGGAGGGGGAAAGCGCACCAATGGGAAGGCCCTGGTCGGAAGCGGTCCGCGCCACGCCGCTCCTCTTCGAGCCGGTCCCGCAGGGCTCTCGGGTGAACCCGGCCCGCGCCGAACAGCACTTCGAGTCGCTCGTCCAACTGATCCAGAGTGTCCCTCGCGTGGATGCCGTGGACATTCCTGAGCTCGTCGACGAGAACCACGACGGGCAGCCGTACTATCGCACCGGGGACATTCGGGCCTTCGGTCAGAAGATCCAGGAGCGAACCGGACGCGAAGCGATCGTCAACAAGGTGGTCGCGCACTTGCCCGATCTCGAGAGTGTGGGGGCCTGGGCCGAGCAGACGGTCCGCCGGGGCCTGAAGCATGTGATCCTGGTGGGGGGCAGCAGTCGATACATTCCGTATCCGGGTCCCTCCGTCATCGAGGCCGACGCCCGCTGCCGTCTGGTTCTACAGGGCGCCGGCGGGTCGCTCGGCAATATCGCGATCCCGCAACGCGCGGGGGAGGCCCATCGCATGCTCGCCAAGGTCCGGGCGGGGGCGACGTACTTCACCACGCAGATCGTGTTCGATTCAGAAAGCGTCCTCAAGCTGCTTCATGAGTATGACCTCCTCTGCCGCCAATCCGGCCTCAAACCCGCGACCGTGCTCCTGAGCCTCGCGCCGATAGGAGATGAGACGGATGCGGAATTCATCCGGTGGCTGGGAGGAGATTTTCCCGAGGAGGCCGAGCGGTCGATCCTCGCGGGCGAGGAGTCCGAAGCCGGGGCCCGATCGATCGCCCATGCCCTGCGCATCTGGTCGAAGGTCCGGGAGGGAGTGCGCGCGCAAGAAATCACGATCCCCCTCGGGGTGAACGTCGAGCAGCTCTCCCAGCGCAATCTCCCGAGCGCGGCGGCGATGCTCGGCGCCTTTGCCCGCGAACTGCCGGCCACGACGTAGCGGCCGCGCTTTCGCCGCCCACCGAGTAAGGCGGTCTCTATCTATTCCTATGTATCAAAATATATTCTAATTAAGAATTCTATATATTCTGAAGATTCTATCTCCTCGGCGATGACGACCCCCACGCACGAGCCTCTGGTGACGATCAACCCGCCCCGACGCCGAAGCCGAACGCCGCCGGAACCGGGCCAAGAGACGACCCGATTCCTCCAGCGGATGGGTGCGGTCACCGTGGGCGTCTCTTTACCTCGCGCGTGGATGGGCGATCGCGGCCTGGCTCCCGGTAGCGCCGTGCGCCTGCGACGGCTCGGAGACGGGTCGATCCTCGTCCGAGACGGCCGCCGAGATTCTGCGAGTCTCCGGGTCATTCTGCCGGTCGAGCCGCGCGCCTCCTCCGAACATCTGTTCCGCCGCTTGATCGGCGCGTACGTGCGAGGCGCCAACGAATTCGTCCTCCGCGAATCCGGTGGGATATCCGCGGAGACCCGCCAGGTCGCGCGCACCTTCGCGCGTCGGACCGCCCAACCCGAGGTCGTATCGGATGAAGGCGAGGAGCTCGTGCTACGCGACGTTTCGCGCGGCGCGCAGATTTCGATCCCTCAGCTGTTGCACCGGATGTTCCAGTTGGTCGTCCGAATGCAGCGTGATGCGGGTGCGGCCTGGGAACCCGGCGCGTCGATCACGGCCGATCCATTCGAACTCCGCGACGATGAGGTGGACCGACACGCTTGGACGATCGAGCGCGTGCTCGCGTTGCGGCTTCTCGAGGGCCCGGCGGCGGAAGCGCCGGACCGACCGTCCGAAGAGACGGTGGACTCGCTGCTCCTAGCACGCTCCCTCGAGCGGATCGCCGATCATGCGGTCACGATCGCGCTGTGGGGCCAGGCCCTGCGGCAGGAAGAGATCCCGGCGGCCATTCTCCGAGCCCTCAGCGCCTACCACGGCCAAGTGCTCGACAGCCTGGTCGCGGCATTTGAAGTGGCGGAACACCCGAGCGCCGCGCGCGCGAACGAGGTCATTGATACCGGGGAAGCACTCCGATCGACCCATTCGACCCTCACCGAGCGTTTTCTCGCGCGCAGCTCCTCGTCACAACTGTCGCCGCGATCGATCAGCTCCCTCGGACTCCTCCTACAATCGCTCGAGCGGACGGCGGCCTATACGACCGATATTGCCGAGATAGGCCTCGACCGTGCGATCGCATCCGATTCCGTATCGCTCGGACTCCTCGAGGTTCCGTTCCCTGCCCCCGAGGCCGGAGCGGTGGGACCGCGCGAATCCACTCCGGCCCGCATCCCGTCCTAGATCCAACCGACCGTTCGGAACCCTGACGCCACCACGAAGGCCAGCGTGAACCCCGACAGCGGCCCCAGCGCCCATCCGACCATGATCTCCCGAATAGTCTTCCATCGAGTCTTCGACTGGCCGCGGGCGACGCCCACGCCGATGAGCGCGCCGACAAGCGCCTGATTCATCGATGTAAAGTAGCCGAAGCCCACCGAGGCGAGGATCACGGCAGCCTGGGCAAACTGGGCCGCAGTCGCCATCCGCGTGTCCAATTGTACGATATCGAAGGCGACGCGGTCGAGGAGCGGCCGACCCCACGTGAGGACGCCCAAGGCCAGTCCCAGCCCTCCGATCGCACCGGCCGCGAACAACGAGAAGAGGCCGGTCATCACGAGCGACCCCGACGCGTTCGAGACGTCGTTCGCCCCCATGGCGAAGGAGGCGACCGCCCCAACGGTGACGAGTCCGAATCCGGCCCATCGCCCGAGGGCGGCCGGTGTCTGCCCGGGAGCCCGCCGAGAATCCCAGATTCGCAACGTGAGGTATCCGAGCGCGAACGCGGCGAACGGAGCGCTGGCCCAGAGGAGAAGCAGGACGCCGATCGTTCCCCACAGGATCGGAAACCCCAGGGCGACGCCGGCGCCGATGACCGAGAACACGAAGATCTGGATCGTGGAAGTGGGGAGTCGCACGAAATTGTAGAGGAGCGTTAGCGCGAATGCGGAGCTGACGATGGCGAGGGCCATCGGGATCAGGATAGTGCCGCCGCCCAGGATCCCGTGCCCCACGGTGGTCTCGACGCGCTCGCTGGCAAGCACCGCACCGACGAGTGCGAGGGGTGCCATCAAGAGCAGCGCGGGAACGAGTCGGATCGCCCGCGCCGCATACGGCATACCCATGCAAGCACCGGTGTAGTGGGCGCCGATGCTAAACGCAAACCCGAACGCGACGGCGATCAGCGCGAATTCGAAGAGCCCCGCCACCCTCGATCCTCCGACCGGTGGGGGCTTGCCGCTACTTCAACGCCTCGCCCAATGTATCCGATGGGCGTATGCAATGGGGGCGGCTATTCGGCTTCCAGCTCGAGCCGGATCGCCTCCGCGATCTGTCTCAGCCGAGGGAGCTCGCGCGACGCGGTCGATCGAAGCAGCAGCTCAACGCCCGCATCGCCTCCCACCGCGTGCCGATAGGAAAGCTCCTTCAAGTTGACCCCCGCAAGAGGGCTCTCGGCCCTAGCTTTCGTGCCTTGGGGACTCAGAACGAGATACAGCCTCGAAGTTTCGCCCGCCTTGGAGAGACGAATATCGCAGCGCCACCCCAGCGAACCCGGAGTGAGCTCGCTGAGCGACAGAGGCTCCAGCACTCCCAGCGACACACCTCGATGCTCCGGCATTTGGGCGACGTGCTGACAGGCTTCTTCAAGCTCCTCCCCGAGCTCTTCGGTCCGCTCCGAAACGGATCGAAAGGCCAAGGACGAAGGCGTGGGCTCGGGGGATAGCACTCGAGTGGGCCGTCGTACGGGCGAGCGGCGCGTGGAGGGTCGTCGCGTCAACGGTCGGCGCACGGCGGTCCATTATTTGGCCTAGTCGACCACGCGTCGATCAGGTTCGCAGCCGACGCCCGAACAGCAAGCACGGTGGGGTGAGGGCCCCGAGCTGAAAGTCTGAGAGAAGGACGGACCACCCTCGATGGCGGAAGAATTCCACTGCTCGCCGATCGGAACCCCCCCTCCCTACTCGACTTTGAGCCACCGTTCCGAGACGAGCGTCCCGATGACGATCATCGATGCCGCGAAGATGCCGACGTAACCCAGATAGATCCAGTTGACCGGATTGCCCAGCACGAACGCCCGTCCGAACAGTGCGGCGTAGGTGATCGGGTTCACGTGGGAGATCAAGAGCATCCACTGAGGAAAGTTGGCTTGCGGGAAGAGGGCCGCGCTCGAGAACATCAATGGCATGGTGATGAAGTTCGAGACGACCCCCGGGGTCTGCCAATCGGTGCTCGAAGCCGTGACGGCCATGAAGAGGGAGGTGAATCCAAGTCCGAGCAGGAACAGCGTTGCGATCCATCCTATCCAGAGGAGGGGATTCGTCGGGAATCGAACGCCGAACGCGAGCGCGGCCCCGACCATGATCGGGATCTGAATCAGACCCCGCGTGGTCGCCCCCAACACCTTCGAGAAGAAAACGGTCCCTTTCGCCGTAGGAGTAAGCAGAATGCGCTTCATGTAGCCAAATCGCTTGTCTTGGATCGTACTCATCGATGCGAACATGCCGATCGTTAATTGCGACGTCGCGAGCACGCCCGGCAAAAGGAACTGGATGTAGTTCGTTGCATTCGTGTGGAAGAATTGGTCAAGCTCCTGCGTGGACAAGCCGGAAAAACTGCTCCCAAAGAATGCCAGCCACATGAACGGCTGCACGAAGGTCATGATCAACACCGCAGGATTGCGATACAACCGGGTCAGTTCCCGGGTGTACAGCCCTTGGATCTGGCTGCTCGTCACTGGCGCGCCCTCCGGATCGCCGTGTAGAATTTTCGAACGTCCACGTGAGTGTCGTCCTCCGTGAGGCGCCGTCCAGTGAGGTCGAGGTAGACAGTCTCGAGGTTCGGTTTCTCCACGTTGACCCGTTTCACCCCGTCCGCGGGCAGAACCCGGAGCAATGCCGGCAGCGTTTGCTCGGCGGAACCCACCTTGAGGATGACTGACTTCCCGTGGTCTCGGACGTCTTGCACGCCGGCAAGACCGCGTAGAATGTTGACGTCCATCGGAGGGACGGTTTCGAGCTCGATCAGGTCGCCCCCGACCCGGCTCTTCAACTCGGAAGGCGACCCGAGGGCCACGATCTTGCCGCGCTCCAGGATGCCCAGTGTCTCGCACAGAGCGTCCGCCTCCTCGATGTAGTGGGTGGTCAGGAAGATCGTGACGCCAAACTCTCGATTAATGCCCCGAGTCAGCTCCCACAGCATCCCCCGGGTGGCCGGATCGAGCCCGATCGTCGGTTCGTCCATGAAGATCACGGACGGCTGGTGGAGCAATGCGAGGGCGATCTCGAGCTTCTTTCGCATCCCCGTCGAAAATCGCCCCACGCGGTCCTTCATTCGGTCGGTGAGACTGAAGTACGCCAGCAGGTCCCGGGCGCGGCTCTGCCAGTCCTTCTGGTTCTGGAGCTTGGCCTGCAGCCAAAGATTCTCCCAAGCCGTGAGGTCGTCGTCTAGGATGACCTCGGCGGCGACCCAGCCGATCCGCTCCTTGACCTTGTACGGATCCTTCCGGACGCTGTACCCAGCCACGACCGCATCCCCTTCGGTGGGTCGGACGAGCCCCGTCAGCAACTTGATCATCGTGGTCTTTCCCGCGCCGTTCGGTCCCAGAAGTCCAAAGATCGAGCGGTTTGGGATCTTGATCGAGACGTGGTCGAGCGCCACCAGCGAGCCGTATTTCATCGTCAGATTATCGGTCGCGATCGCATCCATTGCTACGCCTCCTTGCGCAGGGGGCGAGTTCGGCGCGACGCGGGTGAGGACGCCGGCCCCCGGCTCGAATGTTCGAGGCGCTCGATCGTGCGACGAAGCTCCCCAATGGCTTGCCGGCTCACGTACGAGCGATCTTGGGCGCTGAGGAGATCGCGATCCTCGCCAGTCAGTATCTCAATCGTATGGAGCGTGGCGCGCAAGCGGCTTAGGGTCGCCTCGACGCGCTCGGCGGGGTCGACCAGGTCGAGCATGAGCCGCCAGGACCCGCCCAGGCGTTCGATCCACTGACGGCGACGCGAGCGGAGCAGCGCGATCTCGCGACGGCCCGCGGGGGTGATGAAGTACTGCCGACGCCCCTCCACCGTGCGCGGTTCGACGAGTCCTCGCGCGACCAACGAACGAAAGGCCGGATAGATCGCGCCCGGGCTGGGACGCCATGCCCCCTGGGTCCGCTCGGCGATTCGGGTCGAGAGCTGATGTGCATACAGGGGCGACTCCTCGACCGAGCTGAGGGCATACACGCCGAGGAAGCCATGTCGCCATCCAGCCGCAGGCAAAGAACGAGGGGCTCGCACGCCTCCCGAAGCTCCACCGAGATTATACCGTTATTCATTCGATATCGAATTAGTAATCGCAGTATTCAGCTCCTTGATCCACGGCGGCGGGCGATTCATTCCAGCGCGAGGGTGAGGGCCTCGACGGCGGCGGACATGTCGGCGCGGCCCAAGATGAAGATCGTGTCCGTATAGCACGACATGCCCTGCGCGATATTGATCCCCCGAGCGGATAGCATGCTCGCCAACAGTGCGAGTAGACCGGGGGTTTGCTCGATATTCTCGGGGCTAGTGACTGCCAGTTCGACAAGTCCCTTCCGAACGCTGATCACCTGCGATTCGCGCAGTCGCTTGGTGACTCGAGTGATCGAATCCTCCTCAATGATGATCACGCTTCCGCGCGAGACCTGAATCAGGCGACAGATGCTGTTCTCGTCGAGCAGCTCCTCCACCACATCGCCCAGCCGTTGGAGGACGTCGATCCCTTGGGTCACGGTAACCGTAGCGATCTTGGTTCGCGTTTCGATGCGGCTCTGTCGGAGCACACGGCGGATGATCTCGTCTCGATACGTCTGGGACGCAGCGATGGGATACCGCCGAACCGCGGCGAGAACGGCTTGGAGTTGGGGGGAGTGTTGGTCCTTGGCGATACGTCGGGCGATCGCCGAGTAGTTCGCGATTCCGAGGCGCATCGCGTCGGAGACCGTGGGATGGGACTCGATGTACTGACGCACACCCTGGGTGATCTGGCTCATGTCACCCGACCGTCTGTCATAAATTAGACATTTTCGCCCGAAATTGCCTAACTCTGGTCAAATCCTAAATATACCGCGCCTCGATTCTTTCTCTTGAACTAGGACCTCGTGAAATGGGCCACTCGAAAGTTGTCCTCGCCTATTCGGGGGGGCTCGATACCTCGGTTGCGATTCCTTGGCTCAAGGACCAAGGCCACGAGGTCATCGCGGTGACCGTGGACGTCGGCCAGCCGGTCGACCTGGAGGCCACGCGACGCAAGGCGGAACGCGCCGGGGCGAGCAGGGCCTACGTAATCGATGCCCGCGAGGAGTTCGCCGAGGAATATCTGGCCCGCGCGATTCGCGCGAACGCGCTTTACGAGGGACACTACCCTCTCAGCACATCCCTCGCCCGTCCGCTGATCGGCCAACACATCGTAGCGATCGCTCGACAGGAAGGGGCCACGAATGTGGCCCATGGGTGCACTGGCAAAGGGAACGACCAAGTGCGATTCGATCTCTGTACCACGGCACTGGCCCCTGAAATGCGGGTGATCGCACCCGCGCGGGAGTGGGGGATGTCGCGGGAAGAGGAGATCGTCTACGCAGCAGAGCGCGGGATCCCCGTGCCGGTGAAAAGTGGCTCTCCCTACAGCACTGACGAGAACCTTTGGGGACGATCAGTCGAGTGCGGTGTCCTGGAAAATCCGGCGCTGGAGCCTCCGGAGGAGGCATACGGTTGGACGACGAGCCCGCTCGCAGCACCTGATGCGCCCGAATATGTGACGCTGGACTTCGAGGCCGGACGCCCTACTGGCTTGAACGGTCGCCCGATGGAACTCGTTGGCCTCATTACCACGTTGAACCGGATCGCCGGAGGTCATGGCGTGGGTCGGATCGACCACGTTGAGTCACGGGTCGTCGGCATTAAATCCCGCGAGGTTTACGAATGCCCCGCCGCGGTCGTTCTGATTGAAGCTCATCAGGCGCTGGAGGGCATGGTCCTGCCGCGGGACTTGCTCGAGGTCAAGCGATCGCTCGAAGGGCGTTACGCGCAGTTGATTTACGACGGTCTCTGGTTTACGCCGCTACGAGATTCGCTCGATGCGTTCTTCGCGACGAGTCAGGAGCGGGTCACGGGGCAGGTCACCCTCAAGCTGTTCAAAGGCTCCAGTCATGTGACGGGCCGGATTTCGCCGTATTCCCTCTATCAGCACGCCTTGGCCACGTATTCTTCCGGCGACCAGTTCCGACAGGATATGGCGGAGGGGTTCATCTACGTCTGGGGATTACCGGCGCGAACTTGGGCCGCCGTCGGGCTAAGCGCGAAGCCCAAACTGGCCGCGGCCGCGAAGATCCCGAGCTGACCGCCGGGGCGACGGCACCATGAACGACGTTTCTGGTTCTCCGACCTTTGTTCGTACCGCTGCCGCGCCGTACCTGGCTTCGCTCGGGGTGGATCGGGCCCTCGCCCGGTTCGACGTGGCCGGGAGTATCGTGCATGCGGAGATGCTCGGACGGGTCGGGATCATCCCGCCCTCAGAGGCTGCACGTCTCATCTCCGGACTGCGGGGAATCCACGCCGATATGGAAAGTGGCCGGTTCGCTTGGCGCGAAGAGCTCGAAGATGTGCATACAAACGTCGAGGTCGCCCTCACCGAGCGCGTCGGAGCGATCGGGGGGAAACTACATTCCGCCAGAAGTCGGAATGACCAGATCGCGCTGGACGAGCGGCTCTGGTTACGCCGCGCGGTCCGGACGATCGGGGTCGCGGTCACGGACCTGAGAGCGGCGCTCCTCGAGCGCGCCAGCCAACAGGCCGGGGCCCCGATGCCGGGGTACACGCATCTACAGCGCGCCCAACTCGTCTCGATCGCCCACCAACTGCTCGCTCATCAGTGGCGGCTCGCCCGTGATTTCGGCCGATTGATCGACTGCGCACGGCGAGCGGACGTTTCCCCCCTCGGAGCGGGGGCCCTCGCGGGCACTTCCTTGCCGATCGATCCGATGTGGGTCGCCAACCGCCTCGGGTTCTCCCAAGTGTTCCAGAATTCCCTGGACGCGGTCAGTGACCGGGATTACTTCGCCGAGTATCTCTTCGCTCTCACCCTCCTCGCCATCCACCTCAGCTCGCTCGGGGAGGAGATCACGCTCTGGGCCACTCAAGAGTTCGGGTTCCTGTTGCCGACGCCCGAAATGGGCTCCGGCAGTAGCCTGATGCCCCAGAAACGGAACCCGGATGTAGCGGAGCTGGGACGCGCGAAGGCCGCCCGTGTCCTCGGGGATCTTGTGGGCTTGCTCGCCGTTCTCAAAGGCCTGCCGCTAGCCTATAATCGCGACCTCCAGGAAGACAAGGCACCGGTGTTCGACGCCACCGTTCAGGTCCGAGAAACGCTCGAAGCCTTCGCCCAGCTCGTACCGGCCCTCCAATTCGATCTGCAACGCATCAATCAGGCCGCCCGGGACCCGCGGCTCTTCGCGACGGATATCGTCGAACAACGAACCCGCGAAGGCGTTCCGTTCCGCCAGGCCCACGAGGAGGTGGCGAAGCAGTACGCCCACGAGGGAGGGTCCGCGGGAGGTTCGCCAGTCAGTCCCGAAGGCGCCGACCCGGTGGAGGCGCTGCGGATGCGGAGTTCACCAGGAGGTCCGAGTCCCCGGGCCGTTCAGAACCAACTCGAACGGGCGCGCGAGAGTTTGGACCACGCGCTCCAATCACTGTCCGAGCTTCATGCGAAGGACGAACGGGTCGAAGAGATCCTGAGAGAGAAGTAGAATGACGAACTGCCCCGAATGTGAGGCCCCCGTAGCGCCGAAGGATATGATCGAAGGGGAGATTTTCTCCTGCCCCGATTGCGGAAGCGAACTCGAAGTGACGGCGTGCCAACCGTTCTCGGTGGTGCCGGCCCCGAAGGTCGCTGAGGACTGGGGTGAGTGACGGGTTCCGCCTCGGGTTGTTCTACACGATCGTGCGCCCTGAGGAGCGAAGTATCCTCGAGGCAGCGGAGCGACGCGGCCTCCGCGTCGAGCGGCTTCACGACGAGGCTCAGACGTTCGGTCTCGAAGCACCCGGGAACCTACCGAATGTCGTGCTGAATCGATCGGTCAGCCACTCGCGCGCGTTGTACGCGGCTCGTTTTTTCGAGCATTACGGTATCTCGACCGTCAATCCGTCTACCGTCCTCGAAGTGAGCGGCGATAAGGTGCTGGCATCGATCCGCTTTCGCGCCGTCGGAATCCCCACGCCTCGAACGATGGTGGCCCTCACTCCGGATGCCGCGCTTCGAGCGCTAGACAAGATAGGATATCCGGCGGTGCTCAAACCCCCGGTCGGTTCGTGGGGACGCCTCATGGCGAAGGTAGAGAGCCGCCGGGAGGCGGAACAGATCCTCGAACACAAAAGCGCGCTCGCCTCGCCGCAACATTCGGTGTTCTACGTTCAAGAGTATGTGCCGAAGCCAGGCCGTGACCTACGCGTCCTCGTCGTCGGCGACGAGGTCGTCGCGGCGATGTACCGCTACTCCGACGATTGGCGCACCAACGCGGCCCGAGGAGGGTCGACCGAAGCACTCGTACCGACGCCCGAACTTCGCGAGTTGTCGCTGAAAGCCGCCCAAGCGGTCGGGGGTGGGGTGCTCGCCGTGGATCTCATGGAATCCCCCCGGGGCTTGGTCGTTCACGAAGTCAACCCCACCCCGGAATTCAAGGCGCTCGCGGCGGCGACCCAGATCGACATCGCAGACCGGATCGTGTCGTACGCCGTAGACCAGGGCCATCGATGAAAGTCGCGGTGGTGGGCGGCTCCGGTTATGTCGGCGGTGAGCTCCTTCGCCTCCTCTTACGACATCCGCACGCGGAGGTGGTCCAGGTGACCTCCGACGCGCTCGCCGGCAAGCCGGTCGCGCGTGCCCATCCGAATCTCCGCAAGGCGACCGACCTGGTCTTCACGCCCCACGATGGGTTGCAGCCGACCGACGTCACGTTCATCGCGACGCCCCACGGTCGCTCGATGGAAAAGATGGCCGAGTGGCTGGCGACGGGAGGTCTCTACATCGACCTGAGTGCCGATTTTCGATTGCATGATCCGGCGCTCTATCCGACCTATTACGGGGTCACCCATCCTCATCCAGAGATCCTCTCCCGATCGACCTACGGGCTTCCCGAGCTGCATCGAGTCGCCCTTCGAGGCGCCCCGCTGATCTCTGTTCCAGGATGCATCGCCACGGCCGCGATCCTTGCCCTTCGCCCGCTCGTGCAGGCCGGGTTCTTGCGTGACTCGCCGATCGTGATCGACGCCAAGAGCGGCTCGTCGGCCAGCGGCGGAGAAGGGGGACCGGCTTCGGTGCATGCCGAGCGATCGGGGGTCATGCGATTGTACTCCCCCTCGCTTCACCGCCACACCGCCGAGATCGAGCAGGAAGCCGGGGCGCGCGTCGCCCTTTCGTGCCACGGGGTAGAAGCCGTCAGGGGAGTCCTGGCGACGTGTCACGCGTTCTATCGCTTCGCGCCAACGGAAAAGGATCTGTGGCGAGCGTACCGGGAAGCCTATCAGAATGAACCCTTCGTTCGCGTCGTCCACGACGTGGACGGTCTCTATCGACATCCCGAGCCGAAGATCTTGGCCGGCACCAACTTCTGTGACGTGGGGTTTGCCCTCGACCCCCACGGCGAACGCGTAGTAGCGACCGCAGCCCTCGATAACCTTGGGAAGGGAGCCGCGGGGAACGCCGTCCAGTGCTGGAATATCCGGGCGGGGTTTCCCGAGACGGCTGGGCTCGACTTTCTCGGATTGCATCCAATCTAGGGAGCGGCCCGCGATGATCGTAGTCAAGTTGGGAGGGGCGGAAGGGAATGACCTCGCGCCCGCGTTGGCCGAAGTGGCCTCCCAGCCCGAATGCGTCCTGGTCCACGGAGGCTCCGCGGAGGTCGATCGATTAGGCAGCGCACTCGGCCGACCGGCACGTTACCTGACCTCTCCGAGCGGGGTTATCTCGCGCTACACCGATCCGCCGGGCCTCGAGCTGTTGACCATGGCGCTCGCCGGCAAGGTGAACACCGGGATCGTTGCCCACTTGCAAGGGCTCGGGATTCGGGCCCTCGGGTTGAGCGGCGTTGATGGAGCGCTGGTCGTCGGGCAACGGAAGGAAGGAACGCGAGCCGTTGAGCAAGGGCGAATCATCCACGTCAAGGACGATTACGCGGCGTCCATCCAGGCCGTTAATGTCGACCTGCTCCAACTCTTGGTCCGTGCCGGCTACGTCCCGGTCGTATCCCCTCCCGCCATCACACCCTCAGGGGAGGTCGTGAACGTGGACGCCGACCGTCTCGCGGCGCGCCTCGCGATTGCCGTCCACGCGCGTGCGTTAGTCTTGCTGACGAACGTTCCGGGCCTCCTGGAAGATCCGGAAAATTCCGACGCCGTCATCCCCCTGGTCACGGAAGCCCGTTTCGCCTCGTATCTGGAAATCGCGCACGGAAGGATGAAGAAGAAGCTCCTCGCCGCCGAGGAGGCCGCGCGGAACGGCGTCGCGCGAGTGGTCATCGGCTCCTCTCGGGGAGCGCAGCCCATCGCTCGGGCACTCGCCGGACGAGGAACTGTGATTTCATGACCGCGGCACAGTCGGCCGGGGCAGAATTTGCCTGTTTTCCCCAACGAGCCCTCGAGTTCGTACGCGGCTCAGGGGCCACGCTATGGGATTCAGAAGGGCATTCCTACATCGATTGCGGCGCGTCCTTTGGGGTCGCCAACCTCGGATACTCGAATCCCGAGATTGTCGCCGCGATCGAGTCACAGGCCCGCCAGCTCATTCACATTGGCCCCGCCTTTCCAACACCCGCTCGCCGAGCCTTCGTCACTCGCTTATTGTCGATCGCGCCCTCGAACCTGACGCGCGTCTTCCTTTCCAACTCCGGCACCGAAGCAGTGGAGGCGGCTCTAAAATTCGCGCGCTCCGCTACGCGACGGACCAAGGTCGTGGCGGCCATGCGCGGCTTCCACGGGAGGACCATGGGCGCCTTGAGCGCCACCTGGCGACGCGACTTTCGCGAGCCCTTCGAGCCTCTGGTCCCGGGATTTTCGCACGTCCCGTACAACGATGTGGAAGCGCTCCGGGCGGCCGTCGACCAGGAAACGGCGGCCGTGATCTTGGAAGCGGTTCAAGGAGAAGGTGGGGTACATGTGGCGACCCCGGAATACCTACCCGCCGCCCGCGAGATTTGCGACCGCGCCGGTGCATTGCTGATCCTCGACGAGGTTCAGACCGGTATGGGTCGGACGGGCCGTATCTTTGCGAGCGAGCGTTGGAACGTGTGTCCGGATATCGTGACGCTCGCGAAGTCACTCGCCGGGGGTGTGCCCATCGGCGCAACGCTCTGTTCTGCCGAGGTCGAAGCCCGGTTCGTGGGAAGTCATAATTCGACGTTCGGGGGCAATGCCCTCGCATGTGCCGCCGGTTCAGCGGCCATCGATTACCTGCTCAAGGAACGGCTGTGGGAGCGCGCCGATCGGCTGGGGGTTCTGGGGATTCAACGGCTCGTCGAGTCCCGGCGGCCCGTCGTACGGGAGGTTAGGGGGCTTGGGCTGATGATTGGGATCGAGCTCAAAGAGCGGGCCACCCCGTATCTCGATGCTCTCGCCCAGCAAGGAGTCCTTGCGATCGGAGGAGGATCGAATGTCGTCCGACTCCTGCCTCCCCTGGTCATCAGCGAGAGCGATTGGAGCCGTGCACTCGACGCACTAGAGACGGTGTTCAGCCGTGGATGAACGCGCGGCCCTGGTCCAGCTCGTTCGCGCCTACAGTCCCACGGGTCGAGAAGCCGCCGGAGTGCAGGTTTTCGGCGAAATCGCCCGTCTACTTGGTTACGAGTTCCACATCGACCCGATCGGTAATGGAATCGCTACGCGGGGGAAGAAGCCACCTCGGCTGATGTTCCTCGGGCATATCGATACCGTAGAGGGGACCCTTCCGATACGATCGACTCGACAAGCCGCCGCCGGGCGCGGCGCTTGCGACGCCAAAGCGGCTCTGATCGCCGCGCTCTACTCGGGAGCAGCGGCGGATCTGACCGCCGGACTGGAAATCGTGGCCGCCGTCGGGGAGGAACGAGACTCGCGGGGCGCGCAGTACCTTCTTCGCGGTCATCGGCCGCGCTACCTGATCGTGGGCGAGCCAACGGGGTGGGACGGGGTAACGATCGCTTACAAAGGAGAGCTCCGGCTCGGAGCGACGTTCGAGGGGGCACGATCGCATCTCTCCTCGCCCGCGCCGAGCACGGTCGATCGGGCGCTCGCGTGGGTGGGTCAGGTGCGAGAGATTTGTGACACTCACCACGGGGCATCTCCGTTCCAGTCCGTGACCATGAAGGTCGTGGAGATCGCCACTCATCTCCGAGGAGACCAGGAGCACGTGGTCGTCGATCTGGATCTGCGGCTCCCTCTTTCAATCCGAGCGACCTCGATCTACCGCGAGATCGCAGCCGCGTCGAAGCCCGCCCTGCGCTTGAGCGTGACCGTGCAGGTAGACCCGGTCGAAGTAGAACGGCGGAATCGCGTGGTGCAAGTGCTTTCGGCCGCGATCCGAAACCAAGGCGGGAAGCCTACGCTTTACCAGAAGGCGGGCACCTCCGACCTCAACACCGTCCTCCCCGCGTGGCAGTGCCCGGCCGCCGTCTACGGCCCCGGCGATTCGCATCTCGACCACACAGATCGGGAGCGTGTGGAGCTAGCGGATTTGCGTCGGGCCATTCGCGTGCTGGAGACGACCTGGACGCGCTTAGGAGAGAGAGCCTCCTCGCACGTCCCGGAAGTTAGGCCAGGATAGCGTTCAGAGAGGCGGGCTTGGGTCCAATCGACCGGGGCCACAGGTTCGAGTAGGGCCTCGGAGGACACAAGTCATGGTTTGGGGTCGGATCGAGGGTCGATCCGAGACCCGATCCCCTCGGTTTCGTCGGAGCTCGATCTTGGCAATCATTTTAGTAGGGCGCGAATTGCAGGCGGTGTGTCCACAGCCGTTGGCCGACTTCCGCTCGGAGTCGCGATCATCGCGGTTCTCGTCGGAATTTTCGGCTTTTTCGTCCTCCTTCTCGGACTGCTCATCGCCCTGCTCGGGGTAGGCTTCGGTCTCGGAGGAGGCTCCACCGTCTTCGGACTGGGTGGGATCATCGGCGGCTTGATCATCCTCGTCATCGGCCTCGTCATCCTCGCGGTCGCCTACGGGCTCTGGAATCAAGAGCTCTGGGCGTTGGTCCTGGCCATCATAGTTCTCCTGTTCTACGGAGCCGTAGAGTTCGTCTCCCGTTCTTGGTTCGGGTTTGTGATCGTGGTCATTCTGCTCGTCTACCTCGTAGCGGTATCCCATCACTTCGATTGATCGCCGGGACTTCAACGGCGACTCGTCGCATCAGATAGTGCGCGGCGTCGATCCGGCACTTTGGTAGCCGGTACCCGAACGGACGGATCGAGGGATATCCCCCCCCGATGGCGAGCCTTTTCCAACGGCCATTATGAGATGGGACAGCCTACGGAGCGCATCGCCCCGGCGATTCGGGGAATCCATGAATCCGCGTTCGTCGGCCAAAAAAGGTCCTAAGCCGCCTCGCCGCTCTAACGCCGCGCGAACGCGATCTTCCGGAGCCGGGCGACTCGACCTCGAGACCTTAGTGCGGCTCCCCCTGCTACTCTTTCCCAAACTGTCGTGGCGACGCGATCGCGTCGCCTATTACTGGGACGGGACGGGGCGGTTGGAGCTCTACGATCGGTCGATCGACCGAGATGACGTCCATCAAGTGAGCCATGGGGAGGTCCCTCGATCGCTTCGGTGGCATCCTACATGGGACCGTACCGATCGATCGTTAGTGTTCAATCGCGATGAGGGAGGGAACGAGCGTTTCGACCTGTTCCGCATCGAACGGGAAACGGGAGAAGTCCACCAGCTCACCGAACGCCCCGCCGATAGTTACCCGATCGAGTTCAGCCCCGACAATCGATGGATTCTCATGCTGTCGAACATGGCCGGGAAGGGCGGTCGAGCCCAACTGAACCTATGGCGCGTGCCGGCCGAAGGAGGCGCCCCGGAGCAATTGACCGACTACTCCGCTGCGGTGGCCTTCGGCGGACCCGGAACCGTGACGTGGAGCCCCGATGGTCGGCAGATCACCTACGGGGCTAACGAGACGGACGATCCGCGCAATAAGGATGTGTTCGTCTGTGGCGCCGACGGCGCGGACGCGCGTCGTGTCTACCGAGGACGGGTCGGATCGCGAGAGGCGCCGGCGGCGTGGCACCCCGATGGGCGCCGGATCGCCATCTCGTCAGACGAGACCGGGCACTATCGTACCGGCCTCCTCGACTTAGCGAAAGAGTCGGTCGAGTGGTACGGCGACGGTCGCCGGGATGAGACGCCGATCGAATTCTCCCCCGATGGACGATTCCTGCTCACGCAAGTCTCGGAAGGCGTTGAGGTCTACCCTCGGATCTACTCCCTCGCCAGCCGCCGGGCAAGCACGGTCGAAACGCGCGGTGGCTTCGTCTTTGATCCCGAGTTCGCGCCGGAAGGCCGGAGCGTGCTCACGTGGTTCATGAGCCCCATACGGCGAGGGGAGTATGTTCGGCTCCGCACGAACGCTCCACCCGAGACCATCCTCCCCGCCGAATATAGGGGGGTGAACCGAAAGGCCTTCGTGAATCCGCGCACCGTTCGGTACCGATCGTTCGACGGTCGGCGGATCGAGGCGCTCCTGTACGTTCCCAAATCCGCGCCCCGGGCCCGACTTCCCGCGTTGATCGAGATCCACGGCGGACCGACCGCGCAGTTTTTCCGGGATTTTTCGGCGGATACCCAGTACATGGTCAATCGGGGCTTCGTCGTGCTCCAGCCGAACATCCGCGGCAGCACCGGCTATGGGACCGAGTTCCAAGACCTCAACCGCAACGACTGGGGTGGAGGGGATTTGCAAGACGTGCTCGCCGGGGCGCGCTATCTCACGGGCTTGTCGATGGTCGATCCGGATCGGCTCGGGATCTGGGGCGGTAGCTACGGTGGGTTCATGGCCTACCTCGCGACGGTGAAGGAACCCGGTCTCTGGCGCGCGGCCTGTGCCTGGGTGGGGATCACCGACTTGGAGCTCCTCAATCGGGAGTCGCGGGAGCACTACCGGTACTACCTCCGCGAACAAATGGGAGACCCCGAGAAGAACCGCGAGCTCTGGCGGGACCGAAGCGCGATCCACTTCGCCGACCGGCTCCGCGCCAAGCTCTTGATGATCCACGGGACGAACGATCCCCGATGTCCCCTCGACCAAGCCAGTCGATTTCGCGACCGATTGCTGGAACTCGGTCGACGTCCGGGGGAGGATTTCGAATACGTGGAGTTGGGAGAGGAGGGACACGGCTCCGCCGATAGGGAACAGAGGGTTCGATCCCTTCGAACCCTGACCGAATTCTTTGAGAAGACGCTCGGCGGGGCCCCTGCTCGCCGGGATGGATGAGTCTCGCCACCGGGGGGGCATCGTCCCTCTCTTCGCCTGCGCTCGGCGCGAAACCGAGCGACCGCGCTCATTTGGTTTCTTTCTCGCGGTCGATCAGGATGGAGAAGATCAGGGGGCCGAGAGGGTCGACGTTCCCGACGAGGTCGACGTTATAAGTGTCGCGGACCGAGGCCCACGCCTCGTGCACTTTGGCGACCTCCTGCCCCGCGGGGTCGTGAATGGAAAAATTGTGGTGGATCAGATTGCCGCGTGCCTGAAACATCGGTCGCCCGTCAGCGGTGGCGGCCGTGGCGGCAAGCCCCCCCACGAGCCCCTTGTCGACGTTGATCGCCAGGAGGGGGGTTCCGGCCGTATCCACGAGCGTGGATAGCGCGTTGCCCCGAGATACCTGGATCGAAATTTGGCCGCGCGGAGTGCCAGCCGCGTCCAGCACTTCCCAGATGAAGCTCCGGGTGCCCATGGCGAGCCCCGCGAGCCCGAATCCGGGCCGCGAGAGCCCCGAGCCTCCGAGGAAATTCGCGCGTACTTCCTGGCCGAAGCTTTCGCGCACGGTGAAGAGGTGACGCTTTTCCGAGTTCAGGACGCGGTAGTTGCGCCCGTTGCTCATCAGCTGGTGCTGGAGCAAGAAGTTCCGACCGCCCTCGAGTCCCAGGACGGCGGAAAGAGACGGACTCGGCGGTGGAGGCGGGGGCGGAGGGATCGCTCCCGGTGTTGCGGTAGGGGCAGGACCTTGGATGGGGGCACCACATCCCATGCAGAACTGCGTGCCCGGAGTAAGCGGTTTGCCGCACTGCATACAAAACTGGCCGGCCATCAAGGCACGACTGGCAATTCAAGGTAATGGAGTTGTCGATTTGAATGAGCGCGAATCACGGGGTAGGCCCATTGTCGAAAGGCGGGGAACGTCGCTCAGTCTCCCGTGGCACCCAGCGACGTGTAAATGCAGGTTGGATTCTCCCGCCATCAACCCATGCCCGAAATGAATGCGTTCTCTCGATTTTTCGTGAACCTTTCGGCCCGGCGCCGCGCGAATCGATCCTACGCTCGAATGCGCACGGACGCACCCATCCCCCCGTCCGCCGTCTGCCTCGAAATCGGGTGCGGGAGTGGTGAGCTCGCCGCCCGATTCGTCGAAGGATTCCGACCGGCCCAATACGTCGCGACGGACTTGGATCCGCGCCAGCTCGAACTAGCTCAGCGGACTCTTCAGCGCCGTTTCCCCTCCGGGTCGCCCTCCGCCCTCGTTTTCCGCGAGGCGGATGTGCTGCACCTCCCTTTTGCCGATGTGTCTTACGATGTCGTCCTCGCCCTCGTTACCATTCATCATGCGAGTCCCTCCCACCACGATTTTAGCCGAGTCCCACAGGCGCTCTCCGAGATTGACCGCGTGCTCCGCCCCGGCGGGCTGCTGATTTACGAAGAGTTTCTCCACCTCGAGCCGATCCGGCAATGGCTTACGGATCATGGTTACACGCTCGTCCACGTGCGACGCCGATGGCGTTTGGAAACGGTCGTGGCCCGGAAATCAGCCGCTTCGTCCGTGGCGGACCCATCATCGGGGACGCGCGCTTGACTCCGCTCTGGCCGCTGAAATTACGCGATGAGGATGCACGGCATCTCGGGAGCGGGCGCAAGATTCCCCGACTGCCCATGCTCTAGCCAGCGCCGATCGATTGATTGTATATACCAATCTTCCTTGGCGGGATTATGACGCCCCCGACGCCCACCACGATCCGGTGCACCGCTTGCGGAACCGAATTTTCCTCGACCGACGCCGAGGAAGTCCAGAACCACGAGGGGCATCCTCAGGAACTGGTCCAGCAGGCGTAATCCGGCAGCCCGGACGGCGTGTTGCGTTCGATCGCCGGTGATGTTCTGCGCCTCTCGTTGAGAACGCCAGAGCCTACTGGCAGGCCCCGCTGACTGCGGATAGAGGGGGGAGTCGCTCCGCGGGCACCATCCTTCCACCGCCACCTTGATGGCCGCCATTCCATTCCCGGGCGAGGGCGTAGAGAAGAATGACAGAATCCAGTCGAAGACCGGATCCACGCGTTCCCACTACGGTGGAGTCGCCCGAATTGTGTTCCGAGGAAACGCTCAGGGAGGCGGCGGAACGAAGCATTCGATTCTTACGGGGCCTCGGTGACCGACGCGTCGCGCCGAGCCCCGTCGAGATTCATGGTCTCGACGCCCTCGACGGCCCTCTTCCCGAAACGGGTGAGGACCCGCGCACTCTTATTGGGATTCTCGATGATCAGGGCTCCCCGGCGGCCGTGGGATGCGCGGGAGGTCGCTACTTCGGTTTCGTAATAGGGGGCGCCCTTCCAGCGGCCCTCGCCGCGAACTGGCTGGCGGGGGCGTGGAACCAGAATTCAGTCCTATTCGCAACGTCCCCAGTTGGGGCACGGTTGGAAGAGATCGCGCTGCGCTGGTCACGGGAACTCCTGCACCTGCCCATGGGGAGCGAAGGGGCCTTCGTCACCGGAGCCACGATGGCCAACTTTACTGGTCTCGCGGCCGCGCGCCACGCGGTGCTGGCGAAGGTTGGATGGGACGTCGAGGAGCTCGGTATGGCCGGGTCTCCCCCGATTACGGTGGTCGTCGGCGAAGAGGCACATGCTTCTCTCCTCAAGGCGGTCGCGATGCTAGGGCTCGGACGTGGCCGTGTCCAGCGCGTGGCGGTGGATTCACAAGGGCGCCTGATACCCGACGCGATTCCACCGCTCTCGGGCCCGACGATCGTCTGCGTCCAGGCTGGGAACGTGAACAGCGGCGCGTTCGATCCCATCGGGGAGATCTCTTCGCGCGTGAAGACAATTGGGGCGTGGGTGCACGTCGACGGAGCCTTTGGTCTCTGGGCCTCAGTAGCTCCCAAACGCCGTTTCTTGACGGAGGGGGTCGAGCTCGCTGATTCATGGGCGACGGACGGTCACAAATGGTTGAACGTGCCCTACGATAGTGGCCTCATCTTCGTTCGAAGTCCCTCCGACCTCCGCGCCGCTATGGCCATCGGACCCGCCGACTATCTGCCGCGGGGCGATCAACGGGAACCATCGCACTACACCCCCGAACTCTCCCGTCGCGCGCGCGGGGTTGATGCATGGGCGGCGATCCGATCCGCGGGGCGTAGCGGTCTTGCGGATCTAGTCGAGCGGACTTGTCAATTTGCGACACAATTCGCTGAGGGTCTGCACGCCGCGGGGTATGAGATCCTGAACGAGGTGGTCCTGAACCAAGTCCTCGTGGCCTTTGGAGACGACGAGGCCACCGCTCGCGTGATCGCAGGCGTGCAGGAGGATGGCACGTGCTGGTGCGGAGGCACGCGCTGGCACGGTCGGTCGGCGATGCGGATCAGCGTGAGCTCCTGGGCCACTACCCGCTATGACGTAGATCGCTCGCTCGCCGCGATGCTCCGTGTCGCGACTCGCAAGCGGGCACCTCCCTCACGATCATGATCCGCCGGGCCTCCTGGATTTTCGATGTCCGAGAAAGGTCGTCGAATCCGGAGTGAACGGAGGCCGACAATCCGCGCCGCCCTCCCAACGGATGTCGATGCCATTGCTGCCATCTACAATGAGGCGGTACGAACCACGACCGCGACTTTCGATACCGAACCTCGCTCGGTCGAGGAGCAGTCTTCGTGGCTCGCACATCACGACTCCCGGCACCCGGTTTTGGTCGCCCAGGTCGGGCGAGAAGTCGTGGGTTGGGCCTGCCTGAGTCCGTGGTCAGAGCGCCGAGCCTACGCGGCAACGACCGAGATATCGGTGTACGTGGCCAGCGAGTGGAGAGGTCGTGGGATCGGCCGCTATCTCGTGGCGGAAATCCGGGCGAGGGCGACCGCCCTCGGCATCCACACTATCTTGGCCCGCATCGCCGAAGGTAATCCCGTGAGCCGGCAGCTCCACCTATCGGCGGGGTTCACAACGGTAGGGGTCATGCGCGAGGTCGGATTCAAATTCGGTCGCTTGATTGACGTGGAATTGATGCAACTAACGCTGCCCAAAAATTCGGTCAAGCGGGAGCGGCCCCGCGGGGCCGCACCGCGGCCGGCTCGTTGAGATTGGAACAGTCAGCTCATTCGATTTATCGAGCGACGGAGATCCGACGCGGCGGCGGAAGAACGGAGGTTTACGCCCGTCACCACTATCGGGCCGCTGGCGCAATGTTCATTCCCACAACCTCGATGTGGGGTTGTCGCGGCGCATGCGCGAAACTCTCAAGGTTCCCATTCTCAACGAGCTCGCCCCGAACGGCTTCTTCTACGGAGGTCACTACATCGTCGAGTTCAGCGCCGATTCTCTCTGGTATGAGACTTCCCTGATGATCGCCGCTCTGGCGCTGAAAGAAGGGCTGAAAACGGAGTACCATGTCTTCCAGCACTTCCCGGACGAAGCGCGAGAAGCGCTCGGACGGTTGGGAATCGATGCCAAGAAAATGGAAAAAGAGGGGCTCCTCAACATTTGGGATAGCTATACTCCGACGGTCGAGTACGCGGAAAAGCTCAGGAAAGCGGCGCGCGGGAAGTCGAACCGCTGGATTTCGACCCCCAGCAATCCCTTGGACGTAGCCAAGAGCGCGGTGCGCTGGAAGAAAGCCGCCGAGGCCGGCTACACCGCTGAGGACAAGCGCTGGCTCCACTTAGATGATAACACAGCGATCTTTCTTCAGTACAATGGGGAGAAGGAGTTCATCGATTCGTGGCGGATAGGGGCTCTACCGTACGGCATCCGAGCCCGCGAGACCCCCCACTTTCTTGGGTTCGTCAAGGGCATCGCGAGCGACGCCTTCTATTCGAAATTCGAGGCGCTCTGCGACGGCATCATTGATGTAAAATCCGAGGCGGAAGGCGATCAGATCGCCCATTACATCCGGGTCCGGATGATTCGAGGAAAGGTCTGCGACTCGCGGTGGCACCGGATGCAACTCCTCGACAGCGGAGAGGTCGTCCTGGTAAGTGGGGTCCCCCCTCACGGGCCCCGACGATTGGCCGCCATCATGTATACCGATCTGGCGGGCTATACCGCCCTCGCGCAGAAGGACGAGGCCCGGTCGCTCCGAGTGCTCGAGGCCCATCGCCGAGCGTTACGATCGGCCTTCTCCAAGCACAAAGGACGAGAGGTGAAGACCCTCGGCGATGGATTCCTCGTAGAGTTTGCGAGCGCGTTGGAAGCTACGAAGTGCGCGTTTGATATCCAAGAACGGATCCACGAGCTCAACCGGTCGCGGACGGTGAAAGATCACATCCGCCTTCGCGTCGGCATTCATTTGGGCGACGTGATCGAATCCGGTGCGGACATTCTCGGGGACGCCGTCAATGTGGCCTCCCGTATCGAGTCGTTGGCACCGGAGGGAGGGATCTCCCTCAGTCGGCAAGTGTACGATCAAGTCCGGAACAAGTTCGAGCTACCGATGAAAAGCGTCGGGAAGAAGCGACTCAAGCATGTGGATGTTCCGGTCGAGGTCTACCGAGTCGTGCTTCCATGGGAAGATAAGTTGGGCCACTCCCGGAACGGGGCCCGCTAGGGGCTCACCCTTGGACACGCTTTGCCACCGCTTCCACCAATTGCTGGGTGGTAGGGGCCGGAATGTTGTGGCGCCGAGCACCCCGGAGGATTGGTCCCGCGATGGCATCCAGTTCTGGGGGCCGATGCTGTTCAACGTCCTTCTGCATAGAGCTCCGCAAACCGGGGGGCATGCCCACGGCTGAGGCTAGAACGGTCGCGGGATCGACCTTCGCGCCTTCCGCGAGTGCCACGGCGCAGGCTTCCCGTACGCACGACTCCAGCTGGGCCTTCCAAACCGGGTCGGAGACGATTCCGCCGATCGGTCGGTCCGCTGCGCTGGTGGTCAGCGCCACGGGTGCCAGAAAGACCAGCTTGCCCCACATCAGGGTCGGTTCATCGTCGACAAATTGACACTTGAAGCCCAGTCGTTGCAGATGATCCAGGGTGCTGCTCAGAGCGGACCGACCGACTGAGGAGACGCTCAGGCGGGCGAACGGGGATCGATGCACGATATGGCCCGGACCGACTCGTTCGGATTCCACGCCGATCGTCGCCGGAATCACTTGGTCCGAGGGATAGCGCGTCCGTAGCATGGCCACATGGTCGACGCCGTTTAGAACCGGAACGATCGCGGACACATCCTGCGGACGTCGAAGCGCCGTGATCGCCGCTTCCAATTGAGTGGCCTTGACGGCGATCCAAAGTACATCCGCGGGAGGAACCTCTGCGGCGATCGCGACATCGGTTTGGAAATCACCAAAAGGACTCTTTAACCGTAGGATTCGGGGCGTTTGTGCGACGGTCTCGGGCCGCACGACGAGTGTGACGGAGTCTCCCGTATGCGAGAGACAAGCCCCCAGCAGACCCCCCACACCACCAGCTCCGAGAACAGCGTGCCGCATGATTCTACCCGATGCCGTTAGGCTACGTGAAGACTGACCTAGTGGTACACGACGCTGAGCTCGCGTGGATAGTTGGGTTCGATCATCGGCGAGGAGGAAGCGACCACCGACCAATGTTATTTCCGAGTGGTCCCGCGCGGTGACTGAGGCGGAGGGATTGTGCCTTATCCCCGCTCACAATCCGTGCTTAAATGGTAGCCCGCGTCCGAGTCACCAAGCGCTTGCCGCCCTCCAAGAAAATCGTCTACCCACCGTTGCAAGTTCGCCCGGGTGACGTGGTCGAGGTGGGCGAGCAGTCGGATGAGTGGCCCGCCTTCGTACTCGTCACAACGAAGGAAGCCACTGTGGGTTGGATCCCTTCTCGTATCCTGCGAATCCAAGGGAAGACCGGTCAGGTCCTGACCGACTACGACACGACGTCGCTCGACCCCATCATCGGGGAGGAACTGCAGGTGATTTCGGAGGACCGGGAAGGGGGATGGCTCCGGTGTCGCGACTCACAGTCCCGGGACGGCTGGTTCCCGCAGAATCACGTTGAGACCATTGACGGCTAGTTGACTCGCCTGTGTCATGGCGATATTCTTCCGTAGCTCGCTCACGGGAGGCCCGGTGCGTGCCCTTTATCTTCGCCGAGAGTTGGTGGACCGAAGAGCTCGATTGGACGATTTGCGCGGCGGTCGCTTCCGGTAGGCAGCCTCGTCGGGTCGGGTGTCGGCTTTCCTTGACTGAACACCGGTTCATCGAACGGCGGTTGAGGAAGGGGAACATTAGGGCCCCGTGGCATCTTTGTGCGCCTCCGACGACTGACCGCCGTTCGATTCGTATGTAGCTTTGGAGGGGACGATCGCGCACGAGCGGCATACCGGGAGAGAAGGATCCCACGACTTCGGCCGGTCCAACTGCGACCCCGGAGCCCGGGGCTGCGCACAGTGGAGGGCGACCCTCCGGCTTGCCCGCTCGAAAGGGTCAGGTTACGTACCGAGAACGAGGCGAAGCGAGCGCGCCAGTCGCTTGCGCGAATCAGCATCCGGACCGCGGATCACGAGCTCCGAAACGGTGCCGTGCAGTAGGACGAGGATCACTTCCGCGAGCGCGCTGGGGTCCTTGGATTTGGGGATCCGTCCCCGCTCCTGGAGTCGACGCACGAATCGTCTCATGAGTCGTTGATCCTCGCGCTCGTCCGCTTCCAGTAAGCGACGCAGGGACGGGTCCGCGCCCGACGCTGCTCCCAATTCGTGCCAGACCTCCGGGTCCACTTCGCGCGAGAAGACCGCATCTAACGAGCTGGCGATCCCGTCCGCGACATCGCCTTTCTCGAGGAGTCCCTCCCACCTTTGAAGCACTTCGTTGCGGAATCGACGCTGGATTTCCGCCAACAAATCGTTCTTGGTCCGAAAATAAAGGTAGAGTGCCCCCTTACTGACCCCGATCTCGCGGGCGATGTCGTCCATCGTCGCCTTCCGGAAGCCCTCGCGCCGGAACACCACGCGGGCCGCCGCCACGATGCGGTCTCGCGCCTGCGCCTTGTACTCGGCGACGACCTTCGGCATGTTGGGGAACCTACTTCCACCCCATATCGACACGACACGGCCGGAGGGTATTTCTACCTTATTACGTTCAGACTGTTGACCGTAAGACTTTATACTGACCATTAGTCATGGACGGGGCGTTCGGTATGTCCGACCCAGGCGCTTCGAGCTCGAAAGCCGCAAAGTCCGAGGGCACAACGCCCTTCGGTAATCTCTCGGAGATCGGGGCGATCCTCGTCCTGGTGGCCGTCTTCCTGGCGATCCTGATGGGCGCTATGGACTCGCTCGTCGTGGCTACGGTCCTTCCCAAGATCGCGGTGGACCTCCACCAGGTCAACGGGGTGACCTTTGTCGTCAGCGCGTATCTTATCTCGTCGACGATCTCGATTCCGATCTTTTCTCGTCTCTCGGACATCGCGAGCCGCCGCAACGTCTTCGTGGCGGGCCTCGCCGTCTTCATCGCAGGCTCCGCGTTGGCCGGACTCAGTCAAAACCTCACCGAGTTGATCGTGTTTCGCGGCATCCAAGGGTTCGGTGGCGGAGGCGTCTTCCCCGTTGCGATCGCGATGGTGGCGGTGATGTTCCCTCCCGCGACACGGGCGCGCGTGACGGGCATGCTCGCGGGTGCTTCGGGCCTCGCGATCGTGCTCGGGCCCCTCGTGGGGAGCTACATCGTTTCCGTCACGACCTGGCGATGGGTGTTCTACATCAATCTGCCGTTCGGGATCATGGCGATTCTCGTACTCCTGGTCGCGGTGGGATCCCTGCGTCCGGCGGTCACCGGCCGATTCGATGTTCCCGGCGCTTCGCTTCTGACCGGGTGGGTCGGTTCCTTGATGTTCGCTCTGGTCCAAGTGGCAGATGCCGGATGGGCGTGGACGGACCCGCGCGTCATCGGCCTTCTGGTAGCGGCGATCGTACTGCTAGGGGCGTTTCTCTGGTGGGAGTTCCGGTCGCCCGAACCACTCGTCCCGCTTCGATTGTTGGGTCATCGGGTGATCGCCGCGAGCAGCGGAACCATGCTATTCACGGGAATTGTGTTCAGCTCCCTTATCACCTTCCTCTCGGTCTTCGTGGGGATCGTCTTGTTGCAAGATGGGCCGAACGCCACGAGCGACGTTCGCGACATCATTTACTTCTTGGCGATCCCCTTGATTCTCGGCGCGGCCGTTTCGGGCCAGCTACTGACCCGAGTCTCGTACCGGAACTTACTGGCGCCCGGCCTCGCGCTGGCGAGCGTGGCCGCGTTTTTTCTGACTGGGCTGACCGCCTCCAGTCCGCTCTGGGTGCTGGCCGGCGGGTTTCTGCCCGTGGGGGGAATCGCCCTCCCGTTGATTCCCCTCGGGTTCGGCCTCGGACTTTCCCTCGCGGGCACGACGATCGCAGTCCAGAACGAGGCACCGTCCGCGGAAGTGGGCGCCGCCATTGGCATTACGCGTTTTCTTCAGAGCCTGGGCGGAGCGCTGGGAATATCCCTCCTGACCGTCTACGAGACGTGGCGCTACAAGTCGCTCTCGTCAGGGGCTACCACCCCCGCCGCCCTCCAGAGCGCGCTGGTGACCACGTACAACGAACTTTTCCTAGTCCTCGCCGTCTGCATCGTTCTCGCCTTCGTATTCTCCCTATTCTTTGTAGGACGGGTCCCTTCTAGTCGGTCGGCTCACAAGGAACTTCAGAGCACTTCATCGCCGCCCTCCCCGTCCTCGGGTCGTACCGCACCTATCGTCCCCGAAACGAGCCCGCCCCGATAGCCGGCGCCGTCCGGGGACAATCCTCGTCGAATCCTCGCCCAGCCGGCCGGGTTCTTCGTCGATTCCGATCCCTTCGCACTTTCGGCTGCGGGCCGGTTTCCCAAATGCCCCGATTGGGCCGAACGGGAGTCCAAGGCGCGGCAGCCTATGGACACGCGCGGATCGACCAGTAGCCCCGCTTCGTCCGTCAAGCCGTTTGATTTGCGTACGTTCCTATCAGATCGAATGGTCGTTGTCCAGCGTGGGTGGATCAAGCGCGTCGGGACTTCGGCGGCTTGGCGCTCTTGCGGCCACGTCGCCGCGTGGGGGACTGGCGGCCCCGCACGAGCGCGGCCACTTGCTGGGAAGTTCCCGTGAATAATGTGTGCTCGTCCACAAAACACAGTGGGTTGCCCGAGGGATCCTCGGCGTAGAAGGACCGCTCCCCCCACGGTCGCACGACGATCTCGCCAAGTGGGCTCGAGGGGTCGTTATGCAGTAGTCCCGGGGCGAGGCAGTGAAGCCGGCGCGCGCGTCGATGGAGGCTCTCCAGGTCCCTCGTGGCAAAGTACACCGCCTCCGTCGGGGTCGTGATCTGGCTGTTTGGAACTGAGGAGTAGTCCAATATTCCCAGGATGACGGGGCCGCAATCGAAGTAAATCCGGCCGCCGGCGACAGATCGCCCGGGTGCGGCTAACAGCGATTCGTAGAATCGCTGAGACCGAGTCAGGTTTTTCGCTTGGAGCAAGATACGGAAAATTCGGGGTGCTCGAGCGTGCTTCATCGACGACCGAGCCGGGAGGTAAATCCGACCCTTTACGTCCTCGCTTCGCGGACCGACCGAGATCGCGAGTGGTCAGGGAATGAAGGCTACGAAGGTTTCTCCGCCTCGCCGGCGGACGGTCCGTCCCCCGGGATCTCCAGAACTCGAGGGCGGAGGATCGAAAAGAGAATGAGACTGAATCCCACCGCCTCTAGGGCGGCACTCGAGATCCACGCCGACAAGAGGTCGTGCGTGGCGAGTTCGTAGACTATTCCGGCAAGCCCGGCACCGACTGTGACGATCGCAAACCCGATGCCCATGAACGCTATTGACGCATCATGAGTCCGGGCGTAGGCCCGGAGACTTGCGTAGGCGATTCCTGCTCCGACGAGGAGAACGAACCCCTCGAACCCGCGCAAGAGCCAGATCGCATCGATCATCGAACCCTCCTCCGCACCTCAGTCCAAATGTTTTGGATCCGGTCTGCGGCATCTTCTCGCACGACGATCCGGATCTTGGGCTGGCCTGACGAAAACTCCACATGGATCTCCTTCAGGCGGCTCCGATACAGGTCGACCTTGTGACCGTCGCGGGTAAAGGCGAGCCGGCTCACGTATACGAGGTGCTCCTCTTCGAGTTCGCGGAGTTTCCGGTAAATCGAACTCTGTGGGAGACGCGTCTCGACGACGAGCGAGTGCCCGTCCCGTTCCCCGCCGCTCAAGATCGACAGGATTGCGAACGCCACCGGGTCGCCGACGGCGGCCAGGATCTGTCGCTCGTTCCCCGATAAGCTCACTTGGTGAGGTACGGGAGCCTCGGAAGAGGCCGTATGCGTCGTCGCGTCCATCCTTACCCGGCAGGGTAACCCGGCCGCGGCGGTGATACGGGATGTTGGCCATGACACTATCGTTCTCGACTCGGGTGTTCGCAGTCGACCCCGACCGCCGATCGATGGCCTGAAAGACTCTTCGATTGACGTTCACAATCGCCTCGATCAGGGCGAATCGCTCTCAACGTCTCCTGACGGGATCTCGCCCAAGGGTAGGGGAGATATCGAGGATTCACTGACGTTACGGTTCCCTCGAATCGACGTCGCTTCGGCTGGCGGGGACATCTCGGTACCTTGCCCGGAGAGGGACATCCCACTTGATGGACCTCCTAACTCCCAAAATTGGGACCCAGCCCGTGCAATCAGCCTCAGAACTTTATGGGCCGTTCTTCTGCCCTCCTTCGGGTGAATGAGTATGGCATTCATTGACGACCTGAGTCTTGTGATCGACCTGCTGATCTTGCTCTGCGCAGTCGTGTTCTACACGGGGGCCCTGGTGTGGTTCGAGTTCCGCCGGAAAGACCAGGTCCGGGCGTACAGCCACCTGCGGGGAGGGACTCTCCTGATCGGGATGTTGGGCTTAGTGATCGGTCTCTTCTCCGTGTGGGGAGAAATTACATGGCCCATTAACGGGTTCCCGGGAGCCACGTCGTATGACCTGTTCTTCTTCGACGTCCTGATTCTGCTCTCCCTGCTACTGGTGGCGTTTGCCGTCGCCGTCTGGCTTCGACTGCCGACCCACTTCGTCGGGATGTTCTCGGTCATCGCCGGACTCGGGGTACTGTTCTATGGGGTTCGAGCGTATCAGATCAGCCTGACCCTGGACCCGTACGAAACGTTGCTGATGTACCTGGCCTTCGGCGGGGTTGCGATCCTGGTGTACCCAACGACCCTATTCATTGACTGGTTCGTCGTGGGTCCCCTGGTGCCCGGAGCGGACCCGCTCCCCTCGCCACCGACCCCGAACTATCCGTGGCTCTGGAGGGTCCTGCTCGGACTTTTCCTGCTCGCGGTCGTCTTGGCCGGCGTTGCCGCTGTCTTGTACGGGATCAACATCGTCTGGTCGCATCTCGCCAGCCCACCGTAGGGGCAGGGAGAAGCTCCAAGGCCGGAATTGACGAAGCCCGAGGAATCCGATGAAGGCGTTCGTGATGCGACAAATCGGCCAAGTGGCGGTCGTAGACAAGCCGGTTCCGGAACCCGGTCCGAACGACGCGATCGTCCGGACCACCGCGGCCCTCATATGCACGTCCGATAGCCACACGGTTCGCGGGGCGATCGGCGATCGGCACAACCTCACGCTCGGACACGAATCCGTCGGCGTCGTCGACCGGTTGGGCTCGGCCGTCGAGGGATTTCGCTTGGGACAACGCGTCGCGGTCAACGCAATCACCCCGTGCTATGTCTGTGAGAACTGCCTCCGCGGCTTTCCTTCGCAGTGCACGGAGTCCCTTGGAGGTTGGAAGTTCGCGAACATCAAGGATGGGGCGATGGCGGAGTATTTCCACGTCAATCAGGCGATGGCGAATCTCGCCCCCATCCCCGAAAACGTCCCCGACGAGAAGGCGGTCTACACGTGCGACATGATGTCGACGGGGTTCATGGGAGCCGAGCACGCGGCGATTCCGCTCGGAGGCACGGTGGCCGTCTTCGGCGCCGGGCCGGTCGGACTGATGGCGGTCCAAGGGGCGAAGCTCTTGGGGGCCGGACAAGTCATCGCGGTGGAACACGTACCGCGACGCCAAGCGCTCGCCCGGCAATACGGGGCCGACCAAATTGTCGATTTTGTGGGGCGCGACCCGGTCGCCCGCATTTTGGAGCTTACCGAAGGGAAGGGCGTGGACTCGGCGATCGAGGCTTTGGGTGCGGAAGAGACGTTCATGAACTGCGTGCGAGCTACCCGCCCTGGAGGCACGATCTCGAACGTCGGATACCATGGGGAGGGCGACTACGTTCGTATTCCGCGCATCGCGTGGGGGGTGGGTATGAATGATAAGACCATACGAACAGGACTGTGTCCGGGGGGGCGGGAGCGCATGGCCCGGCTCCTACGGTTCCTCGCCACGAATAGGGTGGATCCCACTCCGATGACCACGCACCGATTCCCCTTCTCCGAGATCGAGAAGGCGTTCGGTATGATGGACCGGAAAGAAGACGGGATCATCAAACCCTTGATCCAATTCTAGCGTCGCATCCCGGTCCATCGAGGAGCCCGCGTTCGGATATCTGCCGATGGCATCGCGGATTCCGACTCGGGAGCCGGACGAATGCCCTCGCTCGCCAAGATTAGAGCGGTGATCGCCCGCATACCGCGGGGGAAAGTGATCACATACGGCCAAGTGGCCGCGGCCGCGGGATTTCCCCGAGCCGCTCGATTGACGGTGCGAGCACTCCAAACTGCCGAGGGGTTGCCGTGGCATCGCGTGGTGGGCGCAGGTGGTCGGATCGCGCTTCTCGGCGAAGAGGGTCGGGAGCAGCGGCTGCGACTCGAGTTAGAGGGCGTGTCGTTCCGCGGCCTGAAGGTGCGCATGGACCTCCACGGCTGGACGCCGAGGTCCCGTCGCCATCGAACAGGGCGTGCCCACGAGGCGTCTCTCGGGCGCGAGCGCGATCGGGGCGAGCTGCCCGAGGATAGCCCGGGCAGCCAAACCCGATGAACGAAACCCAGGGATTGACGGCAGGGAAGCCCTACGGCAACCGACCGCGCTCTCTTGAGTGGGTATGCCGCGGTGGTTCGTCTTTCCGGGCCGTCCGGGTCATTCCAGCTCTCGCCTCGGCAAGGACCGCCTCGATCTCCTCTGGGGTCACCCTCGGCTCGAGGGGATGTCGGACCCCGTAGGTCGAAGCCACCGTGTCCGCGGTATCGCTAGCGCCGATCAGCGCGACAAGCTCCGCCCGCCTTCGGCGGAGGGATCGGGAGAGCGTTCCGTAGGGCGCGCCCGCCACGCTGTCCTCGTCCACCGTTCGATGCCCGGCGTCCGGGCCGGGGCGCGGCAGGTCACGCGTGCCTTCCCTGGGGCCGTTCTCGCTCACCATCGTTAGCATGGACATGCTCGCAGATTACGTTCTCGGCCGCGGAAGGCGTCCCGCAACGTAGCCCATTCGGCGCGCTCTTCCTACGAGCCGCGCGACTGGGTCGTTCCGTCCCGTCGTCCAAACTCCCAGTCGTCTCCCCAATAGTTCCTATCCTTGGGCCAATCAATATCGATCAGACAGAACAGATTCCCGTCCGGGTCGGCCAGGGTGATGAAATCCTTGCCCTTCTGGGCGGGGAAATTCATCGCGGCCCCGAGTCGAAGGAGCCGCTCCTGCTCGGCGAGCGGGTCCTTGACATAGAGGTCCAGATGGAGGCGGTATTCTGCGAGTGGACCCTCGTTCGACAGACTCATGTTCAGATTCGGACCGATCCCCTTCGGGTCCTGGAGCATGACTCCGTCGGGTCGAACAGGCCCGCGCGGAACGTAATGTAGTGCCTCGCTCCAAAACCGGATCATTTGCTCCAAGTTGGTACAGTCAACGACGATAGAGCCTATCCAAATCGGCCTCTCTTCGTCCGCGGTCATGAGCGGGCGAAGTCGAGGCACATCATAACCCCTAAGAGGGCCCTGGGTGAGAGGAACGAAAAACCGACGCTCGTGAGCATGTCGATTCCATCGGCGCGGGCAAAGCCGGGTTCGGTGGAGTGAAGTCCTACTTCTTCTTCTTCGGGGGTGGAGAGTACCGCTGGGTCCACGAATCGGAGAGTTCGTCTCGGCGCGGCTTGTACACTTCTTCGTAGAAGCGCGGACGCGATTCCAGCGTGGCTCGGTCGAACTCTCCGACGATGTGCATCGCCTCGTCCCACGCCGCTCGGAAGTTCTCCTTCGTTCCAAAGCGAGAAGCCACCTGTGTTTCGAACCTCTCGACGGTTTGGGCTTCGCCGCCGATCGCGAATGTGAGTTGGCTCGCATTCGGGTCTCGATATGCCTCGTCCTCGCCCAGGCGATACCACTCGGGAGGAGGGGCCGTTGCCGGCTTCCCCGACGCTTCGCCGGTCTTGGCCGGGGCCTGGCGAAACCCTTGTTTCGCAGCCGCATAGAAGATGGCCCGATTCAACCCCCAGGAAAGAGCGGAATCATGCGGCAATCCCAGCGACTGCGCGCGTGCGGCCTGGAGCACCGCCATCACGACGAAGCGCGTGACTCGACCTTGGTTCCGTACCATGTGCTCTCCTGAGTTCGGCGACGACTGAGTGGATTGGGTATCCGAAATATCGGATATCTCTTACTCGATGGCGCGGATACGCGGCAGGAGCCGATCGTCTCTCCCTCCGGCGCTGGGCGTACGGGACGGGCTCCGGGGTCAGAAGCTCTACGCGGTGATTTGAGGCGTCGATCGCACGGGTCGGGCAGGCTGACGCTCTGGGACTTGGCTCGCGGTGGCGCGGCGTCCGACGAGGAGGCCGGCTCTTTCGAGGTCGCTTTTGACCAGTTCCGCCGCTTCTTGAGCATCCGAAGGTTTTCGGGCCCCGGTGAGGACGAGTTTTCCGCTTCCAAAGAGGAGGATCACGACCCGCGGCTTCTCGAGACGATAGACGAGTCCCGGGAACTGCTCAGGCTCGTACTCCACACGGTCGAGGCCCAAGGTGACCGCGATCGCGTTGAGGTCGAGGTCGCTTTCTAGGTCGGCCGTCGAGACGATGTTCTGGATCTCGATCACGGGGCGAGACGTGACCTTCTGGCCCGTCTTACGGACCATGCGCGAGATCGTGCGGATCGATTCCTCCACATCCTTCTGGCTCTTTCCCCCGGTGCAGACCACCTTACCGGAGTGAAACAGCAGAATCGCGGTCTTCGGCTTCTTGAGTCGATAGATCAGTCCGGGAAACTCGTCCGGGGCGTACTCCGCCCCGTCGAGCTGGTCGGCGATAACGCGCAGATCGAGTGAAGTACTCAAGGCCGTCGAGGCGACCACGTTCTGAATTTCGATTTGCTTCATATCCCTATTTAAAGTATTTAAGGAATATATAATAATCGACCCGGTTCACTCCCCCTGAGAAGGGTCCGTGGGCGGGCGAAATCCCCCGTCCCGCTCGAGAACGGGATTGCGATCACCAGGTCGGCCGCAGGCCGAATTGGCCCTGCCGTCATACCCCCTCCCAGGCCCCGGACGGGTCGAATAAAAAAACTCCCAAGTTCCAAGTGCATTTTAGGGCCGACTAGCGTCGGAATGGCCACTCGCGCGCGCCAAACGGTGAGCCCGCCAGGCTAGTGACAGAAGGAGAAGCCCCGCTAGAACGATGATGAGTTGCACGAAGATCGTGACCGATTGATCGATCCAGAAATGCGAGCTCGCCGGCGGGGCCGGTCCGGGGCTCACCGCGTTGTAGATGGAAAGTAAGGACGATACAATCGACTGGAACCCCCAGAGCAAGACGGCGAGGCCTCCCACTAGGTAGATCGCACGCTCGATCCGAAGATTAGAGCTCAAAGGATTCAGCATCTCGGTACGTACTCCCAGCCCAGGGTGGACAAGCCTACGATGTGAACTAGCTAGCGATGGCCGTAAACTTGAGAACGGAGAGCGACATCACCGTGGTTCCTGTACCAGCCTCTCGCCCGAGTAATTACGGCCGTCGGGTACGGCGCTCCCGAGTTCCCGTTTCACTTCCCCCCGATGCGGCTCTGATCGTCGTAGAAGCCGGCGGGGCGCCCTACTTGCGCGGTCGTTTCGATTTCGTAGCACCGGGTCGTCGTGGGGGCCCCGAGGATTGCGACACCCGATACTCAAAGAAGAGGGCCCCCGGAGCTGGATGAGCCCAGTACGAAGGTATGGGCCGGAACCCCAACTCTTGATAGAACTGAATCGCAGCGGCCATCGTCGAGAGCGTGTCGACCCGCACTCGCTCGTAACCGAGCTCGCGGGCGCGTTCGAGCAGCGCGCTCGTCAGGCGCTTCCCAAATCCACCCCCACGGTGGTCGGCCCGCACGTACAGCCGCTTGATCTCCGCGACCTTCGGCTCTAGTTCCCGCAGAGCGCCACACGCGACGATGGCTTCTTGGTCGAAAGCGAGAAGGACCTCTCCGTGAGGAGGACCGTAGGCTCCCGGGAGCCCCGCGATCTGCGCGTCGATCATGTCGAGTCCATCCGACCTTCCCGAGTCGAGAAGCCCTATGCCCTCCTGGTGGTCGGCAACCCATTGCCGGTAATCGCTGAAAAACCGATGTACGACGTCTAGGTCCTCTGACCAATTCACGCGACGAAGGGTGGTGCGTGGGTGGCTCTCCGGGTCAGGTCGATTCCGCTTCGCCACTGCTTTCCTCGTCACCATATCCCACCCCTCTCGCTTCTCCAATTGATGTCGGCGGCAAGGAAAGGGGAGTCCAAAGCCGCTTGAAAGCTCGCTATGCGACGAACGGAGTGACCGGCGGAGTGTATCCTGCTTGCCAGAGCCGGGCGCTCATGTCGCCCCGGTGCTGTTGCACTTCCGCAAGCATGTGGTCAAACAACCCTAACTAGAGTCCTACCAGTCGTACGGGGATCGCAAGTCGTGTCCGTGGTCGAGGAACGACTTGAGATTCATCAGGAAGTACGTCCATCCTTGGATGGCGCCTCCATAGAGGTCCACCCAGCGCTCCTGCTTGGGAAACCCGGTGTGGGTAAGCGTCAGAACCGTTCCAGGTTTCTTGGGCGCGACCGAAAACGCCAGTCTCGTCACGAGTTGGTCTTCCATTCCCGGCCACTGCCAGGAGAGGGCGATTCTCCTCCCCGGAATGAAGCTCAGAACGGTTCCGGTGTGAGTGGGCCCACCGTCCCAACCAAACGCGTACCGACCCCCCTTGCGCAGGCTGATAGTGGCGTGATCCAACATCCAGCGTGCCAGGAGCGCAGGCTCGGAAACCGCTTGGAAGACTTTCGTTGGGGAAGCGCGAATGAACGCTCGAAGGCGAATGGTCCGAGTAAGACCTCTCACAATCTCTCCTCCCTGAGTATGCACTCAATTCTGAGAACAGTTGGCGGCTACTTCAACCAGTAGGTGAGTGAAAAGTGCACCAAACCGAACGGTACCGATTCCGAACGTAGGCCCACCGTTCGTGAGTGCTTCCCATTCACGGCCGAGGGGTGTTGACCCTCGTCGGGTCGACGGTTGCACCCTCCGCGTTCCGCGGCCGCGAGTCACGGCCTTGATTAGGCTCAACTTTCTGGGGAAGTCGTGCACTCGAACGGTTCGCCGGTCGCTTCGGATATGGGAGTGGAGGGGCGCGTCCACCCGACACACCTGGCGATGTACAACGACGCCAACGAGAACCGATCGCTTACTGCCGGTCTCGGCGGCACCTGCATCGCCATTTTGACGTTCGTTTTGATCTTCCTGTACGATCGCGATGTCGCTGGATCCATCAACAATCTCCTCTTCCAGGGGACTGTTCTTGTTATCGTCGTCAGCCTTACACTCATCTCGCTGTCCTCGCTCAACTATTGGTTTGTGATGGAGGCCCTGCGCACGACCCCTTCTCGTGCGATGCAGTATCAGCAGCGCGCGGACGGATTCTTTGCCTCGAGTCTGATCCTGCTACTTCTGGAACCGACGTTGGTTCTCTTCACGGTCCACCTCAACTACCTCGGCACCGTGGCCCTCGTATTGTGGGCGGTGGGGATCGTAGTTCTCTCCGCGGGGTGGCGGGAGCTCCGGTGAATCTCGACGGCCTCGCTAACCCCGGTCGGGAGCGTGGGGCTCGCCCTGGTCGGGTCGAGTCGGGCTCAGATAACGGGCGAAGAACTCCGCGGCCCGACCTAAGCTATCGAGTTGGTTCTCTCGTCGATTGAAGCCGTGCCCCTCGTTTCCGTAGCGTAGGAACTCGACAGGCACCCCCCGAGTGCGGAGCGCCTCGACAATCTGCTCCGCCTCGACGATCGGGACTCGGGGGTCGTTTTGCCCGTGCGCGACGAGGAGTGGCGTCGCGATACGATCCACCTGGTGGATAGGTGAGATCGCCTCCAGGAACTCTCGGTCACGTTCGAGGCTACCGTACTCGTCCTCTCGTACCTTCCTTCGCCAGACTCCTGTATGCTCCAGGAATGTCACGAAATTCGAAATTCCAAAGAACTCGACCGCGGCTCCCCACAGCTCGGGGTAGGTGGTGATCGCGGATAGAACCATGAATCCCCCATAGCTTCCGCCAGAGATCCCAATACGACCGGGCCGGGCCTTCCCCTCCAATGCCAGAGCTCCGACGAGGTCTCGCAAGTCACGAACCGAGTCCATGCGCTTACGGACATCGTCCAAGTGCACGTACGTCCGGCCATAACCGGTGCTTCCGCGCACGTTGGGATCAATGACTCGCCACCCTTCCCCGACCAGGAAGGCATTGACGCCGCCCCCGAATCGGGGTCGTGATTGAGATTCCGGACCCCCGTGAACATCGATGATCGTGCCCTGAATGGGTCCGTGCGTGGGAACATATTCCCAATACGGGATCTCGAGGCCGTCTTCGGCGTGAAAGGCGTGCAGGGAGGGCTCTACGGGCGCCCCCGGCATGGAGACCGGGCTCTTCGTGAGAGGCTGGAATGCGCCCGATGCGAGATGAGACCGCCAAATCTCCCCCCCGGTCGTAGGAGAGTCGAAATCGAACGCAAATCCGTCGCCATCGGGAATCCAAGCGAGGGACGTGACGACTCCGGCTCCAGGCGTATCGAGAACGCGCTCCGCGTTCGTTTCGAGGTCCAAGACGTGGAGTTCGCTCCAGCCCTTGCGATTCACCGCGAAGGCCACCCGCGATCTGCTCGGCTCGCCTTTGACCAGCTCGACCTCCGCGTCGAACCCGCGAATAACCTCAGGACTTTTCCCCGGCCGGTACCGCATTAGCGCGGCAAACTCTCGGTCGGGGTTGGCACACGCAACCACGTCTCCCCCCACCAAATCCGCGGCCCAGACCGCAAGTTCGCCCGAGTGGGGGGTCAGAAGAATTTCGCGTCCTCCGTCGAGCAGGATCAGGTCACGGTCGAGGTTCGTGTTCGCCCGGCTCAGAAGGACTCGATTTTCTCGCGCCGCCCATACCGAGACCCACGCGTCCTCCTGTCGGAGGAGGAGGGGCTGACCTCCCCCAACTGCATCGATCTCATAGACGTCGAAGAATCGCTGGTCCCGTGCATTTGAGGAGAACGCGTAGCGACGCCCGTCCCGCCAGGCCCCGGGCTCGTGGATCCGGTTGGGTTCCCGGGTGAGATCTAGAATGGGCCGAGTCTGGTCGTTGCCGTCGCGCGCGAGCAGTTGCCAATGCTCGTCGCCGCCTCGGTCGACCGAGAGAATCAGGGAGGATCCTTCGCGGGAGGCAGCCACTCGGTCGACGTTCTCGCGAGCCGCGTAGAGGCAGACCGCTTCGCCGCCGGCGATCGGAACCCCCCAGGCCTGGGGCACGCCGTTCCGATTCGAGATGAAATAGAGCCACTGGCCGTCGGCGGAAACGGTGGGGCCGTTCGAAACGGGATACTCGAGCCAGGCGCGAAGTCGATCGATCGCGGACGATTTGGGGGGCATGCCTCACTCCGCGGCCCCCAGGCCCAAGGCCCTAGGTAATCTCTCGCATGCTCGCCCGTCGAGGCGATTGGAATCACTACAGGGCCCTACTCCAAGGACTCGAATACCCGACGCTCATCCCGCTCCTGTGCCGGATCCGTCACCACCTGCCCCGGGAGCACCGGGCACCATGCGGGCGTGGGTATTCGATCGCTACGGCCCGCCCGAAGTTCTGGAGCTTCGCGACGTTCCGGTCCCCACATTCCGTGACGACCACGAGGTCCTGGTGCGGGTTCGCGCTTCTTCCGTGAATCCTGCGGATCGACACAATTTGCACCTGCCGTTCTTCCTCAGAAAAGGGCGCGGATTCTTCAAACCAAAGGAGGGGCGGCCTGGTCTCGACCTTGCCGGCCGTGTAGAAGCTGTCGGGATCGGTGTGAAGGATTTGCGCGTGGGGGACGAGGTCTTCGGGGTGGGGCGCGGCGCGCACGCAGAGTATGCAGTTTCCGACGAGGTTGAGGTCGCCCCGAAACCAACACGATTGACGTTCGAGGAAGCCGCCGCCGTTCCTATCGCGGCCGTCACGGCCCTCCAAGGTCTCCGCGACCAGGCCCAAGTCGGGCCAGGAAAGCGAGTCTTGATCAATGGCGCGTCCGGCGGGGTCGGTACTTTCGCCGTGCAGATCGCTCTGGCACTGGGCGCGCAGGTGAGCTGTGTCTGCAGCACTCGAATGGTCGAGTGGAATATGTCCCTCGGGATCGAGCAAGCATTCGATTACTCGCGCGAGGACTTTACGAGGAGCGGTCAACGATTTGACGTCATCTTCGACACTCAACTCAACCATTCGCTCGCTTCGTACCGTCGCGTTCTGAACCCCGGAGGACTGCTGCTGGTCATTGGAGCCGGGCCCGGCTCGATAGGGAAACTTCTTCCCAAACTGCTTTTCAAAGGCATGCTCGGAACTCGCCTCTTCGGCCCGCGGGCGAAGTTTTTCATCGCCTCCGTCCGCAAGCCCGCATTGGTCGCCCTTAAGGAGCTCATCGACACGGGAAAACTTACCCCCCGGATCGACAAGCGCTTCCCCTTCGAACAAGTCCCCGACGCGTACAGATATCTTATCGAAGGACACGCGCAGGGGAAGATTGTCGTTACAATGTAACCCGCGACTCGTTTCAGCTGTGCGTACCCAACCTTGATTGCAGCACGGGCAGCTCGTGCTCTCGCGGATTCGGCGTCCTCTTTCTTATGACTCGGGAGTCGTTGGGGCCGTTCGAGGACCTTCCATGAAAGTGGGATCAATTCACCAGACGATCAACCTCCCCGGGACCCCTCGCCGGGTCTACGATGCGCTGATGACAACGAAGGGGCATGTCGCATTCACCAAAACCGAAGCTCGCATCAGCCCGAAAGTCGGGGGCAAATTCATGGCGTGGGGCGGGTACATCCATGGCAAGAATCTCACGCTCGTGCCCGGTAGGACGATCTACCAGACGTGGATTCCCAGCGACCCGAATTGGCCAAAAGGTCATGAATCGAGAGTTCGGTATTCGCTTGCTGCCACTCCTGGAGGCACTCGAGTGACATTCACGCATTCCCGGGTGCCCACGGATCACGTGGGGCATCTATCGTCGGGGTGGAAGAAATCCTACTGGGACCCGCTGCGCGCGTATCTCTCCGCTTAGTCGTTCTCGATCTCGAGATCCAGCTCGACCGCCCGGCGCAGTGTACTCCGGGAGATCGTAGTTGTTAGCTTCCGTCGTCCTATTCACGCCATGACCAACGAGGGTCGACCAGAAGCTAATCTATGACGAGCCCTTCGGGGCGTTGAAATAGATCCGAGGCTGATAGAACTTTGAGTCGGACGCACACGGGGGTTAGGGCCGAAGAAGCGCGAAAGGCTGTCGAGGCGGCTCGACAAGGTTTCATCGCTGCCATGAAGAGAAGCAACGTCGCGGCCCTGGTCGCGCATTACGATAAGGAGGCGATCGTTGTCCCCCAGATCGGTGGCGTTTGCCGAGGACGAGCTTCCATCGAGAAGCTCTTCACCAGCTGGCTGTCGTCCGCCCGCATTCGGGAGTTCGAAGCGGTAACAGAGGACCTTAGAATCCTCGACGAAGTCGCGTTCGAAGTCGGCACGTATCGGATGGTCATCGAAGATGCGGGATCCGACCCCGTCAGCGACGAAGGCCAGTTCCTCATACTCTACGAGCGCAAGTCGAACGGGACCTGGCTCATCTCGCGCGACATGTCCAGCTCAAGCAAGAGATAGACGGGAAACTGTCCGCGCCTGAGAATGACGTGGGGTCGGGAGGGCTCTCGCGGTCTCTCCTTATCGATCCCTCGATGACGAACTCCGTCTCAGTAGTGGACCGATCAGCGTAGCGAGGCGGTCGAGTCCGGCTCGCATCTCGTCCTCGTCTAGGCCAATGTAGTGTACGGTTTGATCAAGGGACGTGTGGCCGTACAGATTCTTCAATTGCACAAGGTCCATGCCGGCCTTGTGCGCCAAGCGCCCAAACGTCCTCCGAAGATCATGATGGGAAACTCGCAGACCCAGAGTCGGGAACCCCGCTCTATCAGCGACTCGATGAAGAACGAGATCCGCCCCGGATTGGGAGAGCGGGACGACCCTCGAGTCTTGGGCTCCGCCAGACGATAACGTCTGTAGCACTTTCGACGTCTCGGTGAACATTGGAAGCGTGCGCCATTTGCATCCGTTCTTCCCCTTCCCCAGGACGTGCAAGCGTTGTCGTTCGAAATCGATGTCCCTCGCCCGCAATCGCAACACCTCCACACGGCGGAGACCGTTGAACCCTTCCAAAGCGACGAGAATTCGTTCGCGCCCCTTCGCCGCTCGATATAGTCGGGCGAGTTGCTCCGGCGTCAGCCATCTCCTTCGTCCCGTCGTCTCGCCCGGTACAGCCCAAACCCCTCGATCCGCCGCGAGTGGATTCCGCGCCCAACGAAGGAATCGGCGTAATGCGTTGAAATGGATTGCGAAAGTAGCGGGGCTCCAAGGCAAGTTTCGCTTGAGTCGATCGATGTGAAGCGACCTGATTCGCCCAGGACTTGAGGGAGGGGATTTCACCCCTACTCTCTGCAATAGAGCCGGCGTGCGTTGGATTTCGTAAACCACTCTGCGTTTCCATAGATCCCCAATGTTCGATTTAGACAGATCCTCGTTTACGAAGCGACGAACTGCGATCGACCACCCGTCACGGCGGACTCTACCAACTCTGCGCGCTCCAGAATCGATTTGTGGGGGTAGTTTCACGCGGATCGAGGAGTCTTACGGGTTACCCCACTAGCGCGCTCGGCGAAAGGTGAGAGATGACTGCTCGTTGTCAATTGCCGGAACCTACCAGTGTCAAGATCGGAACGGCCCCATTCGGATAGATCGAGGACACTTTCGCAATCCCAATCTAGTCGGTTCGGTTCGAGATTACGAATTCGTTTCCGTCCGGGTCGGCGATTACCCCAAGAACGAATTTTACACCCGGGAACTCAATCACCCGGGGTTCGTTGGCTATCGTGCCACCCCGACGGCGGATCTCTTCACAAGCGGCCGCCGGGTCAGGGTGTCGAAGGATGAGACCCGTCACCGTACCTGGCTCGCGCCCCCCCTCGTCCCCACTCTGGATATGCATGGTCAATAACGTCGAAGTCCCCGGCAGAGCAAAGACGGCTCGGTTTCGAGCTTCGTTAAAGCTCACTTCTTTGAGCCCGAGCACATCGCGGTAGAACGTTCGGGCTTTGTGAACATCCCGAATGTGGATGGTCACTGCGTGTAATCCGGTAACGACCTCGGCCATGATCCCCCGAATCGCCGTCACGGATAATGATACCGTCAACTATCGGCTGATCCTCCCAAAGTGTGAAACGACTATTGCAGCCACGCCAAAGGCCTGGTTTTACAGAACGAAGCAATATGCCTGCCCCGCTGCCTAGAAAAACATGGACGAGGCACCCCCGTTGTCAGAACCGGGCGCGCTCGTCGTGCGGAATGCGATGATCTATCCCTCTCCCGACGCAGCACCCATCGAGCGGGGCTCGATCGTCATTCGGGATGGTCGGATTGCGGCAATAGGCTCGGGGCTCTCGACGCCACCCGGTACCCAAGAGCTGTCGGGTGAAGGGCGTGTCGTCGTAGCCGGCTTCTGGAACAGTCACGTTCACTTTTCGGAACCCAAGTGGAAATCCGCGGGACGCAAACCCATGGCGACTCTCAATGCCCAGCTTCAGGACATGTTGACGAGTCGTGGGTTCACGACGGTAGCCGATACCGGATCGGATCCCCGCGACACACTGATTCTGCGCGTAAGAATCGAATCAAAGGAGTTGCTGGGGCCCCGAATCTATACCTCGGGGCCTGGTATTTTCCCGCCGAAGGGAATTCCGTACTACGTTCGAGATGAAATTCCGTTCTGGGTGCGCTGGCTGCTGGCTCAGCCATCAACTCCGGCAGCTGCCGTGCGTTACCTAGAGAAGAACCTCGCTCGCGGGAGTGATTTTGTCAAACTCTTTACCGGTTCCTACGTGGCCCGTGGGCGGGTTACGACCATGCCCGAAGCCATCGCGAGAGCCGCAGTGAACGCGGCCCACGCCGACAGCCGGCTCGTCTTCAGCCACCCTTCGAATCTCGAGGGAATGCGAATCGCGATCGCCAGTGGTGTGGATGTCCTCGCGCACCCACCCGACACCGCCGCAGGAGTTGACGCATCGGTAATTCAGCAGATCGTCGCCCGGGGAATGGCGATGATCCCAACTCTGCAGATGTTCGCCGACGTATCGTCCTCCGATATGGAGTATCTCGCTCCGATCTACGAAGTGGTCCGTCAGTTTCAGGCGCTCGGAGGGCAACTCCTCTTCGGTACGGACGTAGGCTTCATGCACGATTATGCCACGGACGGCGAGTTTCGGGCGCTCGTCCGCTCGGGAGTGGACGCTCGGGGGATTCTTCGAATGCTGACGGTAGCTCCGGCCCAGCGCTTCGGAATGGCGCACGACGTAAGCACGATCACCGAGGGCGCGCGAGCGGACCTTGTCTTGTTGGACACAGATCCGATGGAGGATATTCTCTCGTTCGCCCGAGTGCGCGCCACTATCCGATCGGGTCGAGTGCTCTACCTTCGGCCCTAGATCCCGCTCCGTTGGCGTAATTGCGATGAAGTATGAACCCACTCGCAGCAGACCATCGGATGGTCCTTGATTGGGTGGACTAACCCCCGGGGCGAAGGCTCGACCGCTAGAGCACTTCGCCGCCTGAGAATGGGATTACGGTGCCGCATAGAAAGTTGGAATCGTCGCGCGCGCGAAAGGCGGCGGGCTTGGCTTGCTCCCAGGGTTCCGCGAGGCGTCCAATCGGCACTCGGCGCTTGAGATTCGCTTGGAATTCGGGCGTGGCAATCTCTTCGTCGGTGAAATGGCTCGGGTTCTTGACCCAATTCTGGGCAATCAGTTTACTTCCCGCTTCGCCTGTTTCTCCACTCGTGCTTTCTCGGAACGGAGTATCTCTTCCAACCAGCGGACATTCTGTCTGAGATACACGAGGTCTGAATGGAACTGACTTACTCCGTTTTTCAATCGCGAGGATTCCCCTGAAAACTCTCTCGACTTCAGCCGCTGCTCCAGCTCTTTCACGTGCTTGAGCAGTGGTTCGACTCTCAGTTTGGCCCAGTTGGTCTTCGGCTTTAGTCTAGAAAACTCGTCTCGCATTTGTTCGAGCGTCTTTCGGAAGGCGGGAAGTGCGCCCTTGTACACTCGGTCCACCAATTCCCTCACCCCTGTTGTCTTGGGAGACTCCCAGAGAGAGTCCTCGTCTTCAAACTTTTGAGTTCGAGTCTCCGGAGCAGGTGTTCGAAACCTACAAACGTCTATATTTGGAACTTGAAGTCATGGCCAACATCTCCCAGCTATCGGCTCACGTGAGCCTTCGCCGAAGAATCTGCCAAAAATCACATTCGCGCCTGGCGAGATGCCAAGAACTCTCGTGCCCTGTAAGGGCCGGTGGACGGCCGTGTCGAACTCAACGACCCAGAAATCGCGAGAAAGGGGTGAAAAAACGAAAACTTCCCGGAAAGCCGCAGAGAGGTCTGGCAACTTGTTTTCGGAAGAAGAACGCGCGGCGATGAAGGAAGCGGTCCGGGAGCGGAAGGCGCATCGGGCTGGCGGCGTTGACGGGGAACAGGAGGTGCTCGACAAAATCGCGGAGATGCCGGGACCGGATCGCGTACTCGCGGAACGGCTTCATGCTCTCATAAAAGCCAATGCTCCGTCCCTCACTGCGCGGACCTGGTACGGGATGCCTGCCTATTCGAAGGACGGCGAGGTCCTCTGCTTTTTCCAGTGTGCCGCGAAGTTCAAAGCCCGGTACGCCACGCTCGGCTTCAGCGACGAAGCGAAACTCGACGAAGGCCACATGTGGCCCACCGTGTACGCGCTCACGGAGTGGACTGATTCCGAAGAAGCAAAGATCGCGGCGCTCTTGAAAAGAGCGCTGGGCTGAGGCGAGAACGGTACAAAACGCCGAAGCCCGACTCGCAGCCTCATAGTGGCGAGTCGACTCGTGGCTGAAGAGGGAGAGTTAGTAATGTCGGTCGCTCAGTCGAGATGCGAGCAGAATCGGTTGCGAGTTTATTTGCCAAAACCGTATGGATGAGTGGCTATGGTCACCACAATTGATCTTATGGACTTCGTCCACGAACTCAGAGAGGACTTTTTCGAAACTGCCGCAAAGCTGGGTCTGAAGGAGTTCACCAAGGATCGAGAGGTGAGCGTGCACTCTTTTCGCAACATCTTTCTCCACCTGGCGTACGTGGAAGAACAACACGTCACCGAGTTCTGCGAAGGGAGACCGACCCCGTGGATGCCGGAAGTGATGAGAATCCCCCGGGACCGGTTCCTCACCATAGCCTCCGTCCGGAAACGGCTTCGAGAGGTTCGAGCCATGGGCGATCAAAGATTCAAGAAGTGGAACACTCCTGAGGAGCTGATCAAGCCCGCGGTCTGGGTAGCCTCGAAGAAGTACCCCTTACGCTTATCCCGGGACTCTGCCCTCGCGCAGTGCGTGACTGAGCACTTGTTGCACCTCGAGGAAGTGGAAGCGATGCTCTGGCAGATGGACGTGGAACCACCCACTACCTTCTGGATCGCACGAAGAGTACTCCGAGGGAAGTGGCCTCCCCCGAAATCAGCTCTCTTTCAAGGTCGCGTCTTGTCGAGGCGTCAATCCGAGCGACGCTCCGTTAAAGGAGGGACAAGCGGGGTTGAGCGTCTCCGCACATTCCGCGTGGAATCTTCTGACGGCAAGTAACGACGTTGACGTTCTCTGACTCGACGACGGCGGTGCGCAGGATCATCACGGGGGGCACGGTCGCCTCCGCGGAGAATCCGGGGGCGGTTGTCCGATTTTAAGAGTGCGTGCAACCAAGCTTGCACCCATCTCTCGGATCTAGCCGTGGCTGTGGCACCGAACCCGGGTGATCTACAGTGCTTCCAAAATACTCGGGACCCGGTGGAATCCCAACGCGCGATGGCGGCGAAGTTATGCCGCCCGCTTGCTGAATCAGGTCAATGGAAGCCTTGTACGCGCACTCACTATCCAAGACTTATCACGCGCGCCAGGGGACAGTCCATGCGCTCGACAGCGTCGACCTGTCGATCGGGCAGCGCCAGCTGTTTGGCTTTCTGGGCCGGAACGGGGCGGGCAAAACTACGTTCATCAAGATCGCAACCGGGCTACTTCTACCGACCTCAGGCACCATCCAGCTGTTCGGCATCGACGTCGTTGAGCATCCACGAAAAGTTCGCGAACGGATCGCAATCGTTCCCCAAGAGGGCAAGCCATTCTATCACTTGACCCCCCGCGAGCATATCGAAGAATACCTCCAGGTGCGAGGGGCTTCTTCGGAGTCGGCGCGTAGTGTGGCAGACGAGCTCTTGCAGGTCATGGGGCTGTCCGCGTACTCGCACATCCCCGCGATGCTCTTGTCCGGCGGGTTGCAGCTGCGAACCCTCGTCGCCATGGTTCTGGCCACGGGAGCCGAGTTCCTCTTCCTGGACGAGCCCACCTTGGGGATGGACCCGTTCGCGCGACGGCAGGTTTGGGACGTCATCCGCCGGACCGTGCGCAAAGGATCGACGGTACTCCTGACAACCCACTACCTCGACGAAGCCGAACAGTTGACGGAGGAACTCGCGGTCATCGAGGGAGGAAAAGTCCTCTACAAGGGAACCGCGGAATCCCTGAAGTCGAAGGTCCGGCGGGAGGTGCGATTGTACTTCAGCGCCGGGTTCACGGCGAAAGAGCTGGAACCCTACGGGGAGGTCTACCCCGAGCGGGGGGGATTCACGGTAATGACTACCCGCGCTCACGCGGAGGAACTGACGCGCTCAGCTCTTGAACGCCGGATCGCGGTAAGCGTCGGGCCGGTTACCCTCGAGGAGGCCTTCCTTACCCTGGTAGGGCGGAGCATTGAGGAGGACGAACCCGGGGGCCAGTGGACATGACAGCGAAGACGCAGGCCAATGCGGTATTGCGCATCTGCTGGTTCAATGGGGTCCTCGGGCTCGTACGTAGCCCCCTGGTGTTCATCGCGCTCTTTCTGACGCCCCTGAGCTTCCTGTTCTTCCTCTACGTGGTCGCGCCACGGAGCGAGTTGCCCTTCGGAGTCGTCGGTGGCGTGCTCTTCTCCTGTCTCTTCACAGGGAGCGGAATGATGAACGATTGCGCCTACCTTCGTCTCGAACGCCAGATGCAGCAGGTGTTTATCACGAGCCCGCTACGCCCGATCTCCTGGGTTCTCGGAATGGCGCTCAGCGAGCTAATGTTCACCATCCCAGCGCTCGTCCTTTTCCTTGGGGTTCTCACCCTGGTCACCCCGATCGGCGTGTCGTCGTTGGTGGCTTTAGTCGGCGTAATCATACTGACGTGGCTACTCGCGACAAGCCTCGGTTTCCTGCTCTCCACATTCTTCCGGACGCTTAGGGAAATTTGGCCCATCGGGATGGTGGTATTCACCACCCTATCCGTCCTGCCCCCGGTCTTCTATCCCCTTCAAGCGGTTCCGAAGTCGTTTCGATGGGTGGCATTCCTGGCGCCCTCGACGTTCGCGAGTCAGCTCGCCGTGAGCGCTGCAGGGCTGCCGATCACCTCGGTGCCGTCCGCCCCGTTCCTCTCCTCGATTCCTGGTCAACTGGTCGGGCTGACGATTCTGACCGTGTTCTTCATCGCAGCTGCCATGGGGCTCGCTCGTTGGCGCGAACCTTGAGCACTCTCATGAAGCTGCTAGGTCGCGCCGGTCGGCGTAACGCCAGTTGCACACACCACCTGCCAAAGCGCCAGACCGGTCCCAATAGTGCCTCTACCCTCTGTCGGATCGTTGATTTTTATTCCAAATGTAGAGGCGTTAGTTGCAGTCCCGTCGTCGGAAGTTCCGATGATCTTCGTCCATCGATAACGTCCGCCTCATCGACAAGCATGATCTCGTTAGTTTACACATCGAACTCAAGCCTGCGAAGGATGCTCCGTCACCCACCGAAGAACTCGGTCTTCACTCCAAATTCAATCGAAACGCCTACGATCCCGCCCTGCTCAGAATAGATCGGGTTGACTCGCTGCTGCGTGTGGGCTGTGAGCGCGAGAGGCGTGAATTTCGGACCTTGATGGCCAATTTCAATCAAGGTGGAGTGCTTCTCGAAATTGCCCGCGGTGACGGGAATGTCATAACCTCCATTTCTCCTTTCGTGGAGGATGGCTCCACGAACCGATACACCCCGATTGAAGCTCCCGATAATCGGAAGTCGCCTGCTACTCCGTAGTCCCGAACCTACCGATGCTTCGGCGATCGCCCATGCGTTACGGGACCGCCGGGTCTCTCGACCGATTCATCTACCGGCTCATTACTCGATTCGCGACGCTCGCGAGTTCATTCTCAGAAGTGGCGGCGCACTAAAGGAGGGATCGAAGTACGACCTCTGTATCACCCTTCGACGTGGGGGGGAGCTCATCGGTGGGTGCGGCCTCGATCAGATTCGGTTCGACCATCGGAATGCCCATGTCGGGTACTGGATAGCCCAACCCCACTGGGGAAAGGGGTACGCCTCGGAGGCCGCGTCGCTGCTGATCTCCGCCGGGTTCCGGGAGCTCGGACTTCACCGAATTCACACGGGGGTCTTCCCCGATAACCCTCGGTCAATGCGCGTGCTCCATCGATTGGGCTTTCGAATTGAGGGTAAAGCCCGAGAAGATCGCGTTGTAGAAGGCCGGTATCGCGACCTGGTTCTCTTCGGACTGCTCCGCCAAAAATTTCGGCCCTTCCGCCCAAAACGTGCCGACTAACAAAACCGAGCCCAGGTGGGGCGGGCTACGGCGGAACTGTTGAACCTCAGGTTTGCGCAGGCAGTTGATAGAGGCCCACGACGTTCCCCTCGGGATCCCGGAAGTAAGCGGTCGAGCCCATGTTCCCGGGAATCTCCTGCCTTGCCTGGACGATCTTCCCGCCACTCTTCTCGACTTTTTTTATCGCAGCGTTGAGGTCCTCTACGATGATCGTTACGACCGGATGTTCGAGGGGCCCTCCGCGCTTTCCGATTCCGCCGCTGATATATCCGGGCTCCTTGGGGATGCCTTGTTCGTTGACCGCGCCTGTATTCACCATCGTGTAGTCCATCCCAGGCACCTGAGTCATCTTCCATCCGAAGGTCGTCGAGTAGAACTTGCGCGCCCGTTCAGTGTTGTCCGCGGGAATCTCAAAATGGCCAACTTCGCCGCTCATAGATCTTCACAGAGCTTATCGGGCCCGGGTTTAAAGGGGTTAGGCGGGGTCGTGAAACGGTTTCCCATTCAGCGACTCGCGGTCATCCTTTGCGGCCGTCCTAACTTCAGAGCTCCTTCAGGCCAGGGGGCAATCTCCCTCAAGCGTTGACAGTCAGAGAGCCGCGACTCATCCTTGGTCGTTGGCTGCGGTGGAGAGCCATGATGGGACGTCCACGTTCCGGAGTCGCAGGTAGTCAATATGGAGTCCGAACTGGAGCTGATTCGTGATTGGTTCGCCTACATCGCCGACGCGCGTCGCGGGTACCTCCAGACGCCTGCGAAGCTCCCTGCCACAGAGCTATCTCGTGACCGGTGAGCCTCGCACCTTACCCTGATCGATATTTTCGCGCACTCTCAAGGCGCCCTCTACTTCTGGATGACGGCCTGTGCGAATTTTCTCGGGCCCTTACTCATCTTCATCAACGACCACCCTACCCTGAGGCCCCGGGATTCTCCTCCGTGGAGGAGCTCCGCTTGAATCCGTTGGTTCTCTCCTGCTATCGAATCGCCTTTTCCTAACCCGAATCACCATCGGCTACCGCCCCCGAGAAGGGATTTCTTGCTCGCAGCGCGCTCTTCAAGAAACATGCACTCACGACTTCCGCCCACTCTGGCCCTTCGGGGACAATCACAGGTATGTTTCTGCCGCGTGCGCCGCAAGGCATTTGGGCTGAGTGCCGTTGCCGCCAGCGATGAAATCTGAGTTCGACACAATCAAAGAACTCTATCGCTACAATTCCCTCGTCCGAAAGAAGTACATTCAGGCCATCTGGAAACTACCGCCTCGGCAGCGCTACAGGAGTCGCGGCGCATCGTATCCGACCATCGTCGACATCTACATGCACGTTCTCGACGCATACCGGTGGTGGTTTATCTCCGTCTACGCGAAGGGCAAGAAGTTCGAGGAGTACCCACTTGGTCAGCGCTACACGAAGTCAGAGGCCGCGAGAGAGACTGCCACCGTCGATCGACTGCTCCAGAAGGTCATCCGCGAGGTGGGTCCTCGGGGTCTGAGCAAGATTCTCTACTGGCGAGGCAAAAGGCCCTTCCGAATTTCGGTTCGCAACATGCTCCTCCACATGATGGAAGAGGAGCTCCAACACCGCGGCGAGATGAATGCCCTTCTCTGGCAGATCGACATCGATCCTCCGGTTACGGGCTTCGGCGAGCGTTGAAAGTCGGCTCGGTAATTGCCACACCATTGCACGCAGCCCGTGAAAAGCGTGACCCCACTGCGCACGCGACGCCCATGGAGCGCCTCTTCTTTGCAATTTACTATATATATTTGATTAACAGTCTAGAATCCGATGCGGTTGCTCGGCAGTGTCCTTCGGTCTCCGGGAGAACGCGCTCCTCCGTCGAGCCTCCTGCGTCCCGCAGCGCGGCTGCGCGGGCGGCCGTGGACCGAGTATCTGCCCAATGTGCGCTCAGAGGAGGATGCGGTGGCCCTACGTCGACGCGGGGTCCCAACGTTCCTCCTGACCTCCGACCATGTCACCCGACTCGGATATCCGGTCGCGTTCCGACCCTGGCTCGTTGTGGGGGAAAGGATCGCGACGAAGGTTTCCTCTCCCTTCCGGATCTTGCCGGTTCGCGACGAGGAGTCGGTGCTCCGTCCTGGAACGGTCGAGGTCGTCGGGTTCTTGCTTCGTTTCGATCCACTCGCTGCCCGGATCGTGGCCGTACGGAATCGACGGGACATCGACCCGCACGAGCTGTACCGGAGGGTGCGGAATGAAGGGTTGGAGGGACCGGCGACGCGGGTTCGCTTGCAAGAGTTCTCACCGGCGATTCCTCGGGTCGGAACCGCCATCTCCCCGCGGGAACTAGCATGGATAGAGCGGAACAACCCGCCGTTGGAGGAGGGTAGGTGACAGACCAGGACGTTCAAGCTGCCGACTTAATCCTGCGCAGGCTCGAGATTCCGTACGTTGTGGTGGGAGGTCAGGCCATCGCTCAGGCGGCGGCCACCACAACTCGGGACATCGATGTATTGGTAGCAACCGAGGACTACGGCCGCACTGTGGAACTTCTGCGACAGGAGAAGGGCCTCGCGTTCGATTGGGACGACGGCAAACTCTGCCGCTTCCGAATCCTCGCGAACGGAGGCGTTCCGCTCGACATCATCAATGGTTCGGTGTTCTCCGGCAAGCGGGCCGGCGCCGACTTCTACCGGTACCTCGCCGAGGAAGCCTCGAGCCGCAGCGATGGGATCGCGTATGCCACGCCCGAGGCGGTTTGGTACACTCGACTCCTCACCAAGCGCTGGCGCGCGTACGCGGAGAAGATCGTCACGAACATGATCGATGGGGTTTCTCCAGAACGTCTCCAGGGCGTCGAGGCGATCGGCCTTCGGTTCGGCACGGAGGCGACTCTCGCCCAGCGACTGTCGTACGTACGCGAGGAGCTACAACGTCCGGACATTGCAGAACTCCTCCGACGAGCGCACCTTCCGAACGATCGAGAGTCGGCGCGGGGGGATTCGGGCGATTCGCGCTCGGAATGATGGTTGCAACGGGTATTACAACCACTTCCTTGCGGACCCCCCTCCAAACGGCCGGCCCGAGCTACACCCAATTCTGAGTTGCCGACCGTCGCGCTCGCAGGCGCGCCTGTAGCCCAATCGCCGCAGTGGTATCCTTCCACTCACCTTCCCGTTCATATGGCCTGGATTTGATACCAGGGCTATGACGGCGACGAGAAGAAACAGGGTAGTGAGTGAATCATCCCCGGTCGGAGTGCGGCCCGAGCTCGCCACGACGAGGGCGTAGACGAGGGTTGATGTCGCGAAGGATCACCGCCAGTGTGTACATGACGCTGGATGGCCGCGGTGGGTTCCCGAAGTACCCCGGCTCCGACCGGCCGTCGAATGAACCCAACGACTTCTGGCGGGAGTTTTGGCTCAATCGGTTTGATGATGTGACGACGGTCATCATGGGCCGGCGGTCCTTCGTCGGCCACCGAAGAGTCTGGACCGAGAAGGCTCGGAAGGAGAGCGACCCCCAGTTCTTTTGGGATTACGCGCGGTACCTCGACCGGGTCGACAAGGTCTGCCTGTCGCACCGTCTGAAGTCCCCTGGGTGGGAGAACTCCCGGATCATGAAGGGTGACCTCTCCAAGATCGTGGCGAAACTGAAGCGCGAGAAGGGCGGGAACATCATCGCGGAGGGAGGCCCGCGCCTCATCCAGGAGTTCATGCGGCAGCGGTTGGCGGACGACTACTGGCTCATCGTGCAGCCGGTGGTCTGGGGCCAAGGCCCTCAATACTGGGGTCCGATGAAGGAACAGCTCACCCTAAAGCTCCTCTCGTCTAAGGTCCTGGAGGACGGGGAACTGCTCCTCCACTACGAGACGGTTCGAAAGGCGCTAACGAAGCAAGTTCTCCTGGGGAAGTAGGCAGACCGGACGCGCATTGATCCTGCGACGGCAACTGGCGGGCCGCAACCGCGTTTCAACCCAGCTGCGTCCAACATTCCTGGCATTCCCAGCCAGTTCCCGGGGGCTGTAAGTTGCAAGACTCCGGGCCTGCGAGAACAATCCTTTATCGCCGAATTCTTAAGAAGGGAACCTGTCTGGACGGACGAGCAGGCAATGTCAGAAGTAATCGAGGGCATGGAAGCCGTGTCGGTGCACATTCGGGACATTGAGCGTGCGCGGAAGTTCTACTCCGAGGTGTTGGGCCTAAAGGAGGTCTCCTTCATTGCGGCCGCATCTCGAGCTGCCTTCGCGATACCAGGCACGACGACGTTGCTAACTATGCATATTCAGGGGGAGGGCGAAGGCGGCCGAGAACCCGGGACCGTTACGGGAATCGTCTTCTCGCACCACGACCCGAAGGCGGCTTGCGCCGAGATTCGCAGACACGGCGGCTCGATTGTTAACGAACCTGAGACGTTCCAAACCGCTTTGGGAATGCAAACTCGAGGCGTGTTCGCCGATCCGGACGGCAATGAGTTCGTGATACGTCATATCGAGAAGGGACGCCCGCGCAGAACCTAGTAAGTCGACTCAAGAGTGTGCCACAGCGCGTGCACGCACCCGCGGTGCCAACGATTCGAGCGCGTCCTCGGAGCGCATCCGGGCTACAGGGCGTGCCGACCGACTCAATAAATCCGCGCAATCACTCCCGGGAGCACGACGAATCAGAATGGAACTCCAGTACGGACTACCTTAGCCATCGCGCGACGGCTGTTCGTAATCAAGCAACGTCTCTCGGGTCCGCTACCGAAGCGGGCGGGCCGAGCGGACATCGTCTCCATCCCCCGCGATCTCTGCTACGTCCAGTGGGACCCAGTGAGCGTTGTCGCTCCCGGACACATCCTTACACTTTGGAGCCGACTCGGAAACTTTCGGCGGACAGACCTCGACGCGCTTCTCGCCGACGAACGGAAACTGTTCCGGTATTGCGTCCACGCGGATTCGATAGTCTCTACGGAGGAGTTCCCACTCTTCCGCTCCTACATGGCGCGGTACCCCGAATCCCTCTCCGATTCGTGGGGGAACTGGCGAGCCCATACTCGGCAATGGCTCCCTCGCCATGCGGACCTTCGACGAAAAGTCTTGGGCGAGCTGAAGGACGGCCCCCTCTCCCTGAACGAGTTCAAGGATCACGTTCGAACGCGTAGAGACCCCGGAAGATGGGGCTCGGGTAGTGACGTCTCGGCGATGCTCTTTCACCTCTGGATGTCCGGGGAGGTGATGTTGGTCGGTCGTCAGGGAAGTCAGAACGTCTGGGGACTGTCCGCCTCGCACCTGCCGAAGTGGGTAGACCGGCGGGCGCTATCCGCCGCCGAAGCGGAGCGTCGGGCGGCGGAGCGTGCGATCCGGGCCCTCGGCTATGCGTCGCCCAGGGAGATCCGTTTCTACTTTGTCCGAGGAATGTACCTTGACCTAGAAAAGGCGCTTGATTCGCTGCTCAAGGACTCCGTCATCCGGCCAATCGAAATCGATGGACTCCCAGGACGGGAGGCGAGATACATCCATCGCGAAGACCTGAGCCTCCTCGAGTCGTTGGGCGACGCGCCGTGGGAGCCTCGGCTCTCTCTGGTCTCCCCGTTCGACAGCCTGATCTGCCTCAGGGACCGTGGCCGTGACCTCTTCGGCTTCAACTACTTCCTTGAGATGTATGTGCCCAAACTGAAGCGAAAGTTCGGCTACTATGTCCTCCCCATCCTAGGGGGAGACCAATTCATCGGTAGGCTTGATCCCAAGTTCGACCGCGAGACTTCCACCCTTCGGATCAACTCGGTTCACGCCGAGCCCGGTGCCCCAAAGAGCAAGGAGGTATCCTCCGCGATCGCGTCAGCGATTGAGCGCCTTGCAGACTTCCTCGGTGCCGAGACGATAGCATATTCGAGCCGGATTCCCACTGAGTGGAAGCGCTCGCTCCGATAGTCGAAGCTGGGCTCCGAGTCGGGGCCAGACACTCTCGGAAAAGTGCATCAGTCCTTGCACCCAGCAGGTCGTTACGATCTCCGATCGACTCGGTTCGCCGCATTGAGTTGTCCTGGACAGGTCATCCTCGACGGCCCGGGAACCAACGACTGCACTCCTTGTGGCTCACGATTTCGAGAACCACAATCACCCGCTCGCCGCTTCGATTGACGATCGTGTACAAGAGTCTCCAAAAAGCGCGAAGATCTTCCACGTAGAGATTTTCCAACCCGTACGCTGCCCTGAGGCGTTTCGGGATCAAACTCTTTCGAACCACCTCTCCATGCAGACAGTCCACCAGAAGGATCGGCTTGAGTGCTCGCGCCCGCCTTGCGATGGCGAGGGACCCAGGAGCGGAATCGGTTTCAAGTGCCATCAGTGCCGCGGCGGCTCGGTCGCTGAGGAGGACAGCGCCTGCGGGAATCATTTGAGGCTTCGCGCTTTCGCGATTGCCTCGGTAAGCGCGGGGGACGCCTGCGGGACCCAAATCAGACCTTGGCTAGCTTCCGCAACGGATCCGTCCGCTGCGAGAAAGTGGATCGCGGCATTGAGACTCTGTCGAGTCATGGAGTGGGACCAATCGGAGAGGGTTCGAAGGATATCGTTCCGACTCAGAGGCTCTTCCGCTCCTCGAAGGATAGCACGCACGTACTCAATTGACTCCAAGGTTGGATTCGCTCCAGGGCGGGCGAACTCGAGACGGGGCACCCGGACAAGTCCTGACATAGGGGTACATGAATACATGGATCCATAGATACATGCCCCTGAATCAGGTAGCAATCGCTCGTTGCCAAATCTAGACAGTCGATTGCGTGGCCGACCTCCCCTATGCGTCGGGACTGGTTGTAGTCGGCCCTGTACCCTGCGATTCATGTCAGTACGAAGGGTCTGGCCCAACCGGTCGGGGCGAACAACCAGTATGGTGTAGGTCGCGCGGCCTCGGGACGCGCTCAATTCAATCCGTCCATGCACTGAAGTCGGCGGGCCCCCCAACCGGCCATCTTTATCGGGCAGGGTCGCAGAGGAAGTCGCACTAGCGACCTGGTTAGTCCGGAGGAATCGTGCCTTCGATCATTCTAACGAAGTTGTCCCAGGCGGAACGGTTCTCTCGGAGTTCGGGGCTGCCAAGTCGTAGTCTGGAAAGAGCGTCGGCGAAGCTCTTGTGTTCGAGAGTCCTGCTCAAGATCGACTCGAGCTTGCCCCGCAAACGTGGGGTCATCAGAGCACTGAAGAGCTCACGAACTTCGCTTAGATTCACTGGCTGAGCCCTTATTCCGAAGAGATCTGTGAGATCCTGAGGGCGACCTGCAATCACCTTCATGGCCCAAAGTCCCTCCAGGCGCACCACGTTCACGGGGGTGTCAACCCGCCCGGAAAGTAACTCGAGCTGGACCGAATGCGAGTCTCGTAAGATCCAGGGCTCGGGAATCACAACACCAGATTCTCGATCTCGGAGTCCCCCGGTCATCAAGTCTAGCGAGACAGCCATGTGATGCCAAACTTGGACCTCGACTGGCCGCCCCCCTTGTCGAGCTACCGTGTGTGACCTCTTCCTCAAGAGTCCATTCGTTTCCAACCAACGCACCCATTCACTTCGATAGTTGCTCGAAGCGAGAATGTCGACATCTTCGGAATACCGAGCCCTGCCGTACGCGGCGACCGCAAATCCGCCAATCAGTACGCCTGAGAGGTCGGCGGGCCACTGGGCTAGTAGGGAAGCGACTTGCTGTTCACGCTCGTCAGGATCCATCGCGAATCAGCTTCTCAGCTTGGGCAAAAATGCCCGGATGGGCGCGGATCAGGCGAATCACCTCACTCTTCGGAACCACCGGTTCGCCCCCGACGAAGGTGACCTTTACGTCGTGGTATGGAAGCAGTTCGATTCGCGCACCAATGCGCTTCCTCGGGTTCGATGAAAGGCCCTTAGAGCGAAGATACCGACGCCATGCGCCCAGCGAGGACCGTGGCACAGCCAGCGAGTAGACTCGAGTGAACACCGAGGGCGACGTCCTGTATCGCCCGCCCGTCCAAACCTCTACCGCGCTCTCTCGCGCCCAAGCTTTCGGGTTCGGACCCTTGAGGAGGATCTCACGAATCCGCCGCCACTCGAAGCGCCGAAGGTCTGGGCGCTCGCTCGCTTCGAGGCGACGGTATCTACCCCGCCCGATCCGCGCCACGTATCCGCGTCGCTTGAGATCACTCAATAGCTTGCTCGCGCGAGGGTTACCTACCCGCGTTGAGAAGTCCCGCAGAGTGAATTCGGAGTTTCCGTAAAGGTGGTCGATGGCATCGAGATAGGTGATAGTCATAATCACTTATAATCGGATATATTATTTAAACTATTGCCAAAATATTGGGGCAGCGCTGTCAGTTTAGGAAATTAGCGCCGGAACGGTTGGACGTGATAATTATCACCGTACTGCTAATCAGCCCACTCCTGTGACGCTCTCTATTTGTTGAGACATAGAAACTGCAAGGCCATCCACGGTTCGGCACGCGCTGATCAAGACGAGCTGCGTGCGACAGTCCTAGCACGGAGTGTGAGCGTTAGGCGTCACGCCGTACTCGGGAGCGCCGCGCAAGCACTGGATGGGCCTTGACTAGGTCGGCAAATGGCCGGCTTGTTTCATCTCGTTCCCGTCGATCGAGCTCCGCGACGGTGTCCGGCGGCGGTATCTCCTCGAAGGCTGAGAGCAAGAAATCGTCCCAATTCTGAGTCCCGGTCTTCAACTGCTCGAGCAGTTTGAGGGTCGTGGCGCGGACCGGGATACTGGTCAACCGATCCCTTGTGGGACTCATATCCACTACATGGATTCAATGCCTATAATCGGAGTGGGAGGCTGATAATTCAAGGTGGGTCTTAGACGTCTACCTACAGTCGATGGGTGCGCCAGTCATTGCAACCATGACCTCCGAGGGCCCACCGGGGCCCGATCTGTGTCGCACTACATTCCAAGCCTGGACTTCGCCTCGGCCCAACGAGCGGGGTCGACTTTGACTGCGGCAAGCTCCGTTACCGCCTTCGCCACGGGGGGCGGCGCGGTCTCACGCATTGAACCGACGAAGTCGCTGAGCTCGCTCACGTTCAACGAGGGGAGCATGTAGCTCAGGATCGCCATCATTCTCTCCGGCGGCAACCCGCCGATGATCTGGCGCGCCATCGCGACGATTTCGGCGTCGGTGAAGTGTTGGTGCATGAGCGGCATCAGCTCCGTTTCTTCCCGGTTCATGTGGCCGAGATATGTCGCGAAGAGCTCGTTCGCATCAGCGTTCAAGCGAACTCCGGCCACGACTCTGTCGTCGGCGGAGCCCATCTCCAGAATCTGATGAGCTGACTTTGTGAGCTCCAACTCGCGCCGTGTGAGCTCGTGGTGGTCAGCGATCAGAGATGCCGTGAGGGCCCTAGCGACCTTGTCGGTATGGTTGAAAATCGACTTTTCCTCGTCGGTGGCATGATGGCTGAAGATACAGAGGATACAACCGGCGCTTTGGGCCGCAGCGAAGTCGTACTCGAGATCGGAGGCCAGCGCCTTCGTTGTAGCCAGGTTCGCAAAGTCGTTGGTCTGAAGGCGGCTCGAGAGGTTGTAGATCATCGCACGAAGACCCTTGTGAATCGAAGTGAACAGATCCTCTCTCGCCTCCATGATTTTCCCACCCCGCCCCAATAAGGCCCCTCTACTTGGAACTAGCCACTCGTGCCCCGAGTCGGGATGCTCATTACGCCCATCCCTGCCCGCAGACCCTCGGGGGTGGGCGTGAGGGGACTTGCACGCGAGCGCCTGTGGGTGCGTGGAGTCTTGCGGCTACTGGACAATCCGGCTGCAATGAGCCGATTGCAGCTTGGGACCCTACCAGCGGACTTCGAAAGTGCGCACGGGGCCCACGACCCTGAAGCCATGCCGTTTGAGAATCGGTCCCGAAGTACCGATTTGAGCTGTCACGAGGGCGATCTCGGCTCCCTGTCGGACCGCCTCCTCGCATCTGGCGCGAACGAGAGCCCCATAGGCACCCAGCTTCCGGTACGCGGGAAGGCGGATCGGCGGCCGGGTGGAGGGGGACGACGCCGCCACGAGCCGGGGCGCTCGGCATCGTCAGCGACGCCCGAAATCTCCTGGACGCGCCGGACACGACGATGTCTCGAGCGGTCATCCTTCTCCTCCGCGGCCCAGCTTCCGGCGAGGCATAGGGCTGGCGTAGCCCGAGACAGCGAACGTGATGATCGATGCGGTCGATGGGCCGTCCCGGAACTAGCCCTTTTCTGGTGGTCGGCGCTCCTCGTTTGCTCCGACGTTCCTCTAACGACACGGTTGCATGAGGACCCGTGAATCGACCCCGGAGTTACCCTCCGGGAAGGGAACCTGGGCGGAACGCTACGTGCATCAAGGATTGGGGATCCTCGTCTAAACCGCCGGAAGACCAGGCCTACTTGCCAGCGACCCCGTTTGTGGCCGGGGTAGGCACAGGTCTCGAAACAATCCGCTGCAGATACTGGGTGAGCTCAACCTCCTCGCCATCGGTCGACGGGTGACCTCTCCGCCAGGCCCGAAGGCATTCGCGGCCGTCAAAGAGCGCGGAGTCCGAACAAACCACACCGTGCTCGCAATCCGATCCCGGGATCTCGTGAACGAACGCCAGCGTAGTGACTGGCACGACCTCTTGGATTACCGTCCCGCGGAGTCGGAGATAGACCCGGGATCCGCAGGTGGGGCATTGAGTTCGTCCTTCCACTAGACCGCGCGTGGCATTGAGCAGTACGTCCACAGCGCAACACACATAGAACTCGCGACCGTTGAACCGAACGACATGGGGGGTTACGGCCGATGACTCCCCCACGACACCGGGCGTAGCTGTCACAGCCAATCCACTGCCGGAATCCGTATCAGCGCTACGGTTGGCCCACACGGCATCACCGTCGGTTCGTGCAGTTGCAACGGTGCTTGCAGCCACGTTACTCGAAGCGAAATCGTCGATCGCTCGGCGAGCTCGACGTCAAGACGGCCGCTCGATCATCACAAAGCCGTGTTTAGCGAACAGAGGTCCGAGCGCGGCCAAATCGGGGGGACCTGGCGAGCGCTGGAGTGCGACGTGAAGTTCCTCGAAGAACCGCTCCTGCATATCTGCCGGGTGGAAGACGATGAAGGCTCGACCGACCTTCTCTCCGACGTTCTTGAGCCCGTGGGGAGAGTTCGACGCGACGTGGTGGATGTCACCGGGTCCACCCTTCTTGGCGACCTTCCCCTTGGGGCCGGGTGAGTACAGCTCGAAGTCACCCTCGATGATCCCGATCGACTCCTGCGCCGGGTGGGCATGCAGAAAAGCGGGCCCGGTCCCCGGGGGAAAGACGTGCTCCATGACGGAATAAGCGCCGCCAGTTTCGCCGCCACGAACTCTGCGGTACTGAGTGACGCCCATCACCTGGTATGGTCCACCGAAGCCTTCCGAGCTCGACTGTTGAGTCATGGTGTTCGATGGCCGTCAGCGGGACACCGCGGATAAATGTTGCTCCGCGAGCCCGCGGTTGTGGTACGATTGAACGAGTTCGTACCTTGGGTGCAATCGAGGTTCCGTATAGAGAGGGAAACAGTCGGCCGCACTGACACGATTGGGGGGTTGTGTGCAACGCATCTTGCACACTCTGGGGCCATTATTGACTGCCGAACCTGCTTCATGCGGAAGGGCCAGCACCGAGCCCCGCACCTGCTTCACGCGGATCGCGCAGCCCTCACTTCCGAGGCGGGTCCGCTTGCCGGGCGGTTCGCCGTCTGGACGGCTAGGGCGACCTGAGAACCGCGTGTTCGGAGTCGAGCGCGGCCACGAATCGCCAACCCTGTTCGAGCAGGCTCGCGACCTCCGCCACTGGGACAGCGCGCTCCAGGGGAACGATTGTCTGTGGGATGGAGGCGCCGAGTTTCTTGAAGAGTTCGACGAGCTCAGCGTCCGATTTCGAGGAGATGTCTATCCTCTGGGCCTCCTCCTTCGACATCCCGCGCGCTTCGAGGAGGGCCTTCAAGACGCGGTCGGCTCCCTCGTTCGTGTCGGAGCGGGCCGGTGCCGAGCGGAGGAGCGGCTCGCACCGCAAGTACGCCTCGCGCATGTCGTCGACAAGGTCCGTCGTCAGGCGGCCCTTATTCGTAGTGTACCTGGCCTCCATAGAGCCCTTGTGCCCCATCCAGAAGACACGGTAGTCATGGGCCAATTTGCCTTTGCTCTCGGCGATCAGCAGTTGGGTATCGAAGTACGCTCGAAGGACGTAGGGGCGCCACTTGAACCCGGCTCTGCGAAGGGATGTCCGTATTCCGTCGCCGACATTGATGGTGGTCACGAACGACTTGTCCCGCGACCCCCCGGTCCCCTTCGGGTGGATGAGATCGGACTCCGGGCCCAACTTCTCCCCTCCCCTCAGCCGCTCCTCGAGGTACTGGCGGATGTAGTCGCAGCCCTCCTTCCCGAGGAACGTGAAGTAGCGGTGGTCGGCCTTGCTCAGTTCCCTGCGCACCTCGACCAGCGCTGGCGTCTGCTCGAACTCGATGACCTTCCCCTTGACCTTCAAGTCCTTGAGGTCGCCCAGCCGCAGTCCGTCGTCGCCACGGTAGTTTCCGAGTACCGCAGGGCGGACCCCGGAGAACCCCATCAGCGCGCACGAGACCCGGTCCCTGGGGGTCGCCGCGAACAGGATCTCGCTAAGTTCCTCCTGGGTCGGGGTCCGCTCCTCCCGCAGGCTCGGGGTGTCCGAGGCCCCGTGGATCCGGAGGGGAAGGGAGAGCTTCAACCCGTTGTGGACGAGCCAGGACTTGACCGCCTTGACCGAACTCTGGATGTAGGAACCGGTGCGCTTCTTTCGCTCCTCGGCCGTGATGAAGTCTAGAATGAGGTCGCGGAGCTCCTTCTCCGTGAGCTTGGCGAGTGACTGGGGCTCGACCTTCATCTGCTCGCAGACGGACGCCAGCCGACGGGCGTAGACGTCCGCGGTGATCGGGGAGCCCCGCGCGACGTTCGCGTGCCAGCGAGCGAGGTCCTTGTCCTTCAGGAGGGAGAGTCTAGGAGCGCCCGGAATGCGTTTAGCAACCATAAAAGGGGTAAAACGCGCAGTATTTGAACCTTATAGGGTTCAAAACCTACACTTTGAGCCCGTTTTCACGTGCCAAACTGATCGCGAACCCACTGGGATCCACCGCGCCCGGGTGTCGAACTTGTCACGGGTGAGTGATCGGTTAGGCGGGAAACCCTCCCCTTACACAACCCCTGCATTAGAGAACGCTTCGACCGGTCGGCTGCATGGCCCCTCGTCAGGAAACGAGCCCGTTTCAGACCCCTTACGCTCGCCGCGTACGGGCTTTCCGGGAACTTCCGCTCGGCCCGTGCCTAGTCCCCCGCGGCAGAAGCACCAATTCGACCGCTTCCTCTGCATCCCTTAGAAGCGCCTTGCGCGCCGTGCCCATTTTCGCACGGACGGTCAAACCACGGACAAGGTCAGTGACTTGGCTCGCCCGCGCGGCTACAGGAAAGTCCGACGGGATTTCTCCCGCGCTGATCCCGTCCCGGAAACGAAGTTCCACCATCGCCACGCCGCCAGTTGCAGTGTTCTGTAGGAATTGCTTGACCTCTACGTCGTCCACAAGGGGCGCGACGCACACGAGAAGACAACCCGCAGGACAGCCTTCCACGGTCGCACTCTCGACGGAGTACCTCAGGAAGCTGGCGAGCGAGTCGCGAAGAGGCTGCGGCGAGAAGATGGCCTTTGCGGCGACAGCGCCCTTCTTCTCCGCGTACGCCCTGAGGACTCGCAGGAATAACGTCCGCTTGCCGCCGAAGACTGCATACAGGCTCGGCCGACCAACGCCCATCTCGGCGACGAGATCGTCGATCGTCACTCCGTCGTAGCCCTTCGACCAGAACACCTGGGTCGCCTTTTGCAGCGCTTCCTGCTCGTCGAAGCTGCGCGGTCGTCCACGCGGCCTAGCGGTATTGTGATTCATCTAGTTCAAAACTCCCTGCACCCGACCATCTGCTCTTTTTAACTGCTGCTTTACGACTTGTTGACTAGGGGCCCGACCGACAGGGACATTTTAGGTACGGATCCCCCGCTCAAGTAGGTTCGGACGGCCCACCCGTATGAGGTGGGTCTTGTCTCGCGGATCAACAACAGCTGGAGAAGGTTACCCATCCCACTGGTCCAATGCGCCCACTTCGGCTAGGCCTCCCCAACCAACTATCCTTGGCACAGCACTTCTTATTATAGTACTGTTCAGTTCATAATTGGCAAGGTCACCATGTCGTCGCGAGGAAACACTCCATGAAACGCTCGATAGCTCTCGTCACCGGCACTACCTCAGGGCTCGGCTATGCAGCAGCCAGTATGCTTGCTGCCCAGGGCTGCCGAGAGGTCATCGTCACGGGCCGCACCCTGGCCCGGGTCCAGGATACGGCCGCTCAGCTCGCTGCTGAGACCAAGACCCAGGTCTTCACGCCACTGGAGCTGGATCTGGGTTCGCCGACAAGCGTTCAGTCCGCCCTTGCCGAGCTGGTCAAGCTAGGTCGACCGATCGATCTTCTTCTGCTCAATGCGGGGATGCTCGGCGGCAAGGAGCGTGTGGTCACCGCGAAGGGAATTGAGGCGGCTCATGCCCCACTGATCGGCCACCATCAACTGACCGTGGGGTTGCTCCGCGCCAACCTGCTTAGCCCCAGCGCGCGGATTGTTATCGCTGGCTCGGAAGCTGCCCGAGGGGACGTGCCTATGTTCAGCTACACCGACGTGGCGGCCCTCGCGGCCACTCATCACCAGGGTGACCGAATTGCCGCCGTGGAGGCCCTGTTGCGCGGCGGGCCGAACGTGAAGTACCGGCCCAACCTGGCGTTCGCCGACGCGAAGCTCATCGTCGCTTGGTGGGCCGCTGCACTGGCGCGTCGCCTACCCTCCGGCATGGCTGTATACGCCGTCTCGCCCGGTGCCGCGCCCGACACCCAGGCGGTGCGGAACGCTGGGGGGGCCACGAAGTGGCTGTTGATTCCGCTGTCAAAGCACATCCCCGGCATGTCTCATACGCCGGAGACCGCGGCTAGTCGCTACCTCCAGGCATCGGAGTTCGGAACCGACGTCTCGGGCCAATTCTTCGCCTCGGCGCCGAAGAAGCTCACAGGCCCAATCGAGGCGATGCGCCACCCGCACTTTCACGATCGCGCAAACCAGGAAGCCGCGTGGCAGGCCGTCGTCAAAGTCTCCGGCGTCGACTTCTCCTCCGCAGCACCCTCGAGCGCTGTGTCCTGAGCGTTCCCTCGACTCCTGAGCGTGATCGGGACGTGGAAGCTCAGGGAAGAGGATCTTGCGGAGAACCTCTACGCGGCGCTCAGCTGAGCGACGCCCCTATCGGGGCTGAACACATACTTGCCACAAAGTCGCCGCAAGCTTAGGGAGGTCGAAGGATCGCGACTCGGGTACGGGATCGTTCATGTTGGCGCACGCGGCTACCGCCGATCAGGCAGGTAAAGGTAGCCAAAGCACCCATTTTGGACCGACGATGGAACTCCACTTGGTGATGGTCGGCCTACGGGAGCGTCCGGAGGTGAGTGACGAAATCCTCAAAGGTGATCATCCGGAACCCGAACTTGGACTCCCACTGGCGAACATCCCACGTATAGAGCCGGTCGGCGAAGGCCAGGAAATAGTCGGAGAAAAGGCTCTGTTTGTCCGGAGTCTTCTCAACGAACACAATCGTTCGACCCATTTTCTTGGACAGGGTTTGAGTGAACTCCCGTGGTGTCGTGACCTCTCCCACCACCTCCCAAGTTTGGTCTATCGATCGGTCGGGGTGATCAAACGACCATGTTGCGACTCGTCCGACATCGTCTGTGGCGATGAGGGGGATGGGAGTGTTTTGCTTCACCGGCCACTCAAACCGGCCAGTTTCCAACCAGGCTTCTGGAGTCTTCGTCACCGAACTCCAAATCAGGCCCTCCATGAAATTGGCCGGGCGAAGAACGGTGAGGTCGACTCCGAGATCCCTCGCCTCTTTCTCAATCGAATTCTTAGTTTTGTGAAGAGGGTGCCCGTGCTCGAGAGCTGCGAGTAGCGCGGTACTTAGGACGACGTGATGGACCCCTGCGATACGGGCGGCCCGGAGCGCTTCTGTTCCCTGCTGAATCTCGTCCTGAACCTCGACCGAAAAATCCTGGGACGATCCCAGCCTCGCCGTTGGGTCGGTGACCAAGAAGAAACCGTCGACTCCTTTCAAGTGTGGAATGAGCTTCTCCGAGTCCCGAAGGTCGGCGATCAGCGGTTCGACTCCCAGGCGTTCTAGTGTTCGTGCCTTCTCGGGAGTGTGGGTGATTCCGATTACCCGGTGCCCCGCCTTCTTTAGATGCCGAGCGGTCGCCCCTCCTTGCCACCCCGTCGCGCCGGCCACTACGTAGGTCTTCGTCACCGTGTCAACCCCGGCGCTTCGGGTTTCGATACCGCGTGCCGTGTTAAGAACCCGTAGCAAGACGGGCTCGGCCCCTCAACGTTGCAAAAGCACACGATGTCTACACTTCCAGCGACCGTCCGCCTCCGCTTCACGGAACCTGCCCGATACGAGAGCGTTTCCAATGAGATACGAACTAAGCTCACATAATTCGGATGAGGAATTCTCCGCCGTGGCCGAGCCTCGGAATTGGGGAAGAGTCGTCACCTACCTCGCCGGTGCCGCGCTCGTACTTCTGATCGCCCAGTATTTTCTCGGGCTTTGGACAAACGTCTACGCCCCCGCTCAGTTTGCGTCGTTCCAAACGGGGATCGACTCGGGGCCCTACTACCCGGCCCCATTGCGCGTTCACGTCGCGAACGGCGACGTGCTCTTCCTCCTCTCCATCGTCGCGCTGGTATTCGCCGCGCTAGCGCGGCAGCTTCGGTTGATCGTACCTGCGCTCGTGCTCGCGGTCTCTATCTACGTCGCTGGAGAGCTCGGTATGCTGTTCGTGAACTCCACCCCGAACGCCCCAATCGACTCCTTCGGGATGGGGGCGATGTTCCTCGTCGCGCTGCTCTCTGCGGCGGGCCTCCTGATGATGTCCTGGAGAAGCCGGCCCGTCGCTCGTTCGAAGCCCGAGATGCCCGCGACCGGGGCGCAGGTCAACTAACAGCTCCGGATTCCGAACCCGCCGTCCTCGCCAAGATTTCGGGTCGGGATGGCCCCCCTGGCCAAGCCCCAACCGAGGAGGCGGGGAACTTCACCATTCTTCGAGGAGAAGATTCCGAAAAGTGTTGGAGGGGGGATACTGAACGATTCTTCCGATCTTATGTCGATGGCAGGGAGCGACCGAGATTCTAAACCGAAGGGTCTCCCCGTTACGCGACACACCTTTTTCCGGAGGGCATTTGGACCTCCCGCGGTTCGAACATTGCGGATCACTCCTCGGACGGATTTGAATCTTATAGGGTTTAAAACCTGCCCTTTGGAGCCTCCGGGGGTCCCAAACCGCGCCCAAATAATGGGCCGGTTGCTTCAAAGAGCGGCCGACGGCCTTTACCCGCCGGCCCATTTTCAAACTGACCACGAGCCCAGCCCAGCGTATGAAGCAGGCGGTCACGTACGTCCTGGAGTGCAGACTTTGCGCCTTCTAGTGGTCATTCCCTGTCATGGATCACATCAATCCGGAGATGACCGTGGAAGAAGCGACAGCCTCGGCCGTCGAGCAATCCATTCGGGCGGAAAAGAAATTCCTCAGGACTCATTGGAGGAAAGCACACCCTGCCGAAGCCGAGGAGATCTCGCGCCACATTCAAGCAGTTACGCAGCTCGCGCGAGTCACAACCTTCCACAAGCGTGTGCTGGCCGGACGTTTCGAGTAGACTTCGCCTCTGGCGGCACGCAGATATAGTTAGGGTCGGAATGCAAGGTGCAGGCAACCTTGCGACCGCTCCTATTGGCGACTCGCAGCGCGCGTGTGCACAGCGACCGTTGCAGCTGAGCCCCGGACCCTATCGGGATCGATGTCCGACTGATAGACGGCCATCAGCGGGAGGAATACCGCCTCACCGTCGGTACGTGACTCGAACCCTTCAAAGGACAGGCTGCGCGACCTCCGCTCTTTTGCTCTTAACGGCCTGATGGAGGGCCTCTTTTCCTGCCTGCATCAGCTGATAGGCGGTCTCACGCCCTCCGTTACCTGTCCGGCCGATTTCGGAGGGAGGAGCCTTGGAGAGAAGCCCTCTTAGGGTCCCGTCGGGCATTCCGATCCGCAGCGTTTGCTTCAGAACCTCTCGGAGCTCTCCGAGGGTGAGGCGTTCTGTTCCAAACTTCTCCCCGGCGAAGTCGAGCGCTGAGTAGATCTGGAATTTTGCCGAGAGAGAAGTCAATCCGGCAGCGTACTCACTCGTGATCTCCGGGGGAGCGTCCAAGATCCGGCGGATTCTCTCAAGCTGAGTCGGCGTGCTCTTCGCGGTCTTCCTGGGAGCAGTTCCGGTCGCCCTGCGGGGATGGACCGAGTCAAGGGCCTCGCCGACACGGCCTTCGAGTTGAGACGAAGGGCTTCCCTCAACTGTTTCGGCGAACAGTTTGTCGAGGGCTTTGGAAAACGCCAGGTCCTTGAACTCGCCCGCCTCAGCGGCGATTTCCGCCGCCCAGCGCACCCTCTGCTTCATGTCGAAGAGTCGGTCGGTGCTCAGCGATTCGGGGGTGGTTTGCGTCTTTTCCTCTTTCTCACTATTTTCTGCCACTTTTTCACCTATTTCCGGGGCGTCCCCTGCTCCTCAATCTCATTGAGGATTGAAAGAAGCCGCGGGAAAACGATCTGATTCTCGCCACGAGCAGGGCTCTCGACTTTCCCCTCATTGCGAAGTTCAGTGAGCCTTGCCCCGACGATACGGGAGTCGAGACCCAGATTCTCGGAAATCTCTGAAATCGTGGAGGCTTCCGAGGTCCGTAGCTTCGCATCGGCTGCGTACCTGACTCCAGCGAGGTAGAGCAGCAACAAATCCCTCTGACGGTAACGCGTTGGTTCCCGGATATACACTTGACCCTTCGGAGTGAGCCCGAGATGGTTCCGTACGCGTTCGAGCATCTCTTCCGCCAGCTGAGATTCGTCGACCATCAACATCTGTTTGATCTTCGCAGCGTCAGCAGTCATCAGAGCCCAGTACACAGTACACCTATTTTAGGATTACACGTGTAATCATGTATGGGTAGATATTTTAAGTGTAATCACCTCTGTGCAGGTGGGGGGAATTCGTGCTGAAGGTCTCCGCTAGGAGGCGGAAAGTGGCATGATCTTCCTCATCCGTAACCGGGATGCCCCCGTGCTGGAACTCAGGTCGGACGGAATACTGGCACCAGGGGTGCACGCGGCGACGTTCGACGAGGTCGTAGAACTTTTCGGTCGGACCGCTCGAAGGCGGGCGTTGGCTCTGAAGCTAGGACGTTTGGTCCACGTCGCCCGGAGATGTGGCATAGTTCGAGAGATTTACGTCGATGGATCTTTTGTCACCGACAAGGCGGATCCGGGGGACATCGACATCATTCTCGGTATCGAAGACTTGCCAGAACAGCCGAATTCGCTGGATGTCCGTGAAAGGACGTCTCGGGTGAGAAGGCTGCACAAGTGCGGCCGCGAGCTCCACGTGTTTGCATTTCCGCATGCGGATTGGAAGTTTGAGGATATGCTCGGGTGGTTTTGTTCCAGGCGAACAGAAGAAGGTGGCGGCGAGAAAGGAATCGTAAGACTCGTAGGGTGGGAAAATGCCTAGGCTTGAGTTGGACTTGCCCGAGGCGAGAGAAAGAGCTCGCAAGCTCGAGGAGATCGTGCTACACCTGAACGAAAAGTATGCGAGCTTTCCGGACTACGCCACCGAACTCGCGGCTCCATTCGTCGAACGCTTGCAGATCATCAGGACTGAAATTGACCACGCACTGGGAATCTCGCCTCTCTCGTCTTCGGACGCCGTCTTGCATATCAGAACGAGCGATGATGTCGCAGGAGGACCACGCGCGAGTCTGTTACTCGATTCGATATCCTCCTTCAAGACTGCGCTTACGCGAGTGACCGCAAGCCTCCGCGGAGTTGCTCGGACCGGTCCGGGAAGACTCCCGGAGGACCTTCGCAGTGTGGCAGACTTCCGGATTACCGGACTTGCCCCGGGCTCGATCAAGATAGGGTTGTCGTTCGCGCACGAGGTTCACCAGGAAGTACTCCCTGAGTTCCCTGCAGAGCCGTCAATCGAGGAGGATCTTTGGAAGGCGTTGGCGATAATCTGGGGAGCCTCTCGCGCGGTGAATTCTGAAAGTGGGGCGACGAGCATCGATGAGTTACTCCCGGATACGCGGATTCGACAAGTTGTCCTTCGAGAAATCGCTCACTTGAGCCCTGGAATTCGTGGACGAGTCAACTCACTAGAACTGGAAGGGAATCCGGGCCTTTCACTTGGTACTGTCGCCCTCACTTCTCGTACGAGAGCGAGGGCTCTGGAAGCCTTGTATCCGGGACTGAGGGTAGAGGATTTTGACGACATCGGGATCCTGAGAGCGGTCGAAGTCGATCGAGACAGCAGCAAGCACAACTTCGTGCTCCGGCAGCGGCCGGATGGTCGCCCGGATGTTGATGGTGATTTTGACGAGTCGCTGAGGTTCGTGATCATGGACGCAGTCGACAAGGCTCATCGAGTACGGGTCAGGGGTGCGCTAGAGAGTCGGCCCTCGAAAGATGGAAGGGCGGTGCTTCACATTGACAGTGTTGAAATTGTCTGATGTCCCGACTCGAGAGAGTCGGGCTTAACCTCGAAAAATGGTCTATTGGGAGTGCGGGGCCAAATATCGAGATGGCACCGGGTCTGCGGTCCTCCCGTCTACCGCGCTCAAGATGGCGTAACGGTCATTTCAGCTGCCAGGTCTCGGCTTGGCAGGGCGGTCAGAACTCGATTCCTGATTCAGCGAACGAGTCGAGAGTGAATACGAGGGCAGGGGAGCGAACCGGGGCCTTTTGACGGTGGACCCCCTCACGAGAGTTACCCATGGGCCCCTCACCCAAGTCGATTCGCGGCAAGACGAAGTCCCCGCATAGAGTGGCCTTTGAAACGTTCGACGGGACACTCAGACAGGCGAATACGTGGTTCGTTGAGTCGCTGAATGGCACCGACGGAGTGAAGTTGCGAGGCGCCGCGTACGCAGTGATCGATTATTACAAGCAGATTCTCGACGCCGGAATCATAGGGGCAAGCCTACATTTCGAGGAGTCAGCGAACATACAGACCAAGTTCCGAACCCTTCGAGATCGCTTACCCAAGTTGGAGAGCTGGGCGTCGATCGCGAACTTGGTCGAGCATCTCAGAAACAGGGTCCACCATACCGAGATTGGTCCCGTCCCACAGACGGACGTTCAGAAGTTGATTGAGAGTGCCCCATCATTCCTTTCCGCCCTAAGGCTGGAGCTCGACAGACGAAACTCCGGACTCTCGAAGGTTGAATTGCTTGACGAAGAACTTGGGGCTATCGAAGGCGACGTGGCACGGCTCAGAGCGCTTCCGTCCACGTACCTAGTCCCTCTCGAGGGCGTCGAGAGTAGAGCTATGGATCTGACTGAAGTTTACGATAATCTGATTTTACTTCGAGACTGGATCAAGCGACTTGATCCTGCTCGGATACCTCGACTCCTTGTCGTGACCCAGTGGTGTGCGCGGCATGTCTCGCAAATCGTCCTCGACGCCGAGAACGAGGCTTACAACATGGACGAGTTGGCCCGCATGGAGGGCGAGGTCGAAGAGTCAAGGCGGGAAGAGGAGCACCGATCTCGAGAGGGCAGCTAGCACGGCGTGCTTGGGATTCATCGTAACGGTCGCCACGCCGTGGCGGCGAGCTCGGGTGCAACAACCATTGCAACCACCGCCAGAGGCAGTGTTATCTCGCACGGGACCCGACGCACTCGACTAAATCCGTAGTCGCCCTCACTCCTCGGGCGACGTCGAGCAGATGTTTGCGGATGTCCTACCCGAGACCGTCGAACTTCGACCAGGTCAACTTGGGGCGATTGACGATATCCTCGCGGCATTCAAGGATGGGGCAAAAACCGTCTTTTTGGACGCGCCCGTCGGATCGGGCAAGTCACTAATCAACCTCCTGGTCGCGACGAGGATGAAGGGTGCCTACCTGTCCACACCCCAAGTCATCCTCGTAAACCAATACGGGTCGGACACAGCCGATGACGGGAAATTTCCCGGCCTGGCGGCGACTCTCTACGGGCGACGCAACTACGCATGTGAATTCATGCGAACCCTGCCGCAGGGCGATGGTGGGCGCCCATACGCAACCGCCGAGGGAGCTCCGTGCACGTTCCTCCCAGGCTGGCCCCGAGAGTGTCCAGCTTTCAACGTGTGCGAGTACTACTCCGCGAAGAGACACGCGCAAGAGCATCCGCAGACGGTGACGACGATGGCATACCTGCTCACCGGTATACGGACCGGCTTGTACCAGCCGGAATCCGGATGGCATTCACGCCCCATTCTGGTCATTGATGAGGCCCATAATCTTGCGGAGGAGATAGGCAGACTGCTCAAGGCGGAGATCGGGCCCAACACTCTCCCCGGGTTTCGAAGAAAGTGGCTCGAGTCCCCTGCCGACCCCCGGTTCCGAGTGATAGACAGTCTTCCGACGTATATTGATCGCCTCGGCGAGGTGCTCAGCTCGCTTCACACGGAGGGAATCCCACCGAAGAAGACGAGAGAAAGGATTGAGCGGCTCTCCTCAGCCCGAAGACTCGCCGAGGATATCGTGTTGAAGCTAAGCAACGGTACTGTTGAATGGGTCCACAGCTTCGATTCAAGACGAATCCGCCACAGCTGGCGGCCTCTGTCGGTCCGCGGTATGTTGTCAGATTTTTGGAACAACTTTGATCACATCTTGCTCTGTTCTGGCACATTCTTCGGAATCGAAACTCTTCTCGGAGATTGCGGGCTGCCCGCTCCGTCTCGTCGAGTAGTCGTAGCCGACACCTTTCCCCCGTCACGAGCTCCGATTAGGCCGCTTTCCGCCGCAACGCTCGGATACAAGGCTGACGAGTTAGAGTACGAGCGTGCTGCAGATGCTATCGCCGCGATTGCGTCTGCCCATCCTGAGGAGCGTGGGCTCATCCACGCTAACAGCTACCGACTCGCATCTGCGATCAGGAAGTACCTACCACGAGAAGTTCGAAGACGACTAGTCTCGCATGATTCGATCAACCGAACCAACCGCTTCGCTAGGTGGCGGTCCGAGGGATTCCCAAATACCATTTTCTTGGCAGTCGCGATGAGTCAGGGTATCGATCTCGTCGGCGACATCGCTCGCTGGCAAGTAATCGTGAAAGTCCCTTTTCCAAATCTCGGCGATACGTGGGTCAGACGCCGCAGAGAGCAGACTGATGGTCAACTCTGGTACTCGAATCGAACTCTTATCGATGTGCTACAGGCGTCTGGGCGAATCATGCGATCCGCCGAGGACTGGGGAACAACCTACTTTGTAGACTCTCACATGGACCAGCTTCTCGAAAACGACTGGCTGCGACTTCCAGAGTGGTTCAGGAATCGAGTTGTTGCAGGTAGGAAGTCGGATCGAGCTTTGCCTGGAAAGTTCGGCGACTACTCAGTTAGAATCCCGCGAAAGTAGGCGACACCCTCCGCTGGTTGCAAGGTCTGCTGCACCTCTCGGTCTGGCGTTCGTCCGCTCCGGCCGACCGGCTGGGGCCGGTTCAACGCAACTCAGACTATCTGGGGGATTCTGTGGAGTAGTCAGAAATCAAGTTGAATCACCAAGCTGGATATCGACTTTCAACTGTTCGGATAGGATTGGTTGAGTGAACGACTTCCGCAACATCCAGCCCTTCTTCTTGATGCGATAGGATTCCCCGTTGATACGGTAGAGAGCGGTAGTCTTTCCCTTTCTCGCGTTGGGCTTCGGATGCAGTAGCACCCCTTGCCCTTTGGGAGGCTCGGCAGACCGGATTCGCTCGAACTCAAACTGCCTAACGATTTTCCTGACCGAGTCGTAATCCCTCTTGAATTGGGCCAAGACCTGTTCGGAGGGAGTCCACAAGAAGGGTCTCCGGATAAACCAGTGGTTCGGTGATTTCGGGTCCAGTTTCACAACCGGCACGAAGAGTACCGCCCGCAGTTTGTGAAACGGAGCCGACTCCCACCAGATTTCATTGTATACATCGGCGTAGTCAATCGCACACACCTTCGTCGGCTGAAGAACCCGCGCGTTCAGCCCGATTGGAACTGATTTTACTTCAATGCCAAGCTGCGAAAGGTCGGCTGTGGCAGCACCCCCGGAGTCGTCGCCCGCGAGCCTAGTTACAAGTTGACCCGCCCAGCCCTTGTTGTGAGCAGCATTTCCCTTCCACGCGCTACGAGAGTATTGAGTCAATTCCGCGAACGGGACGCCGACAACCTGGTCGAGGCGGTGAGATAGTTCCTTGAAAGACTCTACCCTCTTCAAGGTGTGTGCTACGAGAGTTACACCCACATTTCAAACCTCCGAAGGGAGGATCGCTCGCTAGATAGCAATAATGGCTGTCTGCGGTTCTCCGCCGTGTGTCCCCCAGCCAGACCGTGAAGGCGCGCGTCCGTTGGGGTACTCTTCTCACCCAACTCGACAGGTTCTATTCAAACGGAAAGTGGAAAGTCCCTGTTCTGAGAGAACGGGGTGCTGATCCATTCCGAGTGCTTGTCTCAACAGTAATCTCGCATCGCACGCGGGACCAAGTGACAATGCGCGCGGCGCTCCGACTATTGAGAGCTTACCCTACCCCGGTGGCACTTGCTGAAGCGACTCCCCGTGAAATCAGCAGGCTGATTCAGGACGCTGGGCTCGGGGAGTCGAAGGCTCGCGGCCTCCATCGGGCCGCGGTGGCTCTTGTCAGCCAACACAACGGTCGAGTCCCGGATACGGAGAAGGAGCTGGTTTCTCTTCCCCTTGTAGGCAGGAAAACCGCTAGTGCGATTATCGTCTTTGGATTCGGACAAGCTGCCATTCCCGCAGACACACACATCCATCGCGTGGTAAATCGGCTCGGAGTGATTCGGACCAAAACTCCTGATGCCACCTCCATCGCACTTCGATACGTGGTTCCCCGGCGGTATTGGGCACGGCTGAATCCCACTTTGGTCCAGCATGGACAGAATATTTGCCGATTCTCAAGACCGTTATGCCACGCGTGCCCCATTCGAGCAGATTGTATGCAAGTCGGAGTCCCTACAGTCCCCAATTCTAAGTAGCTCAAAAGAGAACCTGACTGGGTGCAATACCTATTGCAACCACAATAAGCCCGAAGTGCATGCCCATCTTCGTCGATGCAGTTCCGGGTGAGTTCCTACCGCGAAGGCTTCGAGGTGATGAAGAACGCGGGTGCGTTTGAGGAACTTGCGGGGGCAATCGAGAACATCTCGATTGCAGAGGTATCGCGCTTACGCGCATTGCGGCAGGCGGCGTACGATCGCAAAACAACGCCTGGCGGGACGCCCCGGCGGGCCGGAGTCCAGGAGCCGCTCAACCGCGAGTTCGAGCGACTGCTCGAATCGGATGAGCGCGCGTGGAAAGGGCAGATGCCACTATACGACTCAGATCTCGGGCTCGGTAAAGGGCTCTGGACCATGGATTTCCACAAGGTGTTCGCCGGAAACCTTGGAGTTGGTCTCGAGATTTGCTTCAATCACGGTGAGGCGATGCCCTGGACCTTGATTCGACCCGCCCTGGCCTATCAATCAGAGGGGGTTCATTCGGATGCTCGTATTGTGGTGGGAGGGATCGTGCTAGTCGCTGATTCGTTGAAGCGCGGGGATGCAGGCGCGTTGCGCGTGGATGGCGCGGTCGGTACATATGAGCGAATGCTCACCCTGATTCCAAGGATGAAATGGATCGTCCCCGTCCCGTTGGTGATTTTCGGACTTGAGTGGGCAGACGGGGGGATGTACGGCCCCGTCCACCGTGTGGGGCTTCACGGAGAGCCTCTCGAGTCGACGACGACATGACTCCTCCACTTCGTTTGGGAGAGGGCGAAACGAGGCGAAGGACCTACTTACGCGACGGCCGTTCACCGATTCCGCTGAGTTCGTCGACCTCCGAACTGATGCGTGCGAATCGCGCCCGATCAACTGGGCCAGAGTTGAAAGTCCGAAAAATCCTGGCATCTGAGGGGCTAAGCGGGTTTCTGACGAATCCGCGTAACTTGCCAGGTCGGCCGGATATCGCATTTCCCGACATTCGGTTGGCTGTCTTTGTCCACGGCTGCTTCTGGCACCAATGTCCTCACTGTGCCGCGCGACCACCAAAGTCACATACCGACTTTTGGGTAGCGAAGTTTAAAGCCAACAAGTTGCGGGACGCCAGTAAAGCCCGCGCACTCCGTAGAAGCGGTTGGTCAGTGCTCACTATTTGGGAGTGTCAGATTCGGGAGCATCCGGAAAGAGTGGGTAAACGGATTACTCACGCCGCGCAGAAGTGATTCGCGGCTAACCCGCGACCAGCCTGCTTCGCGTCCTTGGAGAGCGTCTTGGCATAGCCCTAAACTCGGCAAGAAGATTCAGTACGGATCCTCCCCTGGCAGCGGTGTCGACAACGCTCGCGACGGCGGTTAGTTGCGCACATGTTCGAATGGGTAGGGCTGCACGGCCAACGTCACCAACGTCTTTGGGAATCTCGACCAGCAGCCCCTGGGAAGTAGCCTCGGAAAAGTGCTTGTCGACCAGCCTTCCGATTGACCTGAGAATCGCAGGTGGAGTAACTTGCGGCCGTGCTAGCCTGTGGGACCACGCGGCTTGCAAGCTCTCGGCGTCGATTGCATGTCTCTCGATTTCCCGCTGAAGATCGTTTAGGAAGCGCTCGACGTGGGGAACCCTTTCCGATGAGTAGGCCCACGCAGCAAGAAGACTGAGAGCAACGGGTAGCGTGGTCTTTGTGATCTGAACCGCCTTGCCGGATCCTATGATTAGCCGTGCTTCCCAGGTTACGTCGAGCTGGCCCTCACCCCCCGCACTCGCTGCAACTACATTCGCTAGATCGACTCGTACGCCCTGCCCCTTGCTCCCCGGAACATGATCACGAAATCTTCGCCCCTCCGGATAGCTGGGCCCACTCCGCCTTCCCCCGCTTGGCTCGAGAGAGACGGGGTCGGGTCGTTCATTAACTGTGTCCGTCAAAACGGGTGAGGTTGGAATTGGGAGGTCCTCTTTTTGGAGTAACGCTCGAGCGAGCGCGCTCGCCATGAGGGGCGGAACTGCGTTGCCAATCACCTTGTACCGCGTTTGAGCGGTTGCTCCCCAGAACTGGTAGGTTATCGGAAAGGATTGGAACGAAGCACATTCGCGGATCGTGGGTCGCCGGTACGAAGCCCCGTCCGCTGAGTCAACCTCGATAACCAAGGTCTCCCGAGAAATACCAGTTTGCGTGGCCATCACTGTCCTCGCCGGCCTGTCGAGAGGGTCGGGAAAAGCCATCCGGCCATACCACGAGTGGTCCGTCTTTGCCTTGCGGTTAACTTCGACCTCGGTGGGACTGAGCCGAGTGTCAAAGAAATGGTCTGTAATATCCGTCTCAGGAATCTGAAGCTGATAGCAGGGGTCCATCACGGTTCTCTCCTGTTCGGCGTGACCAAGGGGGTCGGGCAGGTGCTCAAGGACCGTTTTCACTGGCACCCATGGAGGAAGCTCAGAGAACATCCCGTTTCCCTCTGACCACGCATGCGTCGGCTGAGGAAGGGGAAAACTACCGGATATCAGCCTCAAACGTTTCTGCGGAACGCCGTAATCAGCCGAGTTAAGAATACGTCGGACGGGAATCTCTAGGAACCCTGGCTCGGGAAGTCCCAACCTTCGAAGAGGCACGCGCGGTGGCAAAGTCTGCGCCAAACGTGGAACGTTCTCCATAATCCAATACTTGGGTGACAAGTCGTGAACGAATCGGAGGAACCGGAGGACGAACCGCATGCCGAGCGAGGTGTCGCCGTGCCCGCCGCGATTAGCATAGGAGAACTCGGTGCATGGTGGGCTGCCGATCAGTACGTCCGTCTTCGGCAAACTTCTCGGTTCGAAATCAAGTATGTCTGCTTGGATAACCTCCGTCTCCGGGTGATTCTTTCGATGGGTTTCGACCGCGGGACCCCAGATGTCTAGGCAGGCCCGAACGTCCACGTCGAGCTGTTTGAATCCCTCGGTCAGTCCCCCTCCTCCACAGAAGAGGTCCACCGCTGTGAGCCGCCGCACACGACAGCGAGATCAACGGGCGAGATAAACCCGATCCATGATAGTGCCCATAGTGAACGCTGGCGTCTGTATCTTGGGACATCTCGAGAATCTTCGGGAGATTACCAGCCCGGCCGATACAGCCAATATTTTATCATTGTCGAATAGTCTCAATGAAACATGAACACATTCGTTCCAACGCCGCTCGCAGGGAAGTACGTGAACCTTCACCCACGCTAAGTCACTACGATTCGCGCGTAAGAGTGCTGGAGTCGCCCGAAGTGTGTGCAAGGCCACTTGCACCCACTAGTCCAGCGCCGAGTTGCAATAGTACTTCCACATAGAATCTCGTCTGACAGGGCCAGTCAGAGACCGAGTCCCTGAAACTCCCTCTTGACGTCCCTGCGTAGGCTCGGGCAGGGACCTTCGGGAATGTTAGCATGGAGTTGCCATCCCTATGTCACGTCAACAGCGCGATTGCATTCCTCGATGAGAAGTAGGATCATACGATACATTACCCCCGCACCGACGAGGCTCGCCTTTCCCGCGGCGATGACTGCAGGTTCGACGATTTTCCAAATCCATAACAAAAATTCCTTGATTGCCCGAGCGAGTGCGACTGCCGCGGCAGTGATCGATTTGGCCGCCTTGAAAAGCACGTCGGCGATTGAAGACAATCCTGTCAAAAGCCACTCTCGGAAGTCCTCATCGATGATTGCCATGATTCCCACGGCCACGCCCGCAACTCCTAGCACTGCCCAGGCCCACCCGGGAACTCTCGAAAGTGCATCGGCCGCTCCGGTTGCAAGTCCAACGATGATACTGGCGAAGATTGAGAATGCTTGGAGGATCGCTCCAACAACTGTCTCGACCAGTTTGGACATCGACTCGTAAAGCAGTTCCGTCGTTGCGGCGGTTAGAGCCAGGGCCAAGGTCCCCGATTCGTAGACGTTTACGAGGTTGGCCATTTCACCAAGTTCCCAACGCTTTACGCCTTCAAGTGATTCAAAAGCCTCACGGTCGCGGCTTACGATTCCTTCTCCACCCGTGTCGATAAGGACTGCTAGAAACGGCGCATCACCGATATCACGATCCTTAAGCTGCTGTTGCGCCCGCCGGAAGGCCGCCTCAGAGGTCCCCGAGATGATCGTGATTTGAGCCAGAAGCCGCTCGACTTGTGCTTGAGCCGTCTTCAGAGATGCTCCCTTGGGCAAATCTGACACGACACGCTCCCTAGCCTCGCGTGTGATGTCAGTGGGTGAAACTAGCTTCACGAACTTCGAGCCCATCAGCCGTTCCGTAGAGGAGGGCCTACCCTTCGCTACTCGGAACGCGTCGCCGAGGACAATGTTCGTATCTACCACCAGCTTGACCGTTAGCCGCCCCCCTCCGATTACAGACATCAAACTGGTGAGAACACCTTTCTTGAGGTCCTCGTAGAAATCCGCGGGGAACTCTCGACTGGCCCTAACCACAGCTTCGTCCAGGATGGTGTCGAATTGGGCGAAGAATTCGAGATCGTCAGCCTCGATGTGTCGTAAGTATTCAACTGCCAGATTTTCCCTGACCGTCCCGGACATTTTCGGAGTTATACTCCTCTCCGCCCATACATCGGGTCTCGAATAAAGATGGGCATAATGTGCGAACCTTTGCCGCCGAGTCTCGAGATGGGTGCCATCGACATTGCGCCTCAAGGGATTGTTCGATCTCCAAATCCGAGCGGACATGAAGCTACAACGATCGATCCGGTTTGAATCGCATCTGAGGGTTCTATTTACGCTGTATAACCTAAAGGGTCCCTAGCTCACTGCTCAACACAATGGCAGGGTAGCGAGGTCGCATGCGCGGTCGTCGGCTGTATCAGGAGATCGCCCGCACCGCTGCTGACAATGCTGCGGCTTTCCTTCAGGATGCGAAGTCCGCTTTCCGGCGACGGAACATTGGGCATTCCTGCTCGCTTGGGATTCTTGCGATCGAGGAATCGGCGAAGGCAATTATCTACAAGCAAGCCGCCGACGGAATTGTTCGCTTCGTAAAGCGAAAGCCCAACAATGTGAGTACTTACTCGGAACGGGATCTCCTCGACCACAAGTTCAAGCACGGAAGTGTCGCGACGTTGATGATGGGGGCGATTGAGTATTATCCGTTCGTTGTAGCCCTCAAGTCGACACGAAGGAAGCAGTTCACTCGCGAGCATGCGGAGACCCTTCTCCATGATGCGTTCACGCGGCAATTGGTCCAGCGGGCCGAACTCTCTCGAGGGGGAAAGTCTACTCGTGATCTCATGTCACTGTTTCAAACGATTGCTAAGTTCAACGACTTGAAGAATGGGGGCCTGTACGTCGGTCGTGAGGGGGCGAGTGTCAGTCGCCCAAACGAATTCGTCAAGGTAGATGTGAAAATCGTAGGGGAACTCGCACTTCTCCTCGTCAAGACAGCCGAACACACCGTCTCTACTACCTTCAGCGTGCACCGGCGTCGGGTCTTAGCTGAACATCTTCGATTAGTCGCCGCCCAGACGCGACGCGTCAAGAAACTCGCTCCAAAGCCAGGGCGCTCTACGTCTGATAAGGCCTGATTCGTTCCCACGGATTGAGACGCCTCAACTGGATTGACGGGACACCACCCCCAAATTTGGCTCTGGTTGTAGGTGCGACGCACCAGTCAGCGAGTGTCGGTGTAAACGCGCTTACACCTTCGGAACGGCGCGCACGGTTGAGAAAACCCCTATCCGGGCGCCCGGGGACACGAAATCAGGTCAATCAATGGCATTACCTCAGTCGAGGTCATTGCCTGTCGGCGGACTAGGGGGAAATGGCTACTAACGCGTTTCCGCAGACGTAAACGTCGTGGTTGATCGGATCGAAAGCGAGACCCATAGGGACATTGTAACCGCCACCCACGTATCCGACATAGATGTGACCCAGAGTTCCCGAGGCAGTTACGTACCAGACGTCAGGCCCCTCGGCGGCACCAATGTAAAGGTCGTGATCCGCGGGCGAGTAGGTCAGCCCCCCGACTCCGTCCTCCAAAATGTGATGAACCTCGAGGTCGTGATAAGAAAAGGCTCGGGAGGGTATCGCATTCGCCTCGAGAAACACGACATCGCGCGAGGCCGCGACCGAGTTAATGCGCTCAACTCCGAGAACCTCAGTGTGATTTACTGGATCCCAAGTCACATAGCCGCAAGCCAAGCAGTAACTGTTTGAGAGGACGGGGTACGATCCGAGAAACGTCAAAGTTCGGGCGTTGAAAACGTCGACCCCGTAGAATCCGGGAGCAAAGACGTAACCGTCCGCTACTTGAATCGAGTCCGGGTATCTCTCTTGGTCGAAGTCGTTCGAAATCAGTTGTGTCTTCGTGCTGCCGCCGGTTTGAGAGATATAGAGGATGTCTATCCCCCCATCCCAACTATTCGAAATCAGCAGGGCTCCAACTGCAGAATCCCATGTGATTCCAGAAGCCCACTGGAGTTTTGTGTAATTGCTCGTGTAGTATCCGAGATCCATCATCTTCACTTTTTGCAAACCCTGAACGATGAATAGGTGTGAACAGGGATTGCAATCTTCACCGACCGGTGCAACTGCCACCATCTGCTTCGTCAGTGGATCGTATGCGATTGATTGAATGAAGGCGTCCGTTTGAAAGAAGAGGCTTCTTACGAAGGTGCACGGTGGTTTGACAATCGTAATCGTGTCGTAACCCGTGAGGTAGAGATAGCCATCCGCGGGGTCAAACGCAATACCGGTACCTGACGTGTTTGAATTGCCAACGCAGGCTATCCTCGGACCGACCGTGGACGCCACTGGTAATCGTGGTAGACTTGGTGACGAGCTGATTTGAGGTGACGACCCTTGCGCTGGAAGAGAGAGTGCCAGCAGACACAGGATTACGCCAATCAAGAGAGCGGGAGTGAGTCGTGCCTGGAACGGTAGAGACCGCGACTGCTTCCTTAGAACTCTGCCCGAGGGCAGCTCCCGCAGCCTGAATCGAAGACCTACCCCGGTATCGATCCCCACAATATCCGGACCGAATTCGATTATATAGTTGAGTCATTGAACGCCAGTTTCTCCTTTGCTGACGGATTTGGACCAATATAGGATGAAAGCGGAGATTCCAATTGGGATCTCGGGCACTTCGGTCTGAGAGTCAGAAATCCGGCCCGTAGAGAGGTTCGTTCATTGGTGGTCGAGCAAAGCTGACAGAGTCGGGGGCATCTTGCAGTGATTCAGGGTGCCCTAGACTCCTTAAAGGCGAGGGCGAACCTCGACACCGCTTATGCCCCTTAAGTGTTTATGGAGCGTAAACAATCTCCATTCCCGCTGGTCGTCGGCGGCCTTGGCCCGCCGTTTTTTTTGAGACAGGTCACGTCAAGATTTTACACGTCTAGTCGGTACAACCAAAATCGCACCCAATCATCTTGATTCAAATGTCGTGCCCGCATTACCCCCAACCGATATAGAGTCGATCCGGAAGTTCGTTCAATGGCGATTGGACATGCTCTAAGTTTGATCAAAGGAAGATTCACCCCTCCCCCAAGCCAGTGTGTGCAAGCTCTCTTGCACCCACCCGCTGAGTCCCGATTCGGTCAGGTGTTGCTCTCAGATCCACGGGCGCGAGTTGCCTAGATCGGCAGCTTGATTCGCCCGAGAACCAGCTGGCGAAGTCAGTCCGTTGTCGCCGGGTTCCGGACCCATTTCACGTCAGTAGGGATGTGGATCCTCTCGAGTATGGATAGGAACCGGGGTTCGTCTCGAATCGTATCGAAGCTCCGGGACTGGTAGTCCAATACTAGGTAGCTCGAGCCCTCTCCGTGATTGCGCTCCAACCACTCGAGGGCCTCCTCCTTGTCCCCGAGCGCGGCATAGATGCTCGCGATTCCCTCCGGCGTGATGTAGCGGCTGCGTGAGGCGCTTTCCAACTTGATCAAGACTTGGCGGGCTTCGTCGGTCCTCCCAACCTGGGCCCAGAGGACAGCGCGATTCCACTCGGACCAGGTGTCCAAATCGCCGGTGGATAGGCCGGCCTCTCTCCGAGCGTCCGCGAGTCTGCCGGCCTGAAGGTACACGATGCCCAGCATTGCGCGTAGGGCTGAGTCCCCCGGAGCTAGATTGACCGCGGCTTCGACGCGGGCGAGCACCGGGCCCGGATTCCCGGCGAGTACCTGGCAGGTCATCAGCCAGCATCCGGGATGCAACCAGTCCGGATTGAGTTCCGTGTAGGTCGTGAACTCCTTCACGGCCTCTTCGTATCGATTCGTAGCCTTCAGGAGATGCCCGTACCAGTGATGGGCGTTGGCGTGACTCGGGTTGAGCGCGAGCGCGCGCAACAGCTCGGTTTCTGCCAGCTCCCAGTTGTGGTCGATCTGGAACGCTAGGTTGCCACGGGCCGTATGCCCGACAACGGAACTCGGGTCGAGCTCGAGGGCCTTCGCGACCAACTCTCGCACTCGACGGATCGACTTGCGACCCCCGAACGTATCGAGGGTGCGGTCGATCAACACGTTGGCCAGATGGGAGTATGCCTCGGAGAATGTCGGATCGTTTCGGATCGCTTCCTCGAAGTAGTGGATGGAATCCTCCGCTCCAGCGTGGATCCCCTTCAGGTAGAGGTGGTACGCCGCAAGGTCGGCGGTGGGGATCTTCTCGATGAGTTCCCGTTCTGGGCCAAGAACCTCGAGCCTCAGAGCGCTCGCCGTGTGCTGTGCGATTTCGGTCTGGATCGCGAACACGTCGTCCAAATCGCGATCGTAGTTGTTGGCCCAGATGTGCTCCTCGGTGCCTGCGTCAATCAGTTGTAACGTGATTCGAAGCCGATTCCCCGCCTTCCGAACGCTCCCTTCGAGTACCGAATTAACTCCGAGCTCCTTCCCAATCTGAGCGACCCCCTTCCTAGTCCCTCGGTACTGGTCGACTGAGGTGCGGGCAATTACTCGGAGTTCCCGGATCTTGGAGAGGGTTCCGATGAGCTCCTCCGTGAGGCCGTCCGCAAAGTACTCGTCAAGTGGATCCGGACTGATGTTCTTCAGTGGAAGGACCGCCAAACGCTTTGGCCCCGCCCGCGGGGCGGACTGCGTGTCGGTCCACGGCAATATCACTCGGTAGATATCGATCGGAACCTGCACGCCCTTGAGCTCTCTCGTCGGGAGTTTCTCGAGCTGGTCGGGAATCTTGTTCCGAATCTGGTCGTAGACGGCGCCGGTCAGACATATTCCGCCGGGCTCGGCCACCGGCTCGATCCGAGCCGCAATGTTGACGGCATCTCCGAAGATGTCGGTTCCCTGCTGTTCGACGTCCCCGAGGTGGACACCGATCCGTAGGCGAATCGGCGCGACGCCCACTTTACCGTTCCGCTCTTGGATCCGTCGCTGGATGTTTAGCGCGCACTCTGTCGCCTTGAGGGCACTCTCGAACTCGAATAGGAAGCCGTCGCCAGTCGACTTGACCTTTCGCCCCTGATGTGCGGATACCACCGGTCGGATCAGATTCTCCTGCTCCTTGCGGAGGGCGAGTGTGGCCGATTCGTCGGCTTGCGCGCTCGCGGTGTAGCCAACCATGTCGGTGAACATGATCGCAGCGAGGCGACGGGTCTTGGTCACGACCCGAACACTCCTTCCGTTAGATTAAGGCCCTACCCGGGGATACTCCGCCGGGTGCAACGCCCCTAGCACTTTCTAAGTTGACCCGACCCGAAAGGGGTAGGTTAATCCCTGAAATGCTTTCGATCGAGCTGAGGTGTTTCGATGTCGAACGCTCGCAACAAACCAGCCCATCCCGGTCTCGTAGTGCTGCACCAAACGAGCCCGGGCCGCTGGGAGTTGATTGGAGAGGTTACCCGAGTCCAAGGACTTGCGGCCCGGGCTGCGCGGACCGCCGCCTTCATGGATGCCACGAAGGGGGAGGCGAAGCCGGGTGAGGTGTATGCCGCCGTCCTTCGGAGCGAGTGGCGTCTAGCTCTCGACTGGACACCCCGCTGAGCGATTCCGGTCCTTTGTCCTCATAACCCGGATTGCCTTAAATCCCGGAAACCGCTCCGAAGGGGTGTAACTTGCAGACATGAGAGCATCGCATTCACAACGAAACACCGGATCATCCCGAGGAATAATGCTGGGGCCTCCAGTCACAACCCACGAGCTGGGGGGGCTCCGTGGCTGAAGGTCGATTCCGACTCGTTGCCCGAGTGAGCACAGACAGCCTCGAGCGGATACGGCCAATCCTTGGGAAAGTGTTCCCCGGTGGCCATATCCAACAGCAGGGCGCCGAGTTCCTGGTCGAGACCGCGATGGAGGGGGACAGCGCGAAGGACCTCAACCGCTCGGTTCTGTCCGCTCTCCGGGAGATCGAGAAGAGGACTCGCCTTCGCGCCGAATGGACCGACGAGGACGGCCAGGTCTCCCGATTTTTTGACTATGTCCAGAAACCCTCCACGAAATCGGGCGCGGCTCAAAAGCGCACTTTGGGCTCGTCCACGACGGCCGGGCGGTGAGAATCCCGCGCGATTTGTCCGCAGTGCGATCCCTCCAAGTACGAAATGGACCGGTACTGATTTCGCCAGAGCGAATTGAGCGACATTTGAGGCGTTCAATCCGACCCCTTCGGGTGTTAAGGGTGGCCACCCCGTGACGGTTGAGGGGGTACTTTGTTCCCATTGGGTGGCTTGACAAACCATCGATCTGTCGCAAACCGTCGCCCTTTGTTCCCCGGGGTGACCAAGGACCGGAGGAGCGGGCCTTTTAATCGCGAGAGTGGCTGCAAATCGACCGCGCTCCGGTGGGGGATAGACTGCATCAATGGCTCAGATCCGTTACCTTGTGAAGAACGTCGACGAAGCCGTAACGTTCTACTCGAAGAACTTCGGTTTCCATCTTGACCATCAGTTCGGCCCCGCCATGGCAATCCTTTCGCGCGAAGACCTCAAGCTTTGGTCGGCCGGACCGGCCGCGTCGGCATCCCGGTCGATGCCAGACGGGAGGAAGCCCGAACCGGGCGGGTGGAATCGATTCGTGCTCGAGGTGAAAGACCTGGCGCCGCTTGTCGAACGACTTCGAAGGCAGGGCGTCCGTTTTCGGAGTGACGTCCTCAAAGGTCCGGGCGGGCAGCAAATACTATGCGACGACCCCTCCGGGAACCCGATTGAGTTGTTCCAACCCTCGTAATCGCGCCCGTGTTCTGCCAACGACATTCAAGTCTTGGCAATCGGCAGTTTGCGTGCGATCTGAGTCACTCGGAAATCAGGACGTAGCAATCGTGTAGCTTATGCACCGTGAGGGCGTGCCCAAAATCCTGGATTCGCGGTTCGACGGTGCGCCGGTCCCCTTGCTTCGGCTTGATCAAGGCTGATTCACCAATGTGGTCGCTATCCCCACGCTAGACTTTTCGGCCGATCTCCACAGGCTCTCCGCCAGCAGGACCTCCTCCCAGGCCGCCCCCGTGTTGATCACGATCCGTGTTGAGCCCTCGTCGCGGAGCTCGTTCAGTCCTTCGGGGTGGGCCAGTTTGAGCAGTTTACTTCGCATGTTCTCTGTTTGAAACAAACTCGCCGGGCCGCTGGCCTGCTCGACACTGTCGGTCCAGATGTGGGGGGCTTCCTCGAGCAACGGGAGATCGATCTCTGGTCGACGATAGGAGTTGATGCTCACCAACAGCTTTGGCCCCGGTAGCATTTCCCGGGTGATGACAGGCGTCTCTGAAGACGTTACGAGGGCGACAGCTGATGTTTCGCGAAGTACGTGTCGGGTATCTTCCCCGAGTCGAACTCGCACTTGAAGTGCGTCTTCGGCCCAGCGCCCGAACGCCTCTCTCCGCACTGGATTCGGGCTCCAGGCCCAGACAGACTTCAATGGAAGGGCTGCCACTGCGCACGCGAGCGCCTGACGGGCTTGGGTTCCCGTTCCGATCAACCCGAGAGTATCCAAGTTCGGTCGAACGAAGCGTAAGGCAGCGGCGATGGCAGCTCCGGTTCTAAGATTCCCGATAAGGCAGCCTAAGAACATTCCCTTCAGCTCCATCGTCGAGTGGCGATAGAGGGCCACGATCTGGTCCCCTCTGTCGGTTCCCTCCTCGTTGTAAAGGTAAGACCGGAATCCAAGAACGTCCAAGGACGGGATGGCGGCCCCCATCCAAGCCACCGTGACGTCGTGCGCCAGCATACGACGGCGGGGAAGTGTAAACACTTCCCCTCGGGCGTCTGCCGAATACCCGTCCGCCATCAGCTCCACGGTCCGACGTCGGTCCATCAAACGCGCGACATCGGTATCGTTGAGAATTCTCATGGTCTCTCGCACAAAATGTTGGTGGCTGGCCTTAAGCTACCTCGTTAGCAAAGTGTAGATTGCGCTCGTAAAGGTTCTCGGGGACAGAAGTAATCGCCCCGCCGAACCGTTGGGGCGGGCCCGGCTCTAGCCCGGATGGCCGGGTTTACTTTCGCCCGGGGAGTTCAATCGGAAATTGGGAAAGGTAGCGCCTACAAGCTCTTTGAACTGCCTCAGGGAGACGACCCTGGGCCTGTAGGGGTTCTGCCGGAGCCTCATGGTTGCCATCGCAGGGTACTCGGCAGGAACACGATGCTCCCGAGTCATCGCGGCCGTGTGCCCGCCGGCAGCATCTCAAGGAGCTGCTGGAACCGCGGGTCTTCTCTCGCCTTGACCAACAACGGCGAGTAAAGCAGACGGGAGAGCGTTATCGTGTGGTCGCGCACCGCGGTGAACATGTACTCGAAGAAGCGGTCCTGATCGCCGAGCGCGAAGTAGATGAAGCCGGCCGATTGCGACCTCGCCCAGCCCGGTCCATGAGTGGCATCGAGCTTCTTGATCTCTTCTAGCGCGGTCGCCCGGTCGCCCCGTAGAGCGGAGAGGTATCCCCGGTTCAGATGTGCCCACTCGCTGTTGGGCGCGAGTTGCTGCAGCATGTGGACCGCGGTCTCGGCTCCATCGAGGTCGCCTTTCGCCAGGAAGCAATCGGCCATCCCGCGGTAGGAGCTGACCGGGTCGATATTGAGGGTCCGCTTCCAATGCGCCATCGCATCGTCCACCCTCCCTGCAAGGAAGTAGGCATTACCCAGATAGCTGTTTGTGAGGGGCGACAGCGGGTCGAGGCGATAGGCAGCCTCGCTGTGATGGACGTAGGCGTCGAGATCACCCCGGAGGGCCGCGACCTGTCCGAGTAGGTCGAGCGCCTCCCCGAGATTTGGGTTCGACGCCAGCGCTCTCTGGGCTTTGGCCTCCACCTCGGAGATTCCCTCGTCGGCCATGAACGCGATCTCCGCCAGCAGGACGTGCGCTTCCGCCAGGTTGGGGGAGATTGATAACGCCCTCTGGGCGGCTGCTCGGCTGCTTTTGATCGCTTCGGACCACGCGATGAAGCCTTCGTTCCCGAGCCGTTGGTAGGCACGCGCCGCTGCCGCGTACGCTCGGGCGAAGCCCGGATCTTTTGCGATTGCCGACTCGAAGAACTTTAGGGCTTGATGAAGCGGCTCCTCCTCCATCTTGTAGACGAGAGCTTGCCCTTGGAGGAAAGACAGGTACGCGCCTGTGTCCTGGGTCTCCTGATGTTGCGGCGAAGAGAGTGCCGTGGGGCCAAGGCGGATCTGGAGCTCGGCGGCGACCTTCTCCGCAATCTCGCTCTGGATGGCGAACACGTCCTCGATGCTCCGATCGTAACTCTGTGCCCAGAGATGATGGTCGGACGCCGATTGGATCAGCTGGACCGTGATGCGCACTCGGGTGCCTGCCTTGCGGACGCTGCCCTCAAGGAGCCAGCCGGCATCCAGCTGGCGTCCAATCTCCTTGAGCGAGGTTCCCGGTTTCTTGAACGGCATGACCGAGGTTCTCGAGATGACGCTGAGTGTGGGCACCCTCGAGATGGTAGAGATCAGCTCCTCCGTCATACCGTCGGCGAAGTACTCATTCTCAGGATCCGAGCTCATGTTGGCGAGGGGCAGGACGGCCAAGCGTCGGTTGCTGCCATTCCCGGAGGTTGCAACCAAGGGGGTCTCCGCCCACGGCAACAACACCCGATAGACATCAATCGGTCGCGTCACCCCTTTCAGGTTCTTCGGGCCGAGCTTCTCTATGGTGTAGGGAATCTTGTTCGAGATCTGATCGTACGCCGGTCCCGAGAGGCAGATTCCCCCCGCCTCCGCAATCGGTTCAATCCGGGCTGCGATGTTCACCGCGTCCCCCAGGATGTCCGTCCCCTCGCTCTCCACGTCCCCTACGTGGATGCCGATCCGAACCTTGAGGGGCTGCCGTTCCTCGCTCGTGGACCGCTCGAAGGCGCGTCGTTGGAAGTCGACGGCGCACTCGACCGCGTCCAGTGCGTTCCCGAACTCCACGAGCAACCCGTCCCCGGTGGACTTGACGAGTCGGCCCCGACGGGCTTCGAGAATCGGTCGCGCTAAGCTCTCTTGCTCGCGAAGAAGCTGGAGGGCTCCTCTCTCATCCTGCTGGGCGAGTTGTGTCGACCCCACTAGGTCCGTGAACATGATTGCGGCGAGACGACGGGGCATGGGGTTGAGGGGAGGGCCCTCGTCCCTGATTAGACTTGGTGTGGGCGAAAGCGGCCCGATAGCGAACACTCGGTCGCTCACGAAGGCGTCCCTCCCTTTTGATCACAAGGTGTCTAGAACGCCGGGTGCAACGGTCGTTGCGCTTTCGGCTCGATACCCGCCTATCGTGGCCGGCGCTCCCCGAGCGAACTCACTTCAGAACACAACGCATAATTGCCCGACTAGCGTAGCCGGATGCCGAAATGGTTTCCCGACGGAATGATCCGCGGGTCGACGCGTACATCGCGCGGGCCCCCGCGAGCGTGCGGCTGAAGCTGGTGGCCCTCCGGCGATCGATCCGGCAAGCCCTCCCCGGGGCAGAGGAGACCTTCAGTTATGGGATGCCGGGGTACTCATATCCGGGGTATCCCGGCCAGGGGATGGTGGCATGGTTCGCCCTCCGGAGCGCCCACATCGGGCTCTACGTTCGCCTGCGCACTATCAGCGACCATCGGGCAGCTTTGAAGGGGTATGTGACCACGAAGTCCGCGGTCCAGATCCCTATCGACAAGCCGGTCCCCGCTCGTTTGGTCCAAAAGCTCGTGCGAGCAAGTGACAGGATCATGAGAGAGTAGCGATCCCGCCCGGCCTTCTGTCCAGGGCTGCCACGCCCTGGTCGGGCTCCTGCCGACGGGGCCCGTGGCCGCAGCGGGCGTTACACCCACTATTGAGTCAAGGTTATTCTTCGGCGAAGGTTCAAGTCGCGATAAAAAGTAGGGCAATGAGCAGTCCAAACTTCAGTGTCGCCTACGCGGTGAGTCAAACCCCAGAAGAAGTATTCAGCGCCGTCAATGACGTTCGTGGATGGTGGACTGGAGAACCCGGAGCGAAGGGTACAACCGACAAGCTGGGCGCAGAGTGGACCTATCAGTTCAAGGCTCTTCACTACACCAAACAGAGGATAACAGAATTCGTACCCGGGAAGAAAGTTGTCTGGTTGGTCCTAGATAGCAAACTAAGTTTCGTTAAGGACCAGACAGAGTGGAACGGGAGCAAGATCACTTTCGAGATTGCGAAGAGGGGCGACAAGACCGAGCTCCGCTTCACCCACGTCGGCTTGGTCCCCGAATTCGAATGTTACGGAGACTGTTCGAGTGCGTGGGGATACTACGTGAAAGGGCCGCTTCGGGCGCTGATTTCCAAGAAGGGCAAGATCCGCGTCAGCGCTAGGGCCAAAGGCAAGACGAAGAAGGCTGCTCGTCCAAAGTCGAGTGCCAAGCGATCCAACTGAGTACTCAGCTCACCGCTCGCCACACAACCCTTCTTGTGGGTGCAAGACGAGTTGCACCCGCCGATCATCGTAACAATCATTCGAACACGTCCGGGCGGCGGCATCTTTCCGCGATTGACCCAACCTCGTTTAGTAGTCGGCAGCAACTGCCGTAACGAATGATTCTACCCGGGCTCATCTCGGCAGTGTTCTATCGGCGTCGTCCCAGCACGGTCCAGATTATTCTGGGGCTCGCCTTTACCATA
>JBAQJJ010000012.1:0-34633 GCA_049300255.1 Thermoplasmata archaeon
GTCGCGCAGATTCTCGCCAATCGCGGATGTCGCTGTGGTCGGAAATCGCGACGCGTCGAGTTACAGGTCCCTGAGGATTCGGTCAATTTCCCGGGAGGCCGCATCGAGCTCTTTGGCCACGCGACCTGCCACCTTCTTCGCAGAACCGGAGGGGTTTCTTGCCGCGCCCTCGGCTTTGTCGATCAGGCGCTTGGACAGCTTCGCGGCGGCCGAGGCCAGTTGCTTGGCCGCCTGTTTCGTATCGTTCACCGCGTCGTTCAGCGTATCAGATCCCATCTCAAGCCTCGGCTCCGGAATCGATGACCGTACTTACGGAATTCGGTCGCCCCCATATGCAAATAGACGGTGCTTCCGGGTCGGTGTTGATCCGCGGTTCCGTTCGGCTGCCCATCGAGAAGGAACCGCCCGCGTGATTCGATTCCGGGGTCTGTAGATGGACTCGGCCCCGCGACCGTGGAACCCCCGCGCGGGTCGGACACGATCGAGTCGAGTCCGCATCGTGCGAGGGGAGGGCGGCAATGGGGTCACCCCACTCAGTCGCTAGGGCCGTTCACGATTCGGGCATGAGGAAGTGCTCGTTTCCATCGGGATCCCGGATGGCCGCTCCCCACCCCCAGTCTTCCTTCTTCGGGGCTTGGCTAAACTCTACGCCGGCGGCCTCTAAGCGTTGGCATTCCTTACGGAAGTCGCCAGGCAATAGGAGAAGGACTCCAGAGGGACCGGGCTCCAGTGAGACCCCTTCTCCCGCCTCCGAGACTTGGCAGAGGTGAAGTTGACCGCCCTTTCCTTTCCTTCCTACGGTCACCCAATGGTCCATATCGAAGATCGTCGTCAAACCCAATTTTTCGGTGTACCACTTCTTTGCGGCTTCCCGGTCGGAGACGACGACCGCAACGCTAGCCACCCAAGGTTTCTCTTGCTTCTTTTTCGCGGGCATGGTTCCCTTGGCTGAAGTTACCGGGGACCGGTATTAGCCCCGACGGGGAGGTCGTGCAACGCTTTGGGGCAGAGCAGCGTGATTCTGCAGCGCGACACTCGCGAACGGCGGGCGTCAGGCACGAAGAGTAGCGGCCGGGATACGCCCGCGCGCGCCCTCGTATCGAGGGAGAAGGGGTTCTAGATTCCGCCGACTCGATTAGGGTCCCCGACGGGAGTCGCAATCTGATCGAGCGCTCGCGCGGCCCATCGCTCGTACATCTGGTCGAAGAGGGAGTGAAGGATTTCATGGGAGAGCGTCTCGGCCACTGAAAGCTCCCGATGTCCGTCCGGAAGGTTGAACAAGAGGATCCGGTTCTGAGCGTAGTTGAAAGCGGCATCGACCCGCTCGAGAGAGGTCGGGTCCTTCCCGAATTCTCGGAGATAGATCCTGGCTCTCGTGACCCAATCTAGGTATTCTCGTCGTGTGCCGATTCTAACCAAAGGGTGAACGAATACCCGTCGGGGTGCTGTCCGCCCCGCGACCTGAGCCGCCGCGGTAATCCGAGCTTTGGACAACGTACAAAGCGACTGCGCCATGTCAGCCCACGGCGAGAAGATTGGTCAGGTCGCGCGACCCGGAGGATCTTGGATTGTTCATTCACGTCCTCTTGCGTTCGAGACCCTCCGACGACGCGTAGCACGAACGCGACGCGGGGCTCAAAGCGTAGCCGGTTCGAAGTCGCGAGGGTCCATCAGACGGAAGTCGGGGGGCTACAGCGATATTTTCTTCGACATGACCACGTTCGTGGCCTCGTAACCCAGTTTCGAATAGAGGGATCGCGCCGCCGCATTGTGCCCAAAAACGTGGAGCGTCACCCGGTCGGCACCAAGCCGCCGCCCTTCCCCCTCCAGTTGATGAAGAGTGGATTCTGCATAGCCGTGCCGACGATACTTCTCCTCGATTCCAATCCAGTAGATCCAAATCCGGGTACTGCTCCCTTCGCGTTGCAGTACGTACCAGACTTCCCCGACCCTCACACCGGAGTCGGGGTCGGTGAGGATTCGAAGGTAGGTGTCCGGAGTGTCGACGCCCTTCGGCAACAGCCGAGCGTGTTCACTTCGGGATTTCTCGAGGGCCTGGGCGGAATCCCATCCACCACTTCGAACGTGTTCCTCCGCGTACTCTTGGATTGACGAAGCCAGGAACGCTTCGAGCTGGGCGGCACTCATCGGATCGAGTCGAATCATCGAGTTGCCATTCCAGAGCGCGTTGATAACCACGACGTCGCCTGATCGCCATCCCAAGGGGCGTGGGAGGTCCGTGCCTCGAACGGAAGGAAAAACGATCCTGTTGAGGGCTCACGCAGGGGTACGATCCGTCAGACCCCAAACCATTAGCTCCTTGACCGACTATTGGAAGGGGGGAGGACAATGTCGGCTCGGGCACGCGGGTCCTTCGACGTCACGCTGATTCCGGAGGGGCCCGATGACAAGACGGACGGCACAACGCTTGGACGCTTTTCCATGGACAAGCAGTTCCGAGGCGATCTGGACGGCACAAGTCGAGGGCAAATGCTCAGCGCTATAACGAGCGTCGAGGGTTCGGCTGGCTACGTCGCCATCGAGCGAGTCGCGGGGAGTTTGCAAGGCCGGCGAGGTTCCTTCGCCCTCCAACACGAAGCCGTGATGTCGCACGGGGCCTCCGTGCAAACGATCCGCGTAGTGCCGGATTCGGGCACCGATCAATTGGTGGGTCTCACGGGCCGCATGACGATCACCATCGTCGACGGCCTCCACTCGTACGAACTCGAATACTCCATCGAATCGACCTCGTAGGGCGGAACCGGGCTGCCGACCCATCTACGGAATCGTATTCGGATTCCACGATGTGCGGAAGTCGTTATTCAGCGCATCGAGGGCGGTCATGTCGGTGGAGCTAAGCTCGAACGACAACGCGCCGGCATTCTCGACGATGCGCTCCCGACGGACGGACTTCGGGATCTCAATCACGTTGTGCTGAAGGCCCCATCGAATCAAGACCTGGGCAGGAGTCTTGTGCAGAGTTTGGGCGATTCGAGCGAGCGTGGGATCGGAGAATCGGCGACCGCGTGTGAGCGGGGCGTACGCTTCGAGTTGGATGCGGCTTTCACGGCAAAATTGCAGCAAGCCTTTCTGATAAAGGAAGGGGCTGAACTCGACCTGATTGACAGCCGGAACGACATCGGTCTCCTGGAGGAGCTCGTGGAGGTGGGTGATGGTGAAGTTGCTTACGCCTATGCTCCTCGACTTCCCATCCTTGAGAATAGCCGTCAGGGCGCGCCAGCTATCGCGTCGTTTCTCGGAGACCGGCCAGTGAATCAAGTAGAGGTCGATCGGTCCGAGATTGAGCGCAGTATGACTCCGCTCGAACGCCTTGAGGGCCGTTTCGAATCCTTGATCGTTGTTCCACAATTTCGTCGTGACGAAGATCTCCTCTCGGGGGATCCCGGATGTCCGAATGGCGTCTCCCACCTCTGCCTCGTTACCATACATCGCAGCGGTATCGAATAGACGATACCCGATATCGAGGGCCGTTCGGACGGCAGTCTCGGTGATAGACCCGACCGGAGCTTGGAACAACCCGAGACCGAGCACCGGCATCCGAACGCCATTATTCAAGGCGACGCTGGACTTGAGACCCAAGGATAGGTCGAACGTAACGCGAGGGGCTCCGTCGGGCACGGAGCCCGTAGAATCTCAGCCCCCTATAAGCAAAAATCGTCCGCTTCGCGTCACGCGCGAGCTATACGGCGCGCGATCCGAGGAACCGGCGCCGGTGTATCATCTAACTGGAAAGAACCCACCCGTTCGGGACTACGTCTCCCGGGGCGTCCGTCGCGACGAACCTCAGATGGAATATCGTTCCCGAATTCTAATTGATACTCTAGCCCGCACTGGCCGCCCTCGAATCGAACTTCGGCGATCTCGCGAAGGTGACGCGACTCTCCTCGGCGCACAGACCGTGGGGTACCTGGGCAAACGTCGCGCCGTTTCTCAAAGCGGGTTTTTTCGCAAGACAAGTCGATTTTGCCCCTCAGGTATTTATCCACATTCGTACGTATTCGCCCTAACGGAGTGCTCGCTGCCCGCGAGGATCGAACTTTGGGGGGGAAATTACCGATGATCCGGCCGTCTCGGGTAGGGCTGCGCGTCGGAGTCGCTCCTCTGAATTCGAGACGTTGTGCCTCCGTCGTCTCGTCGGCTAGCCTCGTCCGGGTCGTCGGCTGGCGCCAGGTGCACGCCGCGGATGCCACGCGTCGCGCCCCTTCCGGGGTCAGGCAAGGCGGACCGTGGGCGTTGAAGACCTGATTCTTCCGGCGGCCGTCGGCGGCGGTATCCTCGCGACGGTGGGGTTCGTCGCGTGGAGCGTCTACTCGCATTTCTATGTCGCCGTGCCGCCCAACCAGGCCCTGGTCCTGTACGGAGCGCGCGCCACGCGCGCCCAGGGCCTCCGCCGGGGCGACCCCGAAACTGTAACGATTCAACTCCCTCGGATTGTTGTGGGAGGAGGGAAATTTGTCGGTCCCTGGACCAAAGGGATAGGGTATCTCTCGCTCGACCTGGTCAGCGTGGACGTTCACGTCCGCGCTACGGGAATGGGCTCCGACAAACCGGGGACCGGTTGGGAAGCTCGCGTTGGCTTGGAAGTGAAAGTTCCCTCCGAGCCGCACGCTTTGATGACCGCCGCAGAGCATCTATTCGGCAAGACTCCCGAGGAGATCCGCACTCTAGTGCGTCATGCGGTAGAGGGGATCGCCCCCACAGTGCTGTTCCGCCTTCGATCGAACGAGGGCCCCATCGACTTGGAACAAGTGGCGGCCGAGCTCCAAGCAGCCGTCGGTCCTGACTTGATGGCGACTGGGCTCTGGGTGCAATCGCTGGCCGTTCGCGAGCTGCGCCAGGTGCGCGGCGATGCGGACGCGGTCGCTCCGGTGAGCGAAACGAAACCTTCGCTGGTTCGCGAGCCGCGCGCTGCCTCGGGCGAGGCGCGCGCGTGGTTGGCCGGCGTCGACTTCCGATTGGCGCGGGTAGAACGAAGCCTCGGAATCATGGGGGCGGAAATCGTTCGCATGGCGCGCGAGAATTCTGGCACGACGCTCGACGCCGGATCGATCCCCGTTTTCGATTATCCTCTCGGAACCGTCGTCGGGCCCGAAGAGCTGGCCCTCGATCCGTTGCGCGATCCTTCTCACGATTCGATAGGGGACGACTATCCCCTCCGGACTCTTCGGGCCTCCTCGCGAGGCACGGCGGGAACCAGCGAGGGTGGTGGGCGGTCACCGTCGGATTCTGAACGAGGTTGAGAACCATGTGTCCGGCAGCAATTTTGGGAGATCGAGCTTGCGGAAAAACAACGTTTCTGGGCCTGCTCTACGCGGCCCAGGTGAAGTACGGAACGCGGGTGCTGGATTCCTTCCGGTTTCACGCTCCGCTTCAGTCGTTGCGCCTCATGAGCCAAGTCTACGAAGGGATGAAGGACGCCCGATTCCCCGGCGCCACCCTCAAGGACGAGATGACGGAAATCGGCTTTGTGTTCGGGTATAGGAAGCCCCTCTCGGGGAGATTGCCCGCCGTCTTGAAGGATAAGAACTGGGTGAATCCGTTCGCCAAACTGCAGTTTGCCGCCTACGACGTTTCGGGGGAGGACGTTCAGGAGTTCATCGAAACCGGCGTCGCGGCCAGCCCCATTATTCAACAGTTGCTCAAGAGCCACGTTGTCGTCATTCTGGTGGACTGCAGCAAGATGACCACGGAGATCGACTCGCCGGTGTTCCGCCAGATGCTGAAGTACGATAGCGAAGTCGCTTCGCTGCTTGTGTCCTTGCAGACCTACAAACGGCAGGAGTTCAATCGAATGAAGGCGCAGGGCCTGAGCGTGGGCAACCCAGTGATCTACCCGGCCATCGTCTTGTCGAAGTTCGATAGCGTTCGCGACGAGGTCCTCGTTAAGCTGGGCCTGCACCGTGGAGTGCCGCACGGCGATCAGAAGCGGAAGCGGAAGGAGTACGCGGAGGCGTTGCTGCGCGTCTTTATGCCGCAGACGCTATCCCAGATCCGAGGAGGCAAGGTAGCCGGCGTCAACTTCGACCAAGCCGCCTACTTCTTTAGCTGGGTTCGAACCGAGACGGCCGAAGCGGGCATGCAGCCCGTCGGATCGCCCCGGATCGTTCGAAAGGGCTTCTCCGCCGACGGCGGGGCGGACCCGGACTTCTCGTACGATGACTACGTCGCCTTCATCGAGCACTTCCGCGACGTAGCGAACAAGGTTCCGGACGAGATCGTGGAGCAGGCGACCCTTCAGGCGCCTCCGGCGGCCGCGACGGCCTAGGACCAGGGCCGGACCGGAGGAGGGAGGAAGCAAGTAACCATGGGAGATGAGAACTTGATCCAGGCGCAACACTGGATCTACGGTGCGAGCCCCGAGCGGGGTTACGGGATGAAGGCGGAGTCGGTCGGGCTCAACGGTCCCCTCTACACGCGGTATTTGGGGGGTCACTTCACGCCCGTCCGTGTGGAGAAGACCGCTAACGGAGGGACGCTCATAGACGCCCGGATGATCCATCCCGCCCCCGCGAACGACGAAGTGCTCCTGTCCGTTCTCGGGCGGGGGATGGCCGATGAGTACAACCGTCCAACGATCGCGAACCACACGGTCGTGTTACCGGCCGACGTGCTCCGAACCGGACGTCTCACCTTCGCCGATGCCGAGGCGGCGGTCATCGAGTTCGACCACCACGTGCCCAAAGCAGCGGGCAAGATCGAGGCGCTGACGATTCCGTTGCGAGTGCCTCCGCCGCCCGAAGAGCTCCCCGGGGTCGGCATTCGGAGGCTGATCACCAAAGCGGCGGTCGACACGCTCGCTAGTCGATTCCTCGGGGACGGACAGGGCCGGACCCTCATCCTCTGTCGGGGGAGCACCAACGGCTACCGCAACGAACTGCTCTACAAGTTGGTCGAACTCCTGCACGCGGGCGGCGAGATTCCGTTCTTCCCGGCGATCAGCGATGCGCCGACGTTGAGTGCCATGAACCACTTCCGACTCGCGATTTCCTCGCGCGGGGTCCGAGCCGATGGGACGTGGACGCTCCTGGATGCGAGCATTGACCGAGCGGCACTCCCCGCGATCCGAGGCCGGACGCCGATCTACTCACGCATCGCGGAGGCATTCGCAGAATAGCCGCCGGCCCCCCGTCTGGTACGGGCCGGCGGTCACCAGCGTGCCCGGGGGATTTCGGTGGGCTCGGCACTCGTCCTCGGCGATCGAGGTTCAGGTCTCACGACCTTCGTTGGATTGCTCTATACCGCGCAAGTTCGACTCGGGACCGAAGACGCCGACGAATTTCGATTCCACGCCGACCGAGAGTCGCTCCGACGGCTGGAGGGGATCTATGTCGAGCTCGGGATGGGAAAGTTCCCCACCGCCGACATCGATTGGGAGGAGCATCCGCTTTCCTTTGTGTTTGGGTTTCGGCGGGGCCCTCTCGCGAAGATCGGCCACTCCGGGGGATCGGAAGAGGCCGAGTTCGCACCCGTTCGCGTGCAAGTCGGAGGTATTCCCACCGATGAGATCGCGGACCTTCGCGACCATGATGCGGTGCTCGACGAACCGACGCGACGTCTGCTCCGAAGCCCGGTCCTCCTCCCGCTGATCGACGCCACGTGGTTACCGGTCGACCCGTCGACGATCGCCGGGCTTCCCATTCGACGGTACGATCAATTGCTGGCGAAGACGCTCGACCTGCTCGGACGATATCTATCGGCCGAACCGCGCCGGCGTAATCGCCGGATGTTCCCGATCTTCGTCGTGACGAAGTTCGACCAGATCGCTTCCGAGGTACTCCGTGCGCTGGATGCCCCGTACGGATCCCCCGCGGAGTGGAGTCGCGAGCGCCGGTCCGCGCTGGGTCTGCGACTACTGGAGAGATATCTTCCTGGTACCGCTCGATTCGTCCAGCGGCAAGTTTCGGCTGCGCTCCGCATCGATGCGCCCGTTTGGTTCTTCAGCGGGCTTCTGACGAAGGAAGCGGCGAACGGATCGTTCGAGATTCTTCGTCGAAGGCGCGGAGAATTCGGCGGTTGGGAACCGGAATACCCGTTCGAAGAGTATCGGGGACTGATCGAGCATCTGGCACGCGTAGCGCGACGTATCCCTTCCGAAGTCCTGGCGTAACGTTAGGGGTCGACCGATGAAGCCCCGGAACTCTCCGCGCGGTAGCGATAGCCCGAAGACCGTTCCCCTTCTCGGGTGACGACCCAGCCCGGAAGCATCCACCGATTGTCCGGCGGCACCCAGTTCGGGTCGCCCTGCACGAGCTCGCCGAGTTCCGCCTCCAAGTATTCGAAGTCGGTGACGACCTCGGGGGCTAGGACTCCCTTTTGTAAGAGGACAGTGAGCAAAGGGAGACCGGCGGGCCGTCCTCTCCACTTCACGGCCAGGAAGGATTTTCGGAAATCGACATCTTCCAGCAGGGCCTTTCGGAGCACCGGGTAGGCGGGCCGCAGGCGATAGTCCTTCGGAGGCGGTTCGAGCCGCCGCTTCTCTCGACGACGGGTCCCGAGCAATCGTGCCCATTCCTCGGTACCCACCGTGTCCGACTCCCAGATCGACGTACCATCGAGATCCTCCTCGAAGGACTCGTCAGAGTCCTCGGCTTCGCCTCGCCCACCGCGCGGATTCGAGGAAACGTTGCGGTGCGACGCGGAACCGGCTCCGCGGGCGGTCGAATGACCCGTGACCAGCGCATAGGCGAGCGCTGCGCCCGTGGCTCCCGGGATCGGAGGTCGAATCAGTAGTTCTTCGCAGTCCGGATATCGATTCGGATGAAGAACGACGAAGGGTCCGATCACCGGGGAACCGAACAGTGTGGCCAGGGCTTCATTGACTGTCTGGACCTCGCGACGGACCGCCAACTCGCTCAATCGGACGAGCGGCAGGTTGGCCGCCACAGGCCGGGGATGAGTGGCCAGATCGTCCAGAATCGCCTGCGACGTTTCAGCTTGGATCCGTTGAACTCCGGTCCGCGCAATCGAACTCTCGATGACCCGATCGCGGCCGAGAGTGTGCCGAAGACGTCCACTCCAACGACCCGATCTAAGCGCCTCGTTCCGGAGGGACCAGAGCCGCAAGTTGAGCCAAGGGTGCAGATTACCGCCATTGACCCGAGAGTCGGCAAAGATTCCAGCCCATCGCTCGGGCGTCCGCTCGGCCCAATCCATTGCGCCGTAGCTATGCCGATACCAGTCGAGCACCTGTTCTCTAAGGAACCCTCCCGCACTCAGCGGATCGTCGACCTCCTGCTTGACCCGACTCAACAGGATCTGAGCCCGGTGCGCCAAGCGCTCCAACACGGCTGGGTCCCCATTGGCTTCCGCGACGAGTTCCAGGAAGTGGAACGCATTGAGCGCTTGGATATCGAATTTCTCGATAGGATCCATTGATAGAAAGTCACGCAGTCGCCGTGACTGAATGGCCCGCCCGATCATTCGATCCGTTTCCGAGTCCGAGTCCAGGGCGGGCAGCGTGCTCAGGGACCCATCGGGGAGGTCGATCGTGTTCCGTGCCGGGATGATGAGAAATTTCGGGGAATTGCCGCTATGGTCCGACTGCTCCAACGGATCCGGCTGACGTACGTCAAAGGCGCGGAGCCGCTCGACGCTCGTACGACGTTCGCGTCGTCTCTCCTCGATCCTCGCTCGTTCCTCGGCGCGACGCCCCTCCCGATCGCGACGGATCCGGTCGGCCTCAGAATCTGTATTCATACGTAGGAATGCGGGCCGGACTCCTCGGAAGATAGAGGTGAATCCGGGGGCATTAATCGTTTCGCCCGTTCGCCGGGGCGCTGCAGTAAACCGCCCTCGGGCCGGATCTCGATCCGCTTATCAGGTGTGTTTCCAGGAATACAAATTGGGGGGCCAAACCCCCCCCGATATGGGGGGGAGGAGGTTAAGGGGACCCGGGGTTCATTGGTTCGGGGGGGCCTCGGCCGATGGATATCCAGGAGGAGTCGGTGTTCCCGGCCCCGCGCGACGCCATCTGGAAGTTGCTCAACGCTCATTTGGACGACTCGGCCATTAGCCGAATCCATCCGTTGCTCAAGGCTCAGAAAACGATCAGCCAATCCGGTTCGGAGATCGTAATGGACCGTTGGACCGACGTTCGCGGGAAGGTTCTACGATCCCGGTGGAAGGTCACAGTTCGGCCGCCCGACCTCTATCGGTGGGAAATCGTGGACAGCGAGGGCCCTTGGACAACCGGCAATTTCGTCGAAAACGCCTACGTGGATGTGCCCGGCGGGACGCAGGTACGGACCCGCGGCGAGCTCAAGATCAGCGTCCTTCCGTTCTTTCTCCCTCAGAAATCCTTGATCCACAAGGTGCTCGACCAATTGGACAGCGAGGACCTCGTCTTTCTTCGTGCCCAATGAACTGGGGCCCGTCGACCCGTTGCGAGGATCGCGAGCGGAACTCGGGGCGCGTGGGTCGAACTCAGATCCTTACGGGGGAGCCTCGGTGGCGAGGTCGTCGTCCTGCTCCACTTCGAGCAAGTGACCGAGCTTGCGACGCTTCGTCTCGAGGTACGGCCCGTCGTAGGTATTCGGAGGTACGATCACTGGGATACGGCCGGTGATCCGGACGCCGTGGCGTTGCAGGTCGAGCACTTTGTTCGGATTGTTCGTCAAAATCTTGATGGATTGGACTCGCAACGTTCCGAGCATATGCGCCGCGATGCCGTAATCGCGTTCGTCGGGGCGAAATCCTAGTATCTCGTTGGCCTGGACGGTGTCGAAACCGAAGTCCTGTAGTTGGTACGCCTTGATCTTGTTGATGAAACCGATGCCGCGTCCTTCCTGTCGGAGGTAGAGCACTATACCGTTCTCCATCTTCCCGATCTTCTCAAGCGATTCGATTAGTTGATCTCGACAGTCGCACCGGAGCGATCCGATCGCGTCACCGGTCAAGCATTCGGAATGGAGGCGGACCGGCACCGATTCCTGGTCGATTACGTTCCCGTGAATGAAAGCGGCATGTTCCTTCTTGTCGAAACTGTTCCAGAACGCGGCGACCTGATACTCCCCGAAGCGGGTCGGGAGGTCCGCGACCGCCGCGAGCCGGACGCAGATTTCCGGGGCGTCCGGACACATATGATCGGCGTTCTCCCGCAGGAGCTCATCCACGATCGGCTTGGGAATCCCCATCTGAGCGCGCAGAGAACCTTGCCATTAAAAGGACGCGCTGACCTGCACTTCATCGGCTCGGGGGAGTGCCGGAGTCGGCGACCCTCGGTCAAACGGAAACCGACGACCGCAGGCCGTCGGGAAGGCCTTCGCTGCCATTTCCAGCTCGATTCCGCTCCTCCGGCGCAGAGCGAGGGATGCATCGCGAGGCTCACAGGTTCTTGACTCGGCCGAGGGCCGCCATAGGAAGAAAGATTCTTCGCCGCGAGGATTACCACTCCGGGACCGACGAAACCGTGTACGAGCTCAAGGCGTTCCGTTCCGAATTCCGATACCGGGTACCTCCCTCGTTTGCATTTCACTGGTTGACCGATTTTGAAGAAGGGAAGGGGCTCTACCGCCTGATGAGCCAAACAGGCCCTCTACGCGTCCGGGTGCACGAGGAAGCGCGGATGGTGGAGCGGCTCGGATGGAAACCTGTCACTCGGTTTACGGTCCGGCTCACCGGCCCCCTGACTTGGACCCGCACGATCGAGCTGTATGATACCCATGGAAAGCTGCAAGGCCACAGCCTGGTCGAAGAGGAGCTTCAGGAGTCCGAATCCGGGACCCTTCATCATCTGGGCACGACGGTAACCGCTCGGACGTCACTCTTCCGTATCGTCTACGTGTTGGGAGGGCGCCGCTCGATGATCCAATCGTTGGACGAACAATATCAGGACGTCAAGAAGCGAATGGAATCCGACTTTCGCCGGTCCACTTCTCCGAAGTGAAGAATCTTCCGCGGTCCGTGCAACGCCGGTCGGTTATCCGCGCGTCACCGGGCATCCAGGCTTGCCGCGGAAGACCAGTCCATCATACGCCCGATGACGCCGTTCGTCACCCCTCCATCCATCACGATGCAAGCCCCGGTAAGGAAGCGCTGCGGCGCGGCGATGAGATAGGCAACCATATCGGCGATTTCTTCGGGGTGTCCCATTTTTCGACCGGGCGTGATGCGGCCAACCTTTCGGGGATCGTGCGGAGTCGAATCCACAAACCCTGGGAGGACCGCGTTCACTTGAATGTACGGAGCGAGGGCGACAGCCGAGTGACGCGTCAGCCCGAGAATACCGGCCTTGGCCGCACAGTACGCGGGCCCGCAATCTCCAGTGAGTCCGCAGATCGACGAGATGTTCACGATGCGCCCGGCTTTTCGGGCCTGCATTATCGGAGCGATATATCGCGTGCAGAGAAAGGCGGAGCCTAAGTTGGACCGCAGGAGCCGACTCCAGTCGTCGAAATTCGCGGTATCGATCGGGTCATCGGATCCCGCTCCCCCACTTCCGCCCGCATTGTTCACGAGGAAGTCGAGGGAGCCCAGACTCGATTTCGCAAGGGCCACGGATTCGCGCACGCTCGACTCTTCACCCATATCGCCGGGGAGCAGCAGCGCTTTCCGCCCTTGGGCCTCGATCAGGTGTCCGACAGCCTCCGCCTCTTCTCGATGGTGCCAATAATTAATGCCAACGTTCGCCCCGAGGGCGGCCAACCGCAACGCGGTCGCTCGACCGATCCCAGTGGCCCCGCCGGTCACGAGGCCCGATCGACCCGCGAGCGGCTCGGGCCCCACCCAATCGATCGATCCTCCGGACTTCGTTTTCACGCGGACCCCTGGCGCGTGGCTCGTCCGTTCGGACTAAAATAACGTGCGGCGGAGAAGCGACGCCGCGATTGGCCGCCCCGACTCCTGCGGGAAAGGCACTAGGGGCGTGCTACGTCGCGCGGGTGGAGGCAAGGCTCGTCGCGAGGATGACCGCCACGATCACGATCAGGAACAGGTAGAACCAAAGGGATTGGAGCAAAAAGGCGACAGTTGTGTAATGGACGAAGAAGACGATCGCGACCAGAAGGGCCAGCAGGAGGAAGACCACCACGCCCACCCGCGAAGGTCGATTCATCCCTGGATCCTCATGCCGATCGACCCATCAGCCCTTTCTCACAGAGCCGCTGGGAAAGACATCTTCGGCCTGTCAAGAGCCGGATCCCGACGTAGAGCATTGAACGATGCGCCCCGCGCCCTCGGTCCGGCGGAATCACGGAAGAGACGTTAAGAATAGTTCCCATGTCGCCCCGCCCCGATGACCCGACCGAAAGTCGAGTTCGTGTATAGCGGCATTCGGGTTCGCAATCTCGCGAAGTCCTTGCGCTTTTACCGCACGTTGGGATTCCGAATTTTTCGCCGGGGTTCGATGGAACATGGGGGAAAGTGGGTCCATCTTCAGTTCCCCGGCGCCGTTCATCGACTGGAATTGAACTTCTATCCTCGCGGAACCCGATTCTACGAACCGACGCGAAAGGGTACGGAGTTCGACCACTTTGGATTCCGCGTCTCCGACGTCGAAGCCTGGACCCGTCAGCTGCGCCGGTGGCGCGTTCCGATCGTGGCCGTTGTCCAAGAGACGCATGAGAATCTGGTCTACACCCGCGACCCCGACGGAAACTGGCTCGAATTCTTCGGCCCGGTCGCGGCGCAGAAGCCCTCCGACTAGTTCCGGTCCGGATTCGTCGGGTATTCGGACCCGGCGAACGTCCACCCCAGAGTATTCATACCCCCGGCGAGTCGTGAGAATTGGCCACGGGCCAGGAGGTTTCTGGAGATGACGGCGTGCTACGATTCTTGTGATGCTCCGGAAACCGACTGAGCGATCGACCGCTTGGGCCGGTTCCGGCTCGCCCTCGAGCCGAACAATCCAGGGAACCCCCACACAAACCACAACGTGCCGAACGATCCGTACCTCGACGCCAGTGTACACTGGAAAGTTCGATCCGGAAACGCAACCCTCCATGAGCCGCGCTATTCGGAAGTCGCCGATGCGATTCTCGATTCGGGATTGGCCACCTCGGTGCTGCAGCAGATCGGCTCCGGAAAGGAAGCCGGCGTTTTTGCTTGTCTGAACGGGGAGCACCTGATCGCCGTCAAGTCGTATCGCTTCTATCAGTCAAGCCACCGGGGGGGACGACCGATCAAACAGGAATCAATGGGACGGCTCGCCTCGCAAGAGTTGGAGCTCTTGACCCAGGCGTGGTGCGGAGGGGCGCGGGTGCCTCGTCCCGGACGTCGGGTCGAGAACATGTTCTCGATGCAGTATCTTGGTTCGCCCGAAGGTCCGGCTCCACGACTCATCGATGTTGGGGTCGAGGCGCCGGCGGAGTTCCTCGACGAGCTTTTAGCCAGTACCCGTAAGCTCGCCGACGCGGGCGTGGTCCACTCGGATTTGAGCCCCTTCAATATCCTCGTCCACGAAGAGCTTCCGTGGTTCATCGATATGGGCCAAGGTGTGCGAGTCGATCGGATTGGAATGTCCCCCTGGGTCCGGTTGACGCAAGCCGGGGATGCGTTGCGCCGCGGGTTCAAGACCTACGACCGCTATTTCCGGAAGTACGGGCTTCGGGTGGATGTCGACGGCGAAGTGGCGGCCATCGTGACGCGGCTCGACCGGTTCGGGGTCCTGCGCTGATTGCGGAGCGCAACCCAAGTTGAATCCACAACTCCGGCGAGTGGATTTACCATCGATTTCCGGGGTTCTCCCGGCCGGAACCCGCTCGATCATAGGACTCGACCGCGCGAGCGAAGATCTCGCGGAGGCGAGGGGCCGCCCGTTTGACATGGCAGATGCGGGCAGTGTGGTAACCCGCTTCGCCCATCCGGCGCGCCCGCTCCGGCTGGCTGAGGAGCGTCGCCATGCTCGTCACGAGCGCGCGTACCGAACCAGGCCGCACCGCATAACCGTTGAAGTCGTCGTTGACGAGTTCCGCCACTCCGGCCCCTTGGCTCACGACGACTGGTAGCCGGTGCATCCACGCCTCGATGACGACCAGCCCGAATCCTTCCCACGGTGCCGGATGAACGAGGAGGCTCGCCCCCTCGTAGGCTGCGCGGAGGTCCTCGTTCGAAACATTGCCTGTGAGGATCACCGACTTTTCGAGTTTCAGGTCGTGAATCTGTTCACGCAGGCGCTGCACCCACGCATCCGACTTGGTCGGCTCGTTCGCTTTCGATGCTTGCCGGGAGGAGAAGCTCTCGCCGCCCACGAGTACCAGTCGGTGGTCCGGGAATCGAGCCCGAAGTTGAGCGAACGCGGCGATGACCAGATCGTGGCGTTTCACCGGATCCATGCGACCGACGCACAACACATATGGGGCGTGGGCCACTCCGCTGCGCTCTCGAAACTCCGCGATCGATCGGTCGGAGGCGGGGCGATGCTCGTTCGGATCGATGTACGGATAGACTTGGAACGCTCGCCCATGGAACCCGTGCCGGATCAACTCCTCAAGGCCGGCGCGGGTACTGACCACGATGGCGTCGAATCCTTCCATCGAGCGGAGGAAGAAGCGACGTACGGGCTCCGGATAGCCCCGGAATTCGAGGGGGATGTGCCAACGCAGGAGCGCCGGTGAGGCCGATCCAATCATGCCGCCGACAAGAATCTGTTGAAAATCGTTCACGTAGAAGAGGTCGTAGTCGTCCATGTGGTGGAGCAAGTGTTGCGCGGTCCGGTGGTTGTACTCGACGAACGCTTGGTACTCCTCCGGACGGAACGGTTCGAGTCCGCGGGGCCCATGAAAAGAGCGCCAGACCGTTTCTTTGAATGAATTGTATCGATCTCGAAGTTCCGCCTCCAGCGGAACGGATTCCACGACGTATCCTTCGTCGACCTCGAATTCCGCCGGCAGGTCGGGTCCCTGCTGCACGACCCAACGAGGCTTCGGGGCGATCCAGTGGCCCAAACCCGTCCGGAGTAGGGATCGCATCATCGGGACCACCCCGCCCACGTTCGGAACGTAGTCGCGGTTCAGCTTCCAGGGTCCCCGACGAGGCGGCGAATGTCCGTCTACCGGTTGGATCGGAGGCGTTTGCGAACTGATACAAAATCTCAGCATTCTCAGCAACACTCCGGAGGGCGGATCTCGTCGGTCCGTTCCGGAACCACCAGAGGTCTTTAGCTCGCGCGGCCCGGCACGGTGCCCTCGCGGGCCGATGTCATCGTTCGACCCACCCGGACACGGAGCTCATTCTCCAAGTGGCCCTGTGCCTGGAGAATCTTGTAATCGTCAGCTTGATCCGAAGCAGTTGGGCGGAGCTGGCCTATCGGCGCGAGGCAAGGATCCCGCGACGAGCGCCCCAAGTTGCGAACAAGACGCCGACGACCACGAATCCTGCCGGAACCCACACCTCGTGACCGAAGGTGCCGATCGAGACACCAATCCCCGCCGTGGTCCAGAAGAACCCTCCGCCAGCGATCGCCGTCGAGAGCTCGAATCGACCGGCACCCACGGCGACTGCGGCCGCGAGAAAGAAAATGACTCCAACGACCGCCAGGGCAGTTCCCAGTCCCAGCAAGATCAACGGGCCGGCGACGGCGATCAAAACGGCGAGCACTGTGGCGGCGCTCCACCACGCCACGGTGTCGGCGAGGTCCGGGAATTCCGTCGATCGGTAGGCGGCGGGTGTAACGATCCGTCCTCCGACCATCAAGACAGGAGCATCAGGGCGCGGTTCTCCAGACGCGGTCGTGTGGCTCGTAGGACTCAAGGGCACTTATCCTGAGCCGAGCGGGAGGATCCTCGCCTAGCTCCCCGGTTGTCGGGTCCGGATATTCAGAGAGCTAAGTACAGGAAATAAGCCGTGAATCCCAGGAGAAGGGCCGCCGCTACCGCCACGATCGTCGATTCGAGCCGCGGGCGAGCTTGCACGCCTCGGTGGACGGCGGCCGGGAACACGACGATCCAGATCGCGATCGCCGAGAAGAGACCCACGAACAGGAGCACTCCGCCAAGAAACGCGAACGCGAGTCCCGCGGTGAGCCACCATAGAATCTGAAACGGGTTTCCGATGCCGAGTAGTAATGCTTGCCCGTAAACCCGCTTGCGGGACGCGGTGGGCGCTTGGGGCCGCCCTCTCGATCGAATCGGGAGGACTGCATACGACGCCATGACGGCGGCTCCTGCCAGGTAAATGACCCGAATGCCGACCGTCAAATTGACGAACGATCGGAGCAGGAAGACGAGGACGCCGAGCACGGCGTCGGCACTCATCGCACCGGCTCCCGCTACTACCCCGTTGCGAAAGGACCGAACCGCCTGACTCGAGATGAAGGCATTCATGGGGCCGGGCGGCAGCGTCAAAGAAAACCCGAGGGCGAGCCCGAGCAGTAGGAAGTAGCTCGTCGGCGTAGAGTTCCTCCCTCGTCTCGGGAGCTAGTTCACCAAGAGGACGTGGGCATCCCACGGCCAATTAGGGTCACGGACCTAGGTCAGGTCCCGAACGTTCGGGTGATCCGGACCGTACCCGCAAGGACGAACGCGGGCGCCAGCAAGGCGAGGACCGGGACCACGAGCAGCAAGTATTGGGCGCCCTCGAACGGCGCGAAGAGAAAAATGAAAGGTCCGACCAACACCAAGAGTAGGATCGTATAGAGCGCCCCGCCGCCGGAGAGAGCGGGTTGCGCATAGCGGCCAGCGCTGAGAATCAGACCTGCGACGATACCGACCGCGCCGATCCAACCTAACCAGAAACCGATGAGCGCGACCGAGGCGCCGATGGGCTCCGTAGATTTGAGACATGAGTAGATGTGCCCGGGCTGACCCCGCAGGCACGATACCATACTGCTCGCCGAGCCTAGCACGATCGCGGCCACTACGACAATAAGCAGAAAGCCGATCGATCCGATCAAACAGAGAATCGAGGCAACGCGGAACCCCGGCGACACTTTCCGGAGGGCCAAAAAGGCTCGCCGATACTCGAAGAGCGAGACGAGGAACAAGAGTGCCCCGGCCAACAGGGCGATGCTGATGACATCGATGAGCGCGTTGCCATACGTGAAGAATCCTCCCGGCTCGTAGGTACTGAGCCAGAGAAACGTTACCGGGAGCACGAACAACGCAATCGCCGCCGCCAAACCTAGGCCGGCCCCGGCCCCAAGCCGTCGGACCCCTCGTTGGTCTTCCTTCAAGATCAGGTGGCTCGCGTTCATCGTGTCATGCTGGAGGGAGGTCCCCCGACCGCGGCGCTAAGGGGGTCGGTGTGCCCGACTCGGTACGAACCAGAAGTCGCCGGGGGATTATCTACCCAACGGACGGCGCGAAATCGCTCCGTTTTGAAACCAACCCTTGACCACGCGTGTAAGATTAGGAGCATGGCCAACTAGTGGACCGCTTGGGTGTCGACAAAAGTGCGCGAAGGTCCCGGAGTTCGTACGCAACCTGCTTGATAACCCAGGTCGATTGACCCGCCACCGGGGTGCCGAGCGAACCTCATATGGGAGCGGGCGTCGCGGCATGATCAACCTTGAGGTGGTCGTCGCACTGGCGATCCTTGCCGGTCTAATGGCTGGCGGGAACTCCTACATCTTCGTTCAATTCTTCCCCCGAGCAGGAGGGACCCCCAACCTGGGCCGGGCGATTCTGGTAGCGGGTCTGCTCGGTTCCTCCCTCTGCGTCTGGCTCGCGGTGATGTGGGCGGTCGTCGTCCCGAGCTTCGGGGCTTGGCTCGCCGTGTTCCTAGGGATGAATTCCATGATGGTGGCGGTGGGCGTCTGGTTCGTTGCCATATTTCTTCGCGCGGAGGAAAAGCGCGTACCTTCCGGGAGTTGGGGCTGGGCGGCGACGCTTTCCCTCTTGGTGGTCGGGAATGAACTCTTCATGGGGACATCGTTCGTCGGCGCTGTGGGGGGTCCCGGCGCCCTGTTGGTGGGATCCACTCCCGCTGTGATTTCGGGGTTCACCGCCTCCGTCAACTCGTTGTGGTTCTTTTGCGCCATGCTCGCGAATCTGACTTGGCTCGTTCTCTGGCTCCCCCTCGTTCGGAGGGAAAAGGAGGCGTTGCTCGGGCTGAGCGCAATAACGATCGTCGGGCCATGGGTGCTTTGGAGCCCTCTTTGGGGCACGCTTACCCTCGTGCTGGTCGCCGCGGTAGTTGCCCTCCTAGTTCTCCGTTCGTTTCGGGCCACGGCCCATCCCACGGTTCGCTACTCGCGGATCGTGATGGGAACCCTTGCGGGTCTTGCGACCGTCGCCGTGGCCGCGAGTCTCGCGGGGTTCGTCGCCGATTCTCCCATAGGCTCCTTGGCGTGGGCGTCCGCCGCATTCTCTGTCCTTTTCTTCCAACTCCTATTCTTGTCCCAGTCGGCATTGAAGCAGGCCCCGCCGGTCGTTGCCGGAACGACCATGCCGATTGGCACCTCAAGCGCAGCGTCCGAGTGACCCCGATGCGGGCGGACTGAGGGTCGTGAGCTGCCTTTTCGCGCGTCCGTGAGCGTCCAAGGAATCCGCCCGGACCCAGGCGGACGTAATGAGGGTCAGTGGCTCCTGCCGGGGGAAGTGCAATGCCGGCCTCATGCCCAGATTGCGGTGCGCAGGTAGAGTACGTCGCTGAGCCAGCGCGCCTCCTTACCGGAACGTGCGGCACGTGCCATCACGAATTCACGATCGTGGGAGGTCACCTTGACGTTAAGGCGGGACCCCGGGTCGGCTCTCGAGAGGAGGGAGGAGCTCCCCATAACGGCGAAGGACTGTCGGCTTCTGCAGGCCCCACCTGCCCGGATTGCGGTGCTCCCACGGTGCTGACGGTGACCTCCTCAAGATCGATCGAGTCGAGATGCGCAGACTGCGACTCGACGTATATGTTCGTTCTGTCGGACGGAAGTCGACCGCCCCCAACGCGCGAGCCCCGATCAGACCGAGGCTGGCGTGACAGCGGGGAGCGCCGAATGCCCTCGGCCAGTCGTCCGTGCCGACAATGCGGAGCGCCGCTCACCTTTACCACGGGCGAGGACGGGCTCCTGACCGGGGAATGCACTCAGTGCGGCAACCGGTTTACGCTCCCCGCCCGCCGGGACTCGGGCGGGCCTCGCAACGATCGACGCGAGCGCCCGTCGTACGGGCGCGGACGTCCTTCGGGGTATTCCGGGGGCCGGAACTTTTCCCGCGGGACGGCGCGGCCTCCTTCGTTCGAGCGGAGGGGCCGACGCAACGACTCTTCCGACGAGGCAGAGGCGCCCCGCCGACGGCGCCCGCGTCGTGAGTAGACCCTTCGCTCGAAATCGGCGAGGTCCCGGCTGGGACCAACGGTCGACTGGATCGTGGAGGAACACGTCCACGCCAATCGCGGTTCGGCTTAGGTGAACTCTTCCCGACCGAAGAAATAGAGCCCCGCCAGCGCCGTGAGCACGAAGTACCCCGCCATGATGACCAGGCCCTCGAAGTAGGTCGGGGCGTACGTGGTCACGGTCATCATTCGACCGCGCGGTCCGACGGTCGTCATCGTGGACATGTGCGCGGGCAGCGAGGAGAGGAAGGGATACGTGATGACCTGCTCGGCGTAGGTGATAATGAACCACGGTTCGATCTTCACCAGCGCGGTGATCAGGTCCTCGATGATCGTGAAACCGAACAAGAACAGGACCGCGACCACGAGGACGGCGTAAAGACTGTTCTTGAACATCGAACTGAAGAGGAAGACCGCGCCGAGCAGGGCGAGCAGGTAGAGCAGGGCGATCGCAAACGACTCGAAGAGGGCGAGAGGAAACGCGTTGGCCCCCAAGTAGACCGCCCCATTGGCGAGGAGGATCACGAGGTAGAACACGACGGCTACTAGGGAGGCCGCGAGCGCTGCGAGAAACTTACCTACATAGACGCTGTCGCGCCGGATCGGGAGACCCATGAGGAAGTATCCCGTCTTGTTCTGGAACTCGCCCGCAATGGCGTCTCCGCCAAAGATGATTCCGGCGAACACGATCACCACGGTGACCCCGCCCCCCCAGACCGACCCGTAGAACGCGTCGGAGCTCGCCGTCAAGCCCATGACGGCGGCAGAGGTATGGTAGTACGCCAGCACGAACGAAAGGATCGCACCGATCGCCGCGACGATGGCCATCATCAGCACGAACCGGCGGGAACGGAGATAGTCCCGGAGCTGGTAGCGAGACAGGATCAGGGCTTGAGCCAACGTGTCGGGGACCGACCCTAGCGTCCCGTCGTGCCCGGCGGAGTTGGTGATCGCCGCGGCAGGAGCGGTGGGGGTGCTCAAGCGTCCCCCACGGAGATCTCGCGCAGATAGACCTCCTCTAATGCGGACCGAGATTCATGAAAGCTCAGAAGACCGAGGTGCAGCGTCGCGAGCTTCTCGAGGAGGACCGTCTGTTCCGGGAGCCCCCCCTTCACCTGCAGCGTGATTCGTTGCGGCGTGGCGCGCGTGACACTGGCGACCTCCGGGAGCGCTGCGATCGTGCCTTGGAGGACGGCGTCGGTGAGCGGAGCGGCGAACTCGGCCTCGACCGCCCGGACCCCGCCCCCAAGCCGCTGGGTCACGTTCTCGAGCGAGTCGGCGAATAGCAACTTCCCATGATCGATGAGGGCCACGTCATCGCAAACGTCCACGACTTCGCTCAGAATGTGGCTGCTCATGAAGATCAGGCGGTTCCCCTTCTTGAGCCCGCGGACTATATCGCGGACCTCCGCCATCCCGCGGGGGTCGAGCCCCGTACTCGGCTCGTCTAGGATGACGACCTCGGGGTCCGAAAGGAGGGACGCGGCGATATTGACTCGTTGCTTCATCCCTTTGGAAAAGCGCCCCACTTTGTGGTCCGCCCATTCGGACATTTTCACTTCCTCGAGGACGATGGCCGTGCGGGATCGGATCTCCTCGGGCCGCATCCCCCGCAAGGCTCCGCTCATCTCGAGGGCCTCCCGGGGAGAGAGCGACGGGTAGATCTCGGGCGTCTCTACCAGGTCTCCGCAGGAAGCTAGAGCGCGACGGCGGTCCTCCTGGACGGAGACGCCGTTAATGAACGCCTGCCCCTCGCTCGGGAAAATGAGATCGGTGAACATCTTGAGGGTAGTGGTCTTCCCGGCTCCATTCGGCCCCAAGAATCCCATGCACCGAGCTCCCTCGACTTTCAGATTGAGGTGGTCGAGCGCCGTGAACGAGCCGAACCGTTTGGTCAAATCCACTGCCTGCACACTCGGAGACATAGTAGCCCGGTCGCGGGGGTTGGGTCCCGAGAGTTGAAAAGCGTACCTGCCGATGCGCAACCTGCCTGTCGGGACCTTCTTCTGGCGAGCGGGCAAGCATCCCTGAGAATAGAATCTCTCGTCTCGCTCCTTCAATCGGCCGAAGCCGCCGTCCCTACCCGCTTCTGGTAGGCGCGCCCCGTGAAACACCGCGTAGATCGGGGCCTAGAGTTGGGTTCTGAAGGATGTCTCGGGGGGTAATTGACCCAGAGTTCGGGAGCTCGGAAGAATTCCAGTGGTCTAACGGAAGTGGCGCGAAACCGCGATCAGGTAAATCGCAAGGAGCAAGGCCACGATGAATCCAAACGTGATGAACGCTCCGGCCAACCCATAGGATACCATCTCAAAGATCAGGAAGATGAGCGTAAGCACCAAAGCCCACATTCGCAGGTGCCAAAGGCCTACGGCCAGACCGAGAATGATCAGCCCGACGATAAGTACGATCAATCCCCCGAGGACGCCGGAGAACCCGAAATGCCCGAACAGGTTGCCTCCCCCATACTGCACTCCGATTGAGGAACCGACGGCGAGGAAGAGACCGAGCAAGAATACGACGAACCCATAGATACCGATCAAAACAGCAAGAATGGCGACCCCCAACGGTCGGGAGGGTCGAGCTTCATAGACCACCGTGGTGGGCGACGTCGTCATTGAGGCAAACCCCTTCCAAACTTTGGCAACCTCAGGGGGGATATCAATGCTCGGTTCGCCGTGTATCCAGCGCAAATCCCCGCCAGCCGAGATTTTGGACCGGATTCGGAGGGCTGAAAAGAGACGTTCGGCCTCCTCTCCGCCGAATGGGGGCCTGAGGGCAGGTTATACGTCGCCGGAGGACGAAGAGGGCTCAGCCTTTGCGGTCGAGAAATCGGCCCGCGTGGTGATTCCCCCGGACGCAGCCGCGATTGCCGCGGAGGTAAGATACGACAGCACAAAGATGGTCGCCATCACCGCGACGATCCCGAGCAGCTCGACGCCCATTTGCTGCACTGCCGCGAAGCCGCCCCCGAAGAGGAGACCGTTCGGCAGCTTGGGAAACCCCGACCCCGCGGCGAATGCGTGCTGGGCGAACAATGGAATCATCAGGATGCCAAATAGACCGCCGACCAGATGTCCGGGAATGAGGCCGACGGGGTCTGAAAACCACCGGACCCGCGATACCACTACCTCCGCGTAGACAAATATCGGGCCACACACCAACCCAAGGACCAGGGCGCTGGCGGGCGATACGAAGCCCGCAAGAGGGGTGATGACGATAAGCCCCATCAGGGTGCCATTGACGGCCCAGGGCAGGTCCGCCGACCCTCCTCGTCGGAAGAACTGCACCCCCAGAACGGAAACCATCCCAGCAGCCGCCGCAATAAAGGTCGTCAGAACGACCACGATCGCCTCGGAGTTGAACTGCAGAACGCTGCCCGGATTGAATCCAAACCAACCGACCCAGAGGAGCAGAATCGACAGTGCGAGCCACCCGGGGCGGATCGAGAGCGGGGTTTGCGGGGAGGTAGTGTGGCCCCGGGCGCGCTCCTCTCTCCAGACTTGGGCGAGGATGCCGAGGCCCGCCGCGCCGGCCGCCCCATGGACGACGAGGCCCCCCGCGAAATCGACCATACCGAGTTTGGCCAGCCAGCCAGTCGGATTCCAGATCCAAGCCGCGGGAATCGTCCAAATAATTCCAAAATAGACTACGGAGTAAATCGCAAACGAGGTCAACTTGACCTTGCGTAGCACGACGACGCCGACGAGCGCCAACGTCACCGATGCGAAAGCCGTCTCGAAGAGGAAGTAAGTCCCCATGGCCAGCCCGGTTCCGAAATAGGCCGGTTGCATCGACCACCAGGGCGTATCAAAGGCGTTCGCATAGTTGGGAGAGAATCCTCCCAGGAGAAGTCCGGGACTGTAAACGGGATTCCCGATGAGGCCCGAGAGTGTGGGGGCGAAGCCGAGGTTGAACCCCACGATTGCCATCACGACCAGCGCTAACCCGCTCATGAGCAAGGTCTTGAGCAGGCTCCGGTCCAGAGATTCCCCTAGCTCGCCGACCTCCAGGAAGCCGACCGCGAGCGTCATGCAGAAGACCAGGAGGGCGGCGATGAGCACCCAGAGATTGTTGTCCAAATAGGTCGCGTCGAAGAGCATGGGTGGTTTCCCTGTTCCCGTCGGTTCGTCGACCCGTGGGGGTCCGAAATCCTAGTGGAACACCCAACCCTCCCCTTTTAGAGCCCTCGCTTCGAGGGGAGGCGACCGCCCTCGGCTCGGAGAATCCGGGATCCTGTGGTTACCGAGACGACATCCCGCGCCGGCTCAGTCGGCCGATGCGTGGATCTGGGAGCTCCACGAAATGAGCGCGATCTCCGCTCCGATCCGCTGCGTATCGACCTGCCGAATTCGTTGCAGGAGGTCCTTGCGCACCGCGGGGTTGAGGAGCGTGTCGAGCGTCCGATAGAGCTCGTCCTCCCTACCGTGATCTTCCTCGATTCGATCGGCTTCCTTTCGGACGAGGTCCGCCATCTTGAGGGCATCTGGGCCGGCGGGCGACTTTCCTTCCATCATCAATTGCCGGATCTGCCGTTCGAATTCCTCGGGTTTCCGCTGTTCCTTGACGCACCGTTCGAGGAACGGATCCAGCTCCTTTCGACCGAGCTTGGCCAAGGCATCCTGCACCATGCGGTCGTTGACGAGATGGGTTTCGATCAGGTAGCGGTGGTGAACGTCGAGCATGCGCTCGATCCGTTTCGGGTCCGTGCGCTTCGAGCGCTGGAGCACCTCGGCCGCTTCGCGCAGGCGGGCCGCCATGACGTACAGTAACGTGTGTTGACGGTACATCTCGAGAATCAGGTCGTCCTTAGAGAACCTTTCCGGGGCGTGAAGCGGATAGGCGGAAGAAGCAGAGGGCATGGCCGCGCTAGGAAATCTAGAGTATTTGGCAACGAGGTCCCCGCTCCGGAGGACGCGGCGCCCGGCTAGCTCGTGAGATACGGCGAGCGGAGGGACTCGATCTGGTGCGAGATGATGGGCCGACCCAGGCGGTCCCGGATTCGCCGGCGCTGTCGACGCCGTTGAGCTCGAACCGCAGCGGTCCAGGCCGCCACGTCGGGAGCGTTCCGTTCGGGCCAGATCCATTGGATCACCTGGTCTAGGTCGTGGAGTTTCCCCAGGTCCCGCTGCAAGCGGACGAGCTGCTCCGAAGCATCGGCGGGTCGAGAGATCGCGAGTGCTTCTCGGAAGAGTCGCATCTCGCGGAGCTCCTTGCGCAGGTCATGCAATCGGGGAGTCGACACGCGGGCGACGGCCCGATCCAGCGATCGGGAAACTTCGTCCACGCGTCGCAAGAACTCGGCCTCGGTCTGTAGCGCCCAGGCGCGCGGGTCGGAAGCTTCGCGCGCCTCCCCAACGAGACCACGCAACGCCGCGAAGGTCTGGTCTTCCGTGAGCGCCTCGGCAAACCGGGCCAGCTTCCGCCGGCCCGCGCGCGCCTCCTTCTTGAGTCGGCCGCGCGCGTTCTGAATTCCCTCGGGTCCTATCGACCGCGACTTTCGAGGGGCTGAGGGAAGGACCAAGAGGCCGACGTCCCGATCGCGAACCTGTCCGCACAGGCGGGCGAACGAGTTCACCCGTGCCTGGACCTCTTTCGCGAGCTTGCGCGATTCAGGAGATATCGACGTCCGCCAAGGGCGGAACAAGACCCCAAGTCGGCGCAGATCCCGATGCAACACATGGAGCGGCTCTTCCCCAATCGTCGGATGTTCGGCCAAGAAGGCGACCCGCGATTCGATCGAAGCGACCAACGATTCGTACCGTTGGAACGCTCTTTCGTGATCGTCCGCGGGTATCATAGGAGCTTCGCCGACCCCTTCCTCTTTCATTTAGGTTGCTCTCGAGACCTTTCTGGCCGCAAAACTGTTCGAAGAGCGGTATATCCCGGGATGTGGTGGGCCGCGAACCCCCACGGCCGTCGGGAAACGGATTATTGAACCTGGCTCCGCGCACCCCGGCAATCCTTTGCGGTCGAACTCTATGCCCGAGTCCCCCAAATGCTGAGCGATCTACAAAGTAGCTCATCGAGCTACACGAGGAGTACGATTATTGCCATGTTTTGTCGTGGCTCGGGGTTAATTAGGCCCATCGGGAATCGGGTTTCCCAGTCAGCGTCTTCGCTAAATACTCCTGCGCGGCTGAAGAAGCGAGGAAAACCATGGACTCGGAGGGAGACAATGCTGCAGATGCAGATAGCCCTGCAGAACGTAGCCATCCGGCGGGCCCATGCGGACGCTCGCTTCCGCGGTCTACAGGAGTACCGTAACCTGGAGACCCCGCGCGAAGAGTCCACGTGGCTCGTCGCGCAGGCACGAACCAGCCAGCCGACGGTGCCCGAACGAGCGTCAGACGAGTCCCGGTCGCTCCGGACTCGATTGACGGAGTTTCTCCGCATCGGGGTCTAACCTCGATATCGCCCGAACGGCACCGTCCAACCTTTTCTCCTGATTTGCCCGTGCAAGAGAGGGAGAGTCGCCCTTACCCTTGCATGCGCTTTTTTGGGGTCCGCTTTCTCTTCCGGTGGGCCTGGGCGGAGTGCTCCTTTCGAGTCTCGGCGGCGGTCGGCCTTCGGAATAGCTCGATCCAATTGCCGTCCGGATCTTTGACGTCGGCCACCCAGCCATCGCTCAGCTGGAGGTCGATTTCTGTAGGGCGCGCCCCCTTACGAAGGAGTCGGTCATACTCCGCCTCCAATCGAGCGGCCGATACATTTCCTAGAAGGAAGCCGATGTGGTCTAAGCCCTCCCCCGGGGCATACGGCGTGGCGAATCTCGATTTGGGCGGGTACCAATTGAGTTCGAGACGTTGATGCGTCTTGGGATCCTCCAACAACACCCAGACTCCGGCACCCCACTTTCGTAGGTCGCCCCGAGCGACCTCACGAAGCCGAAGGCCCTTCGTGTAGAATCGAAGCGATCGCGCGAGGTTGGTCACTCGGATTCCAGTGTATCGCAGTGGCATGGTAGCTCGAACTCGTCCCACGAATTCAATGTTTCCGCCTTCGCCTTGGCAACCGTGTCCGGGCTGCGGAGGGGCGGGGCCTTCGCTGGGCTCGTGATCGGGGAGTCGGAGTGAAGCCGTGTTCCCAGGGTATGCCCCGTGGCATGACCGGTAGACGTCCTGTGGAGGGCGCCCTTGCGTTCATCCTCGAGTCCAAAACCGACTGAAGCGAGACGAATCACCGTACGACGCGGACGCCTCGCGCGTGGAGAGCTAGGTCTATCTTGGTGGAAGTTTTTGAATTTGCGGGACCATGGAGTTCCAGGCAACACACGCGCCGATCCCCGCCGAGGGGGTCATTTGCCCCGGGTGTGGAGAGTCGCTTCATCGAAGATCGCTCGCCTTCCAGTTGACAGGTCTTCCCTCGATTCTGCGATCGACGATGGGAGAAGCGCGCTATCACGGGATCGAATGCCTGCGGATCGACGCGCGTCGACGATACCGCGCCCAGTTGGAGTTCAAATCGAATAACCGATTTGGCTGGCAGGTGCACGCGGCGACGAATGACGAGCGTTTGCTAACTCTGAAGTTGCTTTCGGAGTGGGCCGAAGCGCGGCGGACGGCCGAGACAAAGCTGCCTGCGCAGTAGCACTGTCAGCGTTCGAGTTGTTTATACCGGCGGGTAGGGGCCGCGTCCGCGAGATGTCCACCTAGGCTCAAGTAACTCTGCGGCCACATCCCAGCCGGTCCAGGGAGTTCACGGTCGGGTGCTATGCCGTTTGTCGATGTCAATGAGGTCCGCCTGTTCTACGAGGTCCGAGGAGGGGAAGGCGACCCGCTCATCCTGATTCATGGCTCCTGGGTCGACCATACGACCTGGAATCTCGTAGCGCCCCGGCTCGCGGAATCCTTTCAGCTCCTCCTGTACGATCGACGGGGGCATAGTCAGAGCGGACCCGCCACCATCCGAGGCTCGATAGTCGATGACGCGCTTGACCTGGCTGCGCTACTCGAAAGCACGGGATTGTATCCCGCGCATATCCTCGGTAGCTCCATGGGGGGCTCGGTTGTATTGCGTCTCGCGGAGCGTCGGCCCGAGTTGTTCCGAAGTCTTCTCCTACACGAACCTCCGGTTTACGACCTCGTTCGGGACGATCCGGTTTGGGGACCTAAAGTGGCGCCCGTTCGGCAGTTAATGGAGGGGATCGCCGACCTAATTCGCCGTGGGAAGCCCGAAGATGGGGCCCGCGAGTTCTGGGAGGCCTTTGGAGGTTCGAAGGGCGTATGGGAGCGACTTCGCCCGGAAGTGAAATCAACTTTCGTCGCGAACGCCCCGACCTGGCTCGAGGAGTTCCAGGATCCAAGCGCCATCAGCGCCGATCCGGTCGCGTTGGGCGAATTTCTCATGCCGGCACTCCTCTCCAATGGGGCGAACACCGTTCCTTGGCTGCAGGAGATTTCCGATCGTCTCGCCGCGCTGCTTCCGAACGTGACGCGTCGGATCCTGCCGAACACCGGTCACCTGCCACACCTTACGAACCCTGATCTCTTTCTCGGCGTAGTCCAAGCATTTTGCCTCGAACGGACGATTCCCACGTCGTAACAACGGGGAACTCCCCCGTCTACCGAGTCGTACTAGTCCCGAGCCGGGGATTTAGACGGATCCAACTCTTCGAGTAGATGCATCACGCCCTTTCCCAACCACTGGCCCCCATCGACGGCGAGCGCCTGACCCGTGATGTAGCTCGCTTTCGGGCTGACGAGGAAGCGAACTGCCTCCGCAACTTCGTTCGGTGTGCCGAAGCGGCCCATGGGGATTCCCGCTTCCACCGATCGAACGACCGATTCTGAGGTCCAGAGTTGCTGGTCCGTTCCCGCCGTCCGGACCGGGCCGGGCGCCACCGCGTTGACCCGGATTCCGTAACGGGCCCATTCCACCGCTAACGTACGCGTGAGCGCAAGGACTCCCGCTTTCGCGGCGGCCGAGTGGGCCGTTCCGGGGCCGGCCATCCAAGCATACGATGCCACAATGTTCACGATCGAGGCCCGGGGCGACGCTTTCAAGAGCGGAAACGCGGCCCGGGAGCAAAGGAAGGTACCGTCCAGTACGATCCCGACAACGGCCCGCCAGCCATTCGGCGTGATCGATTCCGCCGGCGCGATGAAATTTCCCGCTGCGTTATTGACCAGCACGTCCAGTCGTCCGTAGGCGTCTTGGGCGGCCCGGATCATTGCCTGCACTTGTTCCGGAACTCGCACATCAGTCGGGACGGTCACCACACGCGCCCCGGCGGAGCGTAGCTGACGCGCCCCATCGTCGAGGTGCTCCGCCGATCGGCTCGCAATAACGAGATCGTAGCCGTCTTCGATCAGCGACTCCCCGATGGCCCGACCGAGTCCGGTACCCCCACCAGTGATCACCGCCACGGGTCGCTCGCTAGGGTCTTCCGCGAGTCGGGGCGACGTAGGCACTTCTGCCCGAGACCCGCGACGCCTAAAAACGCTCCGGCGAGCAGCGCTCTAATCATCCAAACCGATCTCCCGGGCCGGATGTCGTCCGAACCGCTCAGCTCGATTCCCGATGTGCTCCGTTTGCGAGAGCGGCTCGACGGGGCCCTCGAGCGCAGCGCGCAGGCGCCGGGATTCGAAGGAGTTTACCTCGGCCCATGGTGGGACTTGCCGAACGACTCCCCGCGACCGCTGCTCGTTGGTTGGAAGCGAGCCGTGCTTCGGCGCGTGGCGGGAGGAGGGGCGGAGCATTGGGGCCACCTGTTCCTCGTGTATTCTAGCGTCGGGCAAATGGCGGGACTTGAGCCAGAGTCGGATCCGCGATTGCGCTCGCCTCGATACGGTGTCGTGCGGAGAGTCGGCGCGATCTCGAACGCTGTCGAGCTGCTGGTCCGTTCGAGTCACCCGGAGGGTTCCCCCTTGCTCGATCGGTTCGCAGACGAGTCGCTCGATCGACTACGTAGGGAGGGGAACCCCCAGCCGATTTCTGGATCGGGTTGAGCGGACCTAAAGGGAACGTTTCTCGGTTGGCACCGGACCCCTGCTAGAGTCGACGGGGGAAGCAAACGTCGCGCGGAGCGCGTCCACGTCCTCCGGGCGGAGGCCGCTGCCTAGCACCCCATCCCACCGCCGGATCGATTCCCCGTTTCGGAAAGCGACTAAAGTTGGAACCACATCGATAGAGAACAGCTCCCACAGCGGAGAGTCAGTATCGGTCAGGTCGCCGATCGCCGCGTGGAAACCTTGGGAGTGTTCGAGAGGTTCGAAGTGCTTCAGGAAGGCGCGACAAAACGGGCACCAGTCGGCAGAGAAGCAGATCCCCCAATCGCCCTCACGGCGCAGGCGCTGGCCGTCAAAGTCCGACGCGCTAAGTCGGTCCACGCTGAGCCATTGCGACCATCTCCATAAGCTCGACGCGGGAGCAAGGATGCCGGCGCACCGCGCGTTCGCCGAATCCGCGGACCGAAGCAGAACCGAAGGGGGAGGAGGTCGGCATCAGCAGGTACTTGAGCCAGCTCGATTTGCATTCAACCGAGGGCACACGAGATGACGTGGCCAGTACCGATCGAGCGAAAGACCGAGCGAATGTTCCCCCACCCGTTGTCGGGACGCATCGAACGTCACACGTTTTCCAGTAACGCCTTGCGAGACAACCCGCTGGGCGACCCCGCGGACCGCGACCTACCCGTGTATATCCCGCCGTCCGGGCAAACCGAGGGCCGACCGCTTCTAGTCCTGCTTTCGGGCTACACGGGGGCGGGTTGGATGCATTTCGACCGATCCCGCTGGTTGCAGGAGACGCGGGTCGCGCTCTTGGACCGCCTGATCCGCTCGGGCCGATTGGCCGAGGCGGTCCTGGTGGCCCCGGACTGTTTGACGACGCTTGGAGGCAGTCAGTATCTGAATTCGACGGCGACCGGGCATTACGAGGACTATCTCGTCCGGGAGATCGTTCCGTGGATACGTGAAAAGTATCACACGGGCCCGATGGGCATTCTGGGGACGTCGAGCGGAGGATACGGCGCCCTCGTGATGGGACTGCGGCACCCTGCCCTTTTTCCCGCCGTGGCCTCGAACGCCGGAGACTGCTATTTCGAATACTGTTACGTGCCCGAGTTCCCCATCGCCGCGCGCGAGATCCGACGCGCGGGGGGTCCGGAAAAGTTCCTCGCCCGCGTTTTTGAACAGCCCATCAGCGATTTTGGCCCGAGAAATCCGATCACGATGACGCTTGAGCAGATGGGATACGCCTCTTGCTACTCGCCGGTTGAGGCCGAGCCGGGGCGTTTCGACCTGCCGTTTGAGCTCGACTCAGGAGCGCTCGACCTCCCGGTTTGGGCGCGATGGCTCGCGTGGGATCCCGCGCGCATGATCCAGACCGATCGGTATCGAGAGGCGCTTCGCAAGCTACGATATGTGTACGTGGACGGCGGTACGCGTGATGAGTATTTTCTCGATATTGGGGCACGGGTTTTTGCTGCGCGTGCGAAGGAGCAAGGGTTCGCGGTCGACCATCAAGAGTTTGATGGGGTGCACGGCGACGGAGGCCGGCGCTATGAGGCCATGTACACGGGCGTCCTCCGAGCCTTGGGATTCCCGTCTTGAACCTCCCGCGCCTCGAGCCAACGCAAGACCTAAGTGTCCTAGAATCGACGTAGAGGCGTCATGTGGTCCGATCACCGAGCCGCGGCCGCCGTGCCCCGGCTCGAGGGGAGCGAACGGCCATGATCGAAGACGGCAAGATCGTGTGCGACTCCTGTAAGGCCGTGATCACGCGGGTCACAATACTGCCGCCCGAGGGATGGCCCAAACTGCACTCCCTATGTTCCAAGTGCTACGCCGAGGCCCGCGACCACGCCGAGCCGCGGGTCACGTGAGCCCTGCGGCGGCGATCAAGCGGCTGCGTCGACGACGGCCGCCCCGAGCGACGCCGCCTCGTCTTCGATCCAAGCGAGCACCACGAAGTACCAGCTCATTGCGAGGAGCAGCGGCAGTTCCGGATGGGTCCGGCCGAGGGGGTCGATCGAGACCAGGGCGCCCACGAGCCGCCCGGACTGACGCACCGGCTCGATCTCGAGCAGCTTCGTTTCCTTCGAATCACTAAGATTCCACGCTGGGACCAAGAGGCCGGCGCGTCGGAACGAGTACGAAGCACCCCCCCGCATCTCCAAGAGATGAGTTCGGGAATGGACCGTCATACGGGCGAGGTCGACGTTCTGCCCCGGCCGACGGGCCGTGAGATGTGGGTTTAGAAAGCCGGACCGCTTGAGGGTCCACTCATCCCCAACGGTTGCGACATGAGCGAGGGATCCAATATGCTTCTCCCAGGTCATGACGGCGACGGTCGCATCCCCGGCCTTCAGGGCATACTCGTGCCGGTCCTCGGTCGATCGTACCCAGCGAACAGTGTTCAGGTCGGCGGCGGCGAAGGCAGTGAGATCCATCGGGGCGGCCCACCGTCGCGCCCGTTCATAAGCGAGGCGGCTGGCGCGGAGCAGTTTCGGATTTTCTCACCGCGCGCGACGGCGAGCTTAGGATTTTGCCGGCGAGCTCCGCCGTAGACCGTCCAGATCGTGCTTCAACAGATCGAGTTCCTGGACCGCCACGTCGCTCTCACCCTCGGGAGCCAGCGGGGTGAGCGGGATTGCGGCCCGAACAGCAGTAGCCGGAGGAGGAGGAGGGGGCGGGGGAGGCGGCGTTCGCCCCATGATGGACTTCGCATTCGCGCTGACGCTCCGCCCGGCTCCTGGGTCTACCCTACGAGCCTTCGATGGACCCGCCGAGGAAAGGCGGGGAGCGGGAGGAGACGAAGGTCGAACCGACGCGACAGAGGTCGGCTTTCGGGCCGGGGCTGTGGGCGGCCCTTCCGGTTCGTCTTCCTCGGCGAAATAGGAAATGATCCCGCCGACTCCCGCCACAATTCCGAGCACCAAGAATAAGATCCACAGATGGAACCCGCCGGCCCCCACGGTCGGCTCGAGCGACCACGTGAGGAGGGCACCGACCAGCAGGATCCACGAAGGGAACAGGAGCGGAAAGCAGCCACCAATGCGCCGGAAGAAATCGTCCGGGACGAGCCGTTCCTCTGGATCCGGGCGACCGTGGACGTCGGGAAGGGGTCGCCCGGAGACCCGCGGGGCAGGTGGATCCGAGCGGGACTCCGGCGGCAGGGCATCTTCGTCCCAATCGGGGGCATACATGCTGTGCGAAGCCATCGGCGCGATACCCAATAATTCGGGGAGGGCCAATTCAATCTATCGCCGCTGTGGCGAGACGGGCTAGCCGACCTCCCCCTTTGCATCGCCGTAAGGCGCCCCACCGGCGAGCGGGGCTGGACTTATGCAGGGCCCCTTCCTAGCCCACGACGGGAGGATTTCTGCCGCGCTACACCTTGGCCCCGGCCTCGTCCACTCGGGACCCCGATCGCGAATTCGACCTATGTTCCCGCTGTATGGTCGAACCGGAGATCATCCGGGTGGTCGCGGTCAAAAAATCGGGGCTCGCCCTGGGATCCGACGCCAATCCCCCCGTCGTCCGGATCGCGCACACTTCCTACGACTTCGCGCCCCGGCCGGTTCCGTGTATCTCGTGCGGGCGCGTACTTTCGGCAGACGACGATTGAACCGCGACGCGCTAGCGCGTCGCGACGAGATACAAGATTCCTCCGATCAGGAGACACAGGGAGGCCAAGAGCGCGAGTACGCCCGACGCAAATCCGAACGCGATCCAGCCGACCGCGGCGATCACGACGAGGATGACCCCCGCCGCAAGACTCTCGTCGCCCCAACGTGACCTTCCGAGAACGGCAAAGAATCCCGCGATCAGTCCGACGACGATGAAAATAATGGCCTGGTCGATGGCGGAGTACGACGCCCCGGCGCGGTGAATTGCGAGGAAGAAGGCTCCTTTGAAAAAGTCGAAGATCCCATCCAAGATCAGCAGGACGGCGCCCAGCAAGCCAAAAAGCAGACCCAGCGGTCGCTCCGAGCGATATGTCACGGTTCCTCCCTCGCTCCCTAGCGCGTCTCCATCTCGGAAGGATATAACCCGTTCACGTTCCGGGCGGATGGTCATTAGCCGTCTTGCGATTCCCGGTTGGCGAGATCCCGCGATACACTCTCCGTCTCGGATCCGAGTACCGGCTCCCAATCGGATCACGTGATTCCCGAAGGTCCTTCCCTCCCGAAGGGGTAACTGTCGTAGTGCATACGAGTGAGAGCGGCGCGAGAACGCTGAGGGCAAGGTTTTTCATCTCGGCCCGGACTCCAAACGTCGCGGCCGGGATGGGGTAGCTTGGCCTATCCTGGGGGACTGTGGATCCCTCGACCCGGGTTCAAAAAGAGGCAGGAACCGACCTGCCTCTGGGAACTCTCGGTCCCGGCCCTACCGCCGCCGCGCGGGCTTCGACGCGCGGGGACGCGATGGTTTCTTCTGACGCGTCGACTTCGTCGCCCGTCGCTCAAGTT
>JBAQJJ010000013.1:0-6117 GCA_049300255.1 Thermoplasmata archaeon
GCCATTGATTATCTGAAATAGTTTAGTTAATACTCCACACTACTTGAGTTCCATGCTGTCCTTCTCCACTATCCGGTCCTGTCTGTTGACTTGAGTATCCACCAGTAGCTAATCCACCTAGATTAGCTGCTTTTGCAGTAACATTATTAAAGTTAGAAAGAATGAACCCATCTGGCATTCTTACTATGGTGCCAGTGGGTGTGTTATCATTGCCACCAGTAAATCCCAAAAATGAATTCTCTATTCTATAAGTTGAACCTGTTGGAGGTGTAGAGTTTGGAATCTTGTAAACAACTTCACTACCAGTCATTTCAATCGGGTTAATCCATTCGTATAATGCTACAGCATCTCCAGTGCTATCACTTAACTCTAACGTAAAAGTTGCAGTTTCTCCTGCTACTAGCTGCGCTTGATAAACGATTCTCAAATCACTGTTATAATGTAATGTTTGAAGCCATTGTATGTAAACTTGCGCATCAGAAGGACCAGTAGCAGAGTATCCTCCATACCCTGATACAGAATTTACATTAGCACTGTACACATAACAATAATTATCTAAGTTAGGCTCCCACAGATTAGGTAATGCTGGGTTGAATTCTGAATAAGTGTATGCTTGAGATGCAGGGTCTAATACTTTACCAGTACTAGCACTCATCACAACACTAGCACTTACTATGTCGTATACAACTCCATTTGGAGGAATTGGAAAGAATGTATCACTAGTCTGATTCTGCGGGCCTGTTAAAGTGTATGTATAAGTAGTCATGTTACTGTTATTGGTATTGTTTCTGTGGTTGTCAATCCTGTAGAATCGGTTACAACTACTGTTACTACATCTACTCCTACATGAGTAAACTTATGTGTGGCTGTCGGAGTTGTATAAGTCACGTTTCCCGGGAATGTCCATAAGTAAGTGTATGGCGCTGTTCCCCCACTATTTAAAGTTGAGAAACTAATTGTAACTGGCGCCTTAAAGCTGTATGTTAGATTTGCGCTCATTGTGTGCTCGGAAAGAAGTAATAAATCATTATAGCAATCAAACTCACAATTACAATCCCCACTACGGCCCATTTTGCTAAGTTCATTTTGTCACCAATACTATTGTTATTACAATTGCAGCAACTACTACTGCTGCTATTAGAAGACCTACATTATCAATTGTTGGGGGTGTACCACTAGAAGGAAAGAACTCACTCATTATCTGTGCATTTTTGTCATTATTAGTAAGGAATGGTAATCCTAGTAATGATTCAATAGTAGCTATTGTATCATAGTGGTTATAACTATTCGCAGATACTACTGGAGAAGTCATTCCAGACCATAGTATAATGCATGGTGAATTACCTAATAATGGACTCCATGCATTATCATACACAATGAAGATAGCTAACTTTCCTGTTGTAAAATCGCTTGATGATAAGATTGGAGAGAGGAAACCTTTACACCATGTATCTGACGCAGGAACATCAGATGGAGCATTATGCGAATTGTGATTATTATTTGGTGTTACAATACAGAATGTTGGAAGACTTGTCGGGTCTAATTCTGTTATGTTTACTGTCTTAGCACATTGCGGTGCTGAATCTACTAAATCTTTGTAATACAAAGATGGGACATGATGCACACTAAATACTACTGGACTTCCAGTTGATTTACCTTGATAGCATTCAGAAGGTAAAGATTCTGCAAAAGCACTCCAAGATAATCCTTTTGTATTCAACGAATCGAAAATGCTCGGGCCTGTAAGCAAGTATTTAGATGGAGGTTCATCATCAGCAGTAATTCCTTGATTACTAGCTGAAGTTAAAATTATGTAATTGGGTAACGAAACACCCCAAAGACCTACATAATCAGAGCAGTATCCATACTTTAATGCTAGACTATTTAAGTATGGTGCTGTAGAACTCGAACCGATGATTGTGCTTTGATTCTGGTTTTCCAGCATCAGAAGCATTACTTTCGATACTAACATCCCTAGTCACTATTTGAAATACTTCCGTTCGGCCCGAATACTGGAGTTATAAACGTTCCTTCTGCAATTACATTAATAATTCCACTTACTCCACCATTAAATGCAAACTGAGTAATATCTACATTATCAAACTTATGGCTTGTTGCAACTCCTGATGCTAATGGAAATACTGTTCCACCAGGAGAACCAATGTTAATAGTTACTGGATTGCTAGATGGAGTATCAATGTAAAGTGTATGGCATACTAATGAGTCCATTGCAGGGAAAAATCTGTTGTCTACATTAGGAATGTAAGGACCATAAGTTGACCCAATTGTAATTGATTTAGCAATTATTGTTTGTGGTCCTGAAATCCTCAATGTCTTTACTGGCGCTGGTATTGCTTCCTGCGTATTCGGGGGTGTTACATCTCCTGCCATTTTAATCTCCTGCTCCTTTTAATCTACCACTCATTAGTAAGAATGCGAATGTTAGTCCAATAAAAGTTCCGCTCATCAATCGTATTTCTGTATGTAAGGTATTAGAATCAAGAATACGAATCCTACTCCTATCAGTATAAAGATAATTCCAATTATGTTCTCACTCACTTGAGGACTCATTACCACAATTCTCCTCTAATCATGTAAATTGAAAAGAACACGAACGCGAAGATTGTACCTACTATTAAAGTTAATGTACTATGAAGAAAGTAACTCATTATAACAGTAAATGCAATCGAGATTCCCACAGCAACCCAAGCATCAATAATCACTTCTTCTTGCTGGTCTTTGTCCTGAACTATTGTTCTTGCTGTAAAAGCTGAGCTAAGAAGAAATGGGAATGTTTGACTTTCAAATAATAAAGATAGCCCAATTCCAAGTGCTTCATTATACTTATTCTCCGTCATTATGGTAATATTGTGCTAATCGTTACCGTTGCACTAGCAATAGTTACTGCCCCAGCAGAATTAGTTGCTGTCATTATAATTAAATAAGTACCATAATCCGTATAAACAAATTCTACACCAGGAATGTCTGTAGTCGCGGTTGCTGGAGGATTTCCAATTCCAAAGTTCCAAACATACTTAACTGGCGAGAATCCTGGAGTTGTTACATTACAAGCTATTGCCCCAAATCCTAAATAATCTACTGTAAGAACATTCTTATTTGGAGGCGGAATAGTGTATAATTTATAGAGGTATAATTCATAGATGATGTAAATAGCCGCCGCTGCTCCTACTGCTGCAATTATGCCATATAGATAAGACTTATTCATTTCTTTCCTCTGCTCTTTAAATAAACATAAGCGATAATAATTGCGATTGCACCGACAATTAATACTATTAGGATGTTTTCAATACTTGATAGGAATCCTAATAACCCACCAGTTGGCGTACTAGTAACTTGAGTGCAACCGCTTGTTGGAGAAGTACAATCAATACAAGTTGTAAAAGCTCCACCACTTCCAGTAAAATCATTGCAACAGCTTGTAGATGTAGCATTACAAGTTGTTGATACTAATTGAGGAGTAAAGAATACATCTGCTGCTCCTGCAATAATTAAACCAACACCTGCATAAACTAATCCGGTAACAACAATGGTTCCCGCTCCTGCTGTAAAGATTTCAATTAATGCAGCGGCTACAATTAAAGCTACTCCCACTATTATTAAATCCCATCCACTTACATCAGTTATACTAATTCCTAAAGCTTCTGCTTGTTCTGGGTGTAAATTAACTGATGGGATTATTCCTCCAGAATTAGTAATCTTAGGTCCAACATAATTACTATGAAAGAATGTAATTGTGTTTGTCGTGCTATTAGCTTGAGTAGCAACTGTATTTCCATTTTTCTGAGTTAGGTCCCAAACACTACTTCCATTATCAAGGATAACATCAGTATTAGCAATTGTGGAAGATGAACTAGATAAATACCACTGAGCATACTCTAATGGGCTGAATGGTCCTACTTGTGGTTTAGCCATTTAACATAACCCCGGATTGCAATTACAATCTCCTGTTATCACGCAAGTATTAGAATAGTTCTTACTCGTCCAGTCTTGTAATTTGTAATACATTGGATTTGAATTACCACATAGATTGTATAACCCAAATACATTATACTGGTTAATACTTAATCCCCCAAAAGCATTTGCTGTCCCATCAGGACCATAAAATGGAGTTTTTACATGACCATTGTAATACCACGTTGTGTTATCACTGGAAGATAATAGATAAACCGATGCATTTGGCGAAAATCCTTGTCCTTCTATGTCCATTGGATTTGGTGCTCCTGAAAGATTGCAACATGGTAATACAAAAGTTCCAACACTCCCATTAAATGATGCTACTATTGTTTGTGGAGTAGTATTAGCTTTGCAAGTTCCACCTTGACAAGTGTATCCTGATTGGCATGTTCCATTTTTGCATGTTGATGAACAATTACATCCACCACCATTACCACTTCCACTTCCAGTTCCAGCTAAGTAAAGTATCAATGCTAAAGTAGCAACTGCGCCAATTGCAGCACCAATGATTATAGCAATTTGTTCATTCTTCATTTGTAATGAGATAATACTAATACTACAACTACAATTGCAGCTATTATTGCTAGAATGTAAATCCAGTCATAGTTTTCAGTTGGAGGTGGGGGTGGTGGTGGAGGAGGAGTTGTAGTCATAGGAACTAGATTTACTGCAATTGTAAAAGGAGTTGCACCACAAGGGCCATTATAAGTTGAAGAAACAGATGTGAATCCAGTCTTACTTACTTCATACTTCTGATAGATTTGGACTCCTGATTTACAATTCGGGTATTTAACACAAATCGTTCCTGATGTTTTAGTCGTGTAAGTTCCATTTTGGCTTACATAAAGTGTTCCTGCTGGTGCTTTTAGTTTACTGATTTTAATTGTAGCTCCATCTAATGCAGTTTGTGTAGATGAATTATTCACTTGAAAGCACAACTGTCCACCAGTTGGAGGAGCTTTAATCGTCATTTAACTTACCACTATCTGAACGTAATCACTTGTCATTATTCCATTCGCATCAGTTACTTGCATACTTGCACCATAATTTCCAGCATTTGAATACTTGTGATTGTTTGCTCCAGTCCCACCTGTTGCTGTATGGTTTCCATCCCCAAATAGTAAATAATAAGTATAAGGCGATTGTCCACCAGTCACTACTGTATTGAATTTAACTAACAAAGGATGAACTCCTGATTTTGGAGATGCGTTTAATGTTGCTTGTATTGTTGGAGGAATTATTGTGACTACTGGAGGTGTTGTTACTACAGGCGGCACTGTTATCATTGTAGCAGGAGGTGTTGTAGTTGTTCCTACTGTAGTTGCTTGTCCTTGGGATACTGTAGTTTGGCTAGAAGTTGTAGGTGTTGTAGGAACTGTCACTGTTGGAGGTGTAATAACTGGGTTAGATGCAGTATTCGTAGTAGCAGGAGTTGATGCTACTGAATTAATTGTTGAAGACGGTGTTTCAATAGTTGGTATAGGTAGTGTTGGAGGAACTGAAGTTGATGTAAAATACCAATACAAAAGTGCAATGCCTACTGTTCCAGCTAAAGCAAGTCCAATGTAAAGGTATTCATTCTTCTTCATGTTATGTTATTGTGATGACTGGCACATGCTCCAATACCGCTGCGCCTACTATTACTAACAGTACAATAAAGAATACTGCTAATACAATCATCGTGGTGTTGCTCAATACTTTTGTTGCCATTTTTTCACTCCTTTAGTAACCTTTACCAGCTAATAAACTTTGAAGCCAATTGTTATAGATGTAAATCAACATCGTAAATACAGCCACTGACATAATAACAAAAGTTGCATAATCTGATGCTGTTAGCATGATTCATTTCCACACTATTGTTATTAGCAATACAACTCCTGCTATCAGTAGCAAACCAAATACTTCTAGATTAAAACACGTCGAACACATTCCAGTTGATGAAGTAGTTGTAACATCTCCTTGTCCTGTTAAACTAAAAGTTCCTTGATGTGTTGTTACACTACTTGCAGAATTCTCATTTGAAACAGTGCTTGTAGATGTTGTAGTTTGACCACAGGATTTGCATACCATTTACCATAAACCTTTAATAATAATTCTATCTGAACTAACTGGTATTTTTGCAGGCTCGTCCGCAGACTGTAA
>JBAQJJ010000014.1:0-129745 GCA_049300255.1 Thermoplasmata archaeon
TTCGATCCTATCGACTACGTGGGATTCGTTGGCCTTTCTAGAGGCCGAGTTTCCCGACTCGAATTCATCGACGTGAAAACGGGAAACGCTCGACTCTCAAATGTCCAAAAGGCAATCCGGGACGTGGTCGAGGATGGACGCGTCACCATTCGGGAGCTGGGATGATTAGCGACTTTTCGACCTTCATCCGCGAGGGACGCCACATCTTCAGCGTCTGCCCGGAGTGTGGTTCTGTTCATAGGCTAAGTGATCTGGAGCTCTCTCGGCGGGGCAAGTACGTTCCCGATTGGATGGACAAAGTCGAGCGAAGCCGGGACGCCCTCGAGCAACGTCGGGGAACGCTAGAGGGACGCGCAGCGGAGCTACAACGGGTCGCGAAGGAGAGAGCGGAACGAAAGGTACTGCCACAGCTCCTATGGCGGTCGGCACCTATGTTCTACAAGCTCAAGATCGACCCTCGGGATGTCCGAACGATCATCCACCCACTCGATTTCGTGGTATTCCAAGGAATGAACTCTCGGGACGGGGTCCAGGGCGTCAGTCTAGTGAGCCTTGACTCTGCCAATCCCATCACTTCCTCAATCGGGAAAACAATATTGGCTCGCGACTTCGGTTGGCGCACCGTTCGCGTTGGGGACGATGGCGTGATTGAATCAGACGAGCGTTCGCAGAAGTAGTCGGACAACGATTGCGTCGCACCGAAGTTGACCGCTCAGCGAGTCGCGGGGTTTCGCGAGATCGCGTGGCCGGATCCACAGACGCACTTTCGATGAAGGCGGTTTCCGGTCACGGTCCGCAGGCGGGAGGTGATGGCGGGCTAGGTCGCCTTCTGTAACTCTCTCTCGGGGTTGTGGACGTTCGGCTGCATCTCTCGTTCCTCGCGAAGAGGGGAACGAGCGATGCGCGGCGTTCGCGGTCAGCTACAGGGAGAGAATCTGGCGCAGAACTCGTCCCACTTGAGACATAACCGGGCAGGTCCCGAGTTGGCGACGGAACCTGCTCTCCGGGATGGTCGCGAGATTGTCGAGCGCGATCACGGAATCCGTCAGCAATCCCATGGACCGCCCTTCAGGGCTCCGGATCTCAACCAGCAGCCTGGTGGGTCCCTCGGTCTCTGTGGACGAGGTGATGGCGGCCACGAGAACGTCGGGGTACGGGCCCCGAACTGACGGATTCTGGACCAGGAGTACCGGTCGCGGCTTCCAGGTCACAAAGTCGATGTTCGGGAACTCGACGAGGTAGACCCCGCCGCGACTAAGGTTGATCGTCATAGACGTCCATTCTGGGGTCGTCCCACTCGCGAGCGAACGACGCCAGGCGCGCCCTAAGATCCCGCGCCTCCGTCGATGTCATTCCCACTTCGGAGATGGGGCGCCCCTTCGGGTGCTCCTCACCATGGTGGGGTTGTTTCGCGCTCGTGGACGCCATGACGAGGACCCTAGGTCCGGTTCCGCCGATAATGCTTTCCTTGTTCAGGGGAGGGAGGAGCCAGTTGGTCGGTGGTCTTCACCCGGAGCTCATCCTGCTATGCGTGGATCGTACGTTTCGCCGTCGGAAGGAACGTGAGCATTAGCCTGCCCGAACGAGAACTCGCCGCTAGCGAAAAAGGGGGGCCCCGGGTTGCCCCGGGGCCCGTAGGGGTTCAGTCCTGGTCGTTTTCGGTGGAGGACCGAGCGACTTCGGAGTACGCGGACTCGGCGAGCCAGGCGAACGAGCGTTGTAGGGCGTCCAGAGGGGGGCAGTCCGGGTCCCAGATCGGGTAAGGCGCTTCCGAACGGCATATTTTCTGACGTGCCGGCTGATAACCGGGAGGTCGTCGGTTCAAATCCGACTGGGCCCACTTGTAGGCTCTAGGAAGTGTTTCCGGAGGGATCTCGACTTCTAGCCGACCCAATACCCCGCGGACTATTCGCCTCGGTCGACCGGCGCGCGGGTTTCGGTCCCCGCTGGCCGTCCATCCGGATTCTGGATGCCGGGAACTAGGCCCGGTCGATTTCCCGAGGGATTCTCCGAGCGGCTAGCCTGAGTAGAAGCACCCCTGGGATCGTCGGCAAGATCAACAGGACCCACTCCCATAGAGGATTCGGGACTGCTGAGAGAATCGCACCTCCGAAAAAGATCGCCGCGAGGGAGGCCGCGCTCAGGAACGTGTTGAACGCACCGTTGTACGCCCCGACCTCGCCTTTCGGAGCGAGGTTCGACGGTAGAGTAGTGACGGGAATCGTCCCGACGTTCTCCCCGATGGTCAGGACGAAGACCACGACAAGGAAGACCCCGCTCGGGAAGAGAAGCCAGAGCGCCGAGATTCCGAGCAGGAGATAGGCGGCCGCGTAAAGGAGCCCTCCCGCGATCGCAATAGAAGTGTGCCGGCGCCCGAGCAGGCTTTCGGTCGTGATCGACTGGCCAAACACCACCACCAAACCGTTGAGGGCGAGTCCGAGGCCTAGGAGGGAATAGGAGATCCCGAACTTGTTGTGGGAGAAGAGCGAGAAGGTCACGTTCCACTGGCCCGCGGTCACCCAAAGGAGGGCAAAGCCCGTCGCGACCAGGAGCGCGACACGGTCCCGCGAGAGTATCGAGAAGCTCTCTCGGAGGCTACGGCCTCCGCCCTCGGAATCCGCGGTCGCTCGCGTCGGCTTCACTCGCTCCCGCAGTGCGAGGTCGAACGGGGAAGGCCGGATCATCGCTAGCACGAACGCGGTGGCCCCCGCGATGATGATCGACGCTGCCAGAACCGCGCCCGTGAAGCCGATGAACTCCACGAGGATGCCACCGAGAGAAACGCCGGCCGCGAAGCCGCCATTGTAACTGATACGGAACCATGTGAAGGCTCGAGTTCGCGTGGACCCCGACGCCCAGTCGGCAATGTAGGCGGAATACGCCGCGGCAGTCGCCGCGAGGATGGCGCCGCCCACGGCGGCGACGGCAATGGCGAGCGCGAGCGAATGAATGTCAAATGCATAGGCAAGGCTGGCTGTCAACAGCGCTTCGGTCGAGAGTCCGAGGATGATCAGCTTTCGACGTCCGACACGGTCAGTCCAAAGGCCGCCGACGAGACCGAACGGGAGCTGAACGGCGCCTACCCCAACGAAAATCACGCCGATTTCGAAGTAGCCGACGTGCAGGACTGAGAACAGGAACAGCGCTAGGAACGGGTTGTATAGCGCTGCCCCGAAGGACCGGATCGCGATTCCAACCGAAAGGAGCTGGAGATTTCGCTCCATAGCACGGACGGCCCGAATACAGGCTATCTAGCTTGCTCACTCGAAGCACCCTCTGGAGGTGACCCACAGCCGACCCGGCGCGTTCTACTCGAGGGAAGCGAGGTCAAGACCTGTGATGGTAATGAGCCCGTTCGACAAGTCGGTTCACTGAGGCCGAGGATTCGCTAGACGGAACCAATTTCGCCTGGGTTAAGCCAAAAAAATGTATGGGGTTGAACCCTTGAGTGTATGAATCCGACTGGGCGCGTTTGCAAAGGGGTGGGTTTTCGACCGGGGGCTGTGCACTGACTCCCAGTTTCAGACCCGGAAGTCGAGGATCACGTAGCCGTTGGGAGCGGTGACGCTCCGCGTAAGCGTCAACCTTCGGGGAATCCCCTTATCGAACAGCTTGCGACCCTTCATCTTGACGGCGGGAGCGATCGCCAGTCGTAGTTCATCGATCAGACCCGCTTCGAGGAGTGACTGGGTCAGCCCAATGCTCCCGAGGACACCGATATCGCCGCCGGCCTGCTCCTTCAACAACTTGACGAATTCAGGGAGCGGGCCCTGGATCACGGAACTGTTCGCCCAAGCCTTCCCGAGGGGGGTCGAGGTGACGACGAATTTCTCGACGCGGTTGATGAAACTCGCGAATGGCTCGATGTTGCTGGTGGGCCAGAACCCCGCCCATTCATCATAGGTCCGCCGACCGAGGAGAATCGTGTCCTGAGTGGCGATGCCACGCCGAAGGTTCTCCTCCATGACTTCGTCGTCGACGCCGACGAACAAATCCTCCAGCCCCTCAGCCACGCCATCAAGAGACAACAATTCGGAGGCCACAACTTTACGCGACACAGACACCGGTGGGTCCCCGGCGCCCGACTGCCATCTCCAATTTTAAGTACGTCACGAATCCAACAATTTCCGGACCGGGGGTGGCTTTGAGCCCCCCGTACCTGGGCGAGTCGTCGACCAGCGCCCGAATTCAGCACTCCTGTCACACCCTAGCGGTCGTCGGGAGCCTACGAGTCGATCTCGCGAAGCGGACATTGTTCCCAACGGGCGCCCTAAGTATGGTCAGGCGATGTCATCGCAATCCAGACCCTTTTCCGGAGGAGAGGGTTCTCTTATGCCTCCCTTCGACAAATCTGATCATCGGGGCCGAGAATTCGCTAGATGGTACCAAACTCGCCCAGTTCAAGCAGAAGAACGTATGGATTTGAACCCGTGCGGGTATGAATCCGACTGGGCCTATCTCGCGTCATTCCCAGTCTGGGTAATGAACCTCAATGGGTTCAGCGGGACCGCATTCGATTCGCCTTCGGGTTATGTTCGACCTCGGCGCGGCCAAGAACTTCCATCACCGGGGGAACGTAGTTCCCGAAGCGACCCCGAAGTCCTTTCTTGAGTCCGTACCAACCGCCGACGGGATTCTTTGGGTCGCGCGCCCACGCCTCGACTGTTCCCGGCGCGGCGGGCTTCTGTTCGTCGGCGCTGCCGAGAGGGACCCAATCTCCCTTCGATTGCAGCATCGACGTAAGATCATCAATACATCTCAGGTGGTAGCGAAGTTCAGTGCTCCCCGCGATCACGACCAACGCCGGAGGATCCGCGCTCGGGTCCCGAAACGCTTTGAACTCAGAGAGACCGCTAGGGGTCTTGAGGATCCAAGGATCGGCTCGCGCGCCTGATCCCTTTGCCATACGTTTCGGTAGCTGCCATGAAGCTTAAATCCCGATGTTAAGGGTTTAACCTTCAAGGTCGGCCCCGGGCGCGCCCCAGGGTCGGCGATTCATCTCAGCGGACTATCTATGCGGATTGCAGCATACACGAGTAGGACACTATCTAACGCGACGTCGAGTTCACCTCCTCTGGTCGTCGGTCGCGTGAAGCCTCCGCAGTCGCATTTGTGAGGGCAAAACGACGCGCCTTATCTATCGGGATTAAGTAGGCGGATTCCCTGCCAGCATTCACCATGGAATGCGCCTTCTCTCCGATGGGGGAGCTTGCGTGAGACGCGTCCTTGGAGGTTTTGTTATGGAGAATCTGAAGGGCTCTTTTGTGACGGTGATCATGGCCACGCTGATCGCAGTACTGTTCCTGAGCGGATCGGCCGCGGCGCTCGCGCCCTCGGTAGTCGTAACGCAGTCGAGCGCTGGCATTGCCGGCCTGCCGTCGATTTCGAGCGTCGCCACGCCCTCGTGGAGCATGGCATCGCTGCATGCTGCTCCCACCGCCGCCGTGCCGTACACCGAACTCGGAATTGGGCTGACAGGAGCTGCGTCGACCGGCCCCGCCTCGGTATCTTCGATACCTATTCTTGTCTCTCTAACCTTCTCGCACCAGGCTCAATTGAACCAGTATCTCCAGGCGCTTTCCGACCCTAGCTCAGCGTTGTATCACCACTACATGACCGCGGCCGAGTTTGACGCCATCTTTGGGGGCTCTGCCTCAGTCTACAACTCGGCGGTCGCATACTTCACTTCCTTTGGGGTCACGGGACTTGTGACCTATGCTGACGACGCCACCATCTCCTTTGACGCGACGCCTGCTCAAGTCGAAGCAATCTTCCACACTTCGATCGACATGTTTCAGGCGGGCTCTGCGTCCTTCTATGCTCCCACTCGACTTCCATCGCTTGCGGCCCCGCTCGCCCCTTACATCTCCAGCGTCGTCGGCTTGAGTGACTTTTCGAAACTGCTGATCCACGCCGATGTTTCATATGCGCCCCCACGCGCGGCGATTGCCGCCGCTGCGGCCCCCCAGGCGGCGCTCGCACCGAAGCTCCATTCGACGCCGTGCACGTCGAACGGCGGGCCCTTCGCCTGCACGACCGTCAACGGGCTGGGTTACCCTGAGCCCCTCTACTTCCCGACCTTCTGCAGTTCGACCGGGACCGGCTGCACAGGGCAGATCGAATTCGGCTCCGATTATCAGGTCGCTTACAACGAGACGAATCCGACCCTCGCATTCGCTCAGACCATGTTTGGAAAGTATGGCTACCCCGTCGGCGCCGACATCGCGACAATCCTCTGGTCCGATCCCAACGAAAACGTGACCGATCCGTTCTGTGCTACACAGAGCACGAGCGCGTTTTCGTGGGACTTCTACGCACCGGATGTGACGAGCTATGTCCAGTATAATTTGCCAAAAGGAGAACCGATGGCCCATGCCTTCTCCGTCGCGTTGGCGGGCCTCGCCCCCTACGCATCCGCCGACCACGGGTTGAGCGCGGCGTGCGACAGCGGAGGGGCGAGCCTTGAGAACACTCTCGATATGGACATGGAGGCTCTGATGGCGCCGGGTTCGAACATCTACCAGGTATTTGGGCAGGGACCGTCCACGGTGACCTTGGACAGCGCCTTTGCTTCCATCCTGAACCCTAAGGCCTCGGACGGCCCGAGCTTCACCCCCTCCGTGATCAAGGGGCTCGACAGCGTCTCCGTGATCGCGAACTCATGGGGCTACGGAGTCAACTATAACGACACGAACTGGTACATGGACCTCGAAGAGGCGCAAGCCCGTGGTATCACGGTAGTCGCGTCTTCGGGCGACAGCGGAACCACGTCGACGTCGAGCCCGGCATCGCAAGCATACAGCGCGTTCGGCGACGTCGCGGTCGGGGGGACCACATTGACCCTCAACCCTCTGACGCTCCAACGATCCCCCTTGACCGTGGGTTCCAATCCATACACCGTCTGCACGGGCAAGCAGGTCTGTGGAAGCGAGATCGCCTGGTATGAGCCGCTGGGTACCGTCGCGGGCTTCGGCGAAACCCTCGGTTCCGAAGGAGGCATCGCTCGCATGTTCCCCGTCCCATCGTATCAGGCCCACTCCTCAGATGTCAAGGGAGTTCTTTCCCACCATTCAGAGAAAGGGCGAGGAGTCCCCGACATCGCGGCGGTCGCGAACGACACTTCGATCACCTGGACATTCGCGGGCTACTCGTACAACGTTACCTGCGAGGCGGTTCCGTCGTGTGGCGGTCCCCCGGGCTTTGTGACCGGGTACTTCACCTACGTCGTCGGAACGAGCATCTCCGACCAGGTCGAAGGTGGCATCATAGCGACCATCGATCACACCCTGCAGGCCCGCCATCTCCCGTGGCTCGGATTCGTGAACCCACAAGCCTACGCACTGGGGCAACTCCAGTACAAACACGCCTTGGCCCTCAATCCGTTCTTTGACGTGACGCAGTATCGGAACAAGGGCGACCATGCGCTCGTGGGTTGGGACTTGGTCACGGGATGGGGTACGATCGATGGCGGCAACTACACCCAACTCGCGATCGATCTCGCGATAGCGTCACCGGTAACGGTAGGTCTGACGACCGTCATCAGCGCTTTCCCGATGTTCGCTGTCGTTCGCGGAGAGTAAGAGACACCACCCTCTGATTCGCGCCACTGCGCGCAGGCGGGCCTGTGGGCCACGGGGCGAAGAGCTGCCGCCCCGTCCCCCTGAGGGTACTCCAAGCGGTCACTACGGTTTAGCTAGCGCAGCTTCAGAACGTGCGAGAACCACCACTCGTTGCCCCAGGAGTCCCGCACGCCCCCTCGCCGGTTTCCGTCCGGAGAGTCGGCCGGTGATTGCACGCTGGAAGCTCCGAGCTTGATGGCCCGCGCGTAGGCCGCGTCGGCGTCCTCGGCGTAGAGGTGGCTCATCGCGGGGAACGGGGACCGCCCGGTGGGAGCATCGGCGAGCATGACTAGGCCGCCGGCGACCCGAACTTCCGCATGCACCAGGCGTCTATCGGGGCCGGCCTGCTCGAAAGTGACCTTGCCTCCCAACCCTTCCTCAAGGAAGCGGATCAGCCCACGGGCGTCCTGAACGGGGAGGTACGGTGCGAGCTTGGGACTAAGCGAAGGTTCCATGGCCGGTGTAGACCAGGGTGCCAGAAATAGCTGGAGCGCCCGAGGGCGCCCCGAAGATTCAGGCCCTCCCGGAAGGAGTAGGAGAATACGATCTTCTGACGGAGTCACGCTTGTTAGTCAACCGGGGGACGTTGGCTGCGCCCGCGGACGGGGCCTTCCGCGCGATCTACTAAGAGGGTACCGTGGGAACAGTCGCTCGTTGATTGCGCCAGGACGGCGGGATTCGAGCGACTAACTTACCTTGCAGCACCTTCGAGACGCATTGCGCGATCTCGTCTTGGACGGCGAAGACGTCGTCCATTTCTCGGTCGAAGGTGCTGACCCACAGGTGCTCCTCGGTGCCGGCATCGACGAGTTGGACCGCGATCCGGACCTTCTTCGCCGATCGCCGCACGCTGCCCTCTAGGATCGAGCCGACCGCGAGCTCGCGACCAATCTCTCGTATCCCCTTACGGACGCCCTTGTACGGCATCACGGACGTACGTGCGACAATGCGGAGTGCGGTGCTCTGGGAGAGAGAGGTGATCATCTCCTCGGTCAGGCCATCGGCGAAGAATTCGTCCGCCGGATCCGCGCTCATACTGGTGAACGGAAGGACCGCGAGCCGAACGTACGAGATCGGCTCCCGCGATGGCGAAGCCCCTCTCATCCCATCGGCCGACGCTTGAATTCGGTACACCCGCATGGGGAACTCGACATTCTTGAGCATCGGAGCCGCCACGTCCTCCCAGCTGACCGGCAACTTGTTCCGGATTTGGTCCAACACCTGCTCGGAGACACAGATGCCCCCTGGGTCGGCCAGCGGTTCGAGTCGCGAGGCGACGTTCACCGCGTCACCGGCGATGTCGTCGCCCTGGTCAATGATCTCGCCGACGTGGATGCCGACCCGCAGGGTGATCTTCTTCCCCTCTTGAGCCGACGCGTTCCGCTTCAGGAGGGTCTGCTGTACCTTTTGCGCACAGAGCACTGATTCCAGCGCGCTCGGGAACTCCACGAGGAATCCATCGCCCATCGTTTTGACCACCCGGCCCCCATGCAAGGCGAAGACGGGCCGCAGTATCGCCCGGTGTTCGTCAAGCAGTTGCACGGCCACGACTTCGTTGCGTTGGGACATCGCCGTAAATCCGACGATGTCCGTGAACATTATCGCGGCCAGGCGTCGAGATCCCTTCGGCACAGATTCCGAATTCTCTCTCGACAGTTAAAGCCCCGGGTTCGAGTTACTCAAGATGGGCGCGACACGACGTGCGTCGCGACTCGGAGCTCCCGCACGTTTCCGCTTACGCGCGTCGGTATGGGCCTCACTCGGAGTCGCTTGCTCGTCGGGGCCAGCCCCCGACGGCGAATGCCCGCGCTACTCGCGATGGCCGCGAGGCTCCTGCGGACCGTGCCTCACCCGGGGCCAGTCACCGCGATCGAGTGGATCGCGGGAAACTGGATCGGCATTTGGGTCCAACTCTTTCCGGCATCGGGGCTGACGAAGATCTGACCGGTTGTAGTCCCAACGTAGATCCCGGCCGGGTCGAGAGCGTCGCACGCCACCCCTTCCCGATGAGTGGCGAAGTCGCCCGGGAATCGGCTCGGAGGCATAAGCGCCTTCCACGCTTTCGTGGCTTCGGTCCACTGGTAGACCTGAAATCCTCCGTGCATCGTCAATCGGTTCTCACTGTTGATGGGCACAAAGAACGCTCGCCCCGGAAGACTCTGGGCGGACGCCACCCCGAATCCAAAATCGTCGTCGAGCGACTTCCCGATCCTGTCCCAGCGGTCACCCGCGTTGTGGCTGACGTAGATCCCGCCGTGATCCTGACGGTACAGTACGTCGGGCTTCGCGGGGTCGAGCGCTACCTTGTGCACGCATTGTCCAACCGCCGGAAACTTCTCAGGATTGAACGGTGTTTCGACCCCCTGGTTCGCCAAGGCCCAGTTCTTGCCCCCGTCATCGGTGCGGAACAATCCCGCCGCCGAAATCCCGGCATAAATCCGATTCGGACGCGTGGGATCGACGAGAATGGTGTGTAGGCACGGGCCGCCGTTGCCCGGGTTCCACTTGTCCTTCGTGGGATGATCATTCAACCCCGAGACCGGTTCCCAAGTGGCGCCGAGATCATCGCTGCGGTGGAGCGAATACGGGTCAAGGCCCATGAAAAGTGTGTTCGGCTGGCTCGCATGCCCCGGCTCTAGGTGCCAGAGATTCGCGACGGCATAGGTCGGAGGAGGGGCCTCGGGGTTCTCCGGATCGAATCGAGGCTTTCGCGCCGACTTGGCGGCCAGCATCGGAGTCCCGATCTCGTCCCATTTCTTGCCGTAATCGCGGGACCGGTAGAGCGCGGGACCCCAGAGCCAAGAATTGACGCAGGCGTAGATGTCGCCAGGATGACGTTGGTCTCCCGTCATGTGGAACACCTCGTAACCGGTTTCGAACTTCGAAGCGAGCTTCCATTTCTTGCGCCCGATGTCACCCTCGACGATGTAGCCTCCCTTACGCGTTCCAACCAGGACACGCACCTTCTTGCCCGCCATAACCCGTCTTCCTTCCTTGGTCCGGTGAGGATCAGGGGGACCTGACATAAGGGCCGTATTATACCTGTTCCGATGCCCGGCTTGCGGCGCGTAATTCCTTGCACGCTCGACGCGGGGCCCACTATCGGACCCGGACTGCGTTCCGAGGGTCTAAAGCGCGAAAATCGGGGGGGGGTGTTCACCTAGTGGCCAATTCCCCTTCGACTCGCCAGAGTCAGCGGCTCGAACCTCGTAGTGCCCTCGCGCTCATATCGAGGGAGTCCCGTGCGGGAAGCCGGCACGTTTCGCCCGGGGGCAATCGCGCTCGCTGGCGAGGACACGAGTTTGGATAGCTTGAAAACCGAGACACGGCGGTTGGCGGCCATCATGTTCACGGACCTCGTAGGGTTCACCAAACTGGCTCAGCGGGATGAGGAAGCCGCCCTGCGCCTACGCAAGGAGCACCAGTCGCTCGTCCGCCCGCTGTTTGTCGCCCATGGGGGCCGGGAAGTCAAGACCTTGGGCGACGGATTCTTGGTCGAATTCCCGAGTGCGGTCGAGTCCGTGCGCTGCGCGGTTGAGATTCAGGAGGCCGTGACACGACGAAATGCACTCCCACCAGTCAGCGAGCGAATTGTCCTGCGCATAGGAATCCACGTGGGGGACGTAGTGGGGGAAGGAGACGATATCCTGGGCGACGCAGTCAACGTGGCATCGCGGATCGAGCCACTCGCCGAGCCCGGGGGGATTTGCGTATCCGGGTCGGTTTTCGAGCAGGTTCGTAACAAGCTCCACCTACCGCTCGAGAAGGTGGGTTCCCGCGTGTTGAAAAACGTGGAATTCCCCGTGGACCTCTACCGAGTCGTTCTGGCGAGGGAAGAAGCAAACTTCTCGGCCCCGACTGGCGAGACAAGTGCCTACCCGCGCTTGGCGGTCCTCCCGTTCGCCAACATGAGCATGGATGCCGCCGATGACTATTTTGCGGACGGATTGACCGACGAACTGATCTCGCGGGCCTCTCAGATCCCGAGCGTTCGCGTCATTGCCAGAACCTCAGTCGGACGATACAAGGGCTCGACCAAATCCATTCGGGACGTCGGCCAAGAACTCGGGGTCGCGGTCGCGCTGGAGGGGAGCGTACGAAAGGCGGGCAATCGTGTACGGATCACCGTCCAGCTGGTGGACGCGCGCTCCGAGGAACCCCTATGGTCGTCTCGTTATGATCGTCCATTTGGCGACATCTTTGCCATCCAGGACGATATTGCGGGACAGATTGCGACGTCATTATGGAAACATTTTTCCGCGCCGCGGGGCGAGTCCCGGCCCTCGGTCGTCATCACGGCACCCGATACGCGCGACATGGAAGCGTACGCAGACTTTCTCCATGGAAAGAAGCTGCTCGGGGAAAAGGAGTCCGAGCCGGCGATTCGGCAAGCCCTCGCGCTGTTCCAACACGCCGTCGAACGAGATCCGCAATTTGCGAGGGCCAGGGTCGGTATTGCGGAGTGCCAGCTCTATCTCGGAACGGAGGGAGCGGCACCGTTTTTCGAGTCGACGCGCGTCGCGAAGGCGGAACTCGCGCAAGCGCTGGCGCAGAATGATTCCCTTGCGGAGGCGCATTCCGTTCTCGCCGGGCTCCTGGTTAGCGAGGACCACATGGTCCGCGCGGTGCAGGAGGCGCGTCGCGCGTCGGAGCTCAACCCCAGTCTTGCGGATCCTTATCGGTGGTTGGCCCAACTCGCCGCGGGCGAGGGAAAGATCGACGAGACCGTGCGATTGCTGGAGGCCGCCCAGCGGCTCGACCCATTCGACGTCAATATTCTCGCATTTCTCGGTCGCGCCTACTTTTATGCCGGCCGTGAATCCGAGGCACTCGCGCACTGGGAAGAGACGAAGCCGCTGGCCACGTTCCGTACGAATGCCCATTTGACCGAGTATCATCTGAGTCGGCGCGAGTTTGACCAGGCACGCATCACCGTGCGCGAGATGGAGCGACTTCGGCCGAACAGCGTGTGGACCGTCACCTACCGAGGAATTTTGGCCGCGATGGAGGGCGATAAAGACGGGGCTCTGCGCTCCCTCGCGCGGTTTGAAGAGCGGGCCCAAGCCGGCGAGCTCACAGTGCTCTTCGAGGGATTCATTTACCAGGCACTAGGGGAGAACGACGCCTTCGTCGATTGTATGGAGCGGGCGCTCCAACTCCACTCGTTGCCGTTGTTGGAACTGATGTACTCGCCACTTTTCGAATCAGCCCGGCACGATCCGCGCATATTGGATATCCTACGTCGACAGAACGAACTTCGGAAGGCGAGCTAGTCGAACCGACAGCGGGCGGTCCCTTCGGTCGGCGGAGCCGGGCCGGCACGACGCCGGCGGGCAACACACATCAACTCGCCACGCGAAACGGAGCCACCTCTGGTACCGAGACCAGGGGGATCAGCCACCCGCCGTCGGGAAATTCGGAAGAACGTTATAGCGGCCGCGATTGAGACCGTCGGGAGGCGCTCCAAAGGCGCGAACGTGTCTCACGCGAGAGCAACCGGGTTTTCGGGACAGCCAAACCCCTTGGGACTCACCACGTCCCGTCGGCCGTTTCGGCTCGTCGCTTACGTACTCGCGGTTACGGCATTCGGAGCGGGACTCCCCACACCGCTCTACACGCTGTACCAACAGCGGTTCCACTTCGGCTCGGGTATTCTTGGCGTCATCTTCGGTGCCTACGCGATCGGGGTCATCCTGACGATGTTCTTCGTCGCCCCTCTCTCCGACACGATCGGCCGGAAGCCTCTCCTCTATGCTGGCATGGTGTTGTCGGCTGTCAGCGCGATCCTCTTCATCTTCTCGACCGGAGTGGTTTGGTTGGCCGCGGCGAGAGTCGTCTCGGGACTAGCCGTCGGGGCCACCACGAGCACCGCCACGGCGTGCATGACAATGCTCGAGCCGAACGGCGATAAACACCACGTAGCTCGCGTGAGCGTGGCGGCGAATTTTGGAGGAGTCGCGTCTGGAGTTCTCATCAGTGGCTTTCTGGTTCAATATGCCCCCGCTCCCACCGACTTGGTCTTCCTGCTCCTCATTGTCGCGAGCGCCCTCGGCATCGTGGCCATTGCGGTCACGCCGGAAAAGGTCGCCCGCAACGCAGACAGGAAAAAGTTCCGCATTCAACGGATCCACGTTCCCGCAACCATCCGGCGGCCGTTCTGGGTCGCGGTGGGAGGCTTGACTGCCTGCTACTCTATCTATGGCCTCTATGCCGCCCTCGCTCCCGGTTTCTTGCGCGCCGATCTCCTCGTCCAAAGCCCACTCGAGACAGGCATCCTTATCGCAGTAATGTTCGGCTCGGCGGCGACTATCCAGCTCGCGCTGGCGCAGGTCCGCGACCGCCGAGCCCTCCTATTCGGCTTCCCCTTGATCATCGGAGGGCTCGTCCTAACGCTATTCTCCCTGACATTGGCCTCTGGTGTTCTCTGGGTGCTTGGAGCCGGTCTCTTGGGCGTAGGGGTCGGGTTCGCCTTCATGGGCGCTACCACTCTGGTCGATCGGGTGGCCCCGGACCCTATTCGAGGCGACGTCCTCTCAGGGTTCTACGTATCGGGGTACCTTGCCCTCGCAGTTCCAACGATTGGCGTAGCAGTGGCGGCCGATCAAGTCGGACTGACGACCGCCGGTGAGGTTTTCGGCGTCGTGCTGGTCGTGTTTTTGATCGCTCTATTTGGCGCGACCTGGCGGACTCCCACACCACCAGGTGGCGAAGGTCGACCTCGGATGCATCGCTAGCGGAGGCGAGTAGATTCGGGAGAAACGGCGGTCCTTCGCGGTACAATCGCCGGACTCGCTACGCGCGTGATTCGAGCCTTCGGGGGAAGGGGACCAAGCCGTTTATGCCTGGGGAATGGTGCGACCGAGCGTGAAATTCACTCTTCGGACCGCGGTCGCCTCGGCCGCGGCATTATTGATCGGACTCATCGCGATTGGAATCATCGGCTATTACGCACTGATCATTTTTCGAGAGTTTCCGGTTTCCTACGAGCTTCTGCTCAAAATCGGCCTGACACTGGCACTCGGCATTGCGGCTGTGCTGGTGGTGCAGCGCATCCTGTTGAGCTTCCTCTCCCGTTATGCCGGGACGCGCCGCGCGGGACTGCTCCTAGCCGCGTATCGAATCGTGGCATACGGGTTCCTGACCGCGGTCGTGCTGGTGGTGGCGGGCGTCAACAGCTTCGCCATTCTGGCGGGGGGAACCTTTGCGGGATTGGTGCTAGGGCTTGCGGGTCAGGTCGCGCTATCGAACGTTATCGCCGGCATCACGCTGCTCGCCGCGCGGCCGGTCCACCCGGGGGAGCGGGTCACCCTTATTTCGTCGACCTACGGCCTCCTGATACCGTCGTACTCTCCAAAATTCTTCTCGCAGGACGCGGTCTACCCGGGCTACACCGGCGTCGTCACCGACCTTGGATTGATCTACTCCGTACTCCGGTTGGACGAGGGGGTCTCGATGAAGATCCCGAATAGCATCCTGATCCAAGCGGCGATCCTATCGCACGAGGTAACGGACCGTTGGGTTCGCGTCAAGTATGAGATCCCCCACTCGATCGATCCGCAAACGCTCATCGCACGGCTCGAGAAGGCGCTGCCCGAGAACGAGTGGGTCGTCCAACCAGAGAAGCTCCGGGTCCAATTGAATCAGGCGACCTTGACTTCGTATGTGATCTCGGTGGACGCAATCTGCCGCGGGAGCTACGAGGATGCGCCGCGGAGTTCGTTACTGATCCAATTGATGAAGGTCGTGAAAGAACTCACGCCCCAGCAGGATTCAACTAACACACCACCCTGACCCGCCGCTCTCCCACCGCCCTACGGCGACGGACCGCCCTCGCACTTCGAAGCAAGCCAGACCACGTAATTTGCTCGTGCTGGCTTCGATGTCAATCCTGGGACTCGCGAGTGAGGGGCGTTGTCGAATTCGGGCGAGGGGATTGGGGTCGAGCCAATCGGGGGGGTGCGATCGAACCCTCCCGGATATCACGATTCTTCGCGAACAACGGATTTTGAGAGTGTCGCTTCACTCGCTTCATCGAGTATATACGGAGTGCGATTTTCGAAGTCGTTGATGCGGTTGCTTCGCCGAGTAGTGTTGGCGCTCGTGGTGGCCATCGCGATTCTGATGGTGTTGCCGGCCGGTATTGGATCTCAGACCAACGCCACTGCGACGTTATCGCCGGCTCATCCCGCTGCACTCCCGAACGCGCTTTCGGCTTCCCCTTCCAATGCGGCCTCCGGCGCGAGTTCTCTCGTAAGTTCGAATCCTACGGAAGCGCGAGTTCTCGCCGATCTCCGGGCCGACCATGCTCCCATGAGCAAAGTCTTCTTACCGAATTTCAATTCCCAGATCGTCGCTCACAACGACGTGATTAGCCCATTGTACTCCACCGCGCCAGCCCCGATGGGATTGAGCGACCTCGGCGTTCAAGAAGAAGGCGGGGTGAATGTCGGTACGATTTCCTATACAAGTAGCGTCAAGGCAGCTGTCACTTTGAACTCCGTCGAGCCACTTTACCTCGACGCGGCGGGCCCGGATCAGTTTGGGATCCAAGAGAACACGGTCCTCACCCACGCGGACGTGCTGGGCGCGCTGAACACGGACTATTGGATCCAAAACGTCCCTGTCTACTACGCGAGTTCCGGTCTCCTTGTTTTCGAGGACAATATTTGGAACTTCTCGAATCCTGCTCTTTACTTCCCGTCGAACGGGATCTACGCCCACGGTCCGGCCAGCTTCTTCGTTGGTAACGAAGTGTACGTGGGGGTCGGGCTCGTCTCCTACGATGTGGCGCCTCCGTTCACGATCACGACGTACAATAACGCAACCGTCTTCAACGACCGTCCGACCGTCTTTTTCAACTACACGCTCACCAAGGGGTCGACCTCCGTATCGGGGTCGTACGACTTCGCGGAGTTCAATTCGACCGGGAACGTGATCCCGACCCAACCGGCGCCGGAGCCGACCTACCAGATCAATGGGCAGGCCCCCGATCCGACCGGGTACCTGCTGAACGATGCGGAGATCGTCATCGGCGGCCCGGGCGGAGGGTCGACCACGACCCTCTTCAACACGACGGGATCATTCGGCCTCTGGACCCTGGATAACGGGTCCTCCGCCTACACGACCGTGCCCTCCGCCTACGACTTCGGGACGGACACGGGAGAGACGTCCGAGGGAATCGCGGAGTACTCGAGCGGCGGGGCCAATCCCGTCGCGGAGTTCCATCCGGGTCCTTCGCTCCTCTATCCGTTGTGGGGGATCCAGGGGTCCGTACCCGCGGGCGCCGACGCCCAGAAGCTACGAATCACTCCATCGAATGCATTCGTTTTCATAGCGCCAGGAGCATCGTTCAATGCCTCCGCCGCGGCGTGGGCTCCCGTGCCGACTTCGGGGCTCACGACGTACTGGCTGCCGCCAGGAAAGTACACCTACCGAATCCTGCTAAGCGAGTATCAACCCGAGACCTTGGCGATCAGCGGCGCCAATAGTCTGCGTCCCGTATCGTTGACCTATGACCGCTCGATGGGAGTGTATACCCCGCTGTGGGCGTGGGGGAACGGCCAGTTGGCCGCGATCTCTCAGAGCGGACGGGGAACGATGTCAAATCCTTACGTTCTGGACAATAATCAGGTCTCTCCGATTGATCCTCTCTTCGGAGAATTCAACGACTTCCTATTCCCGGTCTTCCCCGGTATTTTCCTGATCGGGACAACGGCCCACGTATCCGTTTGGGCCGCCCCGTCGTTCTACTTCAATTACGCGATCCAGCCCGAGCTAGCTACCGTCCTCGGACTCGGCTTACCTACCACCAACTATCTCGAATACGACTTCTACTATGCGACGCATGTATCGATCGTCAATAACCCCGAGATCACGGGTTGGATCTTCGCCGACGACGTCGGATTCACGGAGGCGAGTGTCGTCTTCTGGAATTCGAGTAACAACCTGATCGCCGGGAACACGTTTGACGTGATGAGCGATGCGCTCGTCCTCTTCGGCGGCACAGACAACACCATTTGGGGAAACGTACTGACACCGGTCGAGCCCGTCGCGCCCAACCCTACCTCGATCGGCATGTACGGCGAGCAGCTGGGGCTGACGCTCTATGAGTCGAAGGATCTGATTTACAACAACGCCTTCCTCACTCCCTTTACCGCGTTCACACCTACCGTCAATATCTACAACGGGGCCGCCGAGCAGTACCAAGACCACTGGAACATTCCCAAGCAGCCCGCCTCGGACCGAATGGCGGTGAACGGGTGGATCCTGGAGGGCAGCATCATCGGCACCGATTGGCAAGGCGGCAATTTCTGGCAGGATTACGGGACGTTCATCAACCCCTACGGCGTCCTACCGTACGACGAGGGCGGGCTGATCAGTTACCACGGCGATTACGTACCTCTGATCCCCTTCCGGCTCTACACCCTCACCTTCACTGAGACTGGGCTCCCGCACGGAACTTCGTGGTCGGTGACCCTCAACGGGGTCACATTCACGACGACCGGTAAGTCGATCAAGTTCTACGACCCGAACGGAGCATACCGCTACACGCTCTTCTCCCCGTCAATCTACACGGCCCACCCGGCCTCCGGGACGGCCACCGTGCACAACGGGAACTTGTCGATGACGATACATTGGACCTAACCGTCTCGGAGTCGAGGGCCGTCGGTCCGATCTGTCGCCCGTGCCCCGCGAAGGGCGGGAGACGATGTCTCCCGCGGGGTTTTAGGTAGCGACCCGGTTCCCCTACTCGCTCCCAGGCTGAGGCGGCCCGAGGACGCGGAGAGGAAACAACCTTGCGTCGTTCCGATAGCTCCGACGAGCCCCTGCAAAGAGTGCGGGAGATCGACGGGCGCACCGTGCAGATCGACACCCCGCGCACGGCTCGAGCGGAGGAGGTGCTGACACCAGAGGCGCTACAATTCCTGGTTGATTTGCAGGTACGGTTCGACCCCCGGCGCCAAGAACTCCTTGCCCAACGGGGCGGGTTTCGATCGGAGCTCGAGCGGGGGGAATCCCCCGATTTTCCCCATGAGACGCAACACGTGCGTCAGGCGTCGTGGAAGGTCGTCGCTCCTCCAAAGGACCTCGCCGATCGAAGGGTCGAGATCACGGGCCCGACCGACCGCAAGATGATCATTAACGCGCTCAACTCCGGAGCCCGCGTCTACATGGCCGACTTTGAAGACGCGCATTCGCCAACGTGGAGCGCAACCGTCGCCGGCCAGGTGAATCTGCAGGATGCGGTCCGTCGTCGCATTACCTACACCGCGCCCGACGGACGTGACTACCGGCTACGGGAATCGCTGGCGACCTTGATGGTGCGCCCGCGGGGATGGCATCTCGACGATCGGCACGTGACGATCGACGGGCGCCCGATCTCAGCCAGCCTCTTCGACTTCGGCTTATACTTCTTCCACAACGCGACGGAGCTGCTGCGGCGGGGAACCGGTCCCTACTTCTACGTTCCCAAAATGGAACATTACCTCGAAGCGCGCCTCTGGAATGAGGTCTTCGTCCACGCACAGGAACGTCTCGGGATCCCGCGCGGCAGCATCCGCGCAACCGCCCTGATCGAGACCCTCCCCGCATCCTTACAAATGGACGAGATACTCTACGAACTTCGCGAGCACTCCGCCGGCTTGAACTGCGGTCGCTGGGATTTTCTCTTTAGTTTCATCAAGCAATTTCGGAATCAAGGACAGGTCCGCTTTCCCGACCGCGATCGGCTCTCGATGGACACTCCGTTCCTCACCGCTTACTCTCACCTCCTCATCCAAACGTGTCATCGGCGAGGGGCGCACGCGATGGGAGGGATGGCCGCCCAGATCCCCATCAAGGATCGACCCGAGGAGAATGCGGCCGCGATCGCGAAGGTGATCGCCGACAAGGAACGGGAGGTCCGCGCGGGCCACGACGGGACTTGGGTGGCCCACCCTGGGCTCGTCTCTGTCGCTCGCGAGGTCTTCGACCAGGAAATGCAAACCCCGAACCAAATCGATCGGCCGCCTCCGCCGGAATCGATCACGCCACGCGACCTGATGGTCGTTCCCGCGGGCCCGGTGACGGGCGCGGGCGTGCGCCGTAACACGCGCGTGGCTTTCCTCTATCTCGAATCATGGCTGCGGGGGATCGGATGCGTGCCGATCGACCACCTCATGGAAGATGCTGCCACGGCTGAGATCGCCCGAACCGAGCTTTGGCACTGGATCCACCATTCTGCGTCGACAGACGACGGGGGGCCCGTCGATCGCGCCCTCTTTCAGGACCTCCTGAGCGCGGAAGTGGCGCAGCTTCGAGAAAGCGGCCCCGCAACTGAACCGTCCCCTTCGATCGATAAGGCTTCGCAGATTCTGATAGAAGTCGTGACGGCCTCCCAATTGGAGGAGTTTATCACGAGCCGTGCGTACGGGGACTTGGGAGACAGCCCCTCGGAGGGTGGAGGATGACAAGCGCCGCCGGTTGGGATCCCAAGAACCAGGACCGCTGGAAGGGGATCGATCGGCCATACCGTCCGGCCGATGTCGAGCGGCTGCGCGGCTCAGTCCACGTGGAAAATACACTCGCGGACCTTGGGTCCCAGCGCCTCTGGCGCCTGCTGCGTAGCGAACCCTACGTCGCGACGCTCGGGGCGATGACTGGTACCCAGGCGGTCCAAATGGTGGCGGCCGGACTTCCGGCGATCTATGCAAGCGGCTGGCAGGTAGCCGCCGACGCCAACACGGCCTCGGAAACCTACCCGGACCAAAGTTTGTACCCAGCCGACAGCATGCCGACGCTCGTTCGGCGCATCAATAACGCTTTCCGGCGGGAGGACCAGAAGCAGCATGCCTTGGGAAAGGAGGAGGTCTACTGGTATGCCCCGATCTTGGCCGATGCAGAAGCGGGATTCGGGGGCACGCTCAATGTCTTCGAGCTCACGCGATCCCTCATCGATGCGGGGGTCGCGGGCCTGCATCTGGAAGACCAGCTCGCGTCGGTCAAGAAATGCGGCCACATGGGAGGCAAGGTCCTGGTTCCCGCGCGGGAATTCAACCAAAAATTGTGGGCGGCTCGTTTGGCCGCCGATATTCTCCAAGTGCCGACGGTCCTCTTGGCGCGCACGGATGCGCTCAGCGCGAAGTTGCTCACGAGCGATATTGACCCGCGGGACGCCCCTTTCTTCACCGGTAAGCGCACCCCCGAGGGTTTTTTCGAGATCACGGGCGGGCTCGATATGGCGATCGCCCGAGGTCTCGCGTACGCCCCCTACGCCGACTTGCTGTGGTTCGAAACGGCCGGGCCGGATCTAGAAGAAGCGGAACGCTTTGCACGCGAGGTTCACCGGGACTTTCCCGACAAGCTGCTCGCCTACAACTGCTCGCCTTCCTTCAATTGGAGAAAGAAGCTGAAGCCCGAGGTGATCGCCGAATTCCAAACGACAATCGCCGAGATGGGATACCGGTTTCAATTCGTGACGCTCGCCGGATTCCATGCGCTCAATCTGTCGATGTACCGGCTCGCGAAGGGGTATGCGCGGACGGGAATGGCCGCCTACACGGACCTCCAAGAGGAGGAGTTCCTGGCCGAGGAGGAGGGGTACGCCGCGGTCAAGCATCAATCGTTCGTCGGAGCGGGGTACTTCGACGATGTCGCGCAAGTACTCTCCGGGGGATTGACCACTACGCTGGCCATGGAAGGTTCGACGGAAAAGGACCAATTCGTAGACCGGGCAACGTCCAAGAACCGCGGATCGGGAACCGCCCCGGCACGTCGCACCGCGGCCTCCAAGTCGACGTGAGCCGTTCGCTTGGGCCTTTGGAGCGCCCGATCATCGTCGTTCGCGACTCACACTGATCCGAAATCGCAGAACCTCCCGGGCGCCCGCCGGCTGGACCGGGGGCCGATCCGGGAAGGCCCCTGCGACAACGGTCTCGAGGAACCGAGTCGCCTCGCTCCGGACGTCGGTCAGTTTCGCCGCCCGGACCACGCCCAGCCCATCGATCACGGCCAGGTACCCGCTGGCTTCCTTGTAGACACGCACTTGAAAAGTCGACAACAGCCGCCGGGGGGGCTGGCGGTCTATAAACGACTGAACTGAGGTCGTGAAACGCACAGAACGCTCGTCGGGCCGGCGATCTCAACCCCGACCAGGGGTGGGTCCGAGTGGGTAACCGGTCACGTGAGATGTCTCGTCTTGAGGAATTCGACGATCTGATCGACGCACACCGGCACCGACTTCGTGGAGGTATCCACGACAAGGTCCGCGCTCATCGGTTGCTCGAACGGGTCGTCAACGCCCGTCATCCTCGGGACGTCCCCGAGGTCCGTGCGCCGGTAGATGGCCTGCGGATCTCGCTGGCGGCATATTTCGAGGGGGCATTGGAGCCATATCTCGACGAAGCGCGCCCCTACTTCGGAACGCGCGGCCTGTCGCGAGGTCTCGTACGGAGTGATCATCGCCACGAGGACCGCAATGCCGTGGCGGGCCAGCAGTTGGGCGACGTGACTCACGCGTCGGGAATGCATCTCCCGATCGCTACGAGAAAAGCCGAGTTCTGGCGAGAACATGCGACGGACCTGCTCGCCATCCAGGACTTCGGTGTCCCATCCAGCCGACTGGAGGCGCGCCGCGGTGGCGCGCGAGAGCGTGCTCTTGCCCGCACCGGGAATCCCTTCCATCCAGACGACGAAGCCGCTGCGATGCATCTCAGCGGAGGCGGACATGGCGCCCCCCGACTCCCCTCACGAGGGCAAATACGTTTCCGAGGCTTCGGCACGGCCAATCGGGTGGGGCACGGCTCGACGTCGGACGACCAATTTCGCAACCGGCGACTTCTGGACTCGATTCCATTCCCCCTCCTCGACTTCTCGACTCTAATGAACGACCGGATCTGCGATGGCCCACCGCGTCCCTACTGATAAAATATCACATCTATTGCGTTTAATGTGCCGATTCTGCGTATGTGATACCACGAAGGACGCGTTTCGATTCATATAAGTACCGTACCTTGGTCGGGGGCCCCCATGCGAGCCCAACGTGCCGCTCCGTCGATCTCCGTAAGCGCCCTGGCCACGCTGCGGCGGAACGATTCCGGGGGGGTTCGCCGGTGACCGCCACAACAACACCGCCGCCATCGGACCCCGCGACCCCGTCGACGCCCGTCGTTCGACGCAGGCGGAATGTCGGAGCCATTGTCGCCACCGTAGCGGTTGTCATCATCGTCGGCGCTACGTTGGGAGTAGGCTACGAGCAGGGTTGGTTTGGGAAGAGCAGCCCGACGAAATCAACCACCTGTGGTCCAGGTACCGAGCTTCAAGGAGACGGCGCCCAGTTCGTAACCCCCCTAGTGACCACCTGGGAGTCCAATTTCCAGTCGCAAACCGGGAACTTGGTCAACTACCCCTCGAGTGGATCGGGCACGGGCCTCACCCACTTTACCGACAAGGAGCTCGATTTCGCGATCACCGATAATCCGCTCTCTTCGTCGGAAGTGGCTTCCTTACCGGGCCAGGCGCTCACCCTGCCCGTAGTCGGAGGGGCGCTCGCAATCGTCTACAATCTTGCGGGCATCTCGGGCCATTTGAACCTGTCCGGCAACGTGATTGCGGGCATCTACCTCGGCACGATCACTACTTGGAACAATCCAGCGATTGCCTCGCTGAATCCGGGAGTGTCCCTACCATCCGCCACGATCGTGACCGTACACCGATCCGGCTCGGCCGGGACGTCGTACGTACTGACCGATTTCCTGACTCAGGACAATGCTACCTGGGCTACGCAGGTGGGAAAGAGCCTCAGCCCCAGCTGGCCGGCCGCGCCTGACCAGACAGCGGCATCCTCGAATTCCGTATTGCTGACCACGGTCGAGATGACTCCGAATTCGATCGGCTACAGCGATCTGACGGACGTCCTGGCCTCGGGCAGCTCGAGCCTGGAATATGCCGCGATTCAGAATCCGGCGCACAACTACATCGTGCCGACGGTCGCGAACACAGTGTCCGCCATCGACGATAAGTACGCGAGCCTGACGAAGCTGCCTACTTCGACCGGTAGCTGGTACAACGTCAGCATGGTGAACGCCAACGGAACCGGCGATTACCCGCTTGCAACCTTCGCCTATATGTACGTCTACCAAGCAACCAACATCGGGTTCGAGCCCAGTCTCGAGAAGTCGCAGGTTCTGTTGCAATGGGTCGATTGGGTCCTCACGACAGGTCAGACGTACACCAACGCCGGGGAGGAGTTCTACGCCGCTCTTCCGGCGGGCATCATTGCGGTAGACCAGGCCGGCATCGCGACGATGACGTACAATGGAGCGGCGATCCCCACGTGTAGCTGAGGAAGGATCGTCTGCTCTAGGCCCCGCGTCGGCTTCGGTCGCAAGCCGGGACCGACGCGGGCAACGAATTCAATTCCCCAAGTCGCTCCGCAGACATCTGCCGGATATCTCGGTCGTCGCTCTCCTGCTCCTACTCGACTACGCGGCCCTCGCTGTCCAGGACTCGAAACTTCGTGCCATCCCGTTTCTTACGGGATGGTTCGCCAGATTCCCCACGCTCCGGGGGATCGATCCGGCGACGTACCTGTTCGGGCTCTTCTTGGCCCTGACCCTCATTCAAGTAGTTCGGTTGGTGATCGGCGATGTTCGCTGGTTCCGATCGAACTTCGACCCACGCGACCGTCGAATTATTGTCCTGCGGTGGCTGGGGCGCGGCTTCCACGGTGTCACGGCCGCCATCGCCGTCGGAATCCTCGTGCTCTTCGTCGCGCTCGTCTACGTGCTGACCCAGGGCGCCTGGCAATCGATTGAACACTTCGGAGCGGCATTCCTGTATCGGGGTGTCTGGGATGGGACTCATGGGATCTATGGAGCTGGACCGCCGATCGTCGGAACCCTCCTCACGAGCGCCCTCGCCCTCGTCATCGCCGTACCGCTCGCGCTCGGAGTCGCGATCTTCCTCTCCGAGATCGCCCCGCCATGGCTCCGCCAACCCCTGGTCTACGTGGTCGACCTTTCCGCGGCAGTCCCGTCCGTCGTCTACGGATTCTGGGCGTTCTTGATCCTCGTCCCCCTGATGCGGTCCACGATCGAGCCGGGACTTGCTTCGCTCACAGGGGGTCGATTTCCGTTCGCTACCCAAAGCCTGGGATACGACGTGTTTACCGCGACGATCGTGCTCGCGGTGATGATCATACCTACGATCGCGGCCGTTTCGAGAGAGTCGCTGCGCGCGGTCCCCCGGGTCTACCGGGAATCCGCCCTCAGCCTCGGGGCAACGCGGTGGGAAGCGACCCGGATGGCCGTGATCAAACCGGCGCGTTCGGGAATCATCGCCGGGATCATTTTGGGGCTCGGTCGTGCGCTCGGCGAAACGATCGCGGTCGCCATGGTGATCGGAAATATTTTCATCCTGCCGGGAACACTCTTTTCACCGAGCACCACGATCGCGAGCTGGATCGTCGTCAATTTTAGCGAGATAGGCCCCGGTCTCGAGATGAGCGCGTTGCTCGAGCTCGCCCTGATCCTCTTGGCTATCACTATCCTCGTGAACGTCATCGCTCGCGTCCTACTTCGTCGCCTGAACGCGGGTCCTCCGTCGAATGGAAATGGGAACGGGAATGGGTCCGCCCCACGTCGATGGAGGGATCGAATACACTTGCCGGGGCGCGCACGGTACAGTCCGGGCGCCGCGTCCGGGCCTGCCGACTCCGGTTGGCGGAACCACCTCGTGGCCGGCATGCCGCAGCGCCTGCGCCGGCGGCGAGCGTTCAACTGGATCATGGTTGCCCTGTGCGTCGTGTGTGTTCTCATCGCGGTCGTTCCTCTGGCGAGTGTGATCTGGACCGCCGTGGGAAAGGGAGGATCCGCCGTCATTCAGCCATCGTTCTACACGTCCGAATACCCGCAAGGATGCACCCCACGGGCCAACGTGACTTGCTCGCTCGGGGGGATAGGTCCCGCGATCCAAGGGACATTCCTGATGCTCGGGCTGGGAGCCCTGATCGCGATTCCCGTGGGCTTACTGGCGGGCATCTACCTCTCCGAGTACGGCCGAAATCGATTCGCCAGGGCCGTGAGCTTCTTGGCCGATGTGATGACGGGTCTCCCGACCATCCTCATTGGCGTATTTGTTTTCGTACTCTTCCTCTATTTCGATCATAATTCGGCGTTGAGCGCTCTCTCGGGCGGGGTCGCATTGTCGGTCATCATGATCCCCATTGTGACCCGGGCCAGCGAGGAAGCCCTGCGTTCCGTCCCCGTCGGGGTTCGGGAAGCCGCGCGGGCGCTCGGGTTTCCTCGGCACCGCGTCAGCCTCCGCATCGTCCTCGGGTCGGCACGCGGGGCGCTCATCACGGGCATTCTCCTCGCGACCTCGCGAGCAGCCGGCGATACCGCCGCGATCTTCTTGACCGCCGGTAACAGTAACTACTGGTTCCAGGGATGGTCTCAACAGACCGCGGCCATCACACCCTTCATATTCTCCAACTTCGGATCTCCTTACACGAACTTGCAAACGGACGCCTGGGGGGCGGCCCTCGTACTGCTCCTGATCATGCTGGGGATCTCGCTCGTCGCCCGCCTCTTGGTCCGCCCGCACGCGGACGCCTCCGAAGGGGCCTAATTCGATGAGCACGAAGATCCAAACGATGGACCTGAGCGCTTGGTACGGAACCAAGCAAGCCCTGTACGACATCTCCCTCGACATCCCGTCGGGTGCCGTCACGGCGATCATCGGCCCGTCAGGGTGCGGAAAGTCGACCTTCCTGCGGTGTCTCAATCGACTGCACGAAGAACTTCCTCGAGCCCGAACCAAGGGCAAGATCCTACTGGATGGCGAGGACATCGGAGCGAAAGACGTCGTGAGCGTTCGGTTTCGCGTGGGGATGGTGTTTCAGAAACCCACTCCCTTCCCGAACATGTCGATCTTCGAGAACGTCGCCGCTGGGCTTCGACTCCTCGGCGTGCATCGCGCCACGGAGTTGGACGCCGGCGTGCTGGAGGCACTCCAGCTCGCCGGACTTTGGGATGAGGTCAAGGACCATCTGGACTCGCCCGGTACCAGTCTTTCGGGCGGACAGCAGCAACGCCTCTCCATCGCTCGGGCGCTGGCGGTGCAACCCGAGGTGTTACTCATGGATGAACCATGCTCGGCGCTCGACCCGATCGCCACGAATCGGATCGAGACCCTAATCGGCGAGCTGAAGGCGAAGTACACCGTCGTCATCGTGACGCACAATTTGGCTCAGGCGGTACGGGTCTCCGACATGACCGCGTTCTTCTACCTCGGAAAGCTGGTCGAATTTGACAACACGCCCACGATCTTCCGGTCGCCTCGTGAGAAACTGACCGAGAATTATGTGACGGGCCGATTCGGGTGACTCCGCGTTTGGGGCGGGACCCGGAATCAGCCCAGCCGCCACCCCGACGGCGGTAACTTCGATTATGCGCCGGATGGGCTCGAGGACGAGGTCACCGGAGCTGGGCCGCCCGGCGGGATCGTTCTCGCCACGGAGCGAGCATTCGGGATCACGGGGAGAATCGTCAACTCTTCCGATCCCATTCCCTGCATCCGAGCCGGGGTGAGTCCAGCCCGCGCGATAGCATGATGCGCCGAAACCAGGGGCGTTTCGGTCCTGCGCGGGCGAGTATCCGGTCGGCCCAAGCGTCGGCGAATCCAGTGCCGCACGTCGGAGATGTACAGGTTGTCGTAGGGACAGGCTTCGACGCATTCACCCACGCCGCAGCACTTGGTGCTTCGGAATTCCCCCTTCGTCCGGAAATGCCCGGGCATATCGACGAGTCCGACCGGGCACCCCTTAGCGCAGTCCAGCGTGGTGCAATCACGACAGACCTGCTTGTCGCGCACCTTGAGCTTGAACACCCCGATCTTCTGGAACGCTTGGGCGATCGTCCCCGTGTAGCACCAGCCCATCGTGACGCAATTGAAGGTACCCGTGTACGGGATCGTCACGAACATCAGGTACCACAAGACCGAGAAGTAGAGCGTGAAGAGGAAGACCGAGGGGTCCGTCCCTTGGATGAAGAACTTCACCGCTCCCGTCGTGTCGAGGTAGGAGAGCACGGAGGTCGCGACCAGCGAGCCCATCACGACTCCGGTGGTTGTGCTATACAATGCCTTGAATCGACTCGACAGGTACTTGCGCGCGATCGGTGACGTTCGATTGAACGTCTTCATCGAATCGATCGTCGTTCCCTGATACATGAGAGGCGCGGTGCAGAACACCGAGCAAACCACCCGACGACCGAAGAGGACCGATAACCCACCGATGATCACGTAGGTGAGAAGCACCGTCGAAAAGAGTCCGATCGCAAGCGGATACGACCCGATTCCCATGCTCCACCCGAGGACGGGGACTATGCTGGGGTTGGGAGCGTTTGGGAAGAGAAGCCCGAAATACAGGCTAGGATAGAAAACGGCGAATCCGGCGTAACATCCCATCATCAACAACAGCCGAATCCGATTTTCGAGGTTCCGGGTCTCGCGGAACTTGAACACGACGAGCGCGCCCATTTCAATCCCCATCATCGCGAGGAACCAAGTGGACGCACAGACCGTCGCGAGGAACCAGAAACCGTTGGACACGGCATTGAGCAGGACGGTCGACGCAGAACCGCTCAAAGCAAGGAAGGGGAATCCCCCGAGATAGGTCGCTGGATTGATCTGGACGTCAAGCACCGCACCCATGAAGAATTCGGCGACGAAGATCAGCGATAGCACCCCGAACGCCCAACGGGGTCGAAGCTGCCACGGTTCGCCGAGTGGACCGGAGAGCGCTTCCGGATGGGTGACCAAGCTGAAAAATACGACCATCTCAAGCGCAATGGAGAGCGCGAAGAGGATCGCCGTGCCGTAGTACAACCAGAGAAACACTCCGGCCATCATGAGGCCGTAGACCGCGAGGAGCTCGAGCAGGTAGGTAGAGAAGCCCGCGGCGAGTTGGTTGTGCCTATACAGATATTCCATCAGGTACACGAAGAGACCGATCATCGCGGCGCTCGAGACATAGATCGACAGCGCCGTCCATCCCGACGTTCCGAGCGCGGGGGGCGAAAACAGCATGATGACCGACTGGGAGAGCAGGACCGCCACCACCGGGCGCGGCAGTCGATCGCGCAGGAACACGGTCGTGAGTAGCATCTCCGCCGACATGGTAAACAGGAACCAGGGCGAGTCGACTACGTTGACGAGAATATTCCACGTGCCGGCGCTTCCACCCAGCAGCAGGGCCATTGACTGACCCGAGGCAAGTTGGAAAGTCCACCCCATCAGGAACTCGTTCAGCAGGACGAGCGTGACCACACTCGCCACGAACAGGCGGATCCGTTGAAGCGGCCGCGGGACGAACGCATCGCCTTCGGCCATTCGCGCGGCGGCTTCCTTGAGATAAATGAAGAAGAGCGGGAGGACGCTGACCGACATCAACCCGCTCGCCAGCCAAAGTCCAGCGATCAGGGATCCCCGGTCTGGTGCAACGAAATAGACGACAGCACCCCCGAACATCGCGGCCATCATCTCCAGTAAGAAGAGCACGATTCCCGCGCGAAGCGGCGTCCGCGCCACGGCGGCCCACTTTACGAGGACGGCCGTCGTGCCGGCCATCAGAGCCGCGAGTACGCAGAGAATCAGCAACGCGATCAGCATGGGCGGCCCGTTTCCCCCAGAAGGTGCATCCGGTCCACCGTCATCGAGATACCGAGGGAGAGGAAGAAGCCGACTCGATTACCATGGGAGCGGGCGCGCGAGAGGTAGGTACGGATTCCGAATTCTCTGGCTCGAGCTGCGGCTGGTCTGCTAGGGAGCTGATCCGGGCCTCGCCGTCGGTTGGACGAGGGAATCTGGCGCTCCAAAGCAGCGGCGCCAGCGCCCCGTCGGGCCAGAGCGCCGCAGCAATCGCGAATCCGCCGAGTAGAATGAATTGGAAACCCCATCGAAGCGAGATGGCGAGAGGACCGGTCGCCGCCGGCGTGACTGCGCCCCACCCGGCGGGGAGGGCGAGAACTCCAAAGACCTCGTTCACGAGGCTATCGATACCAGCGGTGGCCAGAATCGGAGGTACCCACGTCACGAGCGATACACCGGAGACGAGGAAGAGACCTCTGAGGAGGCGGCCCTCGGTTCGAGAAGATATCCGCTGAAGAAACCGCAGCGTCCCGATCGGGAATAGGGCTGCAAAAATCGCGAAGAACGCAAGCAGCCAATGCTGGAATACCCACTCGAACCAGAGCGCCGCGGATCCGGCTAATGGAGACGTCACCGTCCACTGGGCCAGCACCGCGAGCGCCCACGTGACTCCTGCCGCGAGTAGTCCGATTCGGAGTGCGGCGCCAACGGCGAATCGGCGGTCTGGAGGAGGATGCGGGACGCGACCGGAATCTGAGAGGACCTTCGTTCCGGCCAATCCAAAAACTCCGCCGTAGACGACCAGGAGGAGTTCCTGCGCGACGAGCGCAACCCACACGATAGTGACTTGGAATACACCGAGGAGCCAGTTATTGAGAAGGAGATTGTCGGTCGTCGTTCCGCTCGCTTGGGCCAGTGCACCGATTCCCGCCGTGGCCGCCGCCGTGGTCGAGCAGCACGCTCCCAGGGTCACGAGGGCCAGCATGGCGGGTGTGAATCCGGCAGCCGAGCCAACCGCGCTTCGCCGACCCGCTCCGGCGGCCTTCTTGTTCCTGCGGACCAATTCGACCGTTAGGAGGATGGCGACGGTCATCCCAATGCCAACGCCAATCGAGACGAGCACCATTGCCACCGTCGCAAAGTAGGGAAGTTGAACGACGCCCCACGGTGCGACGATGAAGAGCGCTGGGTAGTTCCAGGACTGCAGCCCGTTACCGCTCCCCCAAAGGATCTGGGTCGTATAGCCGCCCGGAATATGAGCAAAAATCAGCATCCCTCCGTATAGCATCGCTCCGAGGGCGTAGACCAACGAGAAAAATACGGCCATCATGCGCGCGTGGGCCCGGCGAATGTACGCCCGAACCTCGTGCAGAGTCACGAGAGATACTACGTACCTAGGGGAGATCCCCGGAGACACGAGGGTGGAGTCGGCCCCGGAATTTATAGCCTAGTGGTAGGCATTTTTGAGGGGGTGAATTCGATTGAAGGATTGAGGGGGGGTCCACTGTCATCCCTCTTCCCTATATCGACCCGGCTTACCTCCTCACTTAGGTCGAACTGAATCATGGTCCAACTCAACCCCGTTCGGGCGTGGCACCCCGATCCGGCGACAGTCGATCCGAATCAGCTTGTATGCCCGGTCTATGACACGTTGAGTGCGGCCGACTTTCAACGATTTCGGGGGACGCCGCTCAACGCCGCCCAGTTCGTGCCGCGGCCCAAGGAAATCCCGGTCGATCGTTTCGTCCACTCGGCCGTCCAACAGCTGGGAACCGCGATCAAATCCGGCGCGTACCGGCGCGACGCGACAGCCGCGTACTACGTGTACGGGATTCGCTACGTCCCGCCACCGGACATTCTCGAAACGATCGACGCTACCGACCGACGGTCAGAGTACCTGCTATTGGGACTCGTAGGAGCGCTCGATTTCGACCAGCTCAAACACGGCCAAGTAGCGATGCACGAGCGAACCTTCGCGGATCGGGTCGAGGAGCGAGTAGCTCTCACGGACGCAACCGCGATGTGCTTCGCCCCGATCATGGCGGGATATCATCTGGCGGACCACCACTTGAACGACCTCCTGGAGGCGGCGCTGGGCTTGGATCGACGACAATTAGCCTTCGAAGGGAAAGTTGCTCCCACGGTGGAGGCGACGCTAGATGGCACCACGCACCTCCTATGGAGGATCGAGGATCCCGCTCGCGTGGCGGTGATCGAGGAAGAAGTCCGGAAATTACGCATCTTGATTCTGGACGGGCATCATCGGTTTACCGCATTCGCGACGCGGCACTACGCGGGCCGCCGATCGGCCCCGCTGACGATGCTCGTCGAGGGGCGAGATCGCGCGCTGCAACTCCTTCCGTGGCATCGCGTCCTTCGCGAGTCGATCCGGTCCTTCGAAACGATCGTCGCCGCTGCACGCCGGGAATTCTCCTCGATCGAGGAAGCTCAGGCACCCCCCACCGTGGAGCGAACGCTGGAACGGCTCCGCGCAATGACTCGCGAGCATCTTCGGGGATTCCTGATCGTCGGCTCGAATCGCCTACTGGAAGTGAAGGAGCCCGTGAGCGACGACGTGGGCGCCGATTTTGATCGGTTGCATGAATTCCTCGAGGGAGTCCTCCAGATCGATCCGGAATCGATGGAGTTCGAGCGCTCCCCTCGTCGGGCCCTCGAGTCGATCTCGGCCTCCGACGCCCCTCCCGGAACGGCATTTCTGTTACCGGGCATGACCGAGGAGGGCATCGAGCGCCGGGCGTTCGACCGTGGCTCCGTAATGGCCCAGAAGTCGACGATGTTCCTGCCCAAAGTCGCCGAAGGAATGCTGTTCGCCCCGGCAAACGGAGTGGACTAAGTACCCGGGGTTGGGGGCCTGTCCGGGCGAGCCGGCGGCCACGTGGCGCGGCTCGCGACGAGGTGCATGATTTCCGAAGTGCCATGGGCGATCTTACCGCTCCGCACATCGCGCCAGCGCTGCTCGTGAGGAAGCGCGGTGGAATACCCGCGGCCCCCGTGAAACTGAATCGCGTGATCAATCGCCTTCAAGGCGACTTCGGTAGCCAGCCACTTCGCCATCGCCGCCTCGCCGTCTAATGCTTCGCCGGATTGCAGGTGTTCGAGGACCGAATGCGTGTAACTCCAGGCCGCCGCCAACTCAACGCCATCCTCGACCAACGGGAACGCGACAGCCTCCTGGTCGGAGAGCGGACGACCGAATGCGGCCCGCTCCCCGACGTAGCGAACCGTCTCATCCCACGAGGCCCGTGCCACCCCGAGATAGATACACGCGAGCAACGCGCGTTCTCGTCGGAGCTCGTTTCGGACGTAGCGAAACCCCTTCCCCTCCTCCCCAATACGACCGCTTTTGGGGAGGCGGACGTCCCGATACGTGATGGTACCGCGTCGCATCCAGCGCTCGCCCAGGTCGACAATCGTCTTTCGTTTGATCCCGGGCAGATCTTGTGGAACGAGGAACGCGGTGATCCCTTCGGGAGAAGCGGACCCCGCGACCCGGGCGTAGACGATGGCAGCATGAGCATCGGAGGCAAACGCCGCCTCCGATTTGGTCCCATTCAGCACGTATTGTTCCCCGAGGTCGCGTGCCTCCATTTGGGCCGCGGCGACGTCAGATCCGGCGTCCGGTTCGGTGATCTGATTGGCGATGAGGCGCTCTCCTCGCATCAGTGGCCGGAAGTGTTGCTCCAACATTCCAGGGCCTCCGTGATCAAAGAGCACTTGGGAAAACTCCGGTTGGAGGGAGAGCTTGGCGAACGTTGTCCCGCCGAGGTAGGCCAGATGGAACAGGAGAGTTCCGACGCGCGGGAGCGGAAGTCCCCTCCCCCCCACCGACTCGGGGAAGTGGAGGCCCAAGAAGTGCGCTTCGCCCATCGCGCGGAATTCGCGCCAGGGAAATTCGGGTGCCTGATCCAGCGCACGGGATCGCGCTCCCAGCTGGAATTCGTCGGCGAACGTGCGAACCTGTTCGCTCAGCGGGTCCGCGGGTAGGGCTGGAGTTCCGGCTGTCAGAGCCCCTCCCGAACAAAGTAAGGAACCGGGCGGGGCAGATTTTCTGGCGGTGGCTCCTCTCCAATGACTCCCTCTTGCTTCAGGGTCGCAATCTGCTCGGCACTGTATCCGAGGAGATCCGAGAGGATCGTCACGTTGTCCTGCCCAAGCCACGGGGCTCCTCGCCAGACACCGCCCGGAGTTTGGTCAAACTTGGGAGCGACCCCGGCTCCCTTCACCCGGCCTGCGACGGGATCCGTCCATTCGACGAACATTTCGCGGGCCCGATAGTGCTCATCGCGGACGATATCCGGAATGGCATACACGCGGGAGATGGCTACGTCATGCGTTCGACCCAACGATTCGAGTTCGCCGAGGGAGCGGTTCGCGCAGAAGGCTGCGATCGCCGCATCGACCGGTCCGCGGTGGGCCAAGCGGTACATCCGGTCGTCGAACGCCGGATCCGCGAATCCGATCAACGTGCGCAGCTTGACCCACGATTCGGGCGTGGGGGCGGCGACTACGACCCAGCCGTCGGTCGCGCGAAACAGATCGTAGGGGTGGAGCCGCGCGTGCCCGGTCCCGAAACGACCTCGGGCCACGCCGCGCACGAAGTAGTCGAGCGCGAGATTTTCGAGCAGGGTGAAGAAGACCTCGTACTGGGCGACATCGATCGATTGTCCCTTTCCCGTGCGCTGTGCCGAGATGTACCCCATCAGGGAAGCGGCGGCTGCGGCGAGCCCGGTGACGGTGTCGTTGAGCGCCGTTCCCGCACGCATGGGAGGGCGGGGTTCGGGTTCGCCTTGGAGCGAAAGGAACCCACTGTACGCCTGCCCGATCAGATCATACGAGGGCGCACCGACCCGCTCTGGGACTCCTGTCTGGCCATAGCCCGAAACGTGGACAATCGTTAATCGCGGCTGGACCGCCCGCACCGTTTCATCGGAGAGATCCAGCCTTCCGTAGGTGCCCGGTCGCGACGATTCAATCCAGAGGTCGGAATGTCGTGCGAGGTCCAAGAACACTGCTCGGCCGCGGGCAGTGCGGATGTCGAGTCCGATCGAGAGCTTGTTCCGGTAGTACTGAACCCAAGACTCCGACACGCCGCGGTTGGGGTCAACGCCGTCGGGCAGCACCGGCGGAAGGAGGCGACTGGGGTCGGAATACGGGGGATGAAAGGGAGGGCCCTCGATGTGAATCACTTGGGCGCCGAACTCCCCGAGATACGTGGAGGCCCAGGGACCCGCGACGAACCGCGCGGAGTCAAGAACCCGAACTCCGGAGAGCGGCCCGAAGGGCGGGATGAGGCGCGCAGACGCCTCCGACGGGTCCATGGTGCGTCAGCCGGTGGTTCTCCGATAATGGCCGAGGTTCACAGGGAAACCTCCCGCACCAAATAGCGAACTCGGGTAAACGACGCTATGGCCGAGGAGCCTTGGGTCCGATTCGAGGGCGAGAAATTTCGTGAGGAGTTGACGAAATTCAAAATGGCCAACCACCCGTTCAAAACGCATCCCTTTTTCCAACAGCTCGAGCAAGGCAAAGTCCCGCGGCCGGTGGTCTTCGAATGGGTCAAGCAATTCTACCCGTGGCTCGCCTGCGTTCCAATCGCCATGGCCGAACGCTTCTCGCGGTGCTCGTGGCAACCGGAGTTCGACCCGTATCGACGGATGATTCTCGACCAACTAGTGGAGGAAGCCGGAGACCCGAAGGGAAAGGAACCGGGACACCCCGAACTTTGGCTCCGCTTCTGCGAAGGACTCGGGGTCGCTCGCAGCGAGGTCCAGAATGCGACTCTCCTGCCGAGCACGATGGTGGCCATGGACGACTTCCTCTATACGAATCGCGAGAACCCGTTCTACATCTCCGCCGCCGGTTCATCGGAACCACCCAACGTCGAGCTATGCGCTCGACTCTTGCCCTCGTTCAAGCGGAACTACGGGGTCGACGATGCCCACATGACGTACTACACGCTGCACGTTACGGCCGACGAGGAGCACAGCCGATGGGTCGGCGAGATCGTGGCGGCCTTCGCCAAGACCCCCGAAATCCGTCGTCAGATGTGGGATGCCATGTTGCGCGGGTTTTCGCTCCACGCGCTGCTCGTCGATGGCGTGCTGGCCCATACGGGCCATAACGGGGCTCGGAATCAAGGATAAATACGACGGAGGAGCTGGAGGGAAGGATGACAGCCGCTCCGGACGTTTCCGCATCGTCGCCGTCCGAGGGCTCGGCTGTCGTAACCTGGCTCTGGTGAGGGGGAGGCGCCGGGACGGCGCCGCTCCGGATCGCATTCTTTAGATCCGGCCTTGCTCCCGGCGACCTCCTTCTCGTAGAGTGAAAACGAGAGGAAATCATGTACGGAAAACAAATCCGACTAAAGCGACTGTTCCCGAGCGACTCCCGCCGGCTGTTCTCGGTCCCCCTCGACCACGCGGTTTCGATGGGTCCGATCGATGGATTGGAGGAGCTCGCGCCACTCGCCGGTGAACTGCAGAAGGCGGAAGCGGATCTCTTGATCGTCACTAAAGGCGCGGTGCGGGAGCTCGCCCCGCTACTCCGGCCGCCGACGCTGCTCGGCATACATGTTTCGGCATCGACCAGTCTCGGACCCTCAAGTGATGTCAAGGTGCTCGTTGGCTCGGCGGAAGAAGCCGTCGCGCTCGGTGCCGACTTGCTCTCGATCCAGGTCAATTTCGGCACGCCCGAAGAAGGCGCGATGCTGCGCGACATGGGCGTCGCCGTCGATCAGTGCCGCGCGCTCGGATTGCCGCTTCTGTGCATGGCCTACGTGAAGAAGAAAACGCCGGCCACTCCCGATGACCTACGACATGCCGCCCGCGCCGCGGCCGATCTCGGCGCGGATATCGTCAAGACCAGCTATCCCGGCTCCGTGGAGGAGTTTCGGAAACTGTGTCGAACGACTCCCGTTCCGGTGCTCATCGGTGGCGGAGTTCGTCTGGATGACGAGTCCGCCTTCCTCCAGATCATCCGCGAGAGCGTGGAGGCGGGAGGCCGCGGAATTTGCATCGGCCGGAATCTTTTCCAGCGAAAGCCGATAGGGCCCCTCGCCCAGCGGATCGCCGCGCTCCTTCACGGCCCATCGTAGGGGAGCCCGATGACGCAGGATCGAGTGGCGATCGCTCCCGTCTCCGATCACCGCGAGACGCGCCGTACGATCCTGCGCGCGGCTCATCGACGAGGGTTCACGCACTACGTCGTGCGAGACCCCGACGATGCCTTGGACGCCCCGGGCACCGACAGCTACGTCGAGAGCAATACCGAGCTGCGTCAACTTCCTCCCGGATCAACCTCAGAGTCCGTGCCCGTGTTGCAGGTCTCAACGCTGGAGGAGCTCCAGGCCGCGATCGATCGGGCGACCGCGACGGGATCGGTGACGATCCGTTTCGCCGGAGACCGGGTGATACCGCTCGAGAATGTGGTTGCCCGGCGCCATGGTGACTTCCGTGTGTGGGTCGTCGCGCCCCATCCAACCGACGTTCCCGCCGCCCTGGGTGCTCTCGAGCACGGGGCGGACCGTGTGATCGCGGAGATCCGGAATCTCGGAGAGCTGGACACGCTCGAAGCGCTCCTCGAGCAAACGGTTCCCCTCGAGCTCGATTGGCAGCATATCGAGGTCAGTCGCGTGGCAAGCGTCGGCCTTGGCGACCGAGTCATCGTAGATACCACGTCTCTCCTTCGACCTTCGGAGGGAATGCTCATCGGCAGCTCTGCCGGATTCTTGTTTCATGTCGCGAGCGAAGCGGTCGGTTCCGCGTTTACCCGTCCTCGAGAGTTCCGCGTCAACGCCGGCGCGGCACACTCATACGTGCTCCTCATGGATGGAACCACGCGCTACTTGGCCGAGCTGAGTCCGGGAGACGCCGTGCTCGTCGCCGAGCCCCGGGGTCCGGGGCGGTCGGTCCGGGTAGGACGGCTTAAGATCGAACGCCGACCGCTCGTGCTGATCGAGGGTCGCTACGCCGGTCGGGAGTTCACCGTCTTCCTGCAAGAGGCCGAAACGGTGCGCCTTTCCACCGAGACGGAGCGCATCGCGACCACTCACCTCGTTGCCGGAACTTCGATCTTCGGGGTTGCCCTCCCCTCCGCGCGCCACCTCGGACAGGTGGTCGAGGAAACGATCACCGAGCGATGACCGACGCCGCGCCGCTCCTCATCGTGAGTTTGCCCGCCCGTTCCGTCGCTGAAGCCCGCGAAGAGATCGAGCAAGCGCATCGGGGTGGCGCGGACGCGGCTGAAGTCCGGCTCGACCGCTGGCCGGACGCCGAGCGGGAGAAGGTGGCGCAGCTCTTTCCCGCGGGGCTCCCTCTGGCGGCGACGCTTCGCTCCCACGCCGAAGGGGGGGAGGGGCCGGACGATGGCGAGGAGCGTCAGCGATCTCTCGCCATGTACGCTCTCCTCCCGTTTGCGTTCCTCGACCGGGAACTCGCGCGGGACTCGCTGGGAGCTCCGACGCCTCGGGGACCCTCGTCGCAATCCCCGCCCCCGACGGTGATCGTCTCGTATCATATGCGGGAGCCGCCGGCGCCCTTAGAATTGCGGAAGCTGCTTACGAGGCCCGCGATCCCGGGTCAGATCCTGAAGATTGTCCTCCCCGCCCCCCTTGACTTGTTTTTCCGACAGATCGTGCCTGAACTTCCTCCGCCGGGCGAGCTTTCCTACGTCGTCCATACTACCGGCGCTTCTGGCCCACTGCTACGCGCCTGGGCCCGCCGTTTTGGCTTCTCACTCGTCTTTGCAGCACTCCCCGAAGTTGCTACCCACTCCCCATCACCGGCACCAGTAGAGGCCGCGCAAATCCCCGTCGACCGGCTCCGACGGTATCTCGCCGCCCCCGTCCCCAGCGCGCTCTACGCCGTAGTGGGCCACCCCATCGACCACTCGAGCTCTCCCGCCATCCACAGCCGTTGGATGCGGGAATGCGGCCACACGGGCCTGTACGTCGCGCTGGATGTGACCTCTGAGGAAGAGTTTGTCGCCGTTCTCCCCTCGCTCGCCCAGGCCGGCGTGGCGGGGATCAACGTTACGCATCCGTTCAAGTCGGTCGCGCTGCAAGTGGCCGAGCATGTCGGACGCAGCGCCGAGTCGTGCGGGTGTGCGAACGTGCTGACCTTCCGTCGCGGCGAAATCGAGGCGGAGAACACGGACGTGGCGGCGGTCGCGCGCCGGCTCGCCGAGTTGAAGGACGCCGGCCACTGGAACGGCCAGGAGCTCACCATTCTCGGGGCTGGCGGGGCAGCGCGCGCCTCCCTGGTGGCCGCCCGTTCGCTAGGGGCGACCGCTCGAATTGCCTCCCGCAACGAGCAGCAGGCGGCATCACTCGCGCACGAGTTTGGGGTGTCCACGACGAAAGCCGCGACCGATCACCGCCCCGGATTGGTTGTGAATGCGACGCCCGTCGGCCGACAGGGCGAAGGGCCGCTCGACAAGCGATGGGAAGCATTCCTTGGTTCTGGCGGGTATCTTCTCGATTTCGTTTATGCCCCCGATGAACCGTACCTCGCCGACGCGGCCCGACGATCGGGTTCCCAATATGAGGACGGTTGGAGACTCCTCGTCTATCAAGCCGCAGCGAGCTACGCTCTCTGGTGGCCGGACGGGCCCTCCGATGAATCCGTGGCCTCACTTGCGGAGGAGGGTCCATGCACGGCGTAGGCCACTCAACCGGAGCCATCACGATGCTGAACGCGTTGTTCACGGGAACCGGGTCGGCGGCCGGAATCGACCTCAAGGTTCGGGCTGAAGTCGATCTGACCCCCGTCCCTTCGAAGCGGGAGGCTTCGATGCAGTTCAGCTCGTCAAGTGATTCTCGGTTAGCCCGAGCAGCGGTCCAGGAAGCGGTACGATTCTTCGCCCCGCGCGACTCCTTTCAGGTATCGGTCTCCATCAAGTCTGAAATACCCGCCGGTCGCGGTCTCAAGAGTTCGTCGGCCGTGAGCACGGCGATCGATCGTGCGATTGCCTCCGCGGTGGGGACGGAAAGCCCGGCCATCGAGGTCGCGCGCCGGTCCGCAGACCTGACCCAGCGAATCGGACAGAGCGCCACCGGTGCGTTTGACGACGCTTTGGCGGGATTGGTGCCCGGAATCGTCGTGACCGACAACCGAACGCGTCAGATAGTACGCACAGACTTACTCGACCCCCGCTGGGTCGTCCTTCTCTGGATCCCCTCCGAAACCCATCGACCTTCGCCGGATCTGCTCCCCGAGTTTCGGCGCCAGGCGGGTGCCGCCGGCGCGGCCGTCGAGAACGCGACCTCGGGGAGATTTGCCGAGGCGATGGCGGAGAATACCGCGCTGGTGGAGCAAATCTTGGGTTACGAATATCGTGCGCTTCGCGCAGCGCTTCTCGCCGGTGGTGCCATCGCGTGCGGAGTGAGCGGGATGGGGCCTAGTCTGGCCGCAATCGCCTCTCGAGCCACGGCGTTGGACCTCGCTCGACAACTGCCCGCAACGGGCGGCGAACACCGTATCGTCGCCTTTGTTCAGCCCCCCAGCTTGGAGGCGGCGCCTGCATGACCGAGCGTATCCTCAATCCTGGTCGCGCTCGAGGTCGTGTTCGGGCTCCCGCTTCCAAATCGTATACCCATCGGGCCTTGACCGCGGCGTACCTGCATGGCGGGCCTTTCCGAATCACGCGCCCCCTTACCTCAAACGACACTTTGGCCAGCCGACGGGGATTGCAAGCGCTCGGAGCTCATTTTCGATTGCGCCGAGATCATTGGACACTCACCCGCGTGGGAAAGGACCCGGAGCGGTCTCACCGAGAAGTCCGGATCCGGTGCGACGAGTCGGGGACCACGCTGCGGTTTCTCGTTTCCGTGGCGGCTCGAGAGTCGCAGCCCGTCGTGTTCGACGGCACGGGTGAGCTCCCAACCCGGCCAATGAACGGTCTACTGACGGCACTCACCGGTCTCGGCGCCCGAGTCGAGCGCCCCAAGGGATCGCGATTCCTTCCCTTGCGCGTCGAAGGACCGATTCGTGGCGGGGCTGTTCGGCTTGATGCTTCGACGAGCTCCCAATTCGTATCATCTCTACTTCTCACACTGCCGACACTCGCGACGTCTTCGGTGCTGGACCTGGAGGGGCCTATCGTTTCCGAACCGTACATTCAAGCAACCCTCGCGCTGCTAAGGGCGCAGCGAATACGAATCGTACGCAGCTCTCGGCGTCGGTTTAGAATCGCAGGGTCCCAGCGTTATTCGGGAAGGGCTTTCGTGGTCCCCGGGGATGCTTCTTCGGCGGCCTACTTGTGGGTCGCTGCGGCGATCACGGGTGGGGATGTCACCGTCGACGGGATCCCGTCGGACCTTCCGCAAGCCGATCTCGCGATTCTCCGGATACTGCGAGCGGCGGGGGCTCGCGTGACCGGGAGCGGGGACTCCGTCCGTGTCGCCGGCCAGCACCTCCGATCGTTCTCGGCGGAGTTGACGGACGCCCCGGATCTCTACCCACTAGTTGGCGTGCTGGCAAGTGCAACACCATCGCCCTCGCGCCTGCAAGGTGCTCCGCACATTGCGTACAAAGAATCCGACCGGCGATCCGGCACTATGCGCCTAGCCCGTGCCATGGGCGCGACAGTCCGCCATGTTCCCGGCGGCCTCGTCATCCAAGGTCGCTTCCCACCCCGCCCGCTCCGACTGACGGATCTATCAGACCATCGCATGGTCATGAGCGCCGCCGTGGCGGCCTCGGCGGCCAGCGCTCCCTCCCGCATCGGGGACTCGCGCCAGGTACGGAAGTCCTTTCCGGAGTTCTGGAACGTGCTGCAGACGCTCGGCATTCGCTCGACGGAGCGCCGTTCATGATGTCCTTTGGAACCCGCTTCCGAGTGACCCTCTTCGGAAGCAGTCATGGTCCGGAGGTGGGCGTAGAAATCGAGGGGATTCCCCAGGGAACACCCATCGACGCTCGCGCGATCCAAACGGAACTCGATCGACGCAGCCCCGTGGGGCGCCGCCTCGCCACCAAGCGTCAGGAAACCGATCAACTGGTGATCGACCGGGGCGAGCTCGACGGGCGCTCGACCGGCGACGTGTTTCGAGCCCACGTGCGCAATGAAGACGTTCGGCGGTCACCTTACGATGCCCTTCGCGACACCCCGCGACCGGGACATGCCGACTTTCCGGCGCGCATCCGCTACGGACCCGAGGCCGATCTCTCCGGCGGTGGAATCTTTTCCGGCCGCATGACGGTCGGACTCGTCATCGCGGGGGCCATCGGCCGGTCTCTGTTGGGACCTAAAGGAATTGATGTGGTCTCCTTCACGCGGTCGATCGGTCCCATTGAGGCGACTGTCCCCGATGACATCGAGCTCGCGCGATTGCGGGAGGACGCGAGCCAGAACGAAATTGGTTGCCCGGACCCCCCCGCCGCCGCCGCGATGGAAACCGCCATTCAAGCCGCACGGAGGGGTGGCGATAGCTTGGGAGGGATCATCGAGACACGGGCTATGGGAGTTCCGGTCGGGGTCGGAGAGCCATTCTTTGACTCGGTCGAGAGCGCGATCGCGCATGCGGCCTTTGCCATTCCCGCGGTGAAGGGGGTCGAATTCGGAGCCGGGTTCTCCGCCGCTCGGATGCGGGGAAGCGAACACAACGATCCGTTCATTTGGAAGGACGGTCGCGTGCAGACGTCGACGAATCATGCGGGTGGGATCCTCGGGGGACTCTCGACCGGCATGCCGATCGTGTTCCGGATCGCGGTGAAACCGACCTCGTCGATCGCGCGTCCGCAACGTAGTGTGAATCTCGCGACGCACGAATCCGCAGAGATCGTCGTTACGGGGCGCCACGACCCTTGCATCGTTCCGCGCGCCGTGGTCGTCGTGGAATCAGTGACCGCCCTCGTGCTGGTCGAACTATTGCTGCGGGGGGGATTCCTTCAGTGAGCGGTCGCCTTCGCCGTTGTGCGATTCTGGGGGCGAGTGGGTACATTGGTCAGCACTTCGCTCGATTGCTCGCAGATCATCCGATCTTCGCTCCTCCGCACCTGCTCGGATCGGATCGATCATCGGGACGAACGCTCGCAGAGGTCTGGCGGTTGGACGAACCCCCCCCCGACGAACTGTCCGCCCAGAGGATCATCCGGCGTACCGTCTCGCAGATCGTCCGGGAGCGATTCGACCTTGTCTTCTCCGCCCTCCCCTCCGGAACGGCCGGACCGATCGAGTCCGAGCTCGTACGCCGGGGTGTCTGCGTTTTCACGAACGCCGCCGATCATCGGATGAACGAGCGAGTTCCCCTGTTGATCCCCGAGGTCAATCCAACCCATCTCGGGCTGCTGGCCTCGCGCGCCACCGGGCGCGGATTCCTCGTCGCGAATCCGAACTGCAGCACCACCGGCCTCGTGCTCGCTTTGGCTCCGATTCTTCGCACTCTCGCGCCTCGGCAGGTCCACGTCACCACCTTCCAGGCTCGGTCGGGAGCGGGAATCCCCGGACTCGATTCTGCCGACTTTTCGGGCAACGTCGTGCCCTACATCGAGGAGGAGGAAGAAAAGATCGAGAGCGAATCCCAACGCCTCCTCGGACGATTCATGCATGGGCGCGTGCGGCCCCTCGAGCTTCCGCTACTCGCCCAGTGTGGACGGGTAGACGTTCGAGACGGTCACCTTGAAGCCGTCACGGTCGAAGCCCGGCGCCGCCCGCCGCTCCGCGACATCCTCCGCGCGTGGAAGGATTTCGATCCGTTGGGCGACCGGAATCTACCCACCGCGCCTCATCCGCCGATCTTGGTGCGGTCCGAGAACGATCGTCCGCAACCTCGGCTCGACGCCTGGGACGGGACTCCGGCGCGAGCACGGGGCATGGCCGTGGTCGTGGGTCGTCCGCGTTGGACACCCCCCTTCCTCCGATTTTTCCTCCTCTCCCACAACGCCATTCGGGGGGGGGCCGGTGGGTCCGTTCTCAACGCGGAGCTCGCCAGCGAGCAAGGGTGGCTGACCATCTCAACCGGGGGGGGAGGGTGAAGTGACGGGCAAAGCTCCGGTCGTCCTGAAATTCGGGGGCGCGTCGCTTTCGGATCCCGAGGGAATTGCAGGTCACGTGCGAACCGCTCGGGCGGAGGGCGGTCCGGTGGTGCTCGTGGCCTCGGCGCGGATGGGGGTCACGGACCAGCTCTTGGCGGCACTGGCCCGGCCTCGCGCGCGCCAGGCCCACGAACAGATCTTCCGTCGAATCGTGGCGGCGCATCCGGACCTCCCATCGGCCGGGCGCATGCACATCGACCGCTTGCGACGCCTCCTGCGGGAAGTCGAACGTTCATACCCTCGCGACCGGCCTCTGGCGGATCGATTGCTGAGTCAAGGCGAGCGCCTCGCCGTCAGCTGGTTGTCGGCGCGTCTTCGCGAGCAGCAACTCCCCGCTGTGCCGGTTGAATCGGACCATCTGGGCCTGATCACGGATAACGCGTACGGCGCTTCCTGCATTCTCTTTGAACGATCGACGCCCGCCGTCCGAGTGAATCTACGGCGCATCATCTCCCGCGGCCAACTGCCCGTCGTGACGGGCTACTTCGGTCGGAGCTTGGAGGGTCGCGTGGCCACCCTCGGTCGCGGGGGCTCCGACTATTCCGCCGCGGGGATTGGCGCCCTGATCGGGGCCGCCCGAGTCGAACTGATCAAACGAAACGCCGCCGTGCTCACCGCCGACCCACGTTTGGTGCCGTCCGCCCGAGCCATTCCTCGCCTCTCCTACGAGGAGGCCGAAGAGCTCGCCCAGTTCGGAGCGCGCGTACTCCATCCCTTGACCATCGAGCCGGCCCGGGCGAATCGGATCCTACTCCAAGTCCGCGCCTTAGACGCCGTCGATTCCGTAACCACGATTGGTCCCGCTCGGCAACGAGGAGGAATCCGAGCGCTGACGCTCCTCACACCACTGCGGTTGCTTCGGATCCGCGTGCCGGGGGGCCGTCAGCGCCCGGGCATCGTATCGGAAATCTCCGCGCGGCTCGCGGCCGCGAGCGTCAACCTCGTTCAATTGTTCACCTCTTCCGCCCTCCTATGCCTCCTGTTAGAGCCACGCTCCGGCGGGGCGGCGCGCCAGGCCTTGGCACCACTCACGGCTGAGGCCGCGGTCGCGGTGGACGGACCGGAACCCGTGGCACTTGTCACGGCTATCGGCGACGGGGTACTACGCGATATCAGTCGGATCCCACCGGAGGTAAGCCGCCGCATTCTGGGATTCAGCGCGACGCCGCGCGCACTCTCCTTGGCGGTCCCACAACGCGAAGGACGCCGCGCCCTTCGCGCCCTCCATCAAGCCCTCGTCGAACGCAAAAGTCCATGACCGATCCGTGGGCCGATTTCATCCTATCGGCCGGCGATTCGGAGGTTTCGGGCTACTTCGAAGAAGTGATCGACCGCGAATCGCGAAGCGCACGGACGATTTCGTTCCGGGATCCACCCGAGCGGCTGACCGTTTCCTCGAAAGATACTGCGGCCGGCCTCGAGGCGCGCCTCGATCGGTGGCTGCGGCGGGGCCCTCGCGCCGCGGTAGTCGGCTATCTGGGATTCGACGCAGTCGGTTTGTTCGAGCCACTACTTCGCCGATTCCCAGCGGGAAGTCCGTTCCCGTTAGGCGAATTTGTTTCTCTACCCGAACTGCATTTTCGTCGAGCCAAGTTAGCACCCCGACTAGTGCGAGCTCCGGGAATGCCTCCGATTCGCTTGCATCCCGCCGAGGACACCCTACCGCGACGTGCTTTCGAGGCTGAAGTCCGCTCGCTCATTGAATCGATTCGGCAGGGGGATGCCTACCAAGTGGTTCTCAGCCATCGACGAGGCTTCCGTCGACCGACGAACCTTCTCTCACCGGCTACCCGACTGCGTCAATCGGAGCGCTACGCGTTCTTCTATTACCTACGATTCGGCGACCGGGAGATTCTAGGAGCGAGCCCCGAGTCGGTCGTGGAATCGCGCGGGGATCGAGCCTTCATCAACCCGATCGCGGGGACCCGACCAATCGGTCAAACTCGAGGGCGTCGCTTGCCCTTGACGCGCGACCGGAAGGAATTGGCCGAGCATCGGATGCTAGTGGATCTGGCGCGGAATGACCTGGGCAAAGTGGCCCGACCGGGATCGGTCCGGCTGCTATCCATCGAACGCGTCGAGCGCTACGCACGACTCGAACATCTCGTCAGCCGTGTCGGGGCCCATCTCCGACCTGGGTTGCCGGCGCTGGCGCTGCTCGGCGCCTCCTTTCCGGCGGGCACGGTGAGCGGCGCGCCCAAGATACGGGCGACGCAACTCCTGCGGCGAGCGGAACGGACGTGGCGCGGACCCTATGGGGGCGCGATTGGATTTCAATCGGCCCGTGAAGGACGCTGGGCGCTCGCGATCCGCACGGCCTTTGCGGCGTCCAACCGACTCTATACTGCCGCTGGTGCGGGAATTGTGGCACGCTCCCGGCCGGCTCGCGAATTTGACGAAACGCTCGTCAAGTTGGCTCAGGTGGAGTCCGCCCTCGCCGGAGGAGAGGACCCATGAAGTTGCTGCTCATCGACCACGAAGATTCCTTTGTCTACAACCTGGCACAGGCGTTCGAGCTGCTCGGGGTACGGGTGTCATGTATTCGGTACACGACACCGTACGGAGAAGCGCGCCGCACCGATCCGGACCTGATCGTCTTCTCTCCCGGGCCCGGCCATCCCGCGGATCGTCGGATCACTGGACTCGCTCGGCAGTTCATGGACGAACATGCGGGCCGGACGCCGATGCTCGGTGTCTGCCTCGGGCACCAATTGCTCGGCGATTACTACGGTGCCTCGGTGATTCGAGCGCCAGAACCGGTCCACGGCGAAGTCGCCGAGGTGCTGCACGATGGGGGCCGCCTCTTCCACGATGTTCCATCCCCCTTCCCAGCGGCTCGATATCACTCACTGGTCATCGACGGACCGTCGCTTCCCTCTGAACTCCGACTTACGGCCTGTGGCCGGGATGGGCTCGCCATGGCGGTACAACATCGCGACGATCCAACCTTCGGAGTGCAATTCCACCCGGAGTCGTATCTCACACGCGTCGGCCCTCGGATCCTCGAGAACTTCGTCAACGAAGGGCGACGATGATCGGCCCGATGCTTCAACGCCTGGCCATCCAGAAGCCCCTGTCCCCGACTGAGGTCGAACACGTCTTCGCGGTGTTGATGGGCTCCGAGACGGACGATGCCGAGCGGACGGCCCTCCTAGTAGCTTGGAACGGCCGAGTGCTGCTCGCGGACGAATCGGTCGCGATGGCACGAGCCATGCGCCGGCGGGCGGTGCCCTTTGTGGTCCCCGGTCGAGAGCGGGCGGTCGACCTCTGCGGCTCAGGAGGGGCGCCCCACCCATCCTTCAACATATCGACCGTCAGCGCTTTCGTGGTCGCGGGTGCGGGCCAGCCGGTTATCAAGCACGGAAACCGGAGCGCTCGAGGACCGTGCGGGTCTTCGGATCTCCTCGAGGCACTCGGCCTTCCGATCACAAGCTCCACCTCGTTCGCGCGCGCGAGTTTTCGACGTTACCGGCTCGCGTTCCTCCACGCCCCCCTCTTCCACCCTGCGACGCGGGCCGTCGCACATGCACGCAAGACGTTGGGAATCCCGACGGTGTTCAATCTGCTCGGTCCTCTCGTGAACCCGGCGGGAGTTCCCTATCAGGTCGTTGGGCTAGGCGACCTCGGCATCGCCGAGCGCGTCGCCGAGATTCTGCCGAAGCTGGGGGTCCGGCGGGGCCTGGCCCTATCCTCCGAGGAGCATGCCGACGAGTTTTCACCCGCGCGTCGAACCAGGGGATACGCCTGGGTGGGTCCACGCAAACGAAGAATCACAGTCGATCCCGCGCGTTTCCTCGAAGGAGACGAGCGGCGGGGCGCGTGGGGACCGCTCGAGCCGCAACGTGCCGCGGACGATACCGAGCGAATCTTAGCTGGGGGGGGAGGCGCGCGACGAGGCGCGATTCTGCTCACGAGCGGAGCCGCACTATGGGTGACGGGCCGAGCCAGCAGCCTCGCCGCGGGCGTCGACCAGGCGCGAACTGCCCTGGATTCGGGCGCGGCGGAGGAGCGTCTGCACGCGCTTCAGGCGCTCGCCAATCGCGGGGAATGGAAGAGGGAGGATTCGTGACGTTCCTTGCGGAGGTCTCGGCCGAGATATCGCTGGCGATCCGAAGTCCGACCTATCTCGCAGGACTGCCAAAGGACCCGGGGCAACCACCACCCAGTTTTCGAGCCGCAATCGAAGCCCACCGGTCGAAAGGAGCCCTCGTCGTCGAGCACAAGCGGGTTTCGCCCGGCGCGGCGGATCCGATTCTTCCGCACCGATCCATCTCCGATTTTGTAAACTCCGTCGAACCTGCGGAGCCGGCCGCTTTTTCGTGTCTCGCAACCGGGCCTCGCTTCCTCGGCTCTCCCCAACAGGTGGCGGATCTGGTGGCGTGCACGCACCGCCCCGTCCTGTTCAAGGACTTCGTCATCGACCCGATCCAGCTCGACGCCGCCCGTCGTGCCGGCGCTTCGGCCGTCCTTCTCATCGCGCGGCTGGAACAAGAGCAGTTGGGCCGTTTCTCACTCGTGGAACTTGCGGAGGAGGCGCGGGCGCGAGGCCTCGAGGTGCTGCTCGAAGTCCACTCGAAATCGGAGCTCGCACTCGCGTCGCGAGTAAGACCGGAGGTGTGCGGGGTAAACGTGCGCGACCTCGACACCTTAGAACTCAAGCCGGCCACAGCGCTCGCGACGATGGAGGCGGCGGCGGCTCTCCGACCACTCCTCGGCCTGTCGGGGGTGCAAAGCCCCACGGACGCCGCTCAATTTTGGCGGGCCGGCGCGGACGGACTGTTGGTCGGGTCCGCCGTGGCGCGAGCCCCGGACCCGGCCGCCTTCCTGCGAACTCTTTACCGCCCGATGTCTGGGAGGACCCCGTGAAGACGTTCGTAAAATTTTGCGGCTTGAAGGATCCGGCGACTTTTGATGCGATCCCAGAGGGGGGTGCTGCTGGGTTTGTCATCAACGTGCCCGGATCGCCGCGTAACGTGACTCCCGAGGAGGCGACCCAGCTGGTGGACAAGGTACCGGCGGAAGCGGAGGTATGGGGCGTCGTTGTCGATCCAACGACCGAGTTGATCCACCAATTGTTCGACGAAGTGGGCTTGGACCGAATTCAGGTGTACGGTGCGATTCCCGCCGGGTTGGAGTTTCTTGAGATTCACCACCTCGTCCCTTCGCTCCCGGTCCCCGCGGCGGGCAGCGGAGGCCCCGAGCCAACGATTCCGCCGGCGGAGGATTATCCTCGATTGCATCTCGACGCGGCGGGCCAGCCTCTTCCAGGGGGGAGTGGCACGCGTGCCGATTGGGAGATGTGCGCCAAGATCGTGGATTCGCAGCCGGGAAGAAAGTTCGTCCTCGCCGGCGGATTGACCGCGGAAAACGTGGTAGAGGCGCTCGCGATGGTGCGTCCGTGGGGCGTCGACGTTTCCACGAGCGTTGAATCCGCTCCGGGTGTGAAAGACGTCGCGAAGATGAAGGCCTTCGTCGATGTGATCACGGAGTTCGAGCAAGCGCATGCCTAGGCGGTTCGGCCGCTACGGCGGCGCCTATGTTCCGGAGACGCTCGTCCCCGCCTTGGACGAACTGGACGAGGCGTGGCGATCCGCCCGCCGCGATCCCCGATTTCGCCGAGAGCTCGAAGAAAAGTCACGGACCCTCGGAGGACGCCCGACTCCGCTGTACCACGCGGAGAACCTCACCCGCCGCGCGCGGGGTGCCCAGCTCTGGCTCAAGCGCGAGGACCTTCTCCATGGGGGCGCGCACAAATTCAACAACGCGCTTGGACAGGCTCTCCTCGCTCGACGGATGGGGAAGCGCCGCCTGATCGCCGAAACCGGCGCCGGTCAACATGGCGTGGCGACGGCGATGGTGGGGGCGGCGCTGGGGCTTCAGACGGAAGTGTACATGGGGACCAAGGACATGGAACGTCAACGTCCGAACGTCCTCCGCATGCGGCTCTTGGGGGCGGAGGTACATCCGGTCAATTCAGGGTCTCGCACCTTGAAGGACGCAATCAATGAGGCGCTGCGCGATTGGATCCGGAGCGTCCGCACCACTCACTACTTGCTCGGCTCCGCGGTCGGTCCGCATCCCTATCCCACGCTCGTGCGCGAATTTCAATGCGTGATCGGTCGCGAAATCCGCACCCAATCTCGACGTGCGTTCGGACGACTCCCTCATTTGGCGATCGCGTGCGTGGGGGGCGGGAGTAACGCGATCGGAACGTTCTATCCCCTCTTGCGATCCCCAGTCGAACTTTGGGGAGTCGAGGCCGCGGGCCCGTCGGGTCACGCCACGGGGGCGGCGTCGCTCTCTCGAGGTCGCCCGGGAATCCTTCATGGTGCGTTGACCTACGTGCTTCAGGACCGAGAAGGGCAAGTCGCCGCAACCGAGAGCATCTCCGCCGGACTCGATTATGCGGGCGTCGGGCCAGAACATGCGTTTCTGCGCGATTCTGGTCGAGTCCGCTACAGCGCCGTACACGATCGCGACGCGATGCGGGCCTTTCATTGGCTCGCGGAGGACGAAGGGATCCTCCCGGCCCTCGAACCCGCCCACGCGATCTACGCCGCGGTGCGCGAAGCGGGTCGAAGGTCGTCGCGCGAACATATCGTCGTAACCCTGTCGGGTCGAGGCGACAAGGACCTAGAGGTGGTCGAGCGTGGAACTGCCGCTCACTGAGGCGCTGGCACGACGCCAACGCGCCCACCTCCCCGCTGTACTCCCGTACATCATGGTGGACCGCCGCCGACGCGATCGGCTCGGTTCGATCGTGCGGGCCCTTCGGGACGGGGGCGCCGCCGGTCTCGAGCTCGGATTTCCGTTCTCGGACCCAATCGCGGATGGTCCGGTGCTCCAATCCGCCGCTACCCTCGCCCTCGAACACGGAACGACGTGGAGCGACCTGCTGGCGGCCTGCCGACTCGCCTCCTCCATTCTACCCACCGCGGTCATGACCTATGCGAACCCCGTGTACTCCCGTGGGATGGTCCGAGCCCTCCGTCAGCTGCGTTTGGCCGGCGCCTCAGCCATAATCGTACCGGATTTATCGCTCGAAGAGGCGCCGAGCTGGAGCGCCGCCGCGGAGTCCGTCGGACTCGCCCTGGTGCTGCTTGCCGCCCCCGGTAGCGCCGGACTTCGCGTGCAAAAGCTCGCCCGCTCTTCCGAAGGATTTCTCTATCTCGTGTCGCGATACGGCACTACGGGGCTCTCCGGGCGCTCCGAAGTGATCGATCTAAAACCCTTGGTGGCGCGCGCGCACCTGACGCGACCGGACCTACCGGTTATGGTCGGATTCGGGGTTCGGACACCGGACGATGTTCGTGCGGCGCTCCGCAGCGGAGCGGACGGCGTCATCGTCGGAAGCGCGCTGGAAGAGCAGCTCGTCGACGGAGCCGGGGTGCGCCGCATCGAACGCTTCATCCGCGGACTAGCTTCGGTGCTCGGACCCAATTCGTAACTCGGCCCGCCCAGGCAGTCGGCGTTCACATTGTGAACGCCGAGTGGGAGGGCGTCACACGGGAAGCGTTTAAGAACGACCGGTTTCCTGTCTCCTCTCGTTCGCATGAGCGACTTCGCCGTGTTCCTGGCGCTGACCGCGATCATGGGGCTCTCCATCTTCCTGTCCCTGCCGGTGGTGTACAGCCGCCGGGCGCAAGGACGCGCCGCGGTCGTGCTGAACGCGATCGCGATCGGTATTCTGATCTTTCTGCTGGCCGACGTCTTCTCGGACGCGACCACCGTACTGTACACCTCCTCGAACGGGGGCTATCTGGCCGATCCCCGGGCGGCGTTCGTCTTCGGCGCCGCCTTTACCGCGGCCTACCTTGTCCTCTACTTCGTCGACCACCGACCCGGCCGATACGTCGAGGCCAAGCCGCGCTTTACCGCGCTGATCATCGCGTTGGGAATCGGGTTCCAGAATCTCACCGAGGGACTCGTCTTTGGCTACAATTGGACGTTGGGCGCCCTCGGCCTCCTGTCGGTCATCTTCGTCGGCTTCTTTCTCCAGAACGTAACAGAAGGTTTTCCGATCGCCTCGCCCTTCCTGGGGACGAGCGAGCGGCGGAATCTCGGTTTGTTGACGGGACTATTCCTGATCGGCGGCCTGCCCACGATCGTGGGCGGGGCCATTGGCTACTTCTACAATTCATCGCTCCTGGATCTGCTCTTCGATGCGCTCGCGATTGGCGCGATCGCGTACGTGATCCTACCGATGATTAAAGTCGCCTTCCGCCCGGCCGAGACACCGGAAGCGAGCTACCGTCGGAATCGGCTGGTGTACTTCGGCGTACTGATCGGCTTCCTCATCGGGTTCGCGGTCAACGCGCTATGAGCGCCCAGGGACGGCCCCGTCGCTCCCAAGGAATCTCCGTCTCCGAGCGGGAGAGTTCTCCGACGCGTTCCCCGGTGAATTGGGTGCAAGTCGCCCAGGCCCTGGTCGCCCGGGAAATGGTCGAAAGTTTCGGGCTCCCGGAACGCCACGCTGCCGAGCGACTCGGCATTGTGCCGTCCTCGGTTTCCCAGTATCTCTCCGGCAAGCGATTGGGCTCCACGCTCGCGCGCTATCTGGACAACGAACGGGCGCGCCGGATCGCTCGATTGACCGCCCAGCGATTGATGGAAGTTCCCCCCTCCGTCGATTCGACGACGGCCCTCCTGGAGGGAGCGCTCCGGCTGGTCGCGCTCTTCGGGCCACGCGGGATCCGACGGGGAGAAATCACGGCGATTGGAGCCCAGGGCCCGCGGGACCGATCGATCCCCCGGTGGCTGAAGAATCGGATCGCCGGGGAACAAAGTGCAGTAGCCGAGTGCATGCGGCTCGCCCAGAAATCGCGGGACGAGCTGACCCGAGCCCTGTTCCGCCAGATCGCCTCCGATAGCCTTCGACATGCGGAGATCGTCGCCTCGTTGGCTGCGTATCTGGACCGCGGCATTTCGTCCAGCGTGCCCACCGGGATCTCGCGTCAGGACGTGGAACGCTTGATCGAGCGCGAGCACGCGGCCGAGGCTCAGCAGGAGGGCAACATTGCGAACGATCTGGGAGGCGTAATGCGCATTCTGTACGATAGCATGGAATCGGACGAACGGAAGCACGACCAGCTCCTTCAGCAGCTCCTTGTGCAGACGGCCGGGCGGCACGCGCGCCGACGGCGCACCGCTTCCTAAGGACGGATCCGTTCCAACGACAGGTATCGGACGACCGCCGACGCCGAGACGCTGGCGACCAGAAACTCCTTGCGCACGCCCTGGGCGACTCGGACGCCCCCGGCGATCTCCGGCCAGGCGGCCACATGAGAATCCGGAACGGCCTGGACCAGGTACCGCGCGTGAGCGTGCTCCGGAGCGCGCGGATAGGCGCGAAAGTGGGCTCCGTACTTGAATCCCGTTTTGACAACGAGATGTCGTTCGCGGAGCGCCCGATAGGCGGTCAGCCGTTCGAAGAAAAGCGGATCGATCCGACGCGCGCGCCGGACGAGTCCCGCGAGTGAGATCGCGCGACGGGTCCGAGCATCCTTCAGCTCGACCTGATGCGTTTCCACCAAGTACGCCGCTTCGATCAAGCTGAGCTCGAGCCGGTCCCCGACGCGGCTTCCATAGGCCACCCCCTTGCCCAATTCTTCGACCCCGATCGGATCGAAGACTACGAGGCGATCCTCCGAGAGCCAACCGACGACCGGGTGGGCGAGGCGCTTGGGCGGTAGCGCTCCCGTGGGCATGGGTCGTTTCACCCGGTAGTACGTCAGATCCGACTCCTCGTCGACCAGCGCCAAGAGTAGCGTCTTCTTGGCCGACTGCGCGCGCTCGGCCAGTTCGAACAGTCGGGCAAGGTCGAAGGGCACCCGTTCCGAGTAGGGCTCGACCCAAAACCGCGAGGGCGTCTTGTGGAGGATTCCACCGCGCGGCAGCACGGAGAACGCTACCGGGGGAGCGCTCGCTCGTACGACGTACCCGCGCTGACGCAGGTCTCGGTAGACCAGGTACCGTATCCCAAATCCGGGCTCGACTCGGTTCGCGCGGCGGAACAGTTCGGGCCAATCGATCGATGAACCATCCACTTCGGCGACGTCGATACGGTGCATTTCGGTCAGATAGACGGATTCGAATCGGTCGAGCGAAAGGCGTCCACCGCCCTCCAACGTTCCGAAGTATCCGCGTCCGTAGACCGTGCCGGCGTCGGCCGGATCGAGGACGCGGATCGTCGCATCCGATTGGACGACTCCGCTCACGCCGAGGCTCCCCTCAGCTGGGTCAAGGTGATCAACGGTTCGAGCCGGACTCCCAGCGCCCGCAGGCGCTCCGTCGCGCCCTCTTCCCGATCGAGGACGACCAAGGCGCGGTCGACCACAGCTCCCGCGCTTCGCAGGATCTCGATCGAAGCCTCGGCCGAACCGCCCGTCGTCGACACGTCCTCGATCAGCAACACCTTGCCCCCGGCCGGGATCTCCCCTTCGTAGCGTTGCCGAGTCCCGTGATCCTTGGCCGCCTTTCGAATGATCACATAGGAGTGACCCGTGCGAAGCGCGGTCGCTACGACCAGCGGCACCGCGCCCAATTCCATGCCGGCCAGTCGATCGACGGTCCCGACCCGACCTGCAAAGGACTCCGCGATCGCAGCGAGGTACTGCGGATTCGTCCAGGCTCGCTTGACATCGATGTAGAAGTCGGAATGCTTTCCCGAGGCGAGCGTGAAGGACCCGAACTGCACCGCCCCGGATTGGAGGAGCAGATGGGCCAGGGTTCTGATTTCCCCAGCGTTGTCGGGCGTAGCGTTGCTCACCATGGCACTTTCTTCCACCCCGCCTTGTACCCGATCCAATTGAAGAAGACGTGGAGAACCAGCGTGAAGAACAGGAGCCATAAGATGGCTTCCAGCGAGTCAAACGCGGTGACGAAAATGCTCGGATACGCGAACCATCCGATCCCGATCGGAAGCAGGACGAAGGGGAGTTGATCGAGCAGCAACGTGCGCGCCCCGCTAGGTCGGTTCAAGCGGCGCTTGACAAACGAGCCAAGGGCATCTCCTAACAAAGCGCCGAGGGTCAAGAGCAGGACCACGGGAATCGCATCGAGGAGGCTCGCTCCATAGGAAGGGACGATCGCGATATCGTTCGGCTGCAGAAGATGGAGCCAGAGGTACGCCTGCAAGAGCGCGACGAGCCCGCCGATCAACGTACCGGAGAGCAGCCCGGACCACGTCTTGGATGGCCCAAGGATCCTCCGGCCGTCGCCCGGCCAAAGGCGGCCGAAGTCCATCGGGGGTCCACGGCCCTTCGGAAGCGTCGCGCAGGCGTTCGCGACGTAGGCCGGCAAGAGCACCCAGAGTACGGTGACCGGGATGAGCACGTGAGGGTTGATCGACAGCACGACGCGCTCCGCTACGGGGCGAGAATGAACTCTCGGATCGTTTCGGCCGTCTGCTGGATCATGCGAGGGTCGACACTCTCCTCGGCTCCGTGAATATTCGACGAGCGGTCCATGCTCCCGAAGACGAGCGCCGGAAGCGCGTCCCCTCGTGGAGTGTGGACTCCCTGCAGCGAGCTCGCGTCCGTCCCGCCGTATTCTCCGAAGATCCCCGCCACTCCCAACCGCTTGCGCAGAATCCGGTCCAACTTGACGATCGCCGGATGGTCAACGGGCAGAGCATACCCGGCACGGGCGCGCCCGGTTGGAGCCGCGATCGTTGCGTGAAGCGAATGGAGGGCACTCCACTCCCGGACCCGGTCCAGGATGGATGGAACCGCTGAGTCGAGGGGCATTTCCGGGATCAACCTTAGGTCGATCGAGAACGTGCCGGTGACGGACGTTGTGCCATCGACCCACTGTCGGTCGATCGCCGCTTGGAGAAGGCGCAGGGTCTCCGGGACCGGGTTGAAGCTCGCGTGGGGGTATCCCCCGTGGGCGCTTCGACCCACGACCTGGATGGCACGATCCTTGGCGGGACTCTCGAGCGCCGTCGCTTGGACGGGCCCGAGCCGGAATGGAGGCTTCGCGAGTTCGGTGAGTCGGGACGTCAATTGGGCTATGGCCGGTCCCGCGCCTTCCCAGATGAGTGTTACCGACTCAGGAATCTGGTTCGCCGCCTCGGTCTCGGCATGGGCTCGAACCAATCGCGTTCGCCCCGACGAGTCCGGGGTAGCCGCGATATCGAAACGCGTTAGCGTAGCCCGACCTGTGATGATCGGTTCGGGGGCGAGGAAATCGGGCCAGTCGGGCGAAGGATAGATCGACCGCCACGTGCGCGCCACTTCGTGAAGGCCGATCAGGAAGGTGCCATATTCGACGACGTTCGAGAGAGGGACCGGGGCATCGAAGCCGGCATCGAGGAACACCACGCCCGAGGACGCCGCGGTCGCATGGGGGCTTCCATCGGGGATTAGGGCCACCTCGCCTCGGATGAATCGATCCGGGCTGTCATTGGGGAGCGTCGCATCGTGGGCGAGAAGCGATTCGATCCCCCCCTCGCCGCCGGTCTCCTCGTCGCAGCACGCCAGCAAGCGTACGTTCCGGCCAAGATTCGGTTCCTCCGCAAGACGACGCATTGCCATCAGGGAACTTACGACCCCGCTCCCGAGATCGTCGTTGGCCCCCCGCCCGTAGAGACGTCCGTCCGACCGAAACGTCAGCGTATGCGGCGGACTCTTCCATCGGGCCAATTGCTCCGCGGGAACGGGTACCACATCGTAGTGCGCCAGGATCAGGACCGTCACCGATGCGCCGCGGTCGAGGTCGACAATGACGTTAGGTCGCGGAATACCATGGAGTTCGTGCTCGAGTTCCCCCTCGGTCAAGGGGTCGAACACGCGCGTCGCTAAGCCGAATCCACGCGCCGTCCGGACGATCTGATCGGCGGCCCGCACATAATGCGGTTTTTCCCAGCGGCCGTGGATCGGATCTTCCAGATTGGTCGGAGCGATAGACACCAGACTCGTCAAGAGGCGAAGGCCGGCGGGATCGCCAAGCAACTGGGCGGCGTCGGCCGGGGGCGTTCCCGCAACGTCCGCCACCATTCCACCCTTCACCGCAGCGCGACGAGGACGATCGCGGAACTGGCGATCAGCAGCAAGAACGTCGTCAGCAGCGCGTTAGTGAACATGGAACGAGTGTCTCCCAACGAGGTCAAAAGGCGAGCGGTGTAGCCCGGACCGAGCGTGCGAACATCCGGAATCTCTTCCGTCCCGGCACGCACTTCCACCGCCTCGAGATCCTGGAGTGCTTCGGTAACCACGGCTCGGACCTCCGAGGCGAGCTCGGCCGTCGGGATCCGCTCGCCAACCGGATTGATCCCTCCATCAACCTCGTGGACGACGTGATTATCGGTGGTCATCACCTCGGCCACGTCCACGACGGCCTCGAGCGCCCGCAAGAGCTGCGATCGAACGCCGAGCACGAGATTGTTCCCGTCGATCAGGACATAGGCCGAGGTCGTTCCCGCCGTTCGGATTACGAGGGCGCGCATCCCCTCCGGACCAATCCCTTGCCGCCCGATCGAGTATCCCTTCCGCGCGGCGACGCCGATCTCGATGGGCCCGGGTCGAACCGCCTGCTCGGCTGCGGTGACGGCCGCCTTCACATCGACCACCAACTTTTCGGCGGTCGGCGAACCGAAGCTGACGTCCCCCTTTCCCTCCTCGTAGGAATTATGGGCGTCGATCAAGGCGAGCACATGTGCGCCGCTTCCACCGAGCTCCCGATAGATCCGGTCGGCGACGGAGAAGGCAATATCGTCGGTGGGCGCCGGGGCCTGGGTCACCACCACGAGAGTGACATCCCCGAGGATCTGAGCGCGAGCGAAACTCCCGGCATACGGCAAGACCGAGGGACTCGCGCGGTCGCTCGCTGTCGTGCCGGCGCTATCGAACAGTCCGGAGGTCGTCGATGCCACCTTCGCGACTTCGGCCTCGGTAGGGAGGTCCAAATCGTGGTCGCACGGCGTGTGCGGCACGAAAATCGTCCCCGCGCGGGGTCCGAGATGTTCGGCGAGCTTGCGCGGAAGATCACTCGCGCCCAACGCGGCGAACGGGCCCGGATGGATCGTGGGGAGCACGACCGTCGCCTTGGTGCGTCCGTGAGCTGCGAATGAAACGAGCGAGACCCGAACCTCGGTCGGTACGGCGCCGCGATCGAAGAAGCCTTCCAGGGCAGCGGTCGCCTTAGGATCCCGCGCCGAGACGTGTTCGAGCATCGGCCGAACAAGCGACATCCCCGAGGCGCCGAATTCGCGCTTGAGCGGTCGGTCGGCCGCTCTCAACAAGAGGAGGTCGCAGAGGAAGGCCAATAGGAAGAATACTAACGTTCCGGCCACCAAGGGCGGCGTGGGCGCATACAGAGTGAAGATGACTGCAACGGAAAGGACCGGCTGGAGCAACGAGATCGGAAGCCCTCGACTATGACTCGCTCGGGAAATACCGTACACCGTCATGTGACGGAACCAGAAGATAGGCCCCTGGAGGAAGAGCAGGATCGCTACGATGGTGGGGGCAATCGAGGGAAAAAAGACCTCGACGAGGCGCCACACCACGACGACGGGGAGAACCACCAGCAGGCTAGATAGGGCGAGGAGCAGACTTCGATGTAGCTCGAAACGACCCCCGAGCGCACGGGCGAGCGGGGGTGTAAGACCGCCGGCGATCAGCGCGGGCAGCAGGAACACGCCCAAAAATCCTGCCAGAACAAGACTCGCGCCGGTTGCGGGGTACCAGACCAGGAGGGCGAGCCCGGCGCTGACCGCGGCGATGTAGGCGACCGAGAGCAGCGGCGTCGGGGCGCGAAGTACGAAATGCGCCCGGTCAGGCCGGGGCGGACCGGAGCTGGCCGGCTGGCTTTCACCGGCCACGAGCGCGACTCACCTCGCGGAGTATTCCTTGGAACGCTTCGCCGACTCCTTCTTCTTCGGTCACGGTACCCGTAACAAGGACCTGGGCGCCGGCCCCGAGTAGGGCTTGGGCGTCGGCCCCCGTTCGAATGCCACCCCCCACGATCAGGGGTATCCGGAGCACTGAACGCACCGCACGGACCATATCGGCAGGGACGGGAGCGGGAGCACCCGATCCGGCTTCCAAGTAGACGAAGCGCATTCCAAGGTATTCGGCGGCCAGCGCATAGCCCTGCGCCTGCTTCGGGTTGTCGCGGGGAACGACATCGACTTCTCCGACCTCGCCCACGCGCATTCCCGGGGCGATTACCAAGTACCCCATCGGGATCGGTTCGAGTTGCATCGACCGGATCGGGAGCGCTGCGCGCGCGTGCGTGCGGATGACCAGATCGAGCCGGCGCGAATTCAGTAAGCTCATGAACAGAACCGCATCGGCTTCCGCCGCAAGGGAACCCGGCCCTTCCGGGAAGATGATCGTCGGGACGGAGACTTGAGCTTTGACGGCCGCGGCCGCGGCGCCCATCTTCTCGCGAGAAATTCCGGTAGAACCTCCCAACAGAATCGCGTGAGATCCAAGCCCCACGGCCGCCCGCGCGATCTCGGCGGCGCGATCTCCCGGCGACTTATCCGGGTCGATCAAGGTGAAATGGAGAGGCCCATGAAGGAGCTCGCGTGCCAGGTACTCTTCCACTCGTCCCATCGCAGTTCCTTAGATCACCGGAACGCCACCGCCAAGAACGCGAGCAGTGCGACGCTCATCGCGATCTTGCTCACGGACTGCTCCCAATGCAGCCGCTTGGGAAGCTGCGCCACGGAAATGGCAAAAAGCGCATCGGCGGCGAGGACCAGAACGATATACATAATCCCGGCGGCGGAACCCGGGCGCACAAACCATACCAGCGGCAGGAAGCTGAGGATGATCGCAAATCCCACCGCCCCTCGCGCCAGTCCGGTGGCGAATTCGAACCCGCGGGTTTGCGGAAGCGTTCGCCGATCGGTATCTCCCCTCGCATCCTCCATGTCCTTGATCACTTCGCGACTCAAGGTCGCGAGGAACGCCATGGCGGCGAACGGGGCGACTATGATCGCGTTGGCCGCTGCGGCGCCCCCGTAGAGGAAAACAAGCCCGGTCAAGAAGGCGACGACCAGATTGCCGGCGAAACCATGGGCCTTCAATCGGAACTCGTAGCCGAGCAACGACCCGATCGCGAGCGCGAGCAGGAGTCCGACCAGCGGCTCTCGGAGGACGACCGGAATCGCCACAACGACCCCCGCCACGAACATTGAGATGCCGAGCGCGCGACCGCCGGAGCGGGAGATCGCACCGGTCACCAACGGCCGATCGGGATGGTTGACTCGGTCGGTCTCCGCATCGAGGAGGTCGTTGAGGACGTTCCCCCCGGCGGTTACGAAACCGGTCGAGAGGGCGGCAAGAAGGAGTAGCGTATAAAATTCGGTCGAATGCGCCACGCCGCCCCCGACCGCGGCAAGGCCGCCTACCACAGTGCCGGCGAGGGAGACCGCCACGTTCCCCACACGTATCAGTCGGAGAAGCGGGTGCACGCGGTCGGATGGTGGGGGGGCTCGCTTAACGGTTGCGCCGGGGATGATACGGGGGCGGTGAGGGTAAGCCGGTCATTATAAGCGGCCCCGGCTGCTTCCCGACGATGGTTTCGGCCTCGGTAAATCGACCCGCGGTCACCGGGTTTTCGCTTTCGAATGGACTTCGCGTCTTACTGGCGCCGGACGCAGACAGCCCGACGGCGAGCGTATGGGTCTGGTACCGAGTCGGCAGTAAGAACGAATGGCCGGGGATCACGGGCGCTTCCCATTGGGTGGAGCACATGCTCTTCCAAGGTTCCCCCAAGTACGCGAAAGGCGAGACGGACCGCGCGGTCATCTCCGTCGGTGGAACGTTGAACGCGTTCACGGACGCCGACTTCACGGCGTATTTCACCACCGTCCCCCGGGAGCATCTGTCGATACCGTTGGACATTGAGGCCGATCGAATGACGCGGGCGCTGATTTCCGACGTCGAAGTCGAACGCGAACGCACGGTCATCTACTCCGAGCGGGAAGGGAATGAAAATTGGCCGGAGTTTCGCGTCGAAGAGGAGCTCTACCAACTCGCTTTTCGCATTCATCCATACCGGTGGGACGCACTCGGCCGGCGAGACGATATCGCGCGCCTGACGCCCGAGGAATTGCGTTCGTACTACCACCGGTTCTATGGAACGCGGAACGCGATCCTTGTCGTGACCGGGGGATTCAACGCCCCCGACACGCGGCGCGACATCCGGCAGCGGTTCTCCGGCCTGCCGAGCGGGGGCGACGAGGCTACGGTGCTCGAGCGGGAGCCTCCGGCGACCGGGGAGCGACGCGCCGCGCTCCACGGCCCGGGGACTACTCCGTATCTACAGATGGGATGGCACGCCCCGGCCGTCGACGATCCTCATACTCCCGCCACGATGCTGCTCGACGTACTGCTCGGCGGCGAAAGCCGGATGTTCTCGGCGGGCGGAGGTTGGGGCCGGTCCGCGGAACATCCTTCTTCCCGACTGTACCGCGCCCTCGTGGACACCGGGCTCGCGGTTCGGGCGACCAGCGAATGGCGCCCTCGGCTCTACCCCAGCCTTTTCACGATTCAGACGCAGGCCGCCGATGGGATCAAGGTCGAGCGCCTGGAAGCGGCCATCGACAAAACGATCGCCCGACTGAAGGCGACCGGCCCCAACCGAACGGAACTGGAGGACGCAAAGGCCAAGATCCGGCGCGGGGCCGCACTCGCCTACGAGGGCGCGACGCGAGCCGGTTTCCGATTGGGATACTTTGCCGTCCTCGGTTCGGAGCGGCAGGAACAGCGCCTCCTCGGACAACTTCTCCATCTTTCGGCTCGGCAGATCCAGGGGCGGGCCAAGGAACTCTTCCGCCCGGATGCTTGCCGCGTCGTGACCTACGAGCCGGACAGGAGTCAGGCCGGTGGCTAGCACTTCTGACCCGCTCGCGCTCGAGCGAGGAGAACCAATCAACGGGATCGAACTGATTCGCCAACCAAGCCCACCCGGAACGGCCAGCTTTTCGGCCACTTATGTGGCTCCCGCGGGTTGGTCGTACGACCCTTCGGGAGCAGCGGGAGCCGCTGTCTTGACGAGTGCACTAGTGACGAGTGCGGCGGGGCCGTATGATCGGGTCGAGCTCGCCCGATTGTTGGATCGCTATGGCGCGACGCTGCAACACGACGCCGCTGCCGAGTCTACGGAGGTTTCCATCTGGGGACCGGCGCAGGAATGGGAACGGCTGCTTGCAATCTTCGCCGAGGTCGTCATGCGACCGAGGTTCGAGAACGAGGACTTGGATCGCGTCCGTCGTCAGATCCTCGAGCACCAGCTCCGCGAACTTACGCAGCCGGGTCACCGCGCCGAACGAGTTCTGTTAGAAACTCTCTTTCCAAAGGGCCACCCGTATCGGGAGTCAGGTCTCGGCACACGCCGAACGATCTCCCGCATCGGACGCGCCAACGTGACTCGCTTTCATCGCGAACACTTCACCTCGGAGGGCGCGCTTCTGGTCGTCACGATTCCAACGTCTCTCGTTCGACTTCGACCGGTTCTTCAGAAGCTGTTCAAGTCGTTCGATTCCTCGCCGCCTCGGAGGCCCTCCCTCCCTCCGGTCGCGACCGCTCCTGAGACTCGAATGGTCGCAATGGCCGATCGGAGCCAGGTGGAGGTCCGAATCGGCGGCGTGTCGCTCTCCCGGGCCGACCCACACTATCTCGCCCTGTTCTTGGCCAATGAGGTCCTGGGGGGCAGGCCTCTCCTCTCGCGCTTGTTCCAACGAGTCCGGGAACGGCACGGACTGGCGTACCATGCCTCGAGCGAAGTCGAGGCGATGCGTTGGGGCGGCTACTGGGTCGCCCGCGCCGGGACCGGCAAGGACCGATGGAAAAGGGTGATTCGCCTGATGCAACAAGAGATTCGATCGCTTTCCCAGGCCCCCGTTTCCGCGTCGGAATTGAACCGAATTCGAGAAAGCGCCATTGGGGAGATCCCCCTTGCGCTTGAGACGACCAGCGGGGCTCACGAATTGGCCGTCGATGTGGCCTATCACCATCTACCGGACGACTTCTATCGAAACTGGCCAGCGCAGCTGCGAGCGCTCAGGGCGCGCGACCTCGAAGAGGCGGCGCGGATTGGGCTCGACGGATCTCACGCGATCTCGGTACTCGCCGGCCCGCTTGGGACATCGCGATAAGGACGATCCGGGGCCGCTGCCCCAAGATTGGAGGGGCCGCCGCGGGGCTCCAGGGGGGCTGGGTAGCGACCCAACCTGGGGAATCTCACTTTTTCCTCCCAGGAGGTACCGGAAGCCGTCGCAATTTCAAAGCAATACGCATAAATACGCCCCCATTGTCATGGGGCCGCATGCGGCCCAGGGGAAAGGGGACGACGCCGGTGGAGGCGATGTTACGCAAGAACATCACGATCACGCCGGAGGAAGAAGCCTTCCTAGAACGTCACCCCGAAATCAACCAGAGTGCGCTCTTCCGTCAGATCGTCGAGAGCCTCATGATCGCCGAACGGACTCCCAGCCTCGCTTCGGTTCAAAACTTGAAGCTGGGCAAGGCGGTGTACCGGTCGGGCGCCATCATGTTCCAGAAGAAGGACGTCGCCAAGCGCTAGCCGCGCCGGGGGGCATCCTGGTCCCGGAGTCGAGCTCCGACGCCCTGCCACATCGGCGACCGACTGTCCTCGGCTCGGGCAAACAACACGCCCTCGCACGCGGGCGTTTGGTCGATGGCTTGACGCGCCACCGTCGAATCGAGCGTCTCTAAGGCATGCCGCGAAATGAGATGGCCAAACGCCCACTGTCGTCGTAGCGCCAAATCGGTAAAGTGCGGCACGTAATGTCCGCCCCCGACACCCACCACGACCCGATCCTCGGAGTTTTCATTCAAGGTCAACAGGGTCCGCGCAAGCACTTCGACCGCTTCCGTCGGCGGTCCTTTCGTCAGATCGAAGCCGATCTCCGCAAAGAAGGCAGGGTTCCGGAGCCACGGCCCGTGGTGTGTGGCCTCGTACGTGGCTGGTAGGCCGGTTGTGTCTTTCGCTTCGGCCAACTGACGGAGTGCGTTGACCATCAGACGGGCCGGAGCGGGGACGAGCGAGGCGGGCCGCCCCCCCACGTCTGCTTCATTACCGGTATTTCCGAGCGGGTGGACGGTAAAGCATGGAATTTGTTGTTCGCTCTGATGAATCGAAGGGAATACGATGGGTATCTTATTCGAGAGGACGGGGCAGGGGAGACATGAGTCGAGCGTGTCGTCTGCTACATGATGGCCGGGGCGCTGCACGGCCGCCGCTGCCGGGGAGAGTTGATAGATCGGATTCCCGGCCACGTGCAAACCTGTAAGGTCACGAGGATTCCAGTACTCCCACACCGCTCGCGCCACTGGGTCCTCGATTGATGCAACCAGGAGGTACCGGAACATGGCAACGCGGGAGTCGGCCGAGTTCTTAATGCATCGACCCCGGCCCTTATGGGCGTTCGTCAGAGACTCCGGCGTGCCGACGACATTGCCGAACCTTCGCTCCGGCTCTTCGACGAACTGCCACACAAATTCGCTTCCGAAGCAGCTCCAAATTCGGCGGCCTGCGAATCGGGAGTGTTGCTCCCGGCCGTTTCTCCGGGAGAGGCCCGCAATTAGGGATGCTCCCGGCGGGATTTTCACCGGAAGGATTTCCCCTTTCGGATTTGAACCCGCGTCAGAGGCTCGAGAGGCCTCTATCCTTGACCACTAGACTACGGGAGCGCCCGAGCGTTCGGTAGGAGGCTCCCTGTTTGAGGCTTTCCCTAGAACGACAAATTATCGTGGGCGGCCGTCAAGTACGGTCGGAGAATGTCCCCTCGCCACGAAGGAAGGAAGGACCTCTCATGCCCGTCTCTGCCGCAGTCCGAGAGTTTGATCAGATCGCTCCCGTCTACGACGACACGCGGGAACCGCTCGACGAAACGACTCTGCAGCGCCTCGAAGAGGCGATTGTCGAGACCGGGTGTCGATCGATCCTCGAAGTGGGGGTCGGAACCGGGCGGATCGCGAAACCGCTGACCGATCGGAACTTCAATGTCACCGGCCTTGACGCGTCCCGCGCGATGCTGGCTCGGGCGCGAGCAAAGCAGGTGCCTCGATTAGTGCGGGGGAACGCCTACCACCTTCCCTTCCGTGCCCGGAGCTTCGACGGGGCCCTTTTCGTCCACGTGCTTCATGTCTTCGACGACCCGGAACGGGTACTGCGGGAGGCCGCGCGTGTAGTACGAGGTCCTGTGATGGCGATCGTCACGAAGCGGGAACGACTCCCCGCACTTCCCCCGACGACAGATCTCGAGCGCGTTCAGGACCAGATTCGCCAAGCATTCGTCGAGTCCGGCCTGCCTCCGCCGCGACGGCGAGATCCGTCGGCCCGCGATCAGAAGCTACTCGAAGGGTTCCCGCCGGATCAATCTCGTGCGTTGTCGGAGGTAACTGTCACCGAACCGGTGGCCCGGCGGCTAGACCGAATGGAGCAACGCGCCGACCGATCGACCGTGGGCCTACCCGCGGACAAACTGCACGAGATCCTAGCGAAGCTCCGAGTCGAGATCGGCGCTCGGACGATTACCCGGCGTTCGATTCGTTCGTGGGTTGCGTGGAATTCGGAGCGATTCATGGTTCCCGCGCCGGGTCGCCCTTGACCCATCTTCGCAGCCGCGCTGCGACTCGAGATACAAATCCAAGGAACGACCCTTCGCCGGAGGCAACTATCGCCCGAGCTGCGAAGATTCAGCGTCATTGCAAAGAATGAAGTACCCCACCCCAATGGGCCCGCTCAAGTTCGCGGCAACGCGATAGGTGCCTGACGTGCTGAGAAACGCCCTACTGATCGTCGTCGTAGCGATGTTTTTGCTCGTCGCGCTCCCCGCGGCGCCGCTGGATTCGGCTTCCGGGTTGGCCGCTTCGCACTCACTGGCGACGATCGTCTCACAGAACGCCGCAAGCGAAAAGGATTCCACGACGGCTAGTTCGTTCCCCACGCATGATTCTGCCTCGCTCGGCCCAGATTATTGGCCGATGTATCTGTACAACCCCCAGCACGTTTCCTCGAATCCCAACGATACGGTCATCTCAGCGGCCAACGCGAGCTCCTTGACCCTGAGTTGGGCGTCGCAAATCACGACAGCTTCACCCATCGCCTCGGTCATTGCGGCCTCTACGGAGGTCGTCGGCGATATGGCCTATGTGGGGGACTGGGACGGGAACGAGACCGCCCTGAATGCAACAACGGGTGCGATCGTCTGGCAAACCTTCCTGGGCCAAACCAACGTACCGAACTGTAACTCGCCTCGCGGGGTCACCTCGAGTGCGGCGGTCTACGACGGGACCGTCTACGTCGGGGGGGGAGACGACTATTGGTACGCGCTCAACGCGTCGACCGGCGCCGTCGAGTGGAGGACGTACGTCGGCAACAATAGCGCGGCGGGTGGGAACTACAATTGGGCAAGCCCGGTGATTTACAACGGCTACGAATACATTGGGGTTTCGAGCGACTGCGACTTGCCTCTCGTTCGGGGGGAACTCATGCAGGTCGATTTGGCCAATCACACGGTCGTCAATCAGTTCTATACCGTTCCAGTGGGAAAGCTGGGAGGGACGATCTGGACAACCCCCACGATCGATGCGGCACAGAACGAGATCCTCATCTCCGAAGGCAACTGCAAAGGCGACAACTACGCCGAATCGCCGTACTGCGGCGGACTCGTTGCGTTGAACCTGACCAACATCTCTCAGGGTTCGTGCAGTTCGACGTGCGACACGTCGCAGATAATGGGATACTGGCAGGACGTGACGTGCGTGCCGGCGATCAGCGATTGCGACATGACGCCGACCGCGACGCTATTCAAGAGCTCGACGGGCACGGAGATGGTCGAGACCGCCGACAAAAATGGGACCATGTGGGTGTTCGATGCCGCCGACATCAACGCCGGTCCCGTGTGGCATACCAAGATTGCCTTGGGTGGAAGTATCGACAAAGGCAAGGGCCTTGCCGCGACCCCCGTCTGGACGGGGAAGTACTTGATCGGCGCCGGTCAGGAAGTCAAGATCGGGGCTACGACCTACTGGGGATCGATCGCCGCCCTTTGGCCCGACAATGGAACGATCGCTTGGCAAACCCCGCTACCGCAAGATCAAACGACCTTCGGGGCCGTGGTGTACCAGAACGGCGCCATCATCGAAGGCGGAGCGAATCTGGACCCGTCCTCACCGAACGAGTACAATGGAACGCTGTTCATCTTGAACGCGAGCAATGGAGCTGTTCTCTGGGAGTACGAGACCCCGGGGTTGTTCTACGGTTCCGCAACCGTGGCCCTTGGCCACATCTATATCGGGAACTACTTGGGCACCTTGTATTGCTTTGGAGTTCCGGAGACGCTCAAGATCACTTCGTTCACTGCGAGTCCGTCTGTGGTAAGTCTCGGTAACTCTACCACCCTGTCCGTCGGGGTCACCGGGGGCGTGGCTCCGTACACCTACTTCTACACGGGACTCCCGACCCCCTGTACGAGCGCGAACTCCTCGATGCTCGTCTGCCAGTCCTCCGAAACGGGCACCTTCCCCATCAATGTTCAAGTGACGGATTCGAATGGGACCATACGGAACGCTCAGACGTCGTTCCAGGTGACCTTGCAAACGCTGTACTCAGTTACCTTCACAGAATCCGGACTTCCGTCCAGTACTTCATGGACCGTCACTCTCAACGGCTCTCCAGAAAGCTCCACCACGACGACGATCGTTTTCATGGAACCCAACGGCCTGTATCCCTTCACCGTGACCCCCGTCGCTGGATTCCTCGCCGCGCCCGGGAGCGGGGACGTCACGGTGAATGGAATGGCGGCGGGGCAATCAGTCACTTTTACTGCGTCCTCGAGCACAGTGTACACGCTCTCCGTTCATGAATCGGGACTGCCGAGCGGGACTAGTTGGTCGATCTCGATCAGTGGAACTGTCTACAGTAATACTACGAGCACGATCTCCACGCTAGAACCGAACGGCTCTTATCCGGTTGCCGTGGAGGGTGTTGCGGGATATCGCGCCAATCTAACTGCCTTGACGATTGTGATCGCGGGGGCAAGTGCCTCGGGCAGTATCACCTGGAGTCTGGCGACCTATTCGCTCACCTTCCAGGAAACGGGTCTCCCCTCCGGGACCGGCTGGGGCGTCACACTGAACGGCTCGTTGAGCACCTCCACCGCCACAACCATCGTATTCAACGGACTAAAGAGTGGGAGCTATTCGTTCTCGATCTCCAGCGTGACGGGATACACGGCCTCGCCCGCCACCGGATCGGCGCAGGTCCAGGGACAGAACGCTACGCAAGCGGTCACTTTTGCCTCGTCCTCTGCTAGTTCCTCCGGTAGCTCGGGACTGACGACCACGGAGTACATCGTCATCGGAATCGTCGTGCTCGTGGTGGCAGGCTGTCTCGCCGCGGTCCTCTTGACCCGGCGCCGGCCACCCAAGCAACCCACTCCTACGGAATCGACCAACAGCGGGACCGGGCCATCCTCGGGTTCTGGCTCATCCTGAGCGCGGGCGAAACCCTAAGAACCCGCATTCGCTCTAAGCGGTCGTGACTCCCCCCGTCAAGGCGCGTAGCGGGCATATCCTGCTCGAACCGAAGCGGTCATACAAGGACCTCGTGCGCGTCTACCCCGATATCCACCGTAAGGTGGTCGAGGCGAATCGTCCGTTCGTGAAAGATACCGAACCGATGCTGCCTGAGGTCCTCCTCGAGGAGAATCTCCGCGACCTCCGCGGCAATCGGAAGCCGGTCGGGTATAATCGGCAGGACACGTTCGGACTTCGCCTGATCTTTCCTATCGCCGACGAGCGCCGAGCCGAGTTCTACTTTTCCAAGCCGGCGCGCTGCCAAGAGATCGTGGCGATCACGGAGCAGGTCTCGGTGCTGCTCCGCCGGCGGGGGATCAAACACACGGTGGAGTACGACCGGCTCCCGCTCGGGCCACCGCGCGGACTTCCGGGCGTCCCTCCTGTCGGCAGCGGATCGATCCTCGCAAGTCCCTAAGCCGGCGGCCCGCGTCGAGCGACTCGAGTTCGGGGATCGTCGTCTCTTTCAACGGGGACTACGGATTCGCTGCCGGAGGCTTCTTGAAGGGCCAGAACCCGGAGGTGGTCGTGGGGACGACCGGCTCGTTGGTTTTCAACATCTCTTGCAGCACGTGATGTGATTCGCGCGCACGTTCGAGCGCCTGCCCGTAGTCCTGTTCGCGCAGTCGGATCGACTCCTCGAGCAGGAGCCGGGCTCGGCTGACGTCCAGTTTGCGTTCCAGTGCGCGCGCGATCGCCGCGTCAATGAGGTAGTGGAGGTTCAGGAGCTCCCGATGGAGGGCCTTGCGACGGCTCAAGTCCTCTTCCGCCGCGAGCAGCAGGCGCGCCGCCTCGATCGGAGCGCCGGCCGCCGCGCGCTCCTCGGCCTGCTTCAACAGCTCGGCGACGGGCTCGACGGCGACCCGAAGCCCCTCGCGCGCGAACGTGAACTCCGTGTGGACCTCTTTGAGCCGAGTCTCGAGGCGACCGCGCACGAGCTCATCGAGAAGCTGGTTCCCCTTGGCCAACCACACGGGGACGCTCTCGAGATGGCCCGATTCGATCGCCTGCTTGGCTTCGCTGAAGGTCTGCATTACCGGCGTGGTGTCCAGGCCGAGCTTCTCCCCGACCCAGAGGTGGTCCTTGAGCGCGTTCGCGGCAGCGTCTAGCTCCCCCCGCCACCGCGTGCGGGCGCTGCGCGCTTCCTCGTTCAGCAGTTCGAGCGAGGTGGTCAAGTCATTGGCGTCCCGTGCCGAGGCCAGCTGTCGGTCGAACTCTTCGCGTCGGGTTGACTCCAGCGGGGAGGGAAGCCCGGAACGTTCGTAGAGTGCGGCGATCTCCCGTCGCCGTCCGTCCACGACCGATTGGATCGTTTGGCGCGCCGCGGTCTGCGCAGATTCGATCAGCTGGGCCGCCTTGCGCCAATCACGCGACTGGAGCGTCCCTTCGGCCTCGTCCAGCGAGCGCTGAACGACCTCGATCTCGGTCGTAAGGCCAGCGGCCCGTCCCGCCTCAATGAGGCGTCGGAGGTCGCCCACGGCGCCTGCATACAATCGTTCGATCGCCCAGCGGCCCATCTCCGCTGCCTCGCGCGCGCGTCGCGTCGCTTCGGCGTAGAGCCCCTGCTCCACCAATCGGCGGGTCGCCGTCAGTCGCTCTTGGACTTCATCGATATTCGCGCCCAGTTGGGTCGCTTCCACGAGCTGACGTTCAGCGGCGTCGACGGCGTCGCGCGCCCGGCGGTGACTATCGCGGGCGTAGCTGATGAGGTCGGAGGCCTCGAGCGTGAGCTCGAGGACGAGGGGATACTCCCGATTCTTGAATGCCGCATGCGCTTTCGCGATCTCTTCGGACGCCAGGGGCGCGATAACGCGGTCCTGCTCGGCCCGTTCGAGCGCGCGCTGGCCGGCTTCGAGCGACCCTTGGGCGACACGATACTGAAGGTCGACACGTTCGAGCTCTCCCTCGCTCTTGGCCGCGAGCTGGAGGGCCTCTACCGGGCGTCCTTCGTCGAGGGCCGCTCGTGCTTGGGAAAGCAGATTTTCCGGTAGCGTAGTATCCGTACCGGCATGCCGGACCCGTGTGATCATCCCTTGGAAGCTGGCCAGGGTCTTCGAGACCTGTTGATTGGTCGCCTGCAGGACATCGCGTTCGAGGGCGCCGCCGAGCTCGATCACGCGGGCGTATTCCCGATTCGTGAAGTGGATCTCGAGCTGCTCGAGGCGGTGGCGTAAGGCCGCGACATCCACGTGCAGAATATCCGCCTGTTGGACGGCCTCGCGCGCTCGTTTGGCCACGCGCTCGGCGTGCTCGACGAACCCTCGGGATTCGGTTAACTGGGAGCGCGCCCTTTCGATCAACGGTTCGACGCCGATGGGAACCGCCTGGCTCATGCGACGGCGCGCTTCGGCGAGGGGCTCGTGCACGGGGGCGACATCAATGCCCGCGCCGCGGGCGATGTCAAAGTCGCGCTCGAGATGACGGAGATTCTCTTCCAGTACTGGCCGCAGGAGGGCGATCAGTTCCTGATCCAACAATTGGACGAGAGGGAGGATCGTCGGAGCGTCCTCCGCACCCAAGCGAACCTGGAGCTCTTGGAATCGGGCCGTGAACGTCTCCATCCCGGTCGCTAATCGACGACCGTCCTCGATCAGAAGTTCGGTCTCGGACAGGAGCCGTTGCGCCTCATGTTGCGCTGCTTTGGAGCGCAGTCGAAGCTGGAGCGCGGTCAGTGCGGCTTCGGCGGCCTCGAAATCGAGTTGCCGATACGCCTCGCGGGCCGCCTGGACTTCCACGCGGAGGTCCTCGACCGCCACATGCTGCTGGCGGAGGGACTGCCAGATTTCCTGCGTCTGATTGAGCATCTCCAGCACGGTCTGGGCACTCGTTCGGATCTTTTGCGTCGATTCCTCCAATCGATGGGAGACTTCGTACGCCTCCGCGTACCTACCCCCGTGCGCGGCTTCCTGAGCTTGATCGAGCCGGGAGCGGAGCGAAGTGAGATCGAGGCCCATCGTCTCGAGCTCGACCAGCGCGAGCTTCGCATGCGAAACAGCTTCCTCGCCCCGGATCAACTGCTGCTGATGAGCCCGCGTCCGGATCTCTTGCGAGGCGCGTGACGCCTTGACGAAGTCACCCATGTTGAAGATCTGCTGCACTTCGTCGATCTGGCGCTGAATCTCATCGCCGGCGCCTCCCATCGCTTCGAGGCTCCGGCGCTCTTCTTCGAGGGCCTCCACCAGCGAGGAGGCGTGCGAGGCGAAGACCGCGGAGAACTCACGCTCCGCTTTGCGCAAGCTTTCCATCGAGGCGGAAAGATCCTCGCGGACGCGCAAGTTCACGTCCGCGTCGGCGAGGAGACGTCGCACGGGCGCGGCGAGAGCGGGATTCGGGATTTCCGCGAACCCCTTCTCGATCTCTTCGATTCGGCGGGCGGTGTACGGACCTGCCGCGGCTCGGAGATGGACTTCGGCGAGCGCGAGACGCTCTCCCGCCTCTGCGATCTCGCCCGCGTCCAACTGGGCTCGGATCGCTGGGAAGTCGGTCTCCACTTCCGCGGGGAGGAAGTTCCGCTCCTTTGCGTATTGCACGACGCGGTCCAGTACGTTCCAACGGTCGAGATAGAATTGGTACGCGTCCCGTCCGAGCTGGCGGACAAGTTCCTTGAGGGCTTCCCGAGCCAGCCGACCCTCCACCTGGTCCAGCATCGTTCGGATGCGCGATAGTTGGAGACGGTACGATTCCACGGCGAATTTCGACGTCGCCAACCGTTGGAGCAATCGATCGAGCGACGCATATTCGTCCCGCGCGGTCTCGAGCTCCTCGGTCAGCTGGGTGACCCGATCGATCGCCTCTTGACTGGCCGCGATCGCCTCGGAGTAAATCTTCAATCGGAGCGCTTCCCGGGCTCGATTCATCGCGGAGAACACTTCGCTCGGGTCGCGCCCCATCCGACGCGCTTCGACTATTTTGGGGCGGACCTCGTCCAAGAGACCGGCCACGACAGTGACGACGGGCTCCTCGGTTGCCGCTCGTGCATCCGCGAGCAATTTCGGAATGTCCGTTGGATTCGAGTTCGGGAGTTTGGCGCGCGCCTCCTCCACGATGACCTGAATCGGAGTTGGGTCGATGCCGTACTCCTTCAGCGCCGGCAGTGTTCCGAGGAGTGATTCGATTGCGGTGCCCACCCGCTCCCGGAGGCTTTCCGCGACCTGGGTGTTGGTTGACTCCAAGGCCGGTACCGTTTGCACCCAGCTGAGTGGTTGCGCATCGCGGTCGGCCCGGATCGCGGATTCGAGCGTTGCAGTAGGTACCCCGAGGTCCTTCGCGGCGACCAGCACCACCTCAGCCGTGGCGTGCGCAGCCTCTCGCCGAGTAGCGGCCTCGGGAATCGCATTCGCCGCCGTTTCGTTGAGGGCGAGAAGCGCCTCGCCTACTCCTCCGGTCCGGAGAGGCTCGGCGGCGATTTCTAAACGCATGTTGAGCTCGGCCAATCTCTGCGGCGACAGTCCCGCCCACTCGCCCAAGGCGCGAGCTTGGCGTAGTTGACCGTCGAAGAATTTCGCTTGAGCCGAATGTATCAGCTCGGAAGCGCGGGCCAGCATCTCGATCGTTCGTTCGAGGGGACGATCCGGGGGTCGAGCCTCTAGCTCGGTCAGCAGCGGGGTCACTTCCTCTGGGAGGGGGATCGCGTGGTCCTTCAATCGCTCGGCTTGATCGACCAAGACCCGGAGTCGCTCGTCGATCGCCGGGGCTGCGGTCGCGTGCACGTAGTCGAGCAGTCCCTTAGCCTTGACTTCGACACCGTCCCAGTCGGTTTTACGGAAGAGATCCTTGATCTGATTCTCACGTTCCGGTACCTCGGGAAGCGAGATCGAGAGGGTTTCCAGCAAGTGGACTTCGTCCTGCGCCTCCTTTAGGACGGCTTCCGCGGATTGGCGTCGTTTCTTGAGCGATTCCGCCTTCTCCTGCAGAATCCGCGTGATTCGGGAGGACGGAAGTGACCCCATACCTCCCGACCCGGTCATGGCCTTCGCCCCTTTCAGTCAATCAGGACCCGGCAAGTGACCTTGAGAGCCCCGTGAGGGAATTCATGTGGGGTCCCCCTTATAAATCGTGACCCTCGGGCGCTCCTCGAAAAAAGGGGCGGAAACCGGAGGAGTTACGTGCGCGTGATCCGACGCTTCCCCATCGCATCGAGGTACTGCACCTCGCTTCCGGGCGTCAGCTGGCCCTTGACCTCGGGCTCGAGCGCGAGGGAGAACGTCTCGTATGACTCCAAGTCCATCAGTTGGACCTCGGCATCCGTCAAGGAGAGCACTTGCGCCTGACGTTTCCCGATCATCGGGACCTGCACCTTATGCTTCACCGGGTACACGACGCTCCGTTTGGAGCCGTCGAACAACCCGACGGCGTCGATGCGCGCCTTTGCTTCCCCATGCTTCCCCGGTTTGGACATTTGAATGCTCAAGATCCGGCACGGCTCGTCATCGATCAAGAGATACCGGCCCTCCTTGAGCTCTCGAACTTCCTGTTGCGTCCAGGCCATCGCGACCGTCCTCGAGGGACCGGAGAATTGTCGGCGGATAAGTATTCCCGTTACGCGGTCCGAAGTCCGACCTCCGGCCGAAGGACCGCATCCCAGCGACTCCGCCCCTCCCCGAGGCAGCGGTCGATTTCCACGATTCCAACGGTTTAATGCGACTGACGACCCATCGTTTGGATTGTCGAACGGATTCCATCCCATGGAGCCTATCCCCCCTCACTTCGATCCCGCGGCCGTAGAAGGGGAGGTGCGCACATTTTGGAAGTCACGCTCCTTGCCGCCCGCAGCCGGGATTCTGGGCACGGGGGGCGGCCCCATGATCTGCCAGCTTCTCCCGGGACTGCGCCCCGGAGAAACACCGATCGTCGCTCTGCAAGCAGCCGTCCTCGCCGACGTCGAGGCGCGCTATCTCGCTCTGGCGGGGCGGCGGAGCGGCGCCTCAATTCGCCCGATCAGCACGACCGACGAGTCTTGGCTGGCCAGGCTTCGGCAAACACGCGTCGATCTCGGAGTGTGGGTCGGCGCGGCGAAGGACGATTCCTTCGACCTGGTCGATCGCCACGCCGAGATCCAATCGATGGTCAACCGATTGGCCAGTGCTCGCGTCCTCATCACAAGGGACGTTCCGTTTCGGACTTGCCCGGCGTGCCGCGAACCGAGAACGCCGGAGGCAATCGTCTACCAAGAAGAGGAAGGACCCGCCTATCTCGTCCGGTTTCCGCTCGCCAACACCAACCCCCCCGTGGCAGTGTTGGTATGGATCGACGTCCCGTGGAAGCTGATCGGCACAAGTGCGCTCTTGCTCAACCCGACCCTCCCGTACGTAGTGGCGCGTCTGCGTCAGGGCGGGCGCGAGGAGCAAGTGATGACGTCCCGCTCGTCGCTGACGTTGTTAAAGGCGACCCTGCGCAACGTCGAGATCGAGGTGCTCGAGGAACATCCGGGCAGCACGTGGAATGGGAAAGCCTACGTGCACCCGCTGGCGAATGAAGTACCGACCTTGAATCAACTCTCGCCTCCCGCCGGTACGCTGATCGGCACTTTGGAGATCACGGATACGGGCACCGGGATCGTCGGATTGATCCCCGCGCACGGGGGAACCGATGCCGAAGTCGCTCAAGCGCTGCATGTCCCCGGATGGCCCGTCGTAAGTTCGACTGGAATCCTCGACCGCATCCTGGCCCACAAGTACGCCGGACTCGAGCTGGACATCGGAGCCGAGTTCATTCTACGAGACCTCCAGGAGTCGGGAAGCTTGCTGACGGAAATCCGCGTCCGCCGCGGCGTGCCGCATTGCGGGTTCTGTGGCACCGCCTTGGTCTGGCAACCCGCGCGCGCGTGGTGCTTGCAGCCATCCCGCTTGGACCGAGAGTGGATCGAGCTCTACCATCGGCTCCTTCCCGACGACCCGTCCCTAGAATCGCTGGAGGTCGCCCCTTGGCCGGTCTCGCTTTCCCATTCCACGGAAGATCCCGGCGGAACGGTCCTCCTCGAATGCGACCAGTGCGATCGTCTGCAACCCGTCGGCGCGGGACCCACATGCGCGTGCGGGGGTCGCCTCTTTCCGGTCCGTCGTCACCTCTTACCGATCGTAGCGACCACCTTTGGAGCCGTCGCACACTTCCAACCGTTCGCACCCGGCGACTCCGTCCACTTTTACGTCGGCGATCGCCGCCGGAGCCCATTGCTGGCGCACCAGATCGTCGCCTTGGCCGCACTACCAGCCAAGCTAGGCGATACGCGACTCACCAGGGTTCCGACACTCCCCGCGATCGAGCCGGGCGCCTCCCCGGCCCGAGATTCGAGCGGAGATGCTCTTCGGGCTGGATTGGTCCGGATGGATCACCCGGTGGGCCGGGAGTCGGTGTTTCGGGATCAGTGCGCCCAGGAACTGCGTCGCTTGCGCAAGCTGTGGGCCGTCGTTCAGCGTGTCTCGGAACTCATGCGACGGGATGGGTTCGCTCCGGATTCAGCACCAATTTCCGCTTCCCTTTCCGAGCTAGAGGAAGAGGATCGCGCTATTCTCTCCGTCTTCGAACGGCGTCGGATCGAAGTCCTCCGCGCATACGAAAACGGGGAGTTCTCGAAGGTCCATCGCCTGCTTCAGCGATTCCTCGAACACGATCTGCGCGAGAACTATCTCCCACTCATCCGACGACGATTGGCGGGTCCCGGGCTTTCCCCGGCCAAATCCTCGCTCTACCGAACTTTGGCGTACATCTTCGTTCAATGGACCGTGCTGTACGGGCCGATCGCGCCTTACACGACCGAGACGGTCTACCGCCTTCTCCGAGGAGAAGGTCAGAGTCTTTTCGAGGGTCGGTTCGCCCCGCTGCAGCAGTCGCTTTTGGATGCAGAGCTGGAACGGTCGTTCGATCGGTGGGGATCCGTCATCCGAGCCCTCGACCGCTATCGCAAGGAACTCGGGACACCCCCAGACGAGTTGCTTCCGTTGGTCGTCCTTGCGGTCAGCGAGGAAGCGTTCGGCGCGGAGCTGAAGGAAGGAGTGGACGCACTACGACGGCTCGCGGGAGTTCGTGAGATCCAACTCGCCACTCCGGATGCGCCGTGGGAGGGTCGACGGATCGAGGTCCGTCCGGTCGAGACCGAAATCCAACGGGCCTATCCCCGGCGCGCGTCGCAAATCATTCACATCCTGCGTCAAATGCCCGGGCGTCGCATCCAGGACGGGTTGCGCGCCGGCACTCTCTCCATTGTCCTGGACGGTCAGCGGGAGACGATCGGTCCTTCCATGGTCGAGCTGACGGAGAAGATCGATGACTCCATGACGGCGGTGCCGTGGTCGCTCGGGGAACTCTATGTCCGTACCGCTCGATCCACGAAGGAAGCCCCGGGGAAGTCTCGCCCGGCTCTGACGCCAGATGAATTCGCGCTCCTCCGATCGATACGACGCGCGCTGACGAAGCGGCCGTCGACTGCTCCCCTCGACCAGGTTCGCATCGCTGCCTCAGGGCATCTGTTGGAGCACCTTACCCAGCACGCACGCGCCATCGCAGAGTACCTCGGAATCTCCCGCGTGGAAGTCATTCCTTACTTGGACCAGCTCCCTTCGGCCGGATCGGTCCTCGGTCGCACGGCGCGCGGAGAATCCTGGGGATTCTACTTGCCGGGTGGGGTCCCGCAAGTCGCTCGAAGGGCCCCTCGGGCGAGAGTCATCCGTAGGTCTCGCCTGCGTCTCGTGAAAGCCCCCGCGGGGGCCGCGTTGGCGGCGGTCGACTTCCTCGACGAATCCATTCGAGTTCGAGAAGAGACGATCCGGGGTTGGGTTCCCCAACTGGACGCGCGACTCGGAGCTCCACTTCTCGGTCCCGCGAAGCTGACCACGCTCTGGAACTCGGGGATCCATGACCTGGAGACGCTTGCTCGGACGCCGTACGACCAACTCCGCTCTCTCCCCGGTTTCGGTCCGGTAGTCGCGGCCACAGTCGTCCAAAAACTAGGCGGAACTCCGCCGGATCGCGTGGTCCGTCAGTGGCTTTCCGAGGTCGAGGCTTCTGACCGGGCTGCGACCATCGTAGCGGCGGCCGTTGCGACGCCTTCCGGCGGAGCCCAACTCACCGGACCGATGGAAAGCGAACCCCCTCCCGTCGCGCCAGAGGCAGTCTCCTATACGCAGAGTCCCGCTCCAACGCGTCCACGCCCGCCTCGAGCCCGCACCGCCAGGATTGCCCCAGCAGAAGTTGTGGATCCGGATATTATGGCGCCGGTGGGGCCACCGGGCCCTATGGAGAATCCGCGGCCGGACGGCTCTCGAGGAGCGCCCGTGGGGCCGCCCCGTCCTTCGACTCGCACTCGGCGACCCCCGAGTCCAGCAGTGACGCCGCCCTCGGAAACACCGGCCGTACCTCCCGCCACCCCCGATATTCAAGCCGCCGCACCCACCAGACCCGACTTGGAGCTGGTCGCCGCCGTCCCGCTGCCCCCTCCCGCACCGCCACCCCCTCCGGCCGGTGTCGAACTATGGCTGGGTCGAAGTTCGGCGGTGCCGTTGAGCCACTTCCTGGAAGCCACGGGCGCGGGCCATCGGGGGCTTTGCATCACTCGGGAATTTCCGGATCGACTCAGGGCGTACGTCGGTACGCGCGACGTGAATGTGGTCTGGCTCACCAATATCGGACGCGGGACTACGATCAAGCCCACCGATCTCGGGGGCATCGTCACGCTGATCCAAACCGCGCTACGAGAACAACAGGTCACGGCGATCTTCCTGGAGGGGATCGAGTATCTGGTACGGCTTCACACCGCCGATCGCATCGTCGCCGTCCTTCTCGAGATCGACGCCGAGGCGCGTCCGAAGGATGTACGCCTCTGGATCCCGGTACACCCCGAACTCATTCCGGCGGCTGACCTCGATCGATTGAGGTCCGGACTCCCTCGAACTTTGACGAGCGATTGAGCACTCGCTTGCCGCGCCGGGTGCGGAGGGCACCCGCTGATTCGAAGATCCTTCGTTTAACATATATCTAAATAGATGTGAAATTGTGTGAAACAACGTGCGGAATGCGCGAGTCTCGGCTCCCGCCGTCCACTTTCTCGGCGTGCGCCTCACCGAAGAGGAAGTCGGACTTCTCGACCAGTATCGTAGCGCCCAACAGAAGGCGACGCGTTCGGACGCCATTCGATCGCTCGTGCGATTGGGGGCTCAACCGCCGGCTGCGCCTCTCGAGTTGCCGGCCGCGGTGCGCGCGGCGCTGGAGGACCTGGTCGAAGATGGCTGGGCGTCCGACGTGCGCGGTGCCGTCGAACTCACCATAACGTTGGGGCTCGGGGAACTGGCCCGACTCCATGCCGAGAATATTCCGGCGCTACGGGCTGCGGCTCGGGCATCGGAGGAACGACGCAAGGGTCGTCGGCGCGCAGATCGCGAGGGTCGGGGCCTCCTCGGGCGCTAGGGTCCTTGAAAACGGGTAGGGTTGCAGCATGGAAACATTTGGGATCGCATGGAGCGAACGGAGCGGGTTTATCTGCCGACTGTGCCGCCAGGATGCAAGACATAATGAGGTGCTGCACATCTCATTTTGTCCTGTCCATGGTTTGAGTTCTCCCTTGGATCTTTTACCAGGACGGCCAGAGGCGAGGATCCTACGCGGCTCTATACCCGTACGGGCGACCGTGGCGAAACCGGTCTCGCCGGTGGCGCACGGATAGCGAAAGAAGCCCCGCGTATCCGGACCTACGGGACTTTCGACGAGCTCGGCGCGCATCTCGGCTTAGCCGAGTCGTTCCTACCCGTCGAAGGCGCCGAGATCGCGACGTTGCTGGTACGACTCCAGCACGAGCTCTTCCTCGCCCAGGCGGAGCTCGCCACGCCCCCCAGGACGAAAGCGGCGTCGCATCAGATCGAGGCACGACACGTCGCGGGACTCGAACGGGAGATCGATCGATTTTCGTCGACCTTCGAGCCGATCCACACGTTCGTGCTCCCGCGTGGCTCGAAGGCGGGGGCCGCGCTGCACGTCGCGCGCACCGTCGCGCGACGTGCGGAACGCGAGCTCTGGCGGCTGCATCGGGTCGAACCCCAGCGTCCGGAGCTGCTACAGTGGGCGAATCGCCTGAGCGATCTGCTGTTTGCTCTCGCGCTTTCGATTAATCGCCGCGAAGGAGTGCGCGAGATCCCGCCGGACTATTCCATTTGATTCGACTCCCGCCGTGGGGATCAGATGGAAATCGGGGTCGTCGGAAAACCCAACGTCGGGAAATCGACGCTATTCAACGCGCTCACGCTGTTGGATGTGCCGATGGCGCCTTATCCCTTCACGACGATCAAGCCCAACCGCGGCGTAGGAGCGGTACGCGCCCCTTGCCCGCACGTGGCGAAGGGCGTTCCTTGTTCACCGGGCAACGCCCGCTGCGTCAACGGGACGCGCTGGGTCCCCGCCAGCTTGATCGACGTCCCCGGGTTGGTGCCCGGCGCGCACGAAGGCAAGGGACTCGGCCACCAGTTCCTCGACGAACTTCGCGCGGCGGACGGATTTCTTCAAGTCGTGGATGCCGCAGGGGCTACGACCGCCGAGGGGATCCTAGCACCGCCCGGGTCGATCGATCCTGCGGAGGAAGTCCAGTGGCTGGACGACGAACTGATCCATTGGATCACCGAGATCCTGGAACGGGATTTTGACCGCCAGGCACGCAGCGTCGAACTCGAGGGACGCAAGTTGGAGGAGTTCCTCGAACATCGACTGACGGGCCTATCGATCTCGCCGGCTCAGATCGCCGCCGCACTGCGCAACTCGCCAGTCGACCGGGTGCACCCGTCTCACTGGAGCGCTCAACAGCGACGCGAACTCGCGGAGGCGCTCTTGCGCGCCGCGAAGCCCCGACTGGTGGCGGCGAACAAGTGTGATCGGACCTCGCCAACGGCGATCGCTCGTCTCTCGGAGGCCATTGCGCCGGTTCCGGCCGTCGCGACCTGTGCCGAAGCGGAACTCACGCTTCGTCGAGCGGCGCGCGCCGAGCTCATCACCTACTCTCCCGGCGACCCCACCTTCGAGTTGCGCGACCCTCAACGCCTCAACGCCGCCCAAACCCATGCGTTGGACGAGATCCGCTCGATCCAGCGGGCGTGGGGAACGACCGGCGCCCAGGAGGCGCTGGAGCGGTTAGTCTTCGACGGACTCCACCAGATCGTCGTGTATCCGGTGGAGGACGAGACCCACTGGACGGACTCCAAAGGACGCGTCCTACCGGACGCCTTGCTCGTGCCGGCCGAAACGCCGGCGCGCGCACTCGCGTACCGTGTTCACACCGACCTCGGCGAGAACTTTATTCGCGCCATCGACGGGCGAACGCACCGCGCGCTCGCCTCGGACCACCCACTCGCGCCCAACTCCGTCGTGCGCATTGTCGCCCGAAAGTAAGCGTGCCCTGCTCTTCGGTGGGAGTCAGCGGGCGGAATCGACGAGACGGGCTCCTTCGGAGGAGACACGGACGACGTACGGGACTCCGCCCGCTCGGGCAATCTGGCGAGCCGTCTCCATCTCGCGACCGGCTCGAGGGAGGACGACGATTGATCCTCCCGCTCCGGCTCCCGTGAGCTTCGCTCCCTCGCTCGACGGAGCCGCCGCTTTGAGGAGTGCCTCGAGTCGGGGATGGGAGACCCCCACCTCGCGCAACAGTTGTTGGTTTTGATCCATGAGCGGACCTATCTCGGCCCGATCCTCGCGGATCACCGCTCGGATCCCCGATTCCGCGATCGCCGCAAACTGCCGCAGGAGGTCCGGCCCGTCCGGTGCGTCCAGCCTCCGCCCCACCGCCCGAACGGCCTCACCCGTGGATCGGGGCACCCCTGAAGAGGCCACGAGCCAAACCCAGCCAGGGTCGGGAAGCCGTCGGACGTTCCACTCGGCCCCTCCCTCTTGGATCGACCAGAGCGGAACGCCCGAACCCCCATTGAGACTCACATAGCCACCCCCGGTGACTGCGGACGTATCACCGGGGCTCCCCACGCCTTGCGCGCCGCGTTCGATCCCAAAACTCGTTTCGGCGAGCTGCGCCCGCGTGATCCCGCCGGTCGCCGCACCGAGCGCGCTCGCTATCGCTGCAACGAACGCCGCTGACGACCCGAGTCCCGCCGCGCGCGGGATTCGGGAGACGGCGGTCACTTCGATAGGCGGGCCCTCGGGCCATAGTCGTTCCAGCGCCGTACGAAAATACCCGTTCTGATTCCGCGCGTCGCGATCCCCGTTCAGGGTGGTCGTCGGCGCGACACGGACGCCGACCTGGGTATAGAGATCGATCGCGAGCACCAGTTCGGGCTTTCCGTGGACAACGGCGTGCTCGCCGAACAGGATGCATTTGCCCGGTGCCCGCGCCGAAAGCGGGAGCGGCCGGGCCGGAACGGGAGGCCCCGGATCGCTCACGTCCCTCCGGGGCGCGCGGTCTCGCGCACCTTCTTCCCCCGGGCTTGTGGAACGATCGTGCGGCGGGCGCCTGCCCAGGCGGCGGCCGCCGGAATGCCGTGCAATCGATCGAGCATGATCGCGACCGCGGCCACTTCGCTGTGGGGTTGAGATCCGACGGCGACGTTGAACGTCGCCCGGCGAAAAAGGTCAGCGGGCACTTTCGCACCGCCGACGACGAGAAGGATCGACGGGTGACGCCGCAGTTGTTGGAGGACCCGAGCCATCGGCTGACCGTACATCGTCAGATGAACCGACGCGCCCTCGAACTGGCGCAGCGCGGCCCGCCAATCGTCGACTCCACGGACCCGAAAGCGGCCCCCCCAACGTGTGGAGATCGCGTCGAGGCGACCGGCGAGCTCGGGATCCGGCGGCTGAAGAAGGAGTTCGTGGGCGCCAAAGGCTCGTGCGACCAGCGCGACGTGCGTCGTGAGGCGCGGATCACGCCCCGGTCGGTGGCCGACCCGGAGAACGGAGACGGTGGGCGGACGTCGACGCTTAGGTTGTCGCTTGGGGCGTGAACCGCTCGATTCGGTGGCCACGGTACTCCAGTTTGTCCGATCGTTTGACCAACCCTTTGAGCCGAGTGGGCGACATCCCAAGCTCCTCCGCGACGTCGGAGAAAAAGCGGCCCTCCGTCCCGACCGCGTCGTAGATCTTCTGCTCGAGTTTCTCATACTCTTTCGTGGGCATGCTCGCGATCGAAAGGATCTCGGAGACTTCGGTCAACGGAGACGTCGTGTTGATGTTGATCGTGGAGTAGTAGAAGTGGTAGCTTTTATCCGGTTGCTTGCGCCCTTCCCGCGCCACCCACCGCGTGTCGATTAGCTTCAGCTTCTCGAAGAAGGCGAGCGCTCGAGAACCATCCTTTCCGAACTCCCGCTCGATATCTTCCTGCGTTAACCAGTTCTCCGCCAAGCGCTGTACGAGGCGGAGCTTGAGCGGGGAATCGACCGCGCGCAGAATTGGGACCAAGTCGCTCATGTCGTTGACGACTTTGATCCGATGCATCACTGTAGACATGCTTCGCTCCTACTCCGAGTGGGAACCTGCTGTCGCATCAGTAAGCATTCGCCGGTACCGGCCCCAGCGGTCGTTCGGGTTGTAACGCGCAGGGTGCGGCGTTCGAGTGGCCGTCCCGCAGGCGGGGCATCGCTCGTGGAGGGTGTATTGGTGGCAGCCGCGACACGTACGGAGGATAGATTCGGTCATGCGCGGACGAACGTTCCTTCCCCTCCGGTTTCCTTGATCTTCACGAGGGCGGTTTCGGTCGCGTGCTTGAGGATCTCTTCGGCCTGCTTGTACTGAGTGCCGGCAACGCGTACGCGATAGCGGGGCGCACCGACGTACTGAATGCTGATAGCCTCGGGGTCGACGGCCTCCGCCGCGAGGAGCGCCGCGCGGACGTGTTCTACCCCATTCGGAGAGAGATCGCGGATCTCGAGCGTCCCCAAGATCGTGACGTGGGGCGGCACGATGTTCTCTTGAGCGACCTTGAGCAACGCTGCCACCCAGGCCGCCTTCCCGTTCTCCTTTTGGAAACGCTTGGGGTCGGCCGCCGCTACCTCGAACGATTCGAACAGCGAACCGTAACGTTCGACGAGTGCTGTGGCGAACAATTCGTTGCTGGCCTCTACCTCGATCTTGAGTGATTGAGCGACTTGTTGGAGCAGGCGGAGCGCCCGCTGCTCGTTCTTCCAGGATTGGATCTTCTCGCGCCGTTGATGATCGTTGATGCGCTTGAGGGAGAGGTCGATCTGCGCTTTGGTCGGGTCGACGCGCAACACGCGGGCGACGATCTTCTGACCTTCGCGAATGTGGTCCCGGATGTACTTGACCCACCCGGTCGCCACCTCGGACAGGTGGATGAAGGCCTCGCGATTGTTGTATTCGTCGAGAGTAACGAACGCCCCGAAGTTACGGATGGAGGTGACGGTTCCGACGACCAGATCTCCTTCTTCCGGGAATTCTGCCCGGAGTGGCATTGCAATCGACGCCCTCCGCCTACGACGTTGCCGGGCGAATCATTTCGCCCCGCAACTTCGCCTTTCCCCCGGTCGGCGTGGCCAGCGTGGCTCCACACACCGAGCAGTTCACGGTGGTGGCGGGACGGCTGAAGATCGTCTGCTCGCCCGAGCAGTCGGGACACTTCACCACCCAGAAGGGTGCGGGTTCTCTCATAGTGGGTTCACTTGTGCTGCTCGACCAATTCGAGCGTACCGGCGCGCCAACTCGCTGGCTGAACGATGTACTTGCATTTGCGGCAGCGGAACTTGAGGTTGACCCGCCGCACGGCCTTGGCTCGGCCCTCGGGTTTCGGCCGAGGAAAGCCCCCATACCCGCTGGTCGCGCGTCGGAATCGCCGCTGGCCCCACTTCAGTTCCGAAGCGGGTCGCTTCTTTCCCTTCTCTACTTCGTGCTCCGTATGCACCTTGCATTTCGGGCAATAGGTAGAGACGGTCTTCGGGTAGTGCATGGACGGCCGCCGAGGCGTGCGGTCTATATAGGCGTACCGGGAAAACGGGCTGTGGGAATTTATTCACGCGTGATTGGGGCACCCCACCTTTCATCTTCCACCTGACCACGAACCTCCTTGAATCACCCTCCACCCTTCCCTCCGGATGAAGAGCCGCCGGGGCCTCGTCTTCTCCCTCCAGGAACCGCTACCCACTGGCCTCTTGTCCCTGCTCTCGGACTTCCGCCGCCTAGTCAATCAATGCCTGCGCGAGGCGCATGCGACCGGCGCCACCGCGAGAGGTTCGCTCTCTTGATTCGCCTCCGCACAGGCACACGAAGCAAGACTCAATGTGGACTTCGGCTTGCAAGCGGCCAAGATCGCACTTTCACTTGCAAAGAGTCATCGACGACGGGTGCGGCGCGGTATTGCTTCGAAGGTTCCCTATGTCCGGACGGCGTTCGCGCGTGCGCCGAGTAGATGTTTCCATTTCAATATCGATTCCGGCAAAATGCGACTCTCCCTTCGGTACGGAGAGTGGACCTCGTTTCACGTAGTCCCGTCGTTATTTCATCATGAGTGTATTGAGCGGCCGGGTCGCAGGATCGAACAGCTCCAGTTGTCGCCGACCCAGGCCGTCCTGACCCTCGCCTGTCCCATTCCTGAACCCTACGATCCCCTCGAGCTCTTGGCGTTCGATACTAACGAAAGATCTCTCGACGGGATTCGTGTTCGCCCCACGGATCCCGCGGATGATGGACCGAAGGCGGGTCGCGAGATTTCGAGCAGCGAATCAGAGTCCACAGGTTCTTCTCCGAGCTCTGAGGCCCGCTTGATGCGGCTCAGGTTTCCGGAGATCCCTATCGTTCAACGACGGCACTTCAGCGCCCGACGTCATTTGGCTCGGAAGAAGGCCCACGACCGTAGAGTTGGTCGCAGACTCATGCGAAGGGTCGGGAGGCGCGAACGCCACCGAGTTCGGTCTCGACTCCACGAACTCTCCAAGCGTCTCATCGAGCTAGCTGTTCGTGAGCAAGCGGCGCTCGCCCTCGAAGACCTGACTAGAATGCCCGTCAAGAAACGAGCGAGCCGTCAACTTCGTCGTCGTCTCTCGAGTTGGCCCCGAGGCGAGCTCCACCGTCAGATCGCCTACAAAGCTCAGGATCGCGGGGTTCCCATCTATTGGGTCAACCCCTATCGTACGTTCAAGACCTGCCCGAGATGTGGTGAAGTAGCCCAACACCGAAGGAGGGTAGGCCCGAAGTTCGTCTGCGTCAAGTGCGGCTGGTCGATGGACCGGCAGTTCAACGCGGGCGTGAACATCGGAGCAACGGTTCTGCGCGAGCATCGGGCAGAACTCGGGGGTCTTCGACTGGACCCCGACGCCCTTCTCCATGATACGAGGAGGCCCCTCTACCTGCGAAGGAGAACTTCGCCGGCACGGGCGGAGCGGACGGGAAGGGAGGGAAGGAAGCAACCGGCCCACCCAAGGTGGCGAGGGGCCATGAAATTCCCACAGCCGGGAAAATCCGAGCGTACGCCGCTAGTTCAGACGAATTCCGACCTCCGGGCCGAGTAGGGGACGCCATCACCGTAAGCGCGGCGAATTTACGCGTGTCAAGCCTTAAGTAAGGATGCCTACTCGCCGCGCCGCACCGATAGGATTTCCGATGGCAGATCGCACCGCGCTCGAGGTGGTCACTGAAGCCCTCGCCAAGGCCAAGCCTCGGGAATTTCCAGAGAGTGTGGAGCTTTCGGTGAACCTGAAAGACCTCGACCTTACCGTACCAAAGAACCGGCTGGAAGATGAGATCCCGCTACCGAACGGTCGGGGCCGTCCCGTAAAGGTAGCAGTCTTCGGTTCCCCCGAACTTCTGCAGAAGGTACGCAACGTCGCCGATATGACCGTCGCTCCCGGTGATTTGGATGAATTGATCAAGGACAAGAAATCTGCCAAAAAGATGGTCGAGGAGGTGGATTTCTTCTTGGCAGAGGCTCCCCTGATGCCGACCATTGGGCGGCGTCTGGGCGTAGTGCTCGGCCCCCGCGGCAAGATGCCTCGCCCCGTTCCTCCAGGCAGTGACCCCACGAATTTGGTCAATTCCTTGAAGCGCTCCATTCGGGTTCGATCCAAGGGAAACCGCACCTTTCACGCACCCGTCGGCACGCGCGGCATGACCCCCGAACAGATCGCCCAAAACGTCGATGCCGTCCTCAACCGCATCGTTGGGAAGCTCGAACGGGGACGGACGAATATCGAATCCGTCTATCTCAAGACGACGATGGGCCCGGCCGTCCGGCTGTGGTGAGGAGCGTGCTCAATGCCCGGTCGTGAGTCGGTTCCGTCAGAAAAGATGGCACGCGTGCAAGAACTTCGCACTACGCTGCTCGGCTCATCAATGACCGCTTTGGTCGGAGTCCGGGGCGTGCCCGCTTCCGCCCTGCAGTCGATGCGGCGCGAACTGCGGTCACGGGGTCATCCCATCACCGTCTCCTCCAACACCCTGCTGCGCCACGCGTTGGAGTCAGCGGTGACCGATCGGCCCTCACTGAAGCCGCTCATCGACCACGTGAAAGACCAGACCGCCATTTTCGCGGCTTCGGGCAATCCGTTTTCGCTGTATCAGGAACTTGCCCGGACCCGCTCTCCGACCCCGGCCCGGGGCGGCGAAATCGCCCCCAAGGACATCTTTGTGGCCGGAGGCACCACGAGTTTCAAGCCGGGGCCTATCGTAGGCGAGTTACAACATGCCGGATTCCCGGCCGCGATCGAAAAGGGAAAGGTCATTCTGAAGCGAGACACGGTGATCGTCAAAGCGGGCCAACCGATCTCCCGCGATGTCGCCAGCCTGCTCACGCGTCTCGAAATCTTTCCGCTCGAAGTCGGTCTGAACCTTCGTGCAGTCGTGGACGGCGACGTCTTCTATCCGCCCGAAATACTGAGGGTCGATCTCGAGGCGCGACGCCAGGAGCTCGCGGACGCACACCGTCGCGCGCTGGGCCTGGCGGTCCAGATCGCATATCCGACGACCGAGACCATCCCGCTTCTTGTCGGGCGTGCGCATCGCCAGGCACTAGGCGTGGCGATCGCCGCCGGTTACCCCACTCCGGCGACCATTTCGCCGATTCTTGCCCGCGCGGTCCGTGAGGCGGCTGCGGTGCAACGCTTGATAGGCAACTAAAGGTGCCCCCGAACAACTAGGAGTGAGAACGATGGAATACGTGTATGGTGCGCTGCTGCTCAACGCCGCTGGAAAGCCGATCGATGAAAAGGGTCTCTCGCAGGTCTTGAGCGCCGCGGGCGTTCAGCCCGATGTCGCTCGAGTCAAGGCCCTTTTGGCGTCGCTCGAAGGCGTCAACCTGACCGAAGTGCTGGCGAAAGCCGAAACCTTCGCCGCTGCCCCCGCGCCAGTCGCGGCCGGGACGAGCGACAAGAAGGACGGAAAGGGCGAGAAGAAGGAAGAAGAGAAGAAGGAAGAGAAGGGCGTCTCCGAAGAAGAGGCGGCCGAAGGACTTTCGGCGCTGTTTGGGTAACGTAGGGGCCTGCGAGTTCCGCTCCGCTTAAGACCCACCTCCGAGTGACTCTTGGTGGAGGCGCTTCCGCTCCCATCCTGAGCCATGACGCCCCACGAGTTTTGCGGCGTCGTGGGGGTCTCGCTGCAGGGCAAGGGCGCCGCCCCGATCGTCTATCGGGGCCTCCGCGCCCTGCAGCACCGAGGGCAGGAGTCGGCGGGCATCGCCACGAGTTCGCACGGGGTCCTGCACCACCGCAAGGGGATGGGGCTCGTACACGACATTTTCACCCAAGATCTGCTCGACTCATTGCGCGGTCCCGCCGGCATTGGTCACGTTCGCTACGCGACGACCGGTCGTTCCGATCTCGAGAATGCGCAACCGCTGGTCGTTAAGCTGCACGACGAAGAAGCCGCCCTGGCCCACAACGGGGATCTGGTCAACTTCGACCGCATCCGCCGCCGCCTCCAAGCCCAAGGCGTCGAACTCCTCGGGTCCGCGGATTCAGAAACGATCGCCCAAATGATCGCGCTCGAATATTCGCGGACCCGTGACCTCGAGATCGCGATCCGTCGTGCCTGCGCCGAACTGATCGGTGGGTACGCGGTCGTCATGCTCGTCGGCAATCGCGTGGTCGGCTTTCGCGACCCTCTTGGGATCCGCCCATTGGTGCTGGGAACGGTCGAGGGGGGCACCGCAGTAGCCAGCGAATCCGTCGCGCTCGACCTCATGGGAGGGCGACTGATCCGGGACCTCGAACCTGGCGAAGTGGTGGTCCTCGAGAAGGGGGAGGTCAAGCATACTTCGCGGATCGCGGGATCGGGTGAGCGCGCGCACTGCATGTTCGAGTGGGTGTACTTCTCCCGTCCCGACTCGATCATGGAAGGGCGTCCCATCTACGACGTTCGGCACCGGATCGGACAAGCGCTGGCACGAGAGAGCCCGACCGAAGCGGACCTGGTCGTCCCGGTACCCGATTCGGCCCGGCCTCAAGCTCTGGGATTCGCCGAGGCGTCCGGGATACCCTACGCCGAAGCGCTGATCAAGAATCGGTTCGTCGAGCGAACGTTCATCCTGCCCGACCAACGCAAGCGCGAGGCCGAGGTCCGCGTCAAGCTCCATCCGGTCCCGGGACTTCTGAAGGGGCGTCGCGTCGTTCTGCTCGATGACTCAATCGTGCGGGGCACTACCCTGCGCGAGATCGTTCAAATGGTCCGGGGGGCCGGAGCCACCCGCGTCGATGTCCGGATCGGCTGCCCGCCGATCATAGCGCCGTGCTATTTCGGTGTCGACATGAAGGAGCGCAAAGAGCTCATCGCGGTCGGCCACAGCGAGGAGGAGATCGCGGAGATGCTCGGCGCGGATTCGGTGCACTACCTCTCGCTCCCAGGCCTCGTCGAATCGGTCGGAATGGCTGAGGACAAGCTCTGCCTCGGATGTCTGACGGGGCGCTATCCGGTCGACGTCCCCGAAGAGCGTCGTCGCTTCCAGAAGTCGCTCGAGGAGTTCTGAAGATTTAGTCGACCAGCGGGAGGCCTCAACGAGCCTTCGTCGATCGCGTCTTCTTGCCGGCGGTCATTGCCCGATGTTTGCGCCTCATTTCTTGGACGACCGCGGGCGCATGATGACCGAGCGATCTGGTCTTGCCCGTTGCGTGGAACCCTCGGCTTTCATAGAGGTGAACGGCAACGGTCTGACTCGGATTGACGTCGAGACCAACCTCTCGATTGGGGTTCGCTGACTGGACCCAAGAAAGCACCCGGTCGAGGAGTTTACGGCCGAGTCCTCGGCCCCGGAGCTCCGGCGAAACCCACATCCCCCAAACATGATACTCGCCATTGTCGGTGAATACTCCGGCCATACCGACGAGCCGACCAGGAGCCACTTCGGCGACGAAGGTTGCGGATTCGTTGCCGACTGCGCCGCTTTCGGCCCATTTCTTCCACCGATCGGGCGGATAGGCCATCTCTCGCTCCAAGTTGCTACCAAACGCGAGCGGATCGGCCCGTAGGGCATTGAGCCTCAGGTTCCGGAGAGCCTCATGATCGATTGTTGTGAGTCGACGAATCCTCACCGGTGACCCCCGAGCGACTGGCTTTCCGCTCGACTCATCCGATTCGGTCAGAATAGAATAGGATTATCTTGGCGGGACGCGGGCAAAGCCAGCGCCTCGGCTTTACCCCCTCGGGACGCCCGGAAGGCTGGGACGGTCGTACTAGTTCGACCGCCTCTAGTCGGGACTCATCCAGAACGGGGCGACATCGAGCTTAAAACCGTGGGTACCGCGATATCGACTCCCGCGGTTGGTCCGAACAGTTAAGTCGGCCGTTCAGGTCCCGGTTTCATCATGCCTTTACCGGGTCCTTTAGTGCTTCCAGTTACCCTGCAATCGCTCGAGGAGTTCTAGGTCGTGCCCGCCGCCGTCCTCATTCGAGGCGGCGACCGCCTCTACCTCGTATCAGGCGCTCGAAAGCCGGGCGAGGGCGTTCGCCTGCGGCCGGAGGAATTGTCGGATGGGTCTACGGTGCGGATTCCGCCGGCACTCGTTGATGAAATGGGCGGCGACTCTCAGGTCACCGCCGCCGATTCACTGCTCGAAGACGCACTGCGACGTGTGGGGATCTCCGCCTCCTTGGCGCCGCTCGAGGTCGTACGAACTGTTCGGGAGCGACTCCCGGTGCCGGAGCGCGAGGCCGAGCGACGATTCCTGTTGGCGCTCGCGCATCAGGGCGTCGAAAGCGCTCTATCGAGCCCAGAGGAAGTGCTCATTTCCCTCGCTCGGGAGGAGGAACGGGTCGAGCGCGCCGTGCGTCGCGAGGAGAACGCGGCGCATCAATTCTCGGCCGTCGCGAACGTCTCCCTTCGCGAATACGAATCCGAGTGGTCGAGGTTCCGCGTCGCGTTCACCGAGCATCACCGATCCTTGGAAGCTCAGATGGACGCGAAGGCGCGTCTCGTCCTTCCGAATCTCACCGCAGTCGTGGGAGCCCGAGTGGCAGCCAGGCTCGTCGCGCACGCGGGGGGTGTGGCAGCGCTGGCCACGATGAGCGCGTCGCGTCTGCAACTGTTAGGCGCCCGCCGTCGTCCGATCGGCGGGCGAGGACCGCGCTTCGGCGTTCTCTTCCGCGCGAATCGAATGCCCGATGTACCCTTGTCGCGCCAGGGAGCGTACGCGCGCTCATTGGCGGCTGTTGCCGCCATCGCCGTACGGGCGGATTGGTCGACGCACCGGTCGATCGCCGATCAACTCGTACGCCGCCGGGATCGACGGATCTCGCAGCTTCAGCGGAGCCGAGAATGAACCGGCGATCCGCGTTCCAGTCGGATCAAGATCAGCCGCGACTCTATCGACGCCAAGAGGGGGACCGGTCCGAGCTCGCGACCTTAGCGGCCGGCGCTCCGCCGCCCGTGTACGGAGAACGTTGGTTCCCTTCTCGGGCGGGATTGCTCCGTGCGTGGGATCCGGTTCGGAGTAAGCTCGCCGCAGGCATTCTTCGAGGATGGGAGGGCGCCCTCCCCGCCGTAGGAGAACGTTGGCTGTATCTCGGCGTAGCGAGCGGGACCACGGCCTCTCACGTCGCCGACCTCGTGAGCCCCGAGGGCTGCGTGTATGGCGTAGACAAGAGCATACGGCCGTTCGCCCGTTTCTTGGAAGTGGCGGAGCGATTCCCCAATCTCCTTCCAGTCCTTGGCGATGCGCGACGACCGAGAGAATATGCCGGATCGGTCCCCCTGGTGGACGGTCTGTACGTCGACGTGGCGCAACCTGATCAGGTCGAGATAGTGGAGGAAAATGTGCGACTATTTCTGCGAACCTCGGGGAAGCTATTGGTTACGCTGAAGACGTCAAGTATGGGGCGGGAGCGCGGCGCGAAGGAGCATCTCGACCGAGCGATGGGGCGCCTGAAGGGTCGGTTCGAGTTGGACCGGCCCGTCGGTCTCGACCCGTTCCATCGGCGACATTACCTGATTGGGGGGAATCCGACCCGCCGAGCGTTTGAGACGCCGGAGCCCCGTCCTACGCCGCCGCCCGGACCCCGCGTTGAACGACGACCGTGACCACGTCCTCGTCAGCAAGCGGGTGATCGCGTCCCACGGTTTGCCCGGGGAACCGAGCACTCGGTCCCCACACTTGGGCGGCCTTGAAGCCGCGAGCCAACTCGGCGGGTAGTCGTCGGAGCAGCTCTCCGACGTGGTCCCCTCGGCGCAGGATGACCGGTTCATCCATGTCCGCAGGCCGCCCAGGGGGTTTGACATAGATGCGGATGAATTGAAGCGTGCGGCCGATGCCCTCGACAAGGCGATCCAGCCCTTCGCGAGTTTTCGCGGAGATGAAGATGGCTTCGTAGGGTTTGAGATCCAATCGGAATCGGGCGCGGTCGGCGGCGGAGAGTAGTTCGCTCTTGTTGACAGCGAGGAGAGCGTACACGTAGACGCGATTCCCCGCCAACGCGTCGATCAGCTGGTCCGCGGTCGCATCCTCACGGAGCACGATCGATCCGTTGTGCAGCCCGAACTCTCGTGCGATCTGGGCGACGAGTCCGCCCGCGAGATGGGTCAAGCGTACGGTGCTCGATACCGTGAGACCTCCCCGCTCGCCAGCGTTGATCACAATCTTCGGAGGTCGAGTGTTGATACGCACCCCGGAACCCTCGAGCTCATTCAGTAGCGCCTTGAAATCCGTATGGTCGGGGTCGATCATGAAGAGGATCAAGTCAACCGACCGAACTACCGATAGGACCTCGCGCCCGCGCCCCCGACCCTTGGCCGCTCCGGGCACGAGCCCCGGCATATCCAAGATCTGAATGGACGCCCCGCCCCAGCGTAACATCCCGGGAATGATCGAGAGCGTCGTAAAGTCGTACGCCGCGGCTTCGCTCGCGGCCCCCGTGAGTTGGGTGAGGAGCGTGGACTTTCCGACCGACGGGTACCCTACGAGACCCACGGTCGCATGACCCGACTTTCGGACCGCGTAGCCCAGGCCGCCCCCTTTACCGCGGGCCCGCGTCTCGCGTTCCAGCCGAAGGACCGCGAGTTTCGCCTTCAGCCGGCCGATGTGGTGCTGCGTCGCCTTGTTGTACTGGGTATTGCGAATCTCGTCTTCTACGGCGACGATCTGTTCTTCGAGCGCCGACATAGAACGCCTCCGCCCCCCGTCGAGGGACCTCGGAGGCTCTTGAGTCTGACGAGCGACCCGCGCTCGCCACATTTCACCATTCGTTCGACTCCGAACGGATTCCCGCGGAGAGTTCCCCGCCGTCGCGTGGTGATACGTCCAATTCACGACGCCCCCCGCTTACCCCGTTCTTCCGGTGGCCGGTTTCGGGGACGTACGCCGATTGGCGAGAGCGAAGAGTACCCACGGTTCGAAGCCGACCTGACCTCCGCGCTGAGGATAGCCCACGGTCTCCAGATCGAGCTCGAACTTCGTCTCGGATCGGGATCGGCGAACTGGCTCGAACTCCGCGCCGGAGGCCCCGCCGGTGGCCGGTGGTTCGACCGCGTATTCGCCGCGACCTATCCTCATGGATGGTGGACCCCCCTTCGACACTCGCATCGAGTGGCGAGCCGGCGCGTCGTTGCCGTCGCGGAACCTATCGGGAAGTGGGACCAGCCGTTTCGAAGCGCGGAGGATTCCCCTCGCTGGATCGACACTTGGATCCGAGCGCTTTCGGCAGTGCCGGCCCATCACTCGCTGCGCGGAAGGTTCCGCCCGATATCGGCCTCCCTCCCGGTACCGATCGTCCCCTCCGCGCCTGAGGTTGAGCGCGGCACACTCGGCCCCGGAAACCGCTTCGCTCCTCTCCCAGAGACCGAGCGGCGACTTCGAGACCGAAGGGATCGTCGGCGCCGCGTGCCCGCCTGGGCGGCTTCGATCGACGTGGAATCCGCGGTCAGCGGTGACGCGGACTCGGGCGATTTCGTGCCCCTGGCCCGCGGGCTGGCGGCCGCCGCCCGACTGGAGGGGGCCAACGGACTGCGCTTTCGAAAGGTCGGTCCTTTCTGGGCCCGATCTCCACATTGGTTCGCACTTTCAGAGGACGAGCTTCGGGCCCTCCTTCCGTCACCGGCGAGTCCGATTCTCTCCACCGGCTCGCCATCAGAAGCCGGCCACGCGCCCCTCTGGATCGGACGTACCCCGTCTGGAACCGGAGTAGCGATCCCCTTAGAATCCGACCAGGGTCGTCATTTCGCACTCCTCGGCGAGACCGGGATGGGGAAGAGCTCGCTGCTCGTTCGTATTGCACTCCGAGCGTCGGAGATCGGCGGAGTGGTGTTTCTCGATCCGATCGGCGATACGGGACGTGAACTTCTGTCCCGCATCTCCGCGAAGGACGCGGATCGCGTGCGATGGGTCTCTCCGATCGAATCTCCCCTCGGGTTGAACGCCCTGGAGGGAGCCTCCGCGGACCCGCTAAGGGATCCGACCATCCTGGATCGACGGATTGGAGATCTGATCACGGGGCTCAAGCGAGTCCGCGCGTCCCGCTACGTCGATCAAACCTTCTGGGGGCCTCGAATCGAGGAGATGCTCTTTCGATCGCTCCGCGCCGCTTCCCTCTATCCGAACGGAACCTTGGAGGACGCCCTCCTCTTGCTCGAGTCTGCGCATCGGGCCCCCCGCGGCGTCCCTGAGATCGCGCGCGAAGCGGTACAAGAGTTGCACCAACGAGTTCAGGACCGTCCTGACGAGCTCGAGGGCGCTCGCCGAGTACTCAATGAGATCGTCCGCAGTCCAGCGCTTCGGAATCTCTTATGCCGGAGATCTTCGGGGTGGAGTGCGACCCGGGCAGTCGACCCTGGCGCCATCGTCGTGGTTACCGGAGATGCCCCGATGGTGGGCGAGCTCACGGCCCGCTATCTGCTGTCGGTTTATCTCGCGCTTCTATGGTCGGAAATCCTCGCGCGGCCGCGGGCTGAGAAACTCTTCTTTCTGTCGGATGAAGTTCAATGGTTCGCGCATGAAAGCCTGACCGACCTGCTGCGGTTGGGCCGCCGCTTCAACGTTCACGTGGGGATCGCGACGCAATCGATGCGCTCCCTCCCCGAGGCGGTGCGGGAATCGATCTGGACGAACTGTTCGGATTTCGTGGTCTTTCGAGGGTCCCCGGAGGAGGCCCGAGAGTTCGCTCGGTGGTTGCCGGCGCTAGTGTCAGGGGAATTGTTGGCTCTCCCTCGGGGAAGCGCCCTTGTGTTCCTGGGTAAGGGATCGAAAGTCGAGTGGCTGAAGACGGATCCGCTCCAATCCACGCGCGACGGCACTTTGGATCGTTTCAAATCGAGCGGCGACCAGCGACCGATCAAGGAGAGCGAGACGGGGCAACAAAGCAAGATCGCCCCTGATTTCAACGTCCCAGAGGATTTAGTCGCGCCAGACGGCCCCCAAGGAGTCCGGCGAATCTTCGCTGTGATCGCGGCTTGGATCGAGAAGAGTGGGGGGACATCCGAAGTCATGATCCCACTCGGAGAACTTCGCGAAACCGCGAATCTGGACGAAGAGTCGCTCCGCCGAGCCGGGTCGATCCTTGGTCGCGCTCAGGCACTGCGCACCGGACGGGACGACGCGATGAGAAGTTCATGGTGGATTCAGCGGGAATCGTTTGATGCCGCAATGCAGCCGCCCTTGTCGCTTGACGAACGTCGTTGGGGCAGGCGCCAGGTCCGATTTCCGAAGCGCGGCTAGGCACTCCTTCCCGACTCTCACGTCCCTCCCGACCCCTTCGCGCGCCGGCACGGCCCCACTCTCCGTTATGCCGGCATTTGTGAAAGATCGCCACGACTGTAATGTGAGGGAGAATGTTTTAGGCAGGACAATCGTAGATTCCGGGATGGTATCTACGCCTCCGACGGCCCTCGGCGCCCCGGCGGTGGTTCTCGAGCGCTGCCAAACGGGAATCGAGGGCTTGGACAACATCCTCGGCGGTGGAATTCCCCGCGGCAACATGGTGTTGATCGCGGGCAGCGTCGGGACGGGCAAGACCACCTTAAGCCTGGAATTCCTGGTCCGGGGCGCAGAACAGCATGAGCGGTCCCTTTTTCTGTCCGTAACCGAAGCGTCCGAGAAACTGATCCAGAATCTCTCGACCTTCGAATTTTTTCGACAGGAGTTGATCTCCGATGGATCACTGGTCTTCGTGGACGTTCCGGTCCTCTATGAAAAGCTAGGACTGTATCGTGAGGAACTCACCGCCGATGAGATCGACGTCTTCATCCGGACCGTTCGTGACTTGGTAGTCGAATTAGGCGTCCGCCGTCTTGTACTCGATTCGCTAACTTCGGTATGCTATCGGATCCGGCGGGACGAACGGATTCGGGATTTCATGTTGAAACTCAGCCAGGTTCTGAACGAAGCCGGGTGCACATCGATCCTGGTCTCTGAAATCGGCCCCCAACCTGGGCGGTACTCCCTCCACGGTGTGGAAGAGGCGATCGTCGACGGAGTGATTCTCCTGGGGAACACCCGACGCCAGGGCGACATCCTCCGGGTCCTGCAGATCATCAAGATGCGCGGTACGCCTCACTCACGTGCCCAGTACGTGATCGAACTCACCCCCATCGGCCTCCTCATGGCACCCCATCTGAAAGGCGGGCGCTCGGAGGGCCCGTAGTCGTGCCCGCCGACATTGCGGAGCGGCTCCGAGCCCTCCAATCCGGGAGCGCCGTAGCGTTGCGACTCGACCCCCACGAGTACGCCGACCACTACTTTGCCGTGCTGAATGCGACTTTGCGCGATGTCGGGACGGAAACCGATTCCCACACGATCTACGTTGCGGTGACCAATCCGGCGTCGTTCGTTTGGTCGCTGGCCCAGGCCCTGGACGTGCCGCAGGACCGGATATCGTTCGTCGATACCATTTCGCACATCATGATGAACTATCGGGACCCGCTCCCGAACGCCATCTACATCGAGAGCCCGCGGATGCTCGAAGAGATCATGCTGCGGACCGAATTTCTGTTGAAGAAATACCCGCATCCCCGATCGATCTGTGTCATCGACTCCGTGAACTCCCTCTCGATCCACAATCCACCCGACCTGCTGTCCGAATTCTTCCACATCCTGATTAACAATCTCAAGAGCCGTCAGGTGCTGACCGTGATCCTATCGATCTCCGACGACGAATCAAACCCGGTCGACCAGATGCTCTCGCTGATCGTCGATGAGACGATCGACGTACGCGGAGGATCGTGAGGTGTCGGATCCTCAGAGCGTGTTCGGAATTCGCGAATTGGACGAGATGCTCTTCCCAACACTTCCCATGGGCTGGCTGGCATTGCTCACCGGGGAGCCCGGCTCGGGCGTCCAACTCCTCGCCAAACAGTTCGCCCATGCGGGAGTCGGCTCGGTACCCGTGCTGTTCTACACGACGTACGAACGTACCGAGGACGTCCGCAAAGTGATGGACGACTACGGCTGGGACGCCGATGCCGTCAAGGTAGTGAACCTGGCCGATGAATACTACGATCGCGTGCTCGTCCGCGGGCTCGAGATCTCCCGGGCGCGGGAACACGGGCTCAAGTACGAGGAGATCCGCCACGGGGAGACGAAGACGAACCGGTTTGTTTCCTTCAATCTGACGAATCGCATGCTCGCCGACCTGGGTGCCATTGACGGCCCGTTTCGGCTGGTCTTGGACTCGCTCGATTTTTTTCTCGAAGTTCTCACTCCCGACGACGTAACGACGGTCGCCCGGCAGATACGTCACCGATGCCAGACGCTGGGGGGCCAGGCCCTCCTCACGCTCCACGGAGGCGAAAATGTCCCCCGCGTCATTGACCTGCTCGAGGAACTCTCCAACCTCGTCCTGGCGATTCGGGTCAGCGCGCAGGAGACTCGATTTGATCACAAGATCCAGGTCCGCAAGGTCGCTAATCACCCCGACCTCACGCGCATCGTTCGGGCCGAAGTCACCAGTCAAGGTTGGCAGGTGGCGGAGCCGACGGAACGGAGCGCGCGTTAGGCAATCGGCCTACCCCTCCGATAGCGAACGGTTATCTATCAAACGTCGGTCCTTGAGATGTAGGAATCCATGGAAGATGTGGTCATCCGCACCTCCGACAAGGTCCAGCTCAAGGATCCTGTCCTGATCGAGGGACTTCCTGGGGTCGGCAACGTCGGAAAGCTGGCCGCCGACTATCTACGGGACCAACTGAAGGCGAAACCGTTGGCGACCATCTACTCGAAGTTCTTCCCGCCTCAAGTCTACGTGAACGAAGAGGGAATCATCCGACTCGTGTCGAACGACCTCTTCTACTGTAAGGCTCCCACCGCCAAGAGTCGCGACATCCTCATTCTTGGAGGGGACTACCAAGGCATCTCTCCCGAGGGGCAATACGAGATCACGCATCGGGTACTGGACTACTGCAACACGCTCGGAGTCCGGGACCTCTACACGCTCGCGGGATTCGCTCAGGGTCATGTCGTCGAGAAACCCCGCGTGCTCGGCGCGGCGACTTCCGCGGCGCGTGTGGAGATGATGAAAAAGTATGGAGTGGTGTTCTCGCGCAACGACCCCGGGGGGGGCCTGATTGGCGCCAGTGGCTTGTTCCTCGGACTCGGGCGGATCTACAACATGGAAGGCGTGTGTCTGATGGGCGAAACGTCCGGCTATTTCGTGGACCCGCGGAGCGCCGAGGCGGTTCTGAAAGTGTTGACCCAGGTCCTGGACCTGCCGCTGGATTTCACGGATCTCGAGTCCAAAGCGAAGGAGATCGACCGGATCGCCCAGAAGATCCACGAGGCGGAGCAGCGGCCGAGCGAGGCGGGCCCGACTCCGCGCGAGGATCTCGGCTACATCGGTTGAGCGCCGTCGTCGCGACGCACCCTCGAGCGGATCCATGGCGGGCCGAATCCCGCACGATCGCGATACGGAGCCGCTCTCGGAAGAGGAGCTACAACGGGAGGCTCGCCTCCGGAGGCGATTACTCGCGGCGGCGGACCCTGCTGGATTCCTCCCCTTCGACCGCTTCATGGAGGTCACGCTCTACGATCCGACCGACGGATTTTACACGCATGCCGGGAGGATGTTCGGTCCGGGAGGTGACTTCTACACTGCCGCTCACGTCACGCCGGTCTTTGGAGAGACCATTGGTCGCCACATTCGAGAGCTGTACTCTGCGGCGGAGCGCCCGCGCGACTTTCGAATCGTCGAGCTCGGAAGCGGCGATGGCATCCTCGGCGAGGGGATCGTCCGGGGATTCGCCCAAGGAGGACCCGCTCCCAATCTCGCTGAGTATAGGATCGTCGAGCGCTCCGATACATCGCGATCGGAATCGCTCGCTCGGATCGCGCAGGCGGCGCAACCTTATGGAATCTCGGTTCGCGCCGCGGCTGCAGTCTCTGAAGGCGGACCGTTCGAGGGGGTGGTGCTGGCGAATGAGCTGCTCGACGCGCTACCGACTCGTCGCCTGCGATATCGGGCTGAACGTTGGCTCGAAGTCGGCGTCCGCCTGCACGACGGCGCGCTCGATTGGCAGGAGTCGGAGAACTTGCGTCCGCTTTCCGGGCCGCCTCTGCCCGTGCGGGCGGGGGAGGGGACGATCTTCGAGTACTCGCCTCTGGCGGAGGGCCTCCTTCGGGAGATTGCCGACCATCTGACCGCGGGCCGAGCCCTGTTTTTCGACTACGGGATGGAAGAAACCGAGCTTCTGAAGGCGCATCCCGGTGGCTCGCTGGCGGCGGTTCGGCGCCATCGAAGCGTACCGGATCCGTTGTCGTCGCCCGGCCTCGTCGACCTCACGACCTTCGTCAACTTCACTCGGATCCGGCAGAGTGCAGCCCGCTCGGGGCTCGTCCCACTCCCCTTTCGACCCCAGCGGGAGGTCCTCGTCGATTGGGGATTCGCAGACGTGTTGGCCCATCGGGTCCAAGAGGCCACCTCGAGCGAGGAGGAGGTACGCCGGCGGCTCGCGGCGAAGAACCTGCTGTTCGGATTTGACCGATTCTACGCATTGGAGTTCGCGACAGCCCAGGCGAATCCCGTCACGTCGTCGGTGACGGACGCTCCGGCGTGATCGGTTCCGCCAAGTGGCCCTCTACCAAGAGTTTCGCGATCTCCGGGGGAAGCGTCACGACATCCTCCTTGCGGAGGTCGATCGTTTCGGTCCCAGAGGCGATGGGGCGACCATCGGCGAGAATGCGGACGTACGTCGGGAGACGCGCATTGAGCTTGGGAGGCGACTCGACATTTAGCGTCGCCGGTTTCGATTCGGGCGCCGCGCTCGGCGGCGCTATTGAGCGGGGAACGGCGGAGGCGGGCGCGTTGGCTTCCAGGAACGGAGCCACCGTTCGACGGTGCATCTGGAGCAGGTCGAGCAACTGATCGAACAAGCGACGTTCCTCAGCGAGGGCGTTCGGAAGGTCGCGACTCCCCCCTACCGAGGCTTGGAATGCAACGGAAAGAATCTTCGTGACGCGCCCTTCGACGATGTCCCGCGCCACCTGACTCGCTCGCTGATAGGTCTGACGCGAGAGTTCTCCTTTTCGGCCGGACGGATTCTCACGAAGCTCCGCCTCGTACGACCGGCGGACTTCCGCCAAGTACAGCTGGGTGTTCGCGAAAAATTCGGGGGGAAGTTTCGCGAGCCCGCGCGCCGTACCTTCCGCACGGCGCCATTCTAGCAGCTGAGTATAGTGATCCGGCATCTGACGCTACGTCCCGCCGCGAGGGCGGGAAGGCTATAGGACTTATCCAGTCATCGGGGAACTGGGGCATGGACGATGGTTCACTCGAAGGGTCGGGCCCGGTCGCATCTCCCAACCCTTTCTCTCGATCCGTTTGAGGAGTTTGCTGAACTCTGGCGCGCGCTGCAAATCGAAAGCCGAGCCCCGGGAACGCTCATTCTGGTCGAAGGGGAGCGAGATCGACGTTCCCTCCGCCGGCTCGGGATTCTCGGTCCCATCGCGCTCGTCCATCAGGGTCGGTCGTTAGCTCGCACTGCTCAGGAGCTCGGGCGAGGAAGTAACCACATCATTCTCCTGACGGACTGGGATGTCGAGGGCGGACATCTGGCGCAGCGGCTGCGCCCCTTGCTCGAAGCGGGGTCCCTCGCCGTCGATCTGGAAACGCGTCGCCGACTCGCGCGGGTCTTGCGCGGAGAGGTCGTCCACGTGGAGGGCCTTGCCGGATGGGCACGACGGAATGCCGAACGACGCGGCGCGTCGATCGACCACTTCCTACCTTCTGGCGAAGGATGATCCCCCGCCGCGACGTTACGGAATGACCTTTGTCTGGGTGCGGCGCGTGTCGCGGCGGTTGCGTCGCCGCGAGGGTCGCATGCGCTCGGCGCCCTTCCCCTTCCACCGCAGACCGCGCCCTTCCTTCCCAGCGCTTGTCAAGCCGCGATACACGCGACCCTTCTGCGAGGCGCTGGTAATCCAATTGATCTTGGGATCCGCTATGATTTCGGGCCGACTGGGATCGACCAAGATGACCTCGAAAAATTTCTCCTTGCCGTCGGCCCCCACCCAGTAGGAGTTCAGGACCTCGAGATTCGGGTAATGCTTTTGCGCCCGTTCCTCCGCGATGCGTTGCAGGCTCTTGGCGAGCGTCATGCGAAGGATCCCCTTGCGCTTCGGTCGCCGCCCCGCAATGATCGCCCGTTTGCCTTGGCCCCCACGACGAACCCGCACGCGCGCGATCAGATACCCTCCCTTCGCACGCCACCCCACCGCTCGCGCCCGGTCTAGACGGGTAGGGTGCTCAAGTCGTGTTACGGCCGTGTCGCGCCGCCAGGTGAGGAGGCGTTCGTGCCGAAGCGCAGCCCCCTCGTCTCCTTGGGTCTGACGGAAGGACGTGCCGATGTAATCGTAAGCGGAACGCGTCATCCGAAGCGGGCGGGGGACCCTTGTTCCCGTTATAAAGCTGCCGTTTCGGACGGGCGCCTCGCATGCGCGCTTCGCGTGTGTCGGCGGAGTTCTTCGCGTGAAACTAGTCGGATCCCGCAAACAGCACACTGCGCGGATGTCTCCGGTTCCGAGCTCGGTGTCCGTCGAGGAGGAGGCCGTTCGACGGGCTGATGGACTTCGGTTCGATGCGCCTCAAGAGTCTCCTCCGACCGAAATAATCGCCCACAGTCGGAACACGTTGCCTCGACTTCGTCATACTCGACATACGGCATCGCCGATCGTCCCTCCTCGTGCGCGGCGGTTTAGGCGGCGGCATCCCAGGGGAGTCGTGCATCCGGGGCTCTGGTGACCTTGGCGGTGGCGTGCGACTCCGTGGAAATCGCTCGTTCCAAATGAAGCACGAGCTCACGCACCCATCGGTCCATCCGGGCACGGTCGGCCTCCGGTACCTCGGTCGGCGCCTCGAAGACGAGCGCAGCGCCGCCACTCGTGGGATAGAATCGGAACCGGACGTCCTGGGCGGCGCCGGGAACCGCGGGGTTCATTTTGGTGAGCCTGGCAGAGATCCGGCTCTCAGACGGCTCCGCCGACTCGGATCGCTCGACGGTATAGCCCAGCCCCCCCAGGTAGTCCGCAAGGTAGCCGGCGAATCGTTCTCGTCCGATCCCCCGAACCCGGAGCCAGTCACCGTTCGTCATTTACGTCTCGTACCGGGCGCCCGCTCAATGACACGGAGTAACCCCAGCATCATGCGGTACTCCGCCTCAGTCGGTGTCGCGCGGCCGAACACCCGACGAAACAAGAGGATTAAACCCCGTCGTTTGTGCGCTGGGTAGCGGCTGCGCGTCAGGAGCTTCCCCAATCGCTGGAGAAACAACTCCTTCTCGGCGCCACTCAGCTCGAGTACCTCTGGGGCGGGGGTGCTTTCGGGCGATTCGGAAAAGCGGGCACGGTGAATCGCGTAGAGCACCACCGCGACCGCGTGCGAAAGGTTGAGCGTCGGAAATTCGCGCCGTGCGGGAATGTGCACGAGCAAGTCGCACTGATGCAGGTCGGACCGGCCGAGCCCGTTGTCCTCCGGGCCGAACACGATCGCGATTCGACCGGACAGGGATCGTACGATCTCGCCAAAGCGCTCGGGACTCACGGATCGACGCAGATACGCCGTCGATCGTCCGGTCGAGAGGTCGGTTGTCCCTACAACGAAGTCCGCATCGACGATGGCGCGCGTGAATGTGGAGACGAGATGCGCCGAAGTGAGCAGCGGCAGTCCGGCCATCGCGCGACGGCGCGCTTCCACTCCTAACGGAGCGCGCGGTGCGACGAGCACGAGTCGGTCAGCGCCAAAGTTGCGGGCGAGCCGGGCGACCGCTCCGACATTTCCGTCTTCCTTCGGGCGAACGAGGACGACCTCGAGCCGCGCGGTCACCAGGCGGTTCCCTCGGCGAAGAGTCGCCGCACCATCCACTCCGGATCGAACGGTCGGAGGTCGGCATACCCCTGCCCCAGGCCGACGAACATGATCGGTCGCTTGGTTACATAGGTGGCGGAGAGGGCGGCGCCTCCCTTGACATCCGCATCGAGTTTGGTCAGGATCAACCCATCCACGCCGAGCGCGGATTGGAACAACTTCGCCTGTTCGGTCACGTCGTTTCCCGAGAGCGCATCCCCGACGAACAACGTCAAATGAGGTTGTACGACCCGCCGGATCTTTTTCGCTTCCTGTATCAGGTTCTCGTTCGTGTGTTGACGTCCCGCCGTATCAATCAGCACGACATCGACGTGTTTGGCCCGCGCATGCTTGACGGCGTCGAACGCCACCGCGGCCGGATCGCTCCCCTCCTGTTGACGAATGACGCGGATGCCGAGTCGTTCGCCGTGCACCAAGAGCTGTTCGATAGCGCCTGCGCGGAATGTGTCGCCCGCGGCGATGACCACGCTCAAGCCTCGATCCCGCAGCCAACCCGCGAGCTTCGCGACCGTCGTGGTCTTGCCAGTTCCATTGACCCCTACAAACAGGACGATGTACGGTTTCGGGGACTGGGCTTGGATCACCCGAACGAGATCGATCTCGGGCCGATTCAGAATTTCGCGGATCGATTGTTCCAGGGCGTGCTTGATCGCGATTTCAGTATCGGAGCCCAGGCGCAATTTGCGTCCCGCCAGCTCTTTGTGGAGATTCTTTCGCAACCGCTCCACCACCGGGAGCGCGACGTCGGACTGAAGCAGCACGATCTCCAGCTCGTCAAGGACGTCGTCCAGCGTGGCGTCCGTGATCTTCTTTCCGAGAAACCCCTCCGTATAGGGGCTCTCTTCCGGAGCCTTCGGCCTACCAGATCTTTCGACCCGCTTTTCGGATGGGGCTGTTTGAGAAGCTTCGGGTTCCGCGTCGGAGGGTTTTTCAGACCCAAATAGGCGGGACTTAATCGCCGCCCACATCGTCTCTCGGCGGCAATTCGTTTCCGCCGGTCCCGCGCGTCATCGACTCGAGGCGTTGCGAAAGGACCTGGATCCGTTCCTCGAGATTGCGCATTTGCCCTTCGAGCTCGTTCGCCGCCTGCTCGATCTGTAGGATCCGTTGGGCGAGGATCTCGGTCGCCTTCGCTCGGTCCATCTCAACCACGACACCGGAGCCGATCCCGACGAGCACGGGGGAACCGTGGGAAGCCGAGCCCCGTACGAATACCTCGCCGCCGACCGGGACCAGTAGTTCCGAGTCCGGATCGAGCCGGTCCAGACCTTCGAGCGTTTCGCGCGCGCGCAAGTGATCCTGCCGGGAATTGGAGAGAATCTGGAGTTGTTGCAACATCGCATTGAGTTGGCTCCGATAGGCATCGAGGCGGTAGAGCTCCTCCTGCACTTGACGTTCGGAGACCTCGGCAGCGTCCGCGCTCATGCGAGGGCCTCTTCCGCGACGGCCGTGATTCGGATCTGGCGTCGCTTCACGTGATGACACCCACCGATCTCGGAATACGCCCACTCCGTTGCTTGTTCCGCGCTCGGTGCTTCACAGTGTTTCGTGAACGATTGCCAGGCCCCCCGGCGGGCATAGAAGCTCCCGGTTACCGACCAGTTCGCCAAGCGCTCTCTCCGAGAAGGACGCCCACCGGGGTTCTGCAGATAACGCTTGTCGCTGCGGGCACGCACGGCTCCCAATTCCCCGCAGCCAGCTCCGCGCGCACGTCAGGCGCGGGCGGCAAGACGGGTCATGGAGGCTCCGGGGGGGGCCTCTTTCGGGACATCTCGAACCGATCACGTTCGACGAACCAACGCTGCATTCGGTCATCGAGTTTCGATCGTGGAGAGTTTGGTGCATTCACGGGTGGCTCCGGGACCGTATCCGATGTCGGGAGGGGCGTTGAAGATGGAACCTCCCCCTCGAGGCGGTGCTGAGCTAGGCTACGGCGCGTTCGATCTCCTGCCATCGTTGGTCCACCTCCTCGTCCGTCAGCCCTACGGTCGGAGAAAACAGCACGCGGTCCCCGAACTGAACTCGGGCAGCGGGGTAGTCTTCGACCGTGAGGGGCAGAACGACTCCATCGGCCCGGGTCCGATCGAGCATGTGTTCAACGGCCGCCCCCCAGGTCGCGCTGTCGGAATCGCTCGGCTCGCTCTCCACTTTGGGATCGAAACGTCGAAGGACATCATCGACTAGCTGCGCCACATTGGAAACGACGACCAACCCACAACGGCAGCCGCGTTTCATCATGAGATAAGCGCCGAGCGCCCCCCTGCGACCATCGACCAAGGCTACGACGCGGCCCGCCACTCCCAACGGGATTCCTCCGGGTCCGGGAGTGCGATCGAAGGAAAGGTACGTCCGCGCGCCGCGTACTTCTACGAACAATTCGACATTCGGATGCTCTAGATCGACGTGCAGCGCCCGTTCGGGCCATCGGTCGAGAACGACTCCTCCGAGATCCCGCGCGAGCTCTTGGCTCGTAAACGTGTGCTGACCAGTACGACGCGCCCGGACCGCGAAACTCGCCTGAGGGGTCAGCCGATCGTCCGCTCGTCGCAGCAGTTCCGCTCCGATCAAAGCCGGGTCGGTAGCGACCTCGAATACTTGACTGGCGGAGGTGATCCCAAACACACGGCGTAATAGGCGAAGGCCGCGCGCCGCACTGTCGACCTCGACGTAGAGATGTCCGTAGTCCGATCGAAGTCGACACGGTAGCCCATCCAAGGTGAACTGCTCGAGAATGTTCCGGCGAAGTGTCCGTTCGAATTCTTTGCGGACCGGCGCGGACTTGAGCGTCATTTCTCCAAATCGGATCAATAGGAGTTCGGCCATGGGGTAACGGTTAAGATTGCGACGCCGCTTTACCGCTTCTCTTACAAGTTATGACGGTGGCGTCGGAGAGCGGGATGCCCCCGGAGTCGGGCGATCCCTGGGCGCCTCTTTTGGATGCCATTTCCACAGAGCTCGCGATACGACTTACGGCGGCCGGTGTGCCCACCGTTCCCCCGGTTCTGCTGGACCAACTTGATCTCACCCGATCCGCCGAACGGGATATTGCTCTTCCGCTTCATCGGGCAGGAGGAGTCGCGAAGGTCGCCGCCGAGGAACTCGCCCGTCGGATTGCGACCGACTTTCCGGTAGTCGCGGGGCTGAAAGAGGTCGCTTCCTCCGGCGCGTATGTCAATTTCGTCGCAGATCCGATTTGGCTGACCCACCGAACGCTCTCCCTGATCCTGGCTCGGGGCGATCGGTACGGTCACGCGGACCCCACGGGACGCTCGATTTCGGTGGAACATACGAGTGCCAATCCGACCGGCCCGTTCCACATCGGTCGGGTTCGCAACGGAATTATCGGCGACACTCTCGCCCGGGTGCTCCGCGCCGCCGGCGCCAGCGTGACGACCGACTACTATGTCGACGACATCGGCCGCCAAGTCGCGATGGTCACATGGATATGGTCAAAGCCCCCGGCCGAATGGCCCGCGGAAATTCGGTCGGCTCTTGCCGCTAGCCCCGCCACGGAACACTCGGAAAAGGCGGATCATCGCTGGGGTCGCCCCTACCCGTTCGTTAGCGCCTACCTGAAGAAGCACGCGGACGCCATGGCCGAGGTCGGCGACCTGATGCGCGAGCTCGAAGCGGGCCACCCCCCGCCGCAGAATCACGAAATCGCTCAATCGATCTTGGAAGGCATGCTTGTCTCGCTCGCCCGCTTGGGAATTCGCTTCGACCGATTCGTTTGGGAGTCCAGCTTGCTGACGGATGGGTCGGTCGACACCGTGGTAGCGCGATTGAAAGCCGCCCCCCACGCCGTTCAGGAAGAGAACGGCGCCTGGGCCCTCGATACGGCTTCCTATGGTCTTCCGAAGGAGCGAGCTCGGGTCATCTTCTTACGGAAGGACGGAACGACGCTCTACCCGACGCGCGATGTCGCGTATCACCTGGACAAATTTGCACGTTATGCTCGGGTCATCGATGTGCTGGGTCAAGACCACCAACTGCATGCACGGACCCTCGACGCGATGCTCCAGGAGATCGGCGAACCGCGGCGCCCGGAGTTCGTGATCTATCAGGATATCACCGCCCCGGAAGGGGGGCGAATGTCCACGCGGAAGGGATCGGCCGTCCGGTTGGATGAACTCCTGGACGAAGCCGTCGAGCGTGCGCGGACCGCGGTCCTCGCCCGCCGCGAGGATCTGCCGGAAGAACGAGTGAACGCGATCGCCGAGAGTGTGGCCACGGGCGCCATTCGCTACCACGTGGTCCGGGTCGGCCCGGAGAAGACCGTGACCTTCCGATGGGAAGACGCTCTTTCCTTCGAGGGTCGAAGCGGCCCCTTCCTCCAGTATTCCTACGCGCGCGCTTCCAGCATCGTCCGTAAAGCCGAGGTCGCCCCCACCGGGCCCTTTGAGTTTTCGGCGGAACTGTTGGGCCACCCCGAAGAGCTCGCGCTCATCAAGGTCCTGGCGTCCTTTCCCCGCACCGTGCAATACGTCGCGCGGTCGAACCATGTCCACACGATAGCGAGCTACGCCCACGAGCTCGCCGACCAATTCAATCGATTCTACCACGCCGTGCCGGTGCTCAAGAGCGGACTCGAGCGATCCAGCCGACTCGCGCTTGTCGTCGCGAGCCGACAAGCGCTGGGCAACGCGCTCGACCTTCTCGGCGTGGATCGATTGGATACAATGTAGGGAGAGCCCTCCCGCCCCACCAGAAGCATCCGATCATCCGCGGATCCATCCCCGTGCTCCGAGGAAGCGAAAGCCGGCCGCTAGCTCGCCGTCGGGGTCACCGTGGAAGTGCACGAGGGGCACCGAGAGGCCTTCACGGGAATCGCAGTGAAACAGAATGGGCAGTCCCGGGTCGTCGGCGCCGCCTTTGCCTTGCGCGCGTCCCGGCGTGCCTGGGCCATGGCCGCGGGCTTGACGATCAGGAAGAATACGACGGCCATGAGTATCAGAAAATTGATGATCGCCCCGAGGAACGCGCCAAAGAGGAACGTGCTGCCGTTCACGGTGGGAGCGAAGAGGCCCGCAAAATTCACGTGGACTGCGGCCGCAATGAGCGGATCGATGACATCCAACACCAACGCCATGATCAAGGCCACGAGCGCCAGGCCGACCACGACGGCGACTGCTAGGGCGATCAAATCACCCTTCATGATGAACGCTTTGAAATCGTCTAGAAGCGACATGGATCGGTCCAGCGATTGGACAGAATCCTGAGATATAAATTCTCGTAAATTGACGGGACGCACCCGTCAGTTCACAGCCCCAAAAGCTGGATCTTCCACTCCGGCCGATCGAAATCCTTGGGCGCGAAGTCGGCAGGCATCGCACCGTCCGCAGGGCCGGCGTCCGCCGCGATAGCAGCTCCACGTTTGCTCCCAGGGGACATGCAGAGTTTCTCCGAGTCGCACGATCTCGGCTTTCGCGAGTCGAACCAACGGGGCCTGAATGTGAATTGGATCGGCCCCCTCCGTTCCGACCTTCGTCCCGAGACGCGCGACTTCTTCGAAGGCGGTAAGGAATTCGGGCCGACAATCCGGATAGCCCGAGTAATCGATCGCATTGACTCCAATGTAGATTGACTGAAGTCCGTGGCTTTCCGCGTACCCGAGTGCGAGCCCCAACATGATCGTGTTCCGCGCTGGAACGTAGGTGGAAGGGATACCCGCCCCGGCGCGGGAGCTTCGCGGGATCGGCCGTCGCGAGTCCGTCAGCGAGGAGTCTAGGAGCGGACCGATCGGAATCGCTAGTACGACATGCCGACTCGCCTTCCAATGGCGGGCCAGCTTTCGCGCCGCGGAGACTTCCCGTGCATGGCGCTGTCCATAGATCACCGTGAGGCAGTGCACAGGCGATTCATCGCGGCTCGCGATCGCCAGGCACGTTGCGGAATCCATGCCGCCTGAAAGTAGCACCACGCTCCCGCGGGGTTGGCTGCGGCGCACTTTCATGCGACGGCTCCCGCGAGGAGGAGGATCGCCCCTCCCACGGCCACCGAGAGGACCATCGCGACGAGATTCGTGCTGCCCTTGGTGAGATATCCCCGATTCTCGAGGGTCTCACCTAAGATCGAATCGAGCTGACAGCCAATGAACCCCGCGAGCGTGACGGCAACGAGGAACGTCGCGACCGGTGGAGTCGGCGCGGAGAACAGGTCGAACAGCAGGAACCCGACGATCGCGGTCGTGAGTGCTCCCACGAATCCCCACGCCTCCCCCACGTCGGACACTCCGCCATTCGTGCCGGGGGTAACCGCGCGGAACGTGAGGAGACTGCGGGCGTGTCCGGCGAGCACGCCGAGCTCGCTCGCGAAAGTATCGGCGGCGCCGAACGCGAGGGCGCTGGAGAACAGGAGCGCGACCGTGGCCCGAGACAACATTCGGGGGTCGGCCCACGCCAGAATGACGAGCGCGGTCGGCACGAGAATGTGCGCCAAGACGTTCGATACACCCCGTTCTCCATGCGCCCCTTCCTGAACCTTCTTGGCGGCTTTGACTTCGAAGTCGAAGCGCGTGGCCAGCACGCTCGCCACCACGAAGAGGATGAGAAGGGCGAGAAACGGGAATCCGCCCAAAACGACAATTACAGCGCCGAACAGAGTCGCGATGGCGCCGCCCGCCGGTGTAAGGGCCTGAGCTGCGACGGCGCCAGCCGCCAGTGCCAGAGTGGCCCCGATTCCGACGGCCGCGGCAAATAGTCCGAGAACCACATTCCGCCCTCGGGCGGGACTGCGCGCGCCGTTTAACCCCTTCGAACCGAGTTTCCATTGGGTCGAATCGGCCTATCCGCGTGCAAGGAGACGACACATCGCGATCAGGAACGTGCTCCCTTGGATTTCGGGGTGCGCCGCTTGAGCTTGGACGTCCTTGGCCGTTTCGGTCTCGTGTCCCGGGGATGGGACCAATACCGACACGAGGGAGAGCCGGTGTCCGGCCTGCAGATCGATGACCCGATCTCCGATGATCGCACTCGTTCGGAGATCGATCGAGAAATCGCGAGCGGCGCGTTCGAACAGCTCGGTCCCCGGTTTTCGGCAGGCGCATCCGTGTTCGGGCGTGTGCGGACAGAAGTAGAAGCCGTCGATTTGGGTTCCCTCCCGGTGGAGGAGGGCATTCAAGCGGGTGTGCATGCGCTCAACGTCCTCGGTGGTATAGTAGCCCCGTTCCACCCCCGACTGATTCGTGACGCAAACCACCAGGAATCCATGGGAGTGGGCCAACCGAATCGCCTCGCCTACCCCTGGGTAGAGTTCGATCCGCTCCCCGTCCGCCAGATAGTGCAGGTCGGGGTTCAACGTTCCGTCACGGTCAACAAAGATCGCGCGTCTTATCGTCGGGGAAGTTGGTCGCATCGACATTGATTGATGGAGCTAGCTCGGGGGCGCCTCAGCCTGGACTCCCCTAATAGCGGAGCGGACTTGAAGGACACCAAGCTTGATCGAGACGCGCGCGCCGAAGGGAACGAACCGGCGGGGCAGGATTGACGGGAGCCTGACCTCGCAACTTGATCGTGTCTTGTCGGACTCCAGCGTCAAAATCCTGGGGGACGCGACTGAGATCGGGGTGCTGTTCTCCGGAGGTCTGGACTCGTCGTTCCTCGCGGCGTTTCTCGCGCCAGGGTGGCGGGTCACCCTAGAGACGATTGGAGTGGCTGGTAGTCCCGATTTTCGGGCCGCCCAAGAGGGCGCGCAGCTCCTCGGTCTGCCATGGGTCTTTCACAAGGTCGGGTTGGACGACATAAGGAAGATTCGACTACAATTTCGCGCGGAGTTGGACGGCCTGCGGGAACCGCGACGCGGCGTGGCCATCGCGTTTGCGCTCGCGGTAGAACGGGCCTCGAAACCCCTTCTCGTGTGCGGGCAAGGGGCGGACGAGCTGTTCTTCGGATACGCTCATTATCAGGGCCAATCCGCCGCGGCTCGGCGGCTGCGACGTGCTGAGGATCTGAACCGACTCGAACGGGACGATTGGCCACTCGCGCAGCGTCTGGCAATCGCGTGTGGTCGAACGGTGGTAGCTCCCTTCCTCGACCCCAAGTTCATCGATCTCGTTCTGCAACTTCCCGCCGATTTCGATGAGGAAGAGTTCGAATCCAAGCCTTTGCTACGCGCCTGGGCTCGCGAGCGCGGCCTGCCGCCGATCTTGGCCGACCGGCCGAAACGGGCGCTCCAGTATGGGTCCGGAATTTCCAAGCTGCTCAAGCGGGAGGACCGGCGCGGATCGAAACCCTCTGCCTAGTCTTGCACGATCCGGGTTCCGGCCTCGTTTCGAAGCGCTCGTCCGAGCGAGGGGATGTCCGTTATCAGGACGCGACTCCCCCCGTTCTTCATGAAACGTCGGGCCGCCTCGATCTTCGGAGACATGCTACCTTCCCCAAATTCGTGTTGCCTTTGGAACTTCTCGATCTCCGATAGCGAAACTTCTCCGAGCCACCGCTCCCACGGCTTTCGAAATCCGACCGCCACACCCGGCACGTCGGTCACGATCGCAAGGGTCTCGACCGATAGCTCGCGCGCCACCACCACGGCGGCGAGATCCTTGTCGATCACCGCCTCCACTCCCTCGAATCGATTCCCAGCATGACGCACGACGGGAATGCCCCCGCCGCCGGCAACAATGGGGATGACGACGTGACCCCAAGAAGAGTTCAGCAGTTTCTGAATCGGTCCCGCCTCGAGCCAGCGCAGCGGATTCGGGGAGGGCACCACGCGACGCCACCCGCCGCGGGGACCATCGAATTGGAGTACCCAGCCCTCCCGCTTTCGCAACAATCGGGCTTCGGCGTCGGAGTAGAAACGACCGACCGGTTTCGTCGGATGCTTAAACGCGGGGTCGCGCGGGGAGACCTCCATTCGTGAGACGAGTACGATTACGGTGCGAGGCACCCCGGCCCGCTTGAGTGCCGGGGAGAGCTCCTGTTGAATCAAGTAGCCGATCTGGCCCTGCGTCTCGGCCCCCAAAACGTACATCGGCCGGGCCGGTACCTCCCGGAGCGCGAGCTCGTTCTGGCGCAGCAACGCACCGATCTGAGGTCCATTGCCGTGCGTGAGAATCAGTTGATGGCCCTCTGTCACGACACTCGCGAGTGATCGGATGGTGCCGTCCAGCTGGCGGACTGCCTCTTCCCAGCTGCCTGCCCCTGCGGCCCGTTGGAGTGCATTTCCGCCGAGGGCGACCAGGACTCGTGTCACGGACCTCCGAAGTCTGGGGCTGGCAGGACGTCGGCCTGATAAGACCGAGAGGCGTACCCGCGCAACGGATTTCGTCAGTATGGCTATATAGCCGGCTCCGGGTCCCCGGTCGTGGCGAGCGACGAAACGGGCCTCATCTGCCCGCTCGACTTTCGTTATGGTCGGTCCGAGTTTCGGACCCTCTTTTCGCGCGAGGCACGCTTACAACGAGCGCTCCGGGTGGAAGCGGCCCTCGCCCAAGCCGAGGCCGATTTGGGAATGATCCCAAAGGAGGCGGCTCTACAGATTGGGGCGGTTGCGAAGAGCTCGAAGGTGAGCCTTGAGCGCGTCGACGCCCTCGAGCGGGAATTGAAGCACGACGTCATGGCGATCGCGCGAGCGCTCGGCGAGCAAGCGGGACCGGGAGGCGCCTGGGTCCACTACGGTGCCACTTCCAATGACATCACGGACACTGCTCTGGCCCTGGAGCTCAAGCAGGCCTCCGACGTCCTGCGCGACGATCTGACCGAGCTGGCTCGGGTCCTCCTCGAGCGTGCGCGGCTCCACCGAGCCACCCCAGAGATCGGGCGCTCTCACGGCCAACACGCTATTCCGATGAGCTTCGGCTACAAGATGGCCGTGGCGTGCGCCGAGGTCCTCCGGCATCGGACGCGTCTCGATCAACTTCGTCCCCGACTGCAGGTTGGCAAAATGTCCGGTGCGGTGGGTACTGGGGCCGGATTCGGCGCCCAGGCGGAGACTGTCGAGGCCGCGGTGATGCGAGCCCTTGGGCTGGGCGTTGACGATGCGCCTACGCAGATTGTGGGCCGAGACCGCATCGCCGAACTGACGAACCTCCTGGCGCTCATTGCCGGAACCTGCGAGCGGCTCACCACCGAAGTCCGGAACCTGCAGCGACCGGAAATCGGCGAGGTCGCCGAAGCGTTCGACGAAGCACATCAGGTTGGGAGTTCCACGATGGCCCAGAAGCGGAATCCAATCGTGTCGGAGAATGTCTCCTCCCTAGCTCGCCTGGTACGCGCCTTCGCGCTGCCGCCGCTCGAGAACATGGCGCTTTGGCACGAACGCGACCTGACGAACTCGGCCAACGAGCGGATCGTGTTACCGCACGCACTACTCCTGACCGACGACATGCTCGTCAAGTTGCGTGAGATCTTCCAAGGACTCCATGTGGATGTGGACCGCATGCGCGCGAATCTCGACCTGACACGAGGTGCGGCGATGACCGAGAACCTCATGCTCGCACTGACCGCCAAAGGGATTCCTCGATCTGAGGCTCACGAGGCGCTTCGTAAGTTGACCCGCGATTCGGAGACGGGGTCGTCGCTCGCGGAACGGGCGAAGGCCGACCCGCAGCTCCGGGGATTCTTGACATCAGTGGAAATCGATCGGCTGCTGGACCCCCAACAGTACGTGCTGGCCGCGGCGGAAAAGACCGATCGAATCGTCGCGAAACTCACCGCGGAATTGTAGGAGATGCCCGCCGCCGCCGTCTGGACCGGGACGATCGAGATTCGCGCACCGTCCCTCGAAGAGGCCGAATGGCTGTTCCGGGCGCTGGGTCCGGAAGCCGAACGCGAGGTCCCGCGGGCTCGAGCCACGCTGATCCGCCCCCAGCCGGATCACGTTCGAATCGAGATCGCGGCGAAGGATACCGGGGCGCTGCGCGCCGCGCTAAACACGTATCTTGGTTGGATTGATCTCGCCGAAGCCACCTTGGCCGCCACCGCCCCACGGCCTGAATCCGAACCATAGCCGAAGTCCTTATGTCCCGCCCGTCGTCTCGAAACGACGTGGCTCTTCCCGCGAAGCTCCAGAACGACTTGAAGCAGTTTCAACGCCTGCAGCAGGACCTGTCGAACGTCCAGCAGCAACGGATGCAACTCGACCTCAAGCTCCGCGAAGTCGTGCACACCTTGGAAGAGCTCAAGAACGTCCCCGAGGACGCTCACGTCTATCGGCCGATCGGTGGACTTCTCGTGCGCGCGAGGAGCCGCAAGGAAGTCGATGACCTCCTGACGGAAGAGAAGGAAACGTTGGAGGTCCGAGTCAAGGCCATCGAACGGCAAGAGAACCATCTCAAAGAACGCTACACGACCATGCAGAAGGAGCTCTCCGAGGCGCTCCAGTCGGCTGGTGTCCAGATCGCAGGCGGATCTCAGACCTGAGCGCGCCGCCGCGCGATTCCGATTAGATCGAGCGATTCACGAGCCGATCGGCGATCTGCTTCAACAGGGGACGGCCGGCAGGACGGATCGTCCGGCTACGTTCGATACGCTTCAGAGCGCGTTCGGTCAGTTGCCGGATCTTGCGCTCGGAGTACGCGAGACTTCCAGTGGAGCGGATCAAATCGCGGACGGCGTCGATTTCTTCGAGCGGGGCGCCGGGATTCCCGAGCACGCGCGCGATCAGAGCCTGCCCCTCCGCGTCGGCCGCCTGCCACGCTTTCACGACGAGTAGGGTGCGTTTCCCTTCGACTAGGTCGTTCGCGCTCTTCCCGGAGTGGTCAGCGTCGATCCCGGCTCCAAGAATATCATCCCGCAGCTGGAAGGCGATCCCAAGATCGATCCCGCTCTGCGTGAGGTCGCCCAGGCGGGCGGGGCGCTCTCCGCCGAGCAGTGCCCCGATTCGAAGGGGAGAGGCGACGGTGTATACGGCAGACTTGAGTCGATGAACGGTGAGCACATCTTGTTCGCTCACGTCGCCGGGAGGAACGGTCCCGTTCCAGATGTCCATCACTTGTCCATAGGCCGTTTCGCGCGTCATGCGAACGTATTCGGCAAGGGCGGCCAGCTTCGCCGACGAGGCGACCGGAGTCGCCATCAGCGCTTCGACCGTGAAGGGTTCTTGCAGGTCGCCGAGAGTGACCCCCATCCCGACACCGTAGTCCACCGAGGATCCGATTCGATGGTGGGTCGCGTGTTCGCGCTCCAACGATCGATGCACCGTCTCCCCTCCACGACGTTGCTCCGAATGGTCGATGATATCGTCGTGGATCAACATCCAACTTTGGAAATGCTCGAGAGCCGCCGCGGCCGGTAATACAGGGGTCGGGGCCCGGCCCGTCGTGATCTGGTATCCAGCTAGGACGAGGAGGGCGCGGAACCGCTTTCCCCCCCGGAGTGAAAATTCGATGAGGGTGTCCAGAAAGGGCCGAAAAGGAGGCGCGGCCCGGCGCCGCTCTGTCGCGTACGACGCCCGAAGCGTGGCTTCAATCTTCGGGACGTAGCCGGTCAGTTCGTTCAGGTCCACAGGCGTCCGTTTCCTCGGATTCCTGTACGTATTTAACGGACGGGCCCATCGAGACCTGATGACCAGCCCGACGTTCGTAGAGCTCGTCACCCACCTCCTGGAGGCGATGGGTCAGAAGTTGGACGCCGCGCGACCCATTCCGGAAGGTCTCCTGCTCCGGACCGGGGACGGCTTCCTGTACGCCTTTCTCGGGGACCCGGCCGAAGTCTCCCTCCAATCCGTAGATCGGTTGATACGGGAAGCGGGACCCTCGGGGGCTCGGCTCGTCGTACTGACTCCAGGACGCCTCCCTCTAGCTCTCGTCGCCGAGCTATCTCAAAAGGGAGCCACGGTGGTCGAATCCCAACGCTTCCGGGAGCTGGCTCGACAGCTGGACCTCGAAAGCTATCTGGGAGAAGCGCCGCATGCGAGCCCACAAGTGAACCGGTCGCGCCTCCTGCCAAGCGCCCAGACCCTCGACTTGATCATGGGACGCGCTCGAACGTGGGCCGAATGGGGAGTTCCTGCGCTGGCCCTACGCTTTTACCGGCAGGCACTCAGTTTGAAGCCCGAGTTCCTTCCGGCCCGCACCGGCATCGGTCGCGCCCTACTTGCGCTTGGATTGACTGATGATGCGGACCGAACGTTCGACGAGGTGCTCGCAACGCGTCGCACCGACGTGGAGGCACGTCTCGGGAAGGCGGCAGTGCTAGGCGCCCGGGGCCACGCGAATCAGGAGATCGCCGTTTACCGGACTCTTTTGGCCGAGGACCCTAAGCGAATCGAGGTTCGAACGCACTTGATGGCCGCCCTCATCGCCCAGAACGAATGGCGGGCCGCCCGCCTCGAAATCGAAACGATGCTCGGTCCCAACCCTGAAGATCCATCCCTTCGATTTCTCCACGCCGTTGCTCTCGACCACACCGGGTCGCCGGACGCGGGGAAGGAGGAACGCGAGCACGCCCGCCAACTCGGACTATCCTTCGAACGCGAAAGTGCGCTCTGCGGGTACTTGGGAATCCCGCCGCCCCCTCCGCCGCCACTTCCCCCGGCTCCCGATCAGCCTAAGGAGCCGCCCACTCCCGAGGCGCTGCCTTCTCGTCCGAGAGTCCGGCCAATGACCCCGAGTGAGGGTCCGAAACGAAAACGGGCGTCGCCCCCTCGCACGAAGCCGACGACGGCGCGCGCGCGATCTTCAGCCCGCAAACGTAAGTAACCTCTGACCGGCTCGTGACGAGACCCGGGTCGAGCTCATGCGAATCGTATCCGTGCTCCCTAGCGCGACCGAGATCGTCGTCGCCTTGGACCACGAATCGTGGCTGGTGGGTCGGAGTGAAGAATGCGATTATCCGGCCTCGGTCCAGTCCCTCCCGGTAGTCATGCGAGCCAAGAGCTGGGACTCGGACCGGCCCTCCTCGGAGATCGATCTTCGGATTCAAACCACCCGCGCGCGTGGGGAGAGTCTCTACACGCTCGACGTGGCGCAGCTCCGATCGCTCGCCCCTGATCTCCTGCTCACCCAAGACCTCTGCGGGGTCTGCTCCGTTACCGAGGACGAAGTGCGGTCAGCGTGTGCCCAAGCCGGCGTAGCGCCGCGAATCATCTCGTTAACCCCCCGTACGCTGGAAGAGGTCTGGCAAAGCATTGAGACGGTCGGGCACGCGATTGGCGACCCCGCGCGTAGTGCTACATTCGCGCTGCGTCTCCGCCACCGGATCAGGGACCCCCAGGAACTTCCCCGAAGCGGACGGCCCCGAGTCGCAGTCCTCGAGTGGCTGGATCCGCCGATTTTGGCGGGCTTGTGGACTCCGGACATGATCGTTGCCGGCGGCGGAGACCCGGCGCCGACGCGATCGGGGGAACCGGGGATTCGTCGGACGTGGCCGGAAGTGATCGCCGAACCGCTCGATCTCGTGATCGTCAGTCCATGTAGTTTTCCCGTCGATCGAACACTGCACGAACTGCAAAGTTCGCCGGCCGCTCGCTCTTTGGCCCAAATATCTCCCCGCTTTGGAACTTGGATCGCCGATGAAGCGTACTTTAGCCGCCCGGGACCCCGACTCGCCGATGGAGTTGATTTGATTCGTCATCTGCTGGCTGTCGACCGGTGGGAGCCCCCTATGCCGGTGCAGTCATGGAACTCGGTAGCGCCGGCTGATGGAGCCCGCCCATGACCGGCTGGTCCTACACAGACGGACGCTGGCGGCCCGCGGTCGCAGCCCGACCCGTTACCACTTCTTCGAAGGAGATCTTGCACCTCACCATCGCCTTCCTCGTCATGACGGTCGATTTAATGCTGATCGCCCCGTTTTTCGGGCTGTTTCCGAATTTGGCGTTTGGCAGTGCCGCATACTTGCTCGACTTCGGACTAGTCGGAGCAACGGTCGCCTTCACTGGATTCCTGGCGCATGAACTCGCCCACAAGATCACTGCGGAACGTCTCGGCTATTGGGCCGAGTTCCGAATGTCGCCGTTCGGCCTCCTCTTCTCGCTGGTGGTTGCGTACGTAGTCGGTTTCCTGTTCGCGGCTCCTGGTGCGACGGTCGTGGATGGTATAACTGACGCGCAGTCGGGGGGAGAGACGAGCATCGCCGGGCCTTTGACAAACCTCGTATTCGGGGCGTTGTTCTATGCAAGCGCCATCGCCGTCAAGCTCAGTGTCGGCGCCACAGACTTGGTTCCGGCAATCCTCTTCATCAGTTTCTTCAACGGTTGGATCGCCACCTTCAATTTGATTCCGTTCGGGCCTCTCGACGGAAGGAAGGTGTACCGGTGGCGACCGGCCATATGGGGGATCACCATCGCGGTCTCCGTAGTGTTCGCGATTTTGTGCTATCTGGCCTTCTTCGCCGGAACTCCGTTCCCGCATCTGTAGGTGACTCATGGCAAAGCCGTCGATCCAGGAACTGGGTCAAGGTCGGCAGATGATCGATCTGGGGTTTCGCGACACCGAAGGGCTCGTCGCGAGCTACGTGATCCCAGAAGAAGAGGGATCGACGTTGATCGAGACGGGTCCCACCAGTTGCCGGGAGCTCCTCCTCCGCGGGCTCGAACTCGCGGGAGTGGACCGCGCCTCCGTTCGAAAAGTGTTCGTCACGCACATTCATCTCGACCATGCCGGCGGCGTAGGCGCGCTCTTGGATGCACTCCCGAACGCAGAATTCTACGCCCATCATTTAGGCACGCCCCACCTAATCGATCCCACTCGACTCATCTCGAGCGCTCGTCGAGTGTGGGGAGCGGCCGCGGATCCGCTCTGGGGTCCCATCGTTCCCGTTGCCCCGAATCGGATTCGCTCGCTGGTGGGAGGAGAACAGTTCCCCGTTCAGGGGGGCGCCCTCGAGGTGCTTAACACTCCGGGGCATGCAAAGCATCACCTCGCCTTCTTCGACACTCCGACCGGAGCGATTCTAACCGGGGACGGCGCCGGCGTGCGGCTGGAAGGGGCGGAGCGCCCCCGTCCGGCCCTCCCTCCGCCCGATCTCGACCTGGAGGAGCTGTACCGCAGCGTGGACGCGATGAAGGCCAAGAACCCACGAGCGGTCTGGTACAGTCACTTCGGCCCAGCCCCGAACGGCGGGGAAGATCTCGCGATCTATCCGCGCATCTGCGAGGAGTGGCGGGCCGTAGCGTGGAAAGCGGCCCAGGGATCATCGGATCCCCAATTTGTCGGACGGCGATTGCGAGAGTTCGAGGAAGGTCGCGTTGCCGCCGACGATTCGAGTCGTCTCGCCGAAGATCGGGAAGACCTGGTCTCGGGCTACGAGATGGCGGCGATGGGTCTCTTGAGGTACTTCGCAACGAAGGACAACACGGGGAGGGGAACTGGCTGACCGACCTTTCGCCCCGCGCGCGGCGCGAGGCGGCCGGCACGCTCCTCGTCTCGCGCATGGTGTATGCGTTCAATTGGTACAACGTTGGCGCGGTCTTTTCGCTACTCGAGATCGGCCTGCACGCCGGCACGGAACAGATCGGAATCGTGCTCGGTGCGTTTTTGATCGGCGTCGGTCTCTTCCAGGTCCCCGCGGGACTTGCGGCCATTCGGTACGGCGCTCGTCGGGTTTCGATCTTTGCGTTGCTGATGATGGGGATCGCGGGAGTTGCGTCGGCGTTCGCACCCAGCTGGCAGACGCTCGCTCTGATCCGATTCGTCGCGGGAGTGGGTGCGGCGTTCTTCTTCTCGCCGGCCCTGAGCTTAGTGGCATCCTACTACCCGTCCGGGCAACGCGGTCCAGTCATCGGGCTCTATAACGGTGGGTTTAGTATCGGCGGGACAGTCGGGATTTTCGCCGGTGCTGCTCTCGGCTATGCATACGGGTGGCCGATCGCCCTCCTCGTCGGCGGGATAGGGCTGCTCGTGATTGGACTCGTCGCATTCGCGGTCCTTCCGACTCGTCCGAAGGAAGGGCAGCCTCGTCTGGCCGCAATCTGGTCCGAGGGTCGCCAGGTTTTGAGGTCGCGCTCGATTTGGGCGCTCTCGCTCGCGCTCACCGGCTTCTGGGCGGCGATCTACATCGTCGCACAGTACTTCGTCGCGTACGGCACTCATGTTCATCCTGTGTGGGGGCTCGGCGTCATCGCAGCGCTCCCCTCCGTCGTCGTGTTACTCTCGTTTCCCGGCGGGCCCGTTGGGGGCTGGCTGGGAGAGCGTGCGAGAGATCCTCGTCGATTGATCGCCCTCTTCGCGGTTGGGGCGGGACTCTCGGTTCTCGCGATCCCGTTCTCGCCGCTGTGGGCGTTATGGGGGGTTTGCGCGCTGCTCGGGTTCACGGACGGCGTGGTCTTTGCGGTGCTCTACCTGATTCCGACCTATCTCCCTGAGACCCATGGAGAAGGCCTGGCACTCGGCGTGGCGGTCGTCAATTCGATCCAGGTCTTCCTGGGAAGCGGTCTCGCCATTGCGTTCGGGTTTATCGCCGCGGATTGGGGATATTTCGACGCGTGGGTGATTACCGCAGTGCTGAGTCTGGTGATGCTTCCACTATTGGTACTAGTCCGAGGCCGGCCGATGGCAATCGGCGAGGAGCCGAGCCGGGACGTAGCGGCTGGGAGCCTCCGGGCGGCGCCACGAGGGTAGCCGGAAACCTCGTTTGGCCGTTCGGCAGTTTGCCCGCCGACAGGGCGAACGGAATTGGGGGATGCGTGGAACCCAATCGCAATGAGGTGGCCTTCCGTGGCGCATACTCCTCCATTGAGGGCGAGATCACCGATGATGAGGGCCTTGAGTTTACGAGAGGCCCCAGGAATTATCTCCCGTGATCGAAGGCCGCCAAAATTCTTGCGAGAGGGAGGGCCACCCGGAACGTGGGGATCAGTCAGGCGGGTTAAGTTCTGTCGCGCATAACCACCGAGAGGCGGGCACTTTTTGTACGGGAGGTTGGTCCCCGACTTGATAGCCCCGTGGTGTAGTGGCCAAGCATGCTGGCCTTTGGAGCCGGCGACAGCGGTTCGAATCCGCTCGGGGCTAGCTAACTCGAACTTGGAGTCCGAACGGGACACATTCCCATTCCCCCCCGACTGAACGACCCACTCTGGCAAATCTACTCGGGAAGCCAGCCACTAGTGTACACATGGCGACTTTCAATGGGGGTCCGATCGCAACCAAGCGCTAGTCGACCCATCCTCTTCTTCCAACCCGGATTGCAAGCACGCGCGCCTACTATTGGCTACGAGCTACCAATCCAGCGCGTTCCGCCAGAACCTAATAGAAAGCGTCCGATCCGAGCCGAGTACGTCAATGAGACGCAGAACCAACCGTTGGCAATCCCGCGCCGGATGCGTTGCCCTGGTTATTTTACTCCTTTTGGTAGCGGTGACATCCGCCTCTGCGGCCGAGGTGAATCGAGCTCTGAATTTTCAAACGAGTCCACACGAGGGAGCGAGTGACGGCGAGACGGGTCCTGGGGCCGAAGAGGTCTCCTCCGGGATTCAAAGCGGGCTCCCCGGGGCCCCGATGATGGAAACGTCGCCGAATGATCAAACAAGTGTCCCCTCCTTGAATTCTTCGAACCCCGTTGACCCAAACGTTCTCGAAACCCTGGTCTTGTTCAACAATACCTTGGTTCCCGGTAATTTCCTCGCGAGCAATGGGCATGAACCCCATGCCGCAGCGTACGACGCCGGAAAAGGGGAGGTCTTCGTTGCGAGCAGTGTCGTAAGCGTGATCTCAGATTCCTCGAATAAGTTGGTGGCAACTATCCCGGTGGGGGGGACAAGCCTAGTGTACGATAGCGGGAAGGGTCAGATCTTCGTCGCCGGCCCTAATTACAATGTGAGCGTAATAAACGACACGTCGGACACCGTTGTAGCGACGATTCCCATAGGCTTCTACCAGTATGGTCTGGCATATGATAGCGGGAAAGGGGAAATTTTCGGGGCGGACGAAGGCGGAAATCAGGTGAGCGTCATCAATGATACGACGGATCATTTGGTAGCATTGATCTCTGCGGGATACGATCCGATCGACATCGCGTACGACGGGGCCAAAGGTGAGGTCTTTGTGCCGAACTATAATTTTGACGGCAGGAGCCTGGTGAGTGTTGTAAATGATACCACCAATCAGGTGGTGGCCACAGTTCCCGTCGGCAGTCAGTCTGGGTCGTTGGTTTATGACAGCGAGAAGGGTGAGATCTTCGTCGCGAACTCGGAGTCGTACTACATAGGCACGAATTCGGTTAGCGTGATCAATGACACTACCAACCGCGTCGTACATACTATCACCGGAGTGACAGGAACTCTTGCGTACGACCGAGGGAGGAGCGACGTTTTCGCTTCGACGCTAGACAATGTGACAGTGATCAGTGATTCGCGGAACAAAGTGGTAGCGAGTATCTCACACGTGGGCGGATATGCGGTAGCTTACGACAGCGGGAAGGGAGAGGTCTTCGTCACAAACTACAACACGGGCGCCGTGAAGGTGATCTCCGACGCTACGAATAGAGTGGTTGCGACTGGTCGGGTAGCCAGTTTCCCTCTGGGCGTCGCCTTCGATTCGGCGAACGGAGAGATCTACGTCTCGAATTACAATTCCCACACGGTCAGCGTTATCTCGACGACGACACAGAAGATTGTGTCAACGATCTCTGTCGGCGGTACAGCGGATGCCGTCGTTTACGATAGCGGCAGGGGGGAAATATTTGTGGCTGACGACTATTCGATCTATGTGAGAGTAATATCAGCCACCACGAACCGTGTTGTGGCTTCCGTCGTCGTCGGGAAACTTTCCGGTTTGGGAAACGAGTACTATGATTTGGCTTATGACAGTGGAAAGGGGGAGATTTTCGTCGCGAACGAGGGCACTGGCGAGGTCTACGTGATAAATGACGCCTCCAACCAAGTGGTCGCAGCGATCCATGTCGGCTCTCAACCGTGGGGAATGGCTTACGACTGTTCGAAGGGGGAAGTCTTCGTATCCATTGCCGGAACCAACACGGTGGATGTGATATCGGACACGACGAACAGAGTGACCGCTCGAATACCGGTCCAGTTTACTCCGACGGACATTGCCTACGACAGTGGCCAAGGAGAGATTTTTGTCGTGAACAGCTACAATACGGGCAATGTGAGTGTCATTTCTGACAAGACGGACAAGGTGGTCGCTAGGGTGCCCGTGGGAAGCTATCCAGAAGCAACCGCCTATGACGGCCAATCCGGTGAGGTCTTCGTCGCAAACACGGAGTCGAATAACGCTGCAACCAACAACATCAGCGTAATCAAGGCTAGCTCGGACAAGGTCGTGGCGACGGTTCAGGTCGGGGGCGAGCCCTTTGGTCTGGCATTCGACGCGGTGAGCGGCTACGTGTATGTCACAAATTTCTTTCAAGGGACGATTTCTATCATCTCGACTGAAGGCTCGCCTGCGCCGAGTCCTACAGCTACGATCCCCGCCGGGGTCTCCTCCGTGCGAGGTCCTTTCCTGGCGGCCACCCCGCTCTTGCGGGGCGAGTATCCCGGGAATTAGGCGGGCTCGATCCCGCTGCGCCGTACCTCCCGAGCTGACGCGTCTATCACTGAAATAGAACCCTTTGTGCTGTAATGGCCAGCGAATCCGCTCGGGGCTAGCTCCCATTTTTCGTTTTCGCGCCAGCGCTTTTCCGGGAATTTTTCACCCAAGTGGCCGTTACGAAAGGGGGATTTCCCCACCCGCGGGGACGGTGGACTCCGACCCGAACCCCGCTACGCAGGGGGGCGAACCGTCCGGGCATGCGAGGAGAGGAGTTGGGCGAACCGTGGGTCCTTCCGGACCTCACCGAAGAGCGGGTAGAACCGGAGGAAGTTCGGTGAAATCACGTCGTCCCGGGCAGCTGCGAACATGCACTCGAAGAACTTGTCCACATCGCCGAGGGCAAGATAGATCGGACCAATGAGCCTCCAGCCCACGCCACCGCCCGGTTTACGCCTCGAGTCTAGCTTCGCAATCATCTCCATCGCGGTCGATCTGTCCCCCTGAAGGGCCGCGAGGAAACCGCGGTTCAGCAGCGTATACTGATTTTTCGGCCCGATCCTCTCCATCTCTCGCACCATCGCGCCCGCCGCGTCGAGCTCGCCCCTCGCCAGATGATAGTCCGCGATGCCGCGAAGCGAGCTGATCGGATCAATGTGGAGTGACCTCTTCCAGAGCTCCAGCGCGTCCTCTCTCCTGCCCGCGTAGAAGTAGGCCCTTCCGAGTTCCCGATTCGTGGCGGGGGACAGCGGGTCCAAACGGTAGGCCGCCTCGAGGTGCTGGACATAGGGCTCGAGCTCCCCCATCGCCCCCGCGATTTGACCCAACATGCTGTGAGCCTCAGCGAGGTTGGGGTTGAGCTCGAGCGCCTGCTTCGCCTCCTCCTCGGCAACTTCGTTCGTGCCCTCCCCCAAAAAGGCCAGTTCGGAGAGCACGGAATGCGCCTCGGCCAAATCGGGGCTAAGGGAACGCGCCTTCTCCGCCGCGACTTTTCCGCGCGCGACGGCCTCGGACCAGGGGAGGAACCCTTCGTAGCCGAACCGGATGTAGACTCTCGCGATGGCCGCATAGCCCCTGGAGAAACCCGGGTCTCGCTCCACGGACTTTTCGAAGAATTCCAAGGATTGCTTCAGGAGCTCCTCCTCGTGGCGGTCCGCGGTCGCCTGCCCCTTGAGGAAGTAGAGATAGGCTTGCACATCTCGCGTCTCATCGGGCCCTTGCGCTGGGATCCTCACTCCAGAAAGGTTCCCGGGGATGGCTTCGGCCACCTTGGTCGCGATGTCGCTCTGCACCGCAAAGACGTCATCGAGGTTATTGTCATACTTCGACGCCCACAGGTGTGCTTCTGTGGCGACGTCGATCACCTGAACTGTGACTCGAATCCGGTTCCCCGCCTTCCGAACGCTCCCTTCGACCACGGTACCGACGCCGAGTTCCCCTCCAATTTCCGAGACGGTCTTCTCCTTCTTCTTGTAATTCATAACGGATGTCCGAGCGATCACCTGAAGCCCCTTGATCAGCCCTAGGTTCAAGATCAGCTCCTCGGTGAGCCCGTCGGCGAAGTACTCGTCGTTAGGGTCCGGGCTCATGCTCACGAACGGGAGGACGGCGATCCTGTTCTTGTCCAGCGGGGCCGCCCCGGAGTTCTCGGAGGACCCCTCGCCGGTCCACGGCAGGATCACCCGGTAAATGTCGATGGGGACCTCCAGACCTTTGAGGGCCGTCGACGGAAGCTTCTCGAACTTATCGGGGATCTTGTTCCGGACCTGATCGTACACCGAGTTCGACACGCAGATACCTCCGGGCTCGGCCATGGGTTCGATGCGAGCGGCGATGTTCACGGCGTCTCCTAGAATGTCCGTGCCACTTCGCACGACGTCCCCCAAGTGAATCCCGATCCGGATCCGGATCGGAGCGAGACCCCCCTCTGCGTTCCGTTCATAGATGCGCCGCTGAATGTTCACCGCACATTGGGTGGCCTTGAGCGCGCTGTCGAATTCGACCAGGAAGCCGTCCCCGGTCGATTTGATCTCTCGACCCTGGTGCATCGCCAGGAGCGGGCGAACCAGTTCCGCCTGCTGGCGGAGCAGGTCGAGCGTTCGGCTCTCGTCGGCGTGCGCAGAGGCGGTGTAACCGACAGTGTCGGTGAACATGATCGCGAGAAGGCGACGGGTCGAGGCCACAGCTCGAAAGCGGCTTCTGTTAGATTAAGTCACGGCAAATCGAAGGGGCTCGCCGAAAGGGGCACACTAAGGATGGACTCGGCGCCGGCTCGGTCCAGTCGACGATTTTCCGTCGAGGGGTTCTTGTAAGGGCTCCCTTCGGACCCCTCAAGGGGCGGGAACCCTGTCTGAAGGTTCTCCTGATAGTGCCGCCGAGTTGAATTCCCGCCAGACCGAGCCGGAGGCGTCGGTGGCCGGTTGGGTGGAGTACTGCCTTCTCTCCGGTAGTGTATCCCTTTGCGATGTAACCGCAAGCGAATCCGCTCGGGGCTAGATCTCCCGTAGAGGTTGGCCCAGAGCCCGCGCCGGCGAAATCTAATGCCGGCAGTTTTCTGAAAGGGGTGCCTTCCCAAGACTGCCGGTTGAGATCCAACGGCCAGGGCGACTGCAGTTACAAGGGATTGAGGCGGATTTCGTTCTCGTCTGGGTCGACGACCTTCGCGTACCACCCCCAGGGGCGCTTCGTCGGTGGGGTGTGGAACCGAACGCCGTTCGCGTTGAGCGCGGCGCAGGAGCGCTTGAAGTCACCAGGGAGATCAAGTTGGATTCCAGACTCTCCGGGCTCAACGGAGAAGGCGGGATCGAACGTGGGAATGTCGCACAAGTGGATTCCTCCCTTCGTTCCTTTTCGACCGACGACGACCCAATGGTCGTCATCCCCTGTGCCCTGTTCAATCACGTCCAGGCCGAGATTTCTTGTGTACCACTCGACAGATCTCTTTCGGTCTGAGACTACTAGTGCGACGCTGTGGAATGAGGCCTTTGGGATACGACTCGATGGTTTCTTCCCACGCATCAGGAAAGCCGCAAGGCCCATACGGCCCCGTTCTTATCAAGTCGTCGAGCGCTGGTCGAAGACTTGTGGTCGCCGGCCGCTCGTAGCGAGGTGTTGACTGCCCGCTATCCCAGAGAATGTATCCCTTTACGATGGAACAGCAGGCGAATCCGCTCGGGGCTAGGTCAACATCGCCCAGCGATCAATTCGACGGAAAAACTTAACTCAATTGGAACAATTGTTTGGGTATGCTGGCGGATACCCCCACCACCATCACGGTGCCCTCCTCGGTGGCGCGCCGGTTGCGGCTCTACAAGACCGGGGGTCGTACCTATGCGGAAATCTTGGAGGACTTCATGGATGCGGTTCCCCCGAAGGAATTTCTGAAGTGGGCCGAGCGGGAACTGGAGCGACCCGCTCTAGACTACGTGGCTGCCCGCCCGCAACTGAGACTGCGTGGCCCGTAGATGGTCAAGGTTACCTTGAGCCCTGAAGGGCTGACTTCCCTTAAGCAGCTCCCCCAACTTCCACGGAAGCACTTCGATCGCCTCGTGATGCGGATGATTGAGCTGACCCGGCTTCGCCTTCCCGGAGAGTTCGAAACCCATCGCCTGGAAGGAGGCAATGGCCTGTGGACCCTGAGGGCGGGTCAGTACCGGGGGATCTTCCGTTGGGACGGCCATGAAGTTCGTTTTGTCCGTTTTGGTCACCGGTCTTCCGTTTACCAGCGCCTACCTAAATGAGCCGATTGGAGGAATGCACTCTTACGCAGGTCTCATCGAGATTTGGAACTCATGAGAGCCAATGTCCCCTCAGAAATGTATCCCTTTGTGAGGTAAATGGTATCGAATCCGCTCGGGGCTAGATCTCACATTTCGTCGGCGCGCAGGCACCTTTCTGAGAGGGTTCCGCCCCGGAACCTCCGAACAAGGACCGTGCAGTTAAATTGGTCGAGCGAGCCTGCCCCAAACGCCCACGTTCTATGGAACCGCCCGAAGTCAAGTACGCGAAGAGTGGGGAGGTTCACATCGCGTATCAGGTCCTCGGGAGCGGCCCCGTCGACTTTCTTCTCGCCCGCAGCGGTGTCTACCATCTGGAGATCGCTTGGGACCACCCGTTAAACGTCCGCTACCACCAAGAGCTCGCCTCACTCGGACGGCTGATCGCGTTCGACAAGCGGGGGACCGGGCTCTCCGACCGCAACGTCGGAGTGGCCACCCTCGAGGAACGGATGGACGACGGTCGCGCGGTACTCGACGCGGTTGGCTCCACGCGGGCGATCCTCGTCGCCGCTCGGGACGCCGCCGCCGTGGCACTGCTTTTCGCCGCCACGTACCCTGAGCGGACCCGCGGGTTGATCCTCATGAGCCCGCTCGCGACCGGCGTGTGGTCGCCGGACTGCCCCTGGAGCCCCACTCGAGAGCAGTGGGAGAGCACCATTAACCGGGACCTCATCGATTGGGGCTCACTGGCCCACGTCGACCGGCTGACATCGGAGCTCGCTCCCAGCCGCGTCGATGACGCCGAGGTCAAGCGGTGGCTGGGCCGGCTGTATCGGAATGGCGCCTCCCCCGCCGCCGGGGTGGCCCTCGCCCGCATGAACATGGAGATCGACGTTCGGTCCGCCCTCGAGGCGGTTCACGTGCCGACCCTTATCTTGCATTGCAAAGGCGACCGGGCCGTGAGCGTGGAACACGGCAGGTACCTCGCTGCCCGCATCCCCGGAGCTCGGCTCGTGGAGACCCCCGGAGTGGACCATCTGTTCTGGCTCTCGGCTGAACAGACGAAGGTGGTTTTCGACGAGATCCATCGGTTTGTCCATGGGCTGTCAGAGGTACCGGAGACCGACCGCGTTTTGACGACTGTACTCTTTACGGACGTGGTGGAATCAACGCGACGGGCCTCCCATCTGGGAGACCGGGCGTGGAGTGAACTCCTCGGCCGATTTCTGGATGATGCCCGGTCCGAGACCGCTCGCTTCCGAGGGAAGACGATCAAATCGACCGGTGACGGGATACTGGCGATATTTGATGGCCCGACCCGTGCCGTCCGCTGCGCGTGCGTGCTGCGGGACCGGGCCAGGGCGGTAGGCCTGGAAATCCGAGCCGGACTCCACACCGGCGAGTGCATGTTGAAGGAGGGGGACGTTCACGGCATCGCCGTTCACATCGCCGCGCGGGTCAGCCGCGAGGCAGAAGAAGGTGAGGTTCTCGTTTCGGGCACGGTTCGGGACCTCTCAGTGGGGTCAGAAGTTCGTTTCAAGGACCGAGGGATACGAGCTCTAAAGGGCCTGGAAGGGGAGTGGCGGATGTACTCGGTGGACGCCGGCTGACCCGTGGAAGGCTGCCCCTTCCCACTCGTGGCGAGTCCCAGGGGCTGTTGCGAGCTCTTGCCCTCAGCCGTTCGAGCAGGTTAGACTGGGACGAACCCGTCCCTTCCGGGAGTCGCCCGACTAGCAAGAAACTAAAGGGGGCAGTTCTTACCTCGACGTCCTGAATTTCCTGACGGTCACATGGAGTCGAAGGTTATCGAGGCCCTGAAGGGCACGGTTCGCGGGGAGGTCATTGCACCGTCGGATCCCCGGTACGAGCAGGCACGGAAGGTCTACAATGCTATGATCGACAAACGTCCCGCGCTCATTGTGCGGTGCACCGGCGTCGCGGATGTTCTCGCCGCGGTAAAGGCAGCCAAAGCCGGAGGACTCTCGGTTGCCGTCCGAGGGGGTGGACACAGCGTGCCGGGATTCGGGACCGCTGATGGGGCGCTCGTGGTCGACCTTTCTCTGATGAGAGGGATTCGGGTGGACCCTGTCCGGAAGACAGTTCGGGCGGAGGGTGGCTGCACATGGGGGGACTTCAATCACGCCACGGGCGCGTTCGGACTTGCCACCACTGGGGGGATCATCTCGACGACCGGGATTGGGGGGCTAACACTGGGCGGGGGCATCGGCTACCTCACCCGGGGAATGGGCCTCTCTGTCGACAACCTCCTCAGCGCGGACGTCGTCCTCGCCGACGGGTCTTTCGTGACGGCAAGCGAGGACACGAATCCCGATCTCTTCTGGGCGCTTCGTGGGGGCGGTGGGAATTTTGGAGTCGTCACGAGTTTCGAGTACCGACTGCATCCCGTTGCGAATATCTTCGGGGGCCCGATGTTCTTCGAAGTGAAGGACGCCCCAGCGGTGCTCCGCGCCTACGACCGATACATGGACAGAGCTTCTCGTCAGCTGGGCGCTTTCTTTGCGTGGCAGATCGCCCCCCCGCTCCCTTTCGTGCCTAAGGAACGGCACGGAGACACGTTCTGCGCGATCGTGGCTTGCTGGACAGGCGCTCCCGACGAGGCCGCGAAAGCGATCGCTCCGCTTCGGGACGTCGCCCCGGTCGTGGCCGAACTGATCGGACCGATGCCGTACGCTGCGCTCAACGGAGCCTTCGATGCGCTCGTACCCCCCGGGCTACAGCACTACTGGAAGGCGGCGTTCGGAGGGCCACTCACGGACGAGGTCATCGCGGCCCACGTGGCTCATGGACCCAAGGTCCCCGTCGTCAATTCGACGGTGCACATCTACCCGATCAACGGGGCCGCCCACGACGTGAAGCCGGGAGCGACCGCCTTCGGTCACCGACAGGCGAAATTCGCGACCGTAATCGCTGGGATGTGGCCCGACCCCAAGCAGAACGAAGCCAACACGCGGTGGGTACGAGAGTACTACAAGGCCATCGCCCCATTCTGCGAGGAGGGAGGGTACATCAATTTCGCCGCCGCGGACGACATGATCCGGGTGCGAGCGAATTATGGCGACACCTTCGACCGCTTAGTCGCGGTCAAGTC
>JBAQJJ010000015.1:0-57387 GCA_049300255.1 Thermoplasmata archaeon
ACGCTCGAAATGGGTTCGTTCTCCAGGTAGATGACTACCACATGCTGAATCTCCCCGTCGCCCGGAAGTTCCTTGGAGCCGATTGGAACGAGACTAAAGTTGAGTCCGGATATATTCGCCCCGTCGACGGGCACGGCCTGGTATCCGTTCTGGTATCCCGTCGCACTAACGGTGAATTGGTACGACCCATTAGGAAGGGACAGACCATAGCCCCCCTTCGAGCCCGTAACAGCCATCGTTGTGGTGCCATCGCCTACCGCCGAGACACTCGCACCCGCCAGCTTCTCGTTGTTGGAGCCGAAGACCGTGCCGTTGACCGAGTAAGTCGACGGCGGAGGCGCTCCGTACGACTTGAGGGCGATTGCATCTGCGGCCCAATCCTCCTGAGTGGACAGATCGGCTGAGAGACTTACCAGTCCCGCCGTCGGAGCGCTCGAGGAGAGCAGCGCGCCTGTTTCGTGCGTTTGCCCATGTGTCTCCGATCGGGAGCTGAGGAGGTCCAGGCCGCCTAGTGGAGTGACGCTCGGGACGCCACCTGACGCGACACCCATGAGGACCAAGTCCTGAGCTGTCAAGGTGGTGATGGTCGCTACAACCGTCTTTGACGCGCCGCCCGTGACGGATTTCCCAACAGAATCCAGCGGGGGCGATGCCACGCCTCCGATGACCGCGACCGCCAGAACACTTGAAGCCGAGCGGGACGAGCTGATCGAAACGACGAGGTTCGCCGTGGCGGGAGAATCCGGGGCGATCCAAAAGGATAGAGACGCATCAGAATCGGACGTTCCCGAGTGAACCACCGCGACGGATGAATAAGTATTGCCCACCGAGTCCGTAACGGACTCGATAGTAGTGTCGTAATGTACGGAAGTCATGACGACGATGGCGTCGCCGGCGTCGACCACTACGGGAGAGCTCGATCCGCCGGTGCCCCAGAACCCCGTGATAGATTGGTCCGCCACGTAGGGGGCGCTCACCGCGTCAGTGCCAACGAAACTCGTTCCGGCCGCGCGTACGACCGGAATCGGGAGGCTGGCGAGAGAAAGGAGAATTAGGACGGCAATCATGCTGCTTGAGATACGTGCGAGGGCCCGATTTCGACCCCCTCTAGACCGATCTCTTCTGAATTTCGACTGTTCGCTCAAGATGCTAATGCCCCTGGCCGCACAATGACGCATAACTGTGCGTGACGCGCGGAGAACGCGGCAAAGCCGAGACCTATAAAGCGGGGACGAAGGTCCGCCGTTTATCGAATCGTTTTCGATATTTTTCTCCGGTGCAGCTACTCACGCACGCGGACCGCGGCGACACCGCCCCCACGCCGAAGAACATCGGCCCGTTGGGACGTTTTTCAAACATCCGGCCAGAAACTACTGGATAGGACTCGACAGTCACACGCGATACACGCCATTTCCAATTCGTCGCGTCGGTGGACGGCCATGAAGATGTTGTAAAACCTCTCGGGAAAAGTGGGAATTACGGAATTCGCGGGTACCTGAGAATCCTGCGCATAGACCCGCATTTAATATGTTCCGTAGTTTGCCTCTCGGGCCGCAAATGACCTCGGTCTCCACCCTAGGAGTTCGGATTCCTGCTAAGCCGCGTCCATTCACAGGAGGCGCCGACGCTACCAACGATGTCGAGGATGCAGGAACGATCTAGTTCTCTGTCATCGGCCTCCGTGTCGGGCCGCACTTTGTCTAGATCGATGAGTCGCGGCGAGGTGATTGGTAGGGAGGTCCAGGCCGGACTCGTCCTAGTTACTATCGCCATACTGATCGCGTCCCTGTGGCTGCCGACCGGGGCCGCGATCGCACCCCCTCGGCAATCGACCTACAAGGTGGCATTCCAGGAAGTCGGTCTTCCCAAGAACACATCATGGAGCGTCGATCTAAGCGGTTCGATTCATTCCTCGAATGGGAGTTGGGTCATTTACCCGCAGATATCGAACGGGACGTACACATTCTCGATATCAACAATCGATACGCGGTATGCACCAGATCCGGGGAACGGCAATGTGACGGTCGCGGGGTTTGCCGTCTACCCGGTGATCAACTTCACGGTAGAGATGTACCCGGTAACTTTCGAGGAATCGGGGCTCCCGACAGGCACGGCGTGGTCGGTCACCCTCAACGGAACGAAGGTGTCGACGGACAATTCCACGCTCGTGTTCGACAAGCACAATGGAACGTATCCGTTTACCGTGACCTCGGAACACAACATCTACGCTCCTCGACCGGGGGACGGTTCTGTGACGGTGAATGGAAGCTCGCCTCTGGAGTACATCGCCTTTAACGCATACACGTACCCCGTCCGGTTCGATCGGGAAGATTCCGCCAGCGCCTCTGTCGAGCTCCAAATCGGTGCCGTGCCGTACACGATACCGGCCAACGGGAGTGTAACCGTCGATCTGGTCAACGGGTCGTATTCCTATATCGCATCCGTCGGTGGCGAGGGCGAAGGCGTGCCGAATGGCACGTTCACGGTGGCTGGGGCGGCGGTCACGATTCCGCTGATCGTTTCGTGTGGCAAGGATGTTGGGTGCCTCCCTTCTCCCAACCTACCTTCTTCGGGCACGACCTCAGGCTCGCTACCGGGTGGAGACCTCGTCGTCGCGGCAATCGCGGTAGTGGCGGTATCCCTACTCGCGTTGGGCGGTGTACTTGCGTGGCGCTCCTGGCGGCGGGCAGAAGAAAGAGCGAGCCGGGATGCGGCGCCCCCACGGGGATTCGGTTGAGATCGAGCGGCTCTCTTCTGGTCTGGGCGAGATCTGATAGATTTCGCTTGAGCTGATTTCTTCCCGTAATGCTATCCGTCGGGTTGCGGCGTATCGCAAGGCGGAGCCCGAATTTCGAGAACCGGAACTGAGTCGGGCCTCCCGTCGAAATCTTTGGGCGCGAAGAGTTAATAGTACGCCGGGGCCCACGGGGGGCGGAATCGTGATGACCATCGGGAAAGAAGCCTCCGACTGGGATCAGTTCCAAACCGCTTGGCTCTATCAGATGCGTTTCTACCTGCGCACCTACCGATTCCTGGTTCCCGTGATCCTGGGGCTCTTCTTCGGATCCATCACCATCGCGTTCATTCTCTATGCCACTCCTTCCGTGGTCGCGGCGAGCGGGAGCCCGGGCACTCTGATCGGAGGGCTCCTAGGATTCGTCGGAATCATTGGCGCGATCGGTGCCGCATTTCTCGGCGGCGACGCGACCTCGATGGATACGGGGAGCGCCACGGGGTATTACACGCTCGTCCAGCCCGTACGCCGCGTCGTGCTTCTATTGGGTCGCTACGCCGCCGCGTATGTCCTGTTACTGGCGAGCGTATTGATCATCTACGCCTTCTTGATCTTCGACTCTATCTGGGTTTACAACGCTGCGTCCCCGTGGATTCCGGCCTCGATCGGCCTCTTGATGCTCGCGGTATTTGCGTACCTGAGCCTCGCCTTCGCGTTGAGCGTCCTCGTGGACCGACCCGTTTATGGCATCGTCCTCACCTTCATCGTAGTGTTCGTGGGGCAGAGCATCATCTCGAGCCTGTTGATGAGTTACGGAATCGAGCCGTGGTTCCTGGCGAGCTATGGCGCGGGGGTCGTGTCGCTCATCTTTTCCTATCCATGGCCGCATTTCACGGCCGGAATGTGGCAGCCCACCCTGATCGAGGGCATCTCGATTCTGACCCTCTACGCCGTGATCGGACTGGGCCTTGCCCTGGGCATTTTCAACCGGCAGGAAGTGAAGACTTGAGCGCCGAGAACCGGATCGAGGTGCAGAATCTGACGAAGCGATTCGGATCGTTCATCGCGCTGGATGACGCAACGTTCGCCTACGAAGGTAACCGCTGCGTCGGGTACCTGGGGCCGAACGGCGCCGGGAAGACGACGACGTTGAAGCTGCTCACCAATCTCCTGCGTCCCACTCGCGGGCGAGCGCTCATCAACGGCGTCGTCGTAAAAGGGAACCCGAAACAGGCGCTCGGTCCCGTCGGGGGCCTGATTGAGAATCCCGAACCGTACTCGTCGTTGCAAGGTCGTGAGGCGCTTGAAATGGTGGGCCGCTTTCGAGGCATGAGCCGGCCCGACATCGCGCAACGGATCCGAGTCCTCCATGACGAGTTTGACCTTCCGCCGCTCGACCGTCGGGTCGGTTCCCTTTCGAAAGGGCAACGGCAACGGGTCGTGCTCGCCGGTACCGTCATTAGCGACCCACCGATCTTGATCCTCGACGAACCGACGAGCGGCCTCGACCCAGCCGAGCGGGTCAAGATTCGCAATTTTGTCTTGCGGCTCAAGAAAGATCACTTGATCCTCATGAGTTCCCATCTCTTGTCCGAAGTGACGGAAACCTGCGATGACGTGCTATTCATCAATCAGGGGAAGATCCTCCTCCGCGACTCCGTCCAGGCTATCGAAAGCCGAACGCGGTCGAACATCATCGAAGTGGAATACGCGGCGCCGGTAGCAGCGAGCGCTTTCCAGCCTCTGGCGGGATTGATTGGTGCGGTAACCGAGCTCACCGCGCGCAAGTACCGATTCGCGTTCGACGGCAAGGTTGACTCCCAAGTCAAGATCCACGACGCCGCGAGCGCCTTGGGTCCCTTACTGAGCTTTACTGCAGTAGGATCTCCCCTCGAAGAAATGTACATGCAGCTGATGGTTCAATCCACCGCGGAGGGTGCTGCGCCCGAAGCGTTGGCAAAATAGGTCGCTGCGGGGCGGTCTCAATCGGGGGCCCTCCCGGGTGGAGCCAAGCGGTCACGTTGCCAGGGCGTTGATGTCGCGGGTGCTCAGGAGCGCCTTCGGGGCTCCGTGTAGGACGACGTGGATCATGGCTCGACCCATCTTTTCTGTTGTGGTGATCGAGTTTGGCGAGATCGCGGCCGTCAGCACGACGAATGGCGAGAGTATGGCATACAAGACCCGATACCCTCGCGTCTTGGATCGGATCCCGTGGAGGGGGCGAATAATGCCCGGACGGAACATGTAGGCCGCTTTGAACGGCATTCGAAGCAGTGCGTTTTCTGTTTCCCCCTTCACTCTGGCCCACATCGAACGGCCTTGCTCGGAACTGTCCGTCCCGGCTCCGGAAACGTAGGTGAACGTCAGTCCCGGGTCCAGATCGGCCAAAGTTCGACCGACCGCCACCGTAAGGTCGTAGGTGACGAGTCGATACTCCGCTTCGCTCATTCCAGCGGAGGAGACGCCGAGGCAAAAGAAACAGGCATCGAAACCACGCAGCCGGTCTGCATCTGGGCGGAGATCGGATAGATCCGGGCGGGTCAGCTCGCTCAGTTTGGGGTACGTTTGGCCGGTCGCGTTCCGGCCCACTGCTAGAACGCTCTCGACATGGGGATCGAGTAGGCACTCGCGCAACACGCCTTGCCCCACCATTCCCGTGGCTCCAAAGAGAATGACCTTCATGATTCCAGGATCCGGCTTCCGTCTCGCGAGCCTAGCCGACTGAGGTGAACCCGCTTTCGTGTCGGAGATCGATCACCAGCGGCGATTGGGAGACCACAGGCACGAAGGGAGTCGGTGGTCCTGCTATGCAGATTTCGTTGCACGGAATCGATCGCGGTCTGAGGGAGTGAGCCCGAGGGCGGAGTCCGCTGCCTCTCAGGCCGGATCTACCGAGAGGCCATCGGCTTCAACCCGAACCTGGTGTACCTTAACCGGACGGGCTGCCGGCCCTCTTAACACACTACCCGTTTTCAAATCGAACTCGGAACCGTGCCATGGGCACGTGACCGTCGTGCCGTTGACCCGCCCCTTGTCAAGTGGGCCGCCTACATGCGTACACTTGGCGTCAACGCCGTAGAGGATACCTCCGACGTCGAAGATCGCTACATCCACCCCGTCGACCGTCACGCGAATCGCCTTCCCGGTTTCTGGAGGTTTCACTCCATTCAGCTTCATCATTCCTCGGTAGTGCCAAACCAGATTCTTCACGAATAGTTAAGGTCGCACGGAACGGCAGAAGTCTCGTTGTCCCCTTGGCATCGAGGAATGGGGCGCTGGAATTTTTGCAACCTTGCTGGGGCAACGCTGGCCGAGCCGGACACGGGGTGAGCTCTCCTGCAACCAGTCTCTTACGCCGAACGCCATGAGAAGAGGCCAGTTCTTGTCGAGAATCCAGCCATCAGGTAGAAGTAGCGTGGTCGCGGTTCCCTCGGCATGGCCCCGAGTTTGCCCGAGGGTTCGTCGGCTCGATCGGGGGCGGCGACTGATCCGACGAGCGACAAGCTGTTCGGGTTCGCGTATGTGCCCAACCAGCAGAGCGCGCCCCGCCGCCGTTCTCCCGTGCGATCGATCTGGTTCTGGCCAGTCGTTTTCGGAACGGTTCTTGTCGTGGCTGTAGCAAGTCTTTACGCCGGCGGCCTGATCTCAGCTTTGCACCTGAAAAACAGCTCCTGCTACGGTCTGAACTGCGGAGTCCCATTCGGTCTGGGGCAGGCGACCCCGGTCAACGGGACGAACGGCACGGCAGGCGAGTGCGCCGCTATGCACTACTGCTACGAAGTTGGAATCGCCTTTTCGGCCAGTGGGATTACCCCCTCCGATTTGCAACTCAAATTGACGACGAGCAGCGGAACTCTCCTCCCGCTCGTGTCGTGGTACCTCGATGGCGCGAACTTGACTGTGGATGGATTTCTGAGCAGCGCCATGAACCCATCGGGAGTTTGGACGGTCTACCCCGGTTCCGGCGGGGCATCCGACTCGATTACGGACTCGACCGTGATCACCAGTGCGATGGAGATCTGGATCGACGTATCCGTCAACGACTCTCCCTATGGGACCGGAGCGACCCTGATCGTGACCGGCGAAGGTTCCTTCTCCGGCAGTCTCTCGCTCGTGCTCCCGTAAACCTGGCGCCACCGCGGCGAGGTTTGGAAATCGGGCCGCGCATGGTCCTCTTGCACGACAGACTCGAGTCTTCCGCAGGCTTGAAAGGAATAGCCGCAGGAGGGAGGAGTGTCGCTACAAGTGAGCGAAAGAAAGGCCACTCAAACGCTCCGCGCACAAAATGTCTATCAGTCGGACGGCCCTGCTTCGTTTCGACGGGAGCGATGGTCGATCGAGTCAGCCTCTCGGACATCCAAGCCGCCCGCGAACGAGTTCGCGCCACGATCCTTCGAACGCCGATGGTCCCGTGGCAGGGACCTCCCGGCCAAGCGAGCATCTACCTCAAATTAGACAATCTGCAACCGACCGGCTCCTTCAAGGTCCGAGGAGCAGGGAACTCGCTCGCGGTGGCTATCGAGCGGGGCCAAATTCCCGGCGTCTACACGACAAGCGCCGGCAACATGGCTCAGGCGCTCGCGTGGCATGCCCGGAGGTTGAATCTACCCTGTACCGTCCTCGTCCCCGATACGGCGCCCGAGGCGAAACTCGCCGGGATCCGGCGGCACGGCGCCCGCATCATTCAGCTGACCTGGGACGAGATCTGGACGATCATGACCGAAGGGCGCTACGCTCCTCTCGAGGAGCAACTCTTCGTTCCGCCCTTCAACAGTCGAGAAATGATTGCGGGGAACGGCACCGCGGGCTTGGAGATCGTCGAGGACCTCCCTGACGTGCGAACTGTTTTTGTCCCGATTGGCGGAGGAGGCTTAATCGCCGGGATCGCCACCGCGATCAAGGCGCTTCGACCACACGTGGACGTGGTCGCTTGCGAGTCCGAGGCCGCCGCTCCCTTCGCCGCTTCCCTCCAAGCCGGCAAGGCGACGGAGGTGGACCGCAAGCCGAGCTTCGTGGATGGGATCGGGGCTCGCAACGTGTTGCCCGAGATGTGGGATCGCCTCCAGGGACTCGTCGAGAGCTCTCGCGTCCTCCGGTTGGAGCAGATCGCAGCGGCCGTCCGATATTGCTTCGATCGCCATCACATCGTTGTCGAGGGAGCGGGTGCGGCCTCGGTGGCCGCCGCGCTGGATGCCCCCGCCTCTGCGGGACCCGTCGTGGCGTACGTCTCTGGCGGGAATATCGACTGGTCGAAGTTGAGCGTCATCCTCGCGGGGGCTGTTCCCGAGCTATAGTTTCGATTTTGCGCGTCGCCCTATTCTTGGCTCGCGTGAGAGAGTTCCAGATCAACGGAACGCGGGCCAGTGGGCTACACGTTCGAAGAAGACGTCGGCACCCACTCGACGGTCGGAGGCGCAAGGCACGCGCACAACGGTTCCCTTCAGACGACCGTGGAGCGGGTCATCAGGATCGATACATCGACCTTCGCCAATCGAAGGTTCGCCACGACGGGTTCCCAAGACGGGGACGGTTCCGGGACGATCACTACCAGCCGGGCCGCACCGAGCGAGCGAACCCATTGGATCACCGGGGTGACCAGTGCGTGGAGCACGTCGCCGGAGAGGTCCGGATTCCACGCCGCCGGGAGTACGAATCCGCTTCCGGTGACGGAGGAGAAGTATCCTCGCACCACGCCGAGGGTAACCCCGGTCGACGCGAGTTCCCAAGTCGTCGTTTGCGTGTGCGGCACTTGGAAGATCACTTCGAGATGCGAGAAGGTCTTCTCCGTGATCGGGAACAGCTGACGAACGGCGGGTTCTTGGCGGAGGTCCGCCCATTTCGCCACTTCCCGGATCCTCGACCGAGGTACCTCGGTGGGCATCGTTCCCCCGAGGGGAGTGGACTCGGGCAGCGGGCCGATGTACCAGGCGGATCGCCCGGAATCTTGGTAGCCCAGCTTCTGATACACACGGATCGCCGCGCTGTTCTCCGCATCGACGTCGAGCGCCAGCCAAGCCCGGCCCTTCCGTTGCGCGAGCGACGGCATCCGATTCAACAAGTGCGTCGCGATCCCCCGTCCCCGCGCGGCCGCATCGGTCGCAACGCCGACGACGACGGCCGTCTTCTTCAGCCAGAGCAGCGAGGTCGTTCCGACGACCTGACCTCGTTCGACCGCGACGAAAATGCGGATGGTAGGGAGTCCCAACGCTCGGACGAGAACAAAGAGGGTCCAGAGACCCCGTCGTCGAAGACTTTGGACGAGCGAGACCATGGATCGCTCGATCCCGATCGCTCGTTCCAACGCCCCCAAGCCCTGCAAGAAGACCTTCTCAAAAGAGGGGAGGTCCGCCCGGCGTATCTCGCGATATTCGACTTCCGATGGTGATTGGGTCACCGAAACTCCATGCGGCAACCGAACCGAAAGAATTCGGAGGATTGAGTCCGCATAATCTATTCGCCTCCCGTCGCCAGCAGTCGCAATTTGCAAAGCGGGAACCGGCCATCGTAGCCGGGGTCGCGTGGGTGCGTTATGCTGAGGCGCCGGGGACCGAATAGTGAAGGGCCACGCTAGGCGACCGGAGGAGGCAGCGCCGCCGACCTAAACGAACTGCACGGCATGGCGTGTCGTTGCCGACGGGGGCGCGGTTACGACTTTCAGGGGCGCGACGCTCCCTACGCTCGCCCACATCTCCCCGTTCACCACCGGTGGTGCCCAGTGGTGGAACAGGCTCTTGTGATGCGAGATCGGGACGATCGGTGCATAATCGCCGCCGAATTGGATCCCATTCTCGTAGGCTCCCGCGATTGCCGGAGAGGTTCCGCACGGTCCTGCCGGGGGTTGGATCGTTCCGCAACCGAGTGGAAACAGATTCGACCAGTCGGAGTAGTAGAAGCGATCCACGTAGGGAAGCGTGGTACGGTTATTCGGAGCATGGCCAAAGTTCCACCAGAAGTTACCTCCCTGGGTGGCAGATTGCGGCCCACCCACGACCGTGTATCCCGATCCCATGACATTCCCGGATAGGGGAAACCCGTTCACGACTTCAGCTACATTCTGGGCGGGCTGGGGGGTGATGTTCCAAGTGTCGTGCGCGAACTCGTAGAACCCACTGTCGTTCGGATTGGAGTCGGAACATTGAGGGAGACAGTCATCCACATTGGGGAAGTTGAACGGCAAGAAGACGACGGGGTTGTCGATATGAAAATTATTGTCGTAGATCAGGTCGCCACTTTCGGCGATGCCGATCCCCGCGTAGCTCTTCCCGAGCGACAGACCCGGGGGATTGAGGAAGGTATTCCCCCACACCACGTTGTTCGAACCTCCGTAAAGGAGGAGTTGGGCGGGGGACACGGATCCCGGATACGCATTGACCGCCACAAAGTGATTGGACATGATGAGGTCGTCCGTCGAATTCCACACGTACACGTCGGCGTCGGGCGCAATGTTCTGCGACGCGGGGACTTCGATGTAGAAGTCGAACTCCTCTTGCAAGGGCCATCCTTGTATGGCCGAGGCGTGCGATAAGGTAACGTGCGAGGTTTCAAAGAATTGGATGTTCAGGTAGTACGATGCGCTGAATCCATCCGAGGCCGGATGGACGCGCAGGGAGGGCGGGTTATTCACGTCGATGTACGCGTTCGTCCCGTTGAGGAAGATTCCGGCGAAGCTCTTGTAGGTGTAATCGTCGTACCTGTAGAACGCCGGGGCGAGGCTGCCGTTGCGGGCCGATCCGCACGCCGTACAACCGGAGGTCGGGTTGTTGAAGAGAACGTACTGGTTGGAGATCGTGCCGGCGCCTGATTGGGAAATGCCGACCACTTGGGCGTTGTCGAAGGCCCATAGCGGGGTATAGACTCCGCTATGCGCCGAGTAGGGCAGGGTGGCGCTGAGGGTGATGGGACTCCGACCGACTATGAAGGATCCGAAGTGTTCCCGGTAGTCCGACAGCATCACCTCGTATCGGTAGGACCCCGGCATCAGGTACCAGGCGGGCACGTCCGGAGCCCATTGATACCCCTGGGACCGGTCGGCCGTGTTCTCGAAGAAGACGAAGAAGTACGGTTGCTGCGTGATCGGGAGCGGAGATCCAGAGACCGTGATGCCGTTCGCGACCTTCGTGTTCCCCGGGACGACACCAATCTCCCCGGTGTAATTCCATAATCCGTGAAGGATTAACGGACCCCCGGAAATATAGGCGGTGGGCCCGATATTATTGACCGCAACTCCTACGGTCTCCTCCCCAGTCTGGCTGCCGAAATTGACGGCAGCGGGGACGTTTGAGTAAGTGAAGTGCGCGGGTGTGCAATCTTGGACCGAGCAATACTTCAGCTGCTCGGTGGCATTCGCCGCGAGATCCAATTGATTCGAACCGTCGTCGGGGCCGATGAAGGCGTCGAATTCGTAGCCTTCATTCACGAGATGAGTGGTCGACGCGCTTGCTTCGAAGGGCGCTAGGCCCAGCGCTTTGAGCCTGCCCGGCCCTTGCGAGCGGAACACGAGGTTGTCGTACGACCCGTAATTGAAGTGACCGTGCGAGGCCACGCTGTAGTTGTACCACAGCACTTGGTCCCCGGCGGAATTGACGGAAGAGTTGACGTAAATGGACGCCGTGAAGGGCGGGGGAGCGTGATAGTACTGGGAAAACGCGACCCATGTACCCGTGTAATCGCTACCATTGGGTGACCAACTCACCAGAGAAGAGGGTTGCATCTCGGAAGAGTAGGTCGTAAAGTTCCAAGTGTCGTCCACGAAGGAGATTGTATCGTTGAACGAGTTGTACGAGATGACATTCTGAACCCAGAACGCGTAGCCTCGATGGCCGAGTATCGTTACGTTTGCGAGCACGGCGTTGAGCTGGCCACCCCACAGGGTCGGCGTCGTGCTGTCTGGGTAAAAGTTGTTGATCGAGTTGACGTTGAGAATGCCAACGAGACTGTTGGAATCGAGGGTAGGGTCATTCACGAGCCGAGCGCCTCGGAAGCTTTGGCCATCATAGGCGACGCCGGCGGACTCTGGGAACGCGCCGGTCGAGTCCTCGACGCCGCATTCCGCGGAAAGCTGGGCGCCAGTCTCTGGGACACCGTTGACTACCTGATCGGGAATCGGACCCGAGTAGGGCAAATGTAGGTCGCGCGCCGGTAGTCCGGCTGCGACAGCGTTCGCGGCAATGGTGTTGACGTTTTGGATGGCTTCCCGCCACTGAGGGTCATTCGCCGAGGTCAGAAGGTGCGCGTTCGCGCTCGTGCTCTGGGTGCACGACGGATTCGCAGCCGCGAGAGGATTCACGGTTGCGTTAGAACCGCTTGGATTCGCACCGAGAGCGGAGCTCGCCTCTCGCAGCGCCGAGCCGCTGGAAGGCTGACCAATTCCCGCTACGATCGAACCTGAAATCACCATCACCAAGGCGATCCCGATACTGTAGCAATCGACGGACCGACGGTTATACAACACTGCGCCTGGAAGAAAAACGCATCTACTTAAGCTCCCTCAAAATTGAATTCACGGAAGTTGCCGAGTGGATGCAGGCTCAGTTCCTCTCGGGGGGCGAGGGTTATCGCGGACAAAGGCGCGCATCATGGGGTCACTGATGGAGTATCGGTGTTCCGTCTCTACAATCAGATTCGCGTACAGGAGGGTTTGGACCACATTCCGCACCGAATTGTCGTTCACTCGGGTGCCGCGGCGGGCACTCAGCGCGGCACGCAGCTCGCCCCAAGAAACTTCGGACGCGAGGGCTCTCAGCGCATCCCAGTATAGTCCCGCGGTCCGGCGCTCGAGAAAGTGTACCAGTTCAGTGCGCGCCACCTTCTTTCCATCTTGAACTGCCGCCCGCTCCCCTACTTCGGGAGACATTCGACTGACGGCCACATTGTTGCCATAGAGGGTCAGCCACCCCGGGATCCCGTCCAGCGACCGACGTACGACCCAATCGAGCGACTGAGGCGTGGGTCGGATCCGATATTCCTCGAACCCCCTCGTCAGAAACCCGACCGAGGTTTCCACGTCAAATGGATTCAACCGCATGGAAGCCGGCGGTCGACCAAAGAGAGGGGAATCCTGCGCCGGCTCCAACAGTGTGTGCAAGATTCCGAAGTACGAGCCCGTGAACAGGAAGACGACCTCAGGGTGTGTATTGAAGACATTCGCGAGCGCCTTGAGGAGGGCCCCGGAGATCGCCGCGACCTCCTGAACTTCGTCGAGAATGATGACGCTACGTTTCGACTGCTCTCCAATGACGTTCACGAGGTCCCACATCGTGCGGAGGGGCCGGTCGCGCGGCGAGAGGGTGATGCCCGCCGGGCCGATCGAGATACCTTCGACACGGGCGAACGCCTTTCGGAGTCGATCCGAGAGCGTTTGGCTCGAGTTGAGGCCATGAACGAACGCATCGAGAAGCCCTTGCGTTCCGCGAGCCCCCCAGAGGTTCACGTAGACGACGGGCCGCTTCCCCCGCCGAGTGACGGCCTTCGCGAGACTGGTCTTACCGACCATCCGCGGTCCCAGAATGGCCGTCCATCGGCCGGCGTCGACGAGGCGTGTGAGTTGTTCCAACTCAGTCTCCCGCCCAAAGAGTGCTTCGGGACGATCTTTGGGACCGAGGTCAAACAGCGCCATGACTTAACCCCCCTAAGCACTTAACCCCCTTAAGTATCATTCCCCACCACCGAGCGCACCGGCCCCGGGTGCGATCCATCCCGCCCACGGGGGGGTCCGGGGCCGGCACCGCGTGGTCCAGGGTCGATCAACCGTTCCTCCAGATCCGATTCCCCGGTCAACGCCCGGATTGGTCGACTTGGGCGCCGTGCGACGCCCCTCAACGGCTGGGTCGGAAAGTGAAAGCATATACCTCGAGTCTATGGGGAAGGCATTCACGCCTGCGAACTCCGCCCCGAGCCTCCCAATCAGAGCCGCCCCTTCGAGCGAAGTCGCGGCACACGGTTAACGCGCGATGCCGGCTCGCTGCCCGGGGGCTCTACCAGGGGCCTGCCATCGCCCACGGGGGGTCGATAGTCAGGTGAAGGCCAAGGAGTCACCCACGCCCACCCAGGTTGACGAGCGCTTCCGCGATGCGTTGCTCATCGCGTTTACCTTCGCCACCGGCATCGTGGACGCAGTAAGCTACCTCGGGTTGGGTTCCATCTTCACGGCCAATATGACGGGGAACACGGTGTTCCTTGCGCTGGCGATCGGACAACGGAACTTACTTGCAGGCGCCCATTCCGCGGATGCGTTGGTCGGATTCGCCGCAGGGGCGATCATCGCGGGGAAAGTGCTCGGGAGCGCCAAAGGGGCCGCCATCTGGCCACGACGGGTTACCTGGATCTTCGGAGGGGAATTGGTACTCCTGGTGTTCTTCAATCTCGGCTGGGTCCTCGTTGCCGGTGCGCCGTCTGGGCCGGCGCTGTACTTCCTGATTGCGCTGATTTCAATCGCGATGGGTCTGCAGAGCGCCGCGGCTCGTCACCTCGCCGCCCCCGGCCTCACGACGAACGTCATGACGACGGCGTTTACGGGGGAATGGCCGAGTCCGCGGCGTTGGGCATCGCCGGGCCGCTTCACCGACGGTGGGCGGCCACCGTCATCTCGCTCTTTTCCGGCGCGGCCGTCGGAGGAGCGTTGCTAGTTACCGTCCGGATCGTCCCCCCGTTCCTTACCACTGCGACCGTGGCAGCGATCTGCCTCCTCGCGTTTTGGCACTTCCGACCTTCTGCGAAGACGTCGCCGCCCTTGGACTCCGAGGTAGGGCGGGCCACGTAGGGCAAGTCGTGCGCCGTTTGGGGAGCCGCGAGGTGCAGATTCGAAGACAAATCTGGGACGAGGGTTGGAACGAACCGTTCTCCCTCACGCGTACTTAGCGAGAGTGTTCTCGAGCCGAGCGCGCAGTTGGTGGCGTCGGGCGTCCAAAATCAATTCGTGTTCGAGTGGCGCGAGTTCGCGGAGGAACTCGAAGCGGTGGGCCGCAGCGGCAACCAGTTGATTCCAGTTCTGCCGTCGGGAACGACCTATCAACCGCTCGAGGTCCGGCCACTCGCGTCGGCCGCGTGCAAGGAGGCCTAAGATCTTTTCCGGATCGAACGCTTCCCGGTCGTTCCAGAGTTTTCCGACGGCGAGGAGCCGAACTAACTCCGTGTTGAATCCCTTGTGACCGTAGCGCGTCGCGTCGTACAGGTCCCGCTCAGTGGCCCGTTGCTGAATCGCGCGTAGTTTCTCAGCGATCGCCTCTTCTCGCCGCAGACACGGAATCTCCGGAAGGGGAAACGGCAGCGAGGGGAAGTACACTTGCGGCAAGGGCCGCCAACGACGTGAGGGTAAGAACGGCTTTTCGCGGTAGCTGATCTCCAACCGAAATTGACCCTGATCCCACTCGTGCCGGTAGGCGATCCGACAGGCCCAGTTCCGTTGTGCGGTCCGATACGGGGCGACGACGCGAAACTCGACCCCGAAGTGGGGCGGCTCGAAACACGTTTCGAGGAGGGCTTGAGGGTCTTCCGGGAGCGTTTGGTTGGTAAAGTCCAGGTCTTCGCTCAGTCGGCCCGCATCGCCCGTGACCATCATCCGGACGTAGGTTCCTCCCTTGAAGACCAGCCGATCCACGAGCCCTCCCGTGGCGAGCGCACTGAGGGCATACAACAGGACGACCTCCTGCTGGGCAATATGCAGGTCGACGTCCATCACATTCGCGAACCGGTTCGCGACGGCCCGCGGGATCAACGGATCTCCCCTTCGGCGAAGAGTTCGGCATCCGAGACGTTCTGAATGATATGCCATCGAGGGTCGCGCGACCCGGTTCGACCGTGCGCCTTTGGCGGGGCGAGGGGCACGTAAGGGTCGTGCGACCGAGCGAGACGTCGGCGGAGCCAGGCAGGGGGCGGCCGAATCGAAGGTCGTACCCGTTCGACGAGATAACCGGTTCTCAACTCGAGGCTCCGATTCCCGTAACGATCCAGATACGACCCCAGGCGCCCCCAGTTCAGGTCGGGCTTGGCGATCGCCAAAATGTGCGACACTCCGGCCATTCCGCCCGAGAAATCGGGGCGGCTGAGGCAATCCAGTACCGTTCGCTCGAGGTCGCTCACGTTGAGCTTCTCGTTCCTTCGCAGAATGACGTGATCCCCATAGAATCGCTGGGCGCTCAGCCGGATGAACCGGAACTGCCCGGCGAGAAGTTTTCCGACTGGCGCGCGGGCGGTCGTCACGAGATAGTAGACATGACTGGCCTGCGGCAATAGTCCCAGCAACTCGGCCGCGGTGGCGAAGCCGAAGTAGTACGGATCGATCAGACGGCTGCCGAGCCGGAGCGGGTCGGTATCGGGCAACGCCTCGGGGCCGAACTGGCTCGGGCTCAGAAGGTAGAGGCTCCGGTGCACCCGCTGGAGCCAACCCTTCCGGACCAACCCATGCGCGAGTTTACGGGCAAAACCCGGAGAGACCCCCGCTCTGCGCCGGATTTCGTCCAGGGAGACCGTGTCGCGACCCTCGGCTTCGAGCGAAAGGATCACTTTCGCTTCGGTAGGGGAAAGAGATCGAACGTCCACATTGTACGCAGATGTTCAATATACATTAAAGTTACTAATTAAGTAACATTCAGGACTATTGCACACACTCATGAGTCTCGTTAGCTATGCCTCCCCACGGACGCGGACGACCCAGGCCCGAGGCCAGGAGCTCGCTCGATCAGCTGACCGTGGGCGAGGGTAATTCGGGGGCTTCGGTCACAGGGGGTTGAGGTTGCGCCGGCGGCGCCTTGACAGGACTCCGCGTCGACCGAGCGGGGGTCCTGGCTTCGGGAGCTGCCTCGCGTCCCAAGAGTCCGGCGTTCTCCAGTTCCTTCCGTATCAGCTCCACCGACAGCTGAATGTCCGAGGGGCGACGTGCCCCCGTGCAGACGAGCTTCCCGCTCCCGAACAGCAGCACGACGACTCGGGGCTTGTCGAGTCGGTAGACGAGGCCCGGAAACTGTTCGGGCTCGTACTCCACGCGATCGAGCCCGAGGCCGATAGCGATCGAATTCAAGTTGATCTCACTTCCGAGATTGGAGGTGGCCACGATGTTTTGCACCTCGATCTTCGGATGCGCGAGGATCTTCGGGTGACCCTTCTGGATCCGCTGGGAGACTGTACGAATCGAGTCCTCCACCTGGGTCATGCTCTTGCCACCGGTGCACACGACCTTCCCGGAATGGAAGAGCAGGATCGCCGTCTTGGGTTCCTTCATGCGGTAGATCAACCCGGGGAAGCGGTCGGGCTCGTACTCGGCGCCGTCGAGAGCGGTGGCGATCAAGGGTAGGTCGAGCTCGCTGCCTAAGGACGTCGAAGCCACCACATTCTCGATTCTTATTCCGCGCATCTTTATAAATAGTATTTAAACCAATATTTAAGCGGGTGGGTCCGCCCAAAGGTTGAACCCGGCCGCACGTTAATACTGCGATCTCGACTCAAAATGGTCATCTTCACATGATGTTACGCGGCTCCGACGACCGATCCCATGAGGCCAGGTTTCGATGAGCTGGCTCGTACTCCCGGTGGAGCGCTTCGGGGTAGTTTTCTTCCACCTTCCGTCGTAATGGATCGTTCAGGCGCACGTTGATGACCCCCGGGCGGGTCGGTCCCAACGCGCTGACATTCGCGCGGCGGGTTGGCCCTATTAACGGTTAGGCGGATGGTGTCAAGAAACAACCGAACCGAAGCGGCTGGGCCAGGCGCGAAAGCGTACCGCGCCCTCTTGGAAGCCGCTCGCTCCGATCCCAAAATACTCGGGGTCATTCTCTCCGGCTCACGAGGAGCTGGCAGAGGGACTGCGGACTCCGACTATGATGTCAAGATCGTCGTGCGGGACGCAGTCGCGCCGAAGTACGCTCGGCGCTTCGCTCGTCCTCGACCTGGGCTAGATATCAGAGTTCAGAGTGTTTCGACGTTTAAGCAAGGTAAAGACCGGGCGCCGCAGACCGCGGGGTACGGGCCCTCGTTCGCTCACATTAAAGTCCCGATCGATAAGACTGGCCGCGTTGCCATGGTCGCCCGTGAGAAAGCACGAGTTCCCAGGAAACGAGTGAGGTCCTACACAGCGGCCCAACTCGATGCGTACCTCAACGAGCTCCTTCGCTCGCTGAAGTGCTTCCGTGACGGGAACTCGTTCGCGGGCCATTTGGAAGCCACGAGGTCCCTCCCATACCTATTCGAAACTCTCTTTGGTAGCGAGGGTCGCTGGGCACCGTACGCGAAGTTTCTCGAATGGGAGCTTCGGGAGTTTCCCCTTAGGAACCCCCCGCTCCCAACCTACCAGTTGCTGAGACTCGTGAAGCGCATTCTGCGGAGTGGCGATGTCTCCAGCCAACGCGCTCTCTTCCGCGCGGTTGAGCGTAACCTCCGCCCGAGGGGCTACGGCCGTGGCTTTGACAGTTGGGGACCCTCTCAACTGAAATTCTTTCGAACTGGGTGACGAGCGACAAGCCCTTGTGGGGGCCCCCCGATGGGCCTCGAATGGCAGGGTGGGCATCGCTTCCGGGTGTGACCTTGGCCGACCTGGCGGGCCTAGAAGTCGCGGATCTTTCCCCCTGGTTCAATCCTTATCTCCGGCGATTCGCGGAAGATGCAGAGCGGTGCGGGGGCTCGGTTCAGATCACCCGAGAGGACGGAGCAGTTACGGGCCTTCTGGTGTCCGACCCCGACGAGCGTGTCAGTTCGATCTTCACCCGGTCGCGCGAACTCGCGGCGTCCTGCGTCCAAAATAGGAGTACAGATGGTATGTACAGCGACTTTGCGTTTGAGGCTACGGCCGAGCCCTTCGACATATACGTCCTCTCGACGAGAGGCCCGCTGTCCGAGTACCGATTTCACCATCCGGTAAGATCGCTGAGGTCCAACGACCTTCCGGCGGTCGTCGATCTTATGCGAGAGGTTTACGGGTTGGTTAACCCGCGCTGGTTCGAGGGAGTGCCGCGCTCCACCGAAGCCGGCTTCGTCTCCGAGATCGATGGTCGCGTGGCGGGCGTCGGTTGGATCTCGACGGTCGGTCGGTTTGCGCGTCTGCATTCCCTCACCGTGAGAGCGCCCTACCGCAATTTGGGATTGGGGTCGGACCTTCTCCGGGCCCGCCTCCTCTGGGCGGAGCAGGCGGGGGTGACCGAGGTGCTCTCCGAGATCTCCCGGCTGAACGCCGCGTCGCAAGCGCTGGCGGTGCGGTCGGGGATGCGGCGCGTCGGCGAGATCTATCTGTATCGACCCCGCGGCCCCGTCGATTCCGGCGCTACGTCCGAGGCGCCCCGCAGTTCGGACAGCGCTCGGCCGTGGAGTCAATGAGCGCGCCGCAGTACCGGCAATTGACTTTGACCGTCTCCTTGATGATGATCTGCTGAACCGCCGGTTGGCCCGACGGAGTCAGGTTGATCCCGGGAGGGGGCGGTCCCATTGGGGGAGGGGCGTACGAGACGCGACCGGTCGTAGAGTGCTGGGGGAGCGAGGGGCCGCGGCGGGACCGAGAAAGCGCGTACGCGATGACCACAACGATCACCACGATGATCACGATCGCGACGACGATGAGGGTCCAGTTGGTTCCAGACCCGCTGGAACCCGAGGAGGAGGGCGGCCCGGCCGCTGGGGTGAGGGTATAGCTTGTGTGCGTCACCGATAGCGTATCGGTGAGCGTGAATCCGGATCCGGTGCTATTCGAGTCTTGTTCGGTGTAGACGTAGCCGACCATGTACCCGGTGCCGGGATCGAAGTACGTCTTCCAGTTGTACACGGCATTGAACATCCCATACACGTCGTTTCGCTCGTACGAGCCGTTGCCCTCGGCGAACATCGTCTTCACGTTGGTGCCGGCGGCGGTGTCCAGGGCGAAGTCGTAGTCCGTGCTGACGACTGTCATCGGGGTGTTGAGGAGGTAAAGGGACGATCCGACGGCGAGGGCGTTGTTCATGAAGAACCATACGTACGGGCGCACGTAGCCGGTCTGATTGTCCGTCCCGTTCACGTAGAGAAACGATTGCGCGGAGAAAGTGAATTGGCCCGCTGAGGTCCAGCTCTCCTGGGCGCCTTGATTATTCTGGTAGTCGTTCGCATTATAGTAAACGGCGGACTCGGTGCCGTTCGGCAGCACCGCGGTGACACCGAGTGAGCCGTTGATCACCGTCGACTCTGTGTACCCATAATAATACCCCGTTCCCGCCCCCAGTACAACGGTTTCGTTGTAGGCGAACTGATCTCCGGGCGCCGGAGTGTAATGCGCGCTCGAAATGCCGACCGTGACCCCGGCGACCACAAACAGCGCCGAAAGGAGGACGATTCGCCCGATCATCCCGGCCCACCTGCCCCTCCCACGAAGCCGTGCACGTGGCCCGGGTGGGCGCCGCCGATTCCACTGAAGGTGGAGAAGTGCCCGTAATTCACCAGGACGATGGGCACGAAGAAGAAGCGGGGGCCATACATCCCCGGCGTCCGCGCGGCGGTCGGAACAGCAGTGGCGGTCGCATCAAGCGGTCCCACGAGCTCGTTTCGGATCCCATGGAGCATCCGCACCGCAAGGCAGACGAGTTCGGCCTGTGACATCGGCATCGCTCGGCGCCCCACGATGCCGTACGCCTGCTCCAGCAGATTCAGCGTATCGTTGGCCTCGAGAGTGGAGAGGGTAGCGAGGACCGACGCGGTCACCAGGGGATAAGCGAGGTACGTCGACAGCCCTCTTGCAATGATGGCGAGTTTGGTGCTGATCCCTTCCACGGGCAATTCGGAAACGGATAGGTAAGCCGAGGATAGCTCGACGTCTTCGGAAGGCTGGTACCCCCAGCCTCGGAACATGGTCCGGATTGCCTGGAACTTGACGTTCAGGTCGGGGACTGGAACGTTGACGATCGCAAGAAGCGCCGCCGATTCATACGATCGAGTGAAGGTCAGGTATTGAGCCAGGTTGGGGGTCGCGATCGTCCCATCCGCGCGTTGTCCGAGTAAGAGGATGGAGGCGACGCCGAGCGCGGATTCTTTGGGCACGTTCAAGTTGCGGACATCTCGTAGGATCTGTTGAAGGGCTGGAAATTCGTCGGCAAGCGGGCGCGGAAGCGAGAAGAGGATCTCCGAGGCCATCAGACGGTTCTCGATATTATTGGTGAGTGATTGGATCGAATTGTAGACGTTGAGGTAACTAGCGGCACCCTGGGCCTCATCCGGTTGGTTCTTGGCGAGCCCGATCGAAATGGCCCATAGGTTGGCCCGGTCGGCCCCCGGAAGGCCGGGCGCGATCCGTGCCATATAATCGGCACCCCCACTGGCGAGATTTGTCAAGTCCTGCGTGATCTTGAGGTTCTGCGCCCAGTAAGTTGCAAAGTCGGTATCCGCGACACGGTACATCCGCACGCCGAGGTCGCGCGTCCCGACCGCACCTAGTCCCGTGAGACCGATGAATCGATCTCCGAACGGAGTGATCGTGTCCAGCAAGGAGCGCTGTTGGACGAGCTGTCCAAATTGCTGCTGCTTCTGAGCCAAGTCGGAGTCCATCGCCTTCAGCTGGCTCTGTTCCGAGGCTTCGCTCTGCTGGACGGCGGCGCGTTTCGATTCACTTTCGAGTCGGAAGAGGAACGAATGCGTCTTGCGATCGTCTTCCTGCACCTGGCGCGCGATCCCCGCCCGCTGCGCCGACTCCTGCTGGAGCTCCGCCTGCGCCGTGCCCAGGGCTTGAATCTTGGACTGAAGGTCGCGATATTGATCGGCGGTGAGAAACTGCACTAAATTAAGTTGGGACAGTAACGAAGCGTCGGCGTCTGAGATGGCGGCTGTGACATTCTTCGCTGCGACTTGGCTCAGAAACAGATAGATGTCCTTACAGCTCGTCATCTCAAAGGTCCACCAACGGAAAGTCGTAGTATAACGGTTCTTCCTCCATGCGGTTCCGGACTTGAATACTCAGGCCCCGCGCATCATGGTGGGCTCGAACGAAGGGATCGTGCTCCAAGGATTCGACGACGATCGATTCGAAGTGGCGCTTCCGGCTGCCATGGGACCCGAAGCGTCGAGCGCGTTCGGCTTCGATCTGCTCGAAGGCGAACATGAACTCATAGAGCGAGCGGAAGATCTGGTCCTCGATCTTCTCGCGGACGGCGTGCCGCTCGACTGAGGTCTCGGCGATACCCTCGAGGTCGACGAAGAACACCGTTCCATCTGGGGCTAAGATGGCATCCTTATCGAGCCAGACGTCCTCGAAATCGAGCCCCGAGTACCGCCCCTTCGCGCCATCGAACGCCAGGGTCCGCGCAAAGAGAGTTAGCAAGGCGACCCCACTTCGAACGAAATTCGCTTCGAAGGCGTGGGCCTTCGGAGACGAGTCAATGGAAAACAGGTCGAACACTTCCGCGGGATTATTCCCCAACGTACTACGGGAATGGAAGTAGACTCGAACGTTAGACGGAACCAGTCGGATCTCCTGGACGAACCGATCGCGATACTTACGATACCAATGAATACTGCGAAGTCGGGTTTCGAGAGCGAGAGGCAGAAAGGCGATCTTCACGACGGGGGCGATACGAAACCCCTCAATGCTCGTCAGGTCGGCGCGCTCGGAAACTCGTAGGGCGGTCTGTGCGTGCGGGAGCCCTTGCCCGCCGTACGGGGAGCCGCGAAGCCACAACTCTCCGGTGACGAATCCTCCGAGCTGATCCCCTCGCGGAGCTTGGAGTCGCCGCTGCACTTCGGGGTCGTCCGATAGCTCTGCGGCGTACGTGGCGTCCAGCTGGCGAAGGGAGAAGGGGTCCACCCCGGAGCCGATACCCTTCACGGATAGGTAGAACGGGATGCTGTCCAAGGTCGCGACCGGGTGCGGAAGGATCGCACTGCGATTGTCATCAGCGATCGCGTCCACGGATCCGAGTGGAGCTCCGTCGGCCAGGGGAACCATTGTGGGCGGTAGGAAGAAGCGGTCCCAGGCATCCAGCCGAGATGTTGCGAAGTTACGATTGGTGATCGTTTCCGCTGGAAAGACCGCGAGAGGGGACGGATGGCCGGTGAGTCGAATCTCCCTCGACGACTCGACGGAAGGCACGTTTTTTTCCAAAGGCAAGGCGCGGTATGCGACCCGCAGCTCGACCTGCGACGCGATAACATCCCTCCCCGAAGTGCGTAGTAGTGCGACTCCGTCACCCGATAACTATCCTTGCCTCGGGTCGGCGCGTCCGGGAGACCCTCCGGGAACACGGCGCCGCAAACGTATCCAGCCCGTCCCCATCCGGCCACCACTTCGCGAGAGGGAGCTCTTGGCCGCGATTGGCCGAATTCGGGTCCATCACGGAGGGGGAGCAGGCGGGCCTGAGTCTGCGTGGTGCTGTCGATAGCGGATCACGAACACGAGGCCGAGCTCCGCGACCACGATCACGATACCGATGAGGACAAAATCCACCAGGGGTAGACCGATCGGTGAGGGGATCAGCACCCCGATCACGCTTACGCTACTGGAAAGTTCGTTTGATATGTACACGTCGCCGTTTGCGACATCGTAGGTGGCATATGCGGGCTCTGAGCCCACTGGCACGATGGCCACCACTTCCGTGCCGGCGACGACGCTGACTGTATCCGAGTCTAGATTGGGCACGTAGATGTCGCCCGTTACCCTGTCGTAGGCGGGAAAGTAAGGGGACAGACCGACGAGTACGCTGGCGATGATTGTCGTACCGCTGATGACGCTGACTGTATCGCCTCCTGCATTCGAGACGTAGACGAATCCATTCGCATCGTCATAGACTCCGAATCTCGGATTCAGGCCGGTGGGAATCGTGCCCACCTCGGATGTGCCCTCGATCACTCGTACATCTCCCGAACCAGAATCCGCGACGTAGAGTTCGCCGTTGCTCGCGTCGTAGACAATGTTCGTAGGATTGATGCCGACCGGGACGTACGCGACTACGGTAGTCCCATTGAGCACGCTGACCCAATTCGACCCGTAGCTGGCGACATAGACGAGTCCATTCCCCGGGTCAAAGACTCCCGAGTAGGGTTGAGTTCCCACCGGCACGACGGCCAAGATGGTCGACCCATTGAGCACATCGGCGGTGCCAGCATCGTAATTCAAAACGTAGACATCGCCGTTGGAGCCATCGCACACGATCCCGAAGGGGGAGTTCTCCACCGCAACCGTTGCCACGACCGTCGTTCCGAGGATGACGCTCACGGTGCTATTGCCGTAATCTACAGCGTAGACGTAGCCGTTCAATGGGTCGTAGACGGTTGAATACGAACTAGTACCAATCGGAATCCGCGCGAGCAGGGAGGTGCCGTCGACAACGCTCACACTCCCTGATTCTGAGCTCGGAACGTACACGAACCCGTTTGCGGGATCGAAGCTCGAGAGTAGCGGTCCGGCACCGACGGGCACGGTGGCAACGACGCCGAGGTCCGCGAGTTCGCCGGACGGTTCCTGCGGCCCGAGCCCGCTCGAGACGTTTGACGCTGGGTAGTGAGGAGGGGTGAGATTGGGGGCGGCTTCGTTCCCGGAAAACGGGCTGTCTGGGCGCTCTTGGCGGGGAAGCGTCAGACAAGAGAACGAGATAATGAGACTGAGCGTCACCACACAAATGGCGTTGGCGAGCCCCCTCCCATTTGGGCAGTGTGACCGGGGGATGCGCGGGCGCTTCACGGCCACCCTTCAATAGGGCGCTTTGCGGGCATCTACTTTCCCAGCCTCGTCCGGGGTGTGTTCGAACAGGGCGTAGCCTCGTACAAACCGTCCCACCGTCACGCGAAGATCCGCCTTAGCTCCCGATCGCGGACCAAGATCATCGAAAGGCCTCTATAGCTTGAGACGAGATGGCTTCTGGAAGGGTCCGTGCATGTCCGGAACCACGCCCGCCGATCACGAGAAGTTTCGTGAGGCACGGCGTAAGACGGAACGAGACCTGCAGCATAGCTTTGGATTCCTGTATGCGGGGATCGGACTTTTCCTCATCTGGGCCCCCCTCGAGCTCTACCGAATCCTCTTTCCCGCCTCCGCGTCGCAGTATTCTGGCTTGGGATTCGTGGCGATGGCACTCCCAATCTCCGCGGGAATCTTCACCCTGATTGGATTGGTCTTCGTTTCGGTCAATCGCTCGCTCCTCCGGCGGCCCCCGCTCAGTCGATGAGCTTGCAGCTCGGGCGTCCCGGATACGGCCGTTTGACCCAAGTTCGCTTCGACGGCGGCTGGGGCGGGTTCGAAAGTCCACCGCGTTGATCGAGCGAATCTAGGGGGCTGGGGGCAGGGATCCCGGATGTACCTCAATCTCGGGAGGTTCCACGACGGCGGGGGGCGCCTTACCCCGCCGCAAGAGTAAGAGGTTCACAATGATCCCTGCGATCAGAACCGCGATGATGGCGCCCACGAGCGCATACCCTTCTAGGGCGGGAAGACCCAGGAACTTCGGCGTTCCTCCGTTCATCGGGCTAGTCGACGCCACCTTGAAGGCGATGCCCTCGGAAGTCGCCTGTGCGTTGACGGTGATCGATCCGGTACTGGGAGTTCCAGTATAACCCGTGACTGGCCCCAGTGTGAAGGTGAACGTCCCGTCCGGCGAGCTGAAGCCGATCGAGGTACCCGTCGAGCCGTTGGTCGATCCGTTGAGGGAGACCGACCAGCTCGTTCCGGCGGGCAGCCCGGTTTCCGTGAAAGTCACCAGATAGGCACTTGAGAATACCACGGTTTCGAAGACCGATTGTCCCGCGACGACGAAGTCGCCGCTCGCGGGGGTGGGCGCATAGTGCTTGTTCGTCGATGCGATCGAGTACGGGTAGGTTCCGTTCTGGAGCAGGAGGGTCGCGGTCGTGGAAGTCGAAGAGACCGAGGGCTCTCCGGTCACATTGAGATTCCACTCCGTGCCTGACGGTAGCCCGGATTCGGTGAACGTTGCGGCAAACGTTGGATGCGTCGAGCTCGCGGTGAACGTGATGGGTTGGACGACAGCCCGGCCCGAAACCGTGACGTTGCCCGTGCCCGGCACCGCCTCAAAGCCGGGAGCCGCGCCGATGGCGAACGGATAGGTCCCGTTCGAAATTTCGAACTGGACCGAGTCGGTGATCGAGCTTTGCCGGGTCCCGTTCAGCACCACGGACCACGAGGAGCCGCTCGATAACCCCGATTCCGTGAACGTCACGTTGTACTCGCTGCTGGGTCTCGTGCAAGTGAGGGTGGAGAGTGTTCCTTGATTCGAGTTGCTCACGTAGGCGTCCCCGTTCGCTACGTCGAAGACGGCGGAATTCGAGCCGTTTCCCACGGCTACGGAGGCCACGACCGCGCGCGTCGAGTCGTTGATCACGGTCACGTTGTTCGTGTACGCGTTCGTCACGAGGATCTGTTGCTGGTTCCCGTCGTAGGCGACTCCGAAGGGGTACACTCCAACCCCGATGCTCGTCACGACAAGATTTGACGCATCATCGATGACGCTCACATTGCCCGAAAATGCGTTCGCCACATACACTTCTCCTTTAGCCGAGTCGTACGCTAATCCCTGCGGTTCGCCCCCGACCGCAATCGACGTAGTAACGGCATTCGATGTGTCGTTGATCACGCTCACGTCATCCGAGGCACAGTTCGCCACGAAGACCTCCCCCGCCCCCGCGTCATAGGCCGCCGCACACGGCATCATCTCGACCGCTACCGACGTCACTACCGTCTTGTTGGCGTCGGCGATCACGCTCACGTTGTTCGATCCTTCGTCCGTGACGAAGATCTCTCGCTTGGCATGATCGTAGACGACCGCGCAGGGATTGCTCCCCACCGCGATAGTCTTGACGACCTGGTCGGAGGTATCGTTGATCACGCTCACGTTGTTGGACTGCAGGTCTGCGACGAAGACCTCTCCCGTCGCGAGATCGTAGGCGAGTCCGCAGGGGTTACTTTGAACAGTGACGGTCTGCACGATCCGATTCGTTGCGGTGGAGACCACGCTGACGTTGTTCGAGGCATTGTTCGCTACGAAGATCTCCGCTTTCCCGCTGTCGTACGCGACGGCAACGGGATTCATTCCAACCGTAACGCTAGCGACCACGGTGTTATGGGAGGCGTCGATCACGCTGATATTGGAAGAGCCAAAATTGGCCACAAAGACGGCCGCCTTCCCCACGTCATCGGCTGTCGCGGTGGGCTCCACGCCGACGGCCACCGAACCAACAACGGAATCGTCGATGCTCGCTATCAAGCTGACGTTGTTCGAGTTCAGGTTCGCGGCATAAAGGAGTCCCGAGGCGGCGTCGTACGCCACGCCGTTCGGAACTTCGCCGACCTCGACGTTGGCAGCAACTTTGAAATTGATGTCGCTGATAAAGGAGACGTTTGCCGACCCGGAATTGGCGGTCGCGACTTCGTTTTCGCTGCTGACGTAAGCGATCCCGATCGGCTGGTCTCCTACGGCGACGGTCTTCAGGACCGTCTCGGACATTCCCCCGAGCACGCTGACATTGTTGGTGAGCTGGTTCGCGACAAATACCTCGCCTTCCCCGGAATCATACACGACGCCGTTCGGTCGCTCTCCCACGGCCACGATCGAAACGATAGCGTTGTTGGCGTCCGAGATGACGTCCACCAAGTTCGTTCGAAACTCCGCTACGAAGACCGTGGATTGTGCCGGGTCATACGCGACGCCGTGGGGACAGGATCCGACTGCCATGGGGATCGTCGACACCACCGAGTTCGAGGTGTCGTTGATGACACTAAGGCTGTTGTCAATGCAATTGGCGACAAAGACCTCACCCTTCCCACTGTCGTATGCGATCCCGTCGGGATCGGATCCGACCGGAACGGTGGCAACTACAGTGAGCGTCGTATCGTTGATGACACTGACGAGATTCGTTCCACTGCTCGCCACAAAAATCTCGCCCTTCGCGCTGTCGTAGGCGGCAGCGTCCGGGTCCAACCCATTGCCTGGAAGGGCGTTCCCAGGAGTCAAGGTGTTGTCCGACAGGCCAAGGGTAGCCGCGACATATGGGACAGAGGCAGTCGAAGGCGTCGAAGGCGAATATCGTTCAATGGCCCGGACTGGAGTGAGCGGGGGGAGATGGGAAGAAATGGGTCCCGCAAGCAGGGCCGCAGGGGAGAGTCCGGCTCGCGGCGACGCCGTTGAGACCTGGCCGGCTGTTTCCCCACTATGGCTCTCGATGATCGAACCGCCCAAGCTAAGTCCGCTCACAATCGCGGCAAGAGCGATGCCGATCGCGACGAGGCTCCGGTAGAAACAAGTTCGACGTATCACGGATCGTCCGACTATATGGCTGTCGAGACGCAGGGTATCAACCGGGGCCAATAGATGTTGCGTTCAATGTAGAAGCGAGGCCCGCACCGCCTACCGGCCACTGCCCATTCTATTTCATTGTGGGGAACCGACCGCGCCCCAGCCGTCGTGCCCCTGGCCACAGTAGGCACCGATCGCAGGAGTCCCTTCTGTCGTCTATTTGCGCGCGCTGCTCGAGCTACGTTTTCTGTAATCTCGTTCTAACACGTGGGCGAAATTCTTCCAGCCTCGCCCCGATTCGCGCGCCCACTCCGACTGTGACGGATTCCTTGCGCCGATACTGGATGGGCGGCGGCGCGCCCTCATCGTAAGCCTCGTCCGATTACCGGAGAGTCTCGAGAGTCGGTAATCGAGCGAGTACTCGCGATGACTGCCCACGGATTCAGAGTGCCAGTGATTGGGCGGCTGGAGGCGGACGACATGCCGGGACCACCTCCATCCTTGATCCGAGTCGGAGAGATCCTCGTAGACGACCTCCCGCGAGGTCCGACGAACTATACGTCGGCGGTAGTCCTCCCCCTCTGCCTTCGCATCTTGGGGTGTGTAATCCGTGCACCATTGGTATACAAAATCGATCGGGGCATCGAACTCGACGCGCAGTTCGTAACGGGGTCCGGGCCAACGATTCGCCATGAACGATTTCCTCGTCGCGGGTCTGAGAGGTGGGGGCGATAAAGAAACTTGCCCCAGGAGATGACGTCTACCCCGCCGCGACGGATCGACGATTCGTTCCTGAAGGGATCCGACGAGGTTCAATTTGCGCGAACATCTGCACGCAGGCGGGAGGGCGACTCGCGCCCTCAGAAACTTTGTGAGAGGGTAGTCTCGCGCCGCTACTTGACCGCGGTGACGAACACGCACTCGCCCGGAATGGATAGGCCGCCCTGCGTCCTCCATTGTTTCAAATTCAAGTGCGTTTCGCGTAGCACCTCCTGTTGAACCTCCGGAGCCTCCTCAGAGAGAGAGTGGCCGATCGGAGTCCCTTTCAAGACCGACCGCAAGTAGTCCTCCTCGTCGTCCCAGTGAAACGTATGTGTCCGACGGTCTTCATGAGAATGCTGAAAGCCTGCGGATTCGAGGAACGCGACGAGCTCGCCCGGAGCTCCGAGCTCGTAGGGCGTCGGAATATACCCGGTCTCGTCCGGTTCCGCGTGCTTGAGCATAGGGCCCACAATGGCGTCGATCCACGGGACGCGGTCCCCGGTGCTCCACACGCAGACCGCGATCCGGCCGCGGGGCCGAAGGATCCGAAGGGTCTCGCGCGCCGCCTGCTCGGGGTCCGTGAAGATCTGGAATCCGAAGCTACTGACCACGGCATCGAAGCTCGCGTTCGGAAACTCGAGTGCTGAGGAATCCATCACGCGAAACTCTACGTTGGATACCGACCGGGCCGCGGCGGCTCGTTGCGCGATCAAGATCATTTTCTCGGACAGATCTACCCCGACGACGTGGCCGGGGTTCCCGACCTTGCCGGCGATCGTGAGGGCGGGCTCGCCAGGCCCGGTTCCGAGATCCAGGATCCTTTCTCCGGTTTGAATCCGGGCTCGCTCGACCAGATCCACCCGATACGGCTCGAAATTCTTTACGAGCGCGAGATAAGCGTCCGCACTCTCGTTCCAGGTCGTCCGCGTATACTCCCGGTAGTATTCTTCGCTGTACTTCCAGGGCATGGACTGTCAGTGAGGGGTCAGGTTACAAACACTAAAGACATTTCCAACTCCGACTGGCCGACGACGAAGCTCACTCTCGCGAACCCGGGCTCTTCTCAATCCAATGCGTGAGGCTTGGCGGGGCGCCCTAGTCGGAGCTTACCGACGCGTTACGTACAACGGCGCAGCCATCAAACCGAAGAATCGCAGCAACTCAGAGTTCCCAGCGATAGCACTTCGAACGCGATACTGGATGCTCTCGCTCGTAGAACCGCTGCGCATCGATCCGGCCTTCGCCGGTTTCGAGTTCGAGATGGGTGGCTCCATGGGCGCGGCCCCAGCGCTTGGCCTCCTCCAGTAGTAACTTACCGATGCCCCGGGATCGAAAATCCGGATGAACGGCCAAGTCCTCGATCCACGCTCGACGACCAAATCTCACCGACTCGATATCCAAGTACACGATTTCGAGACCCACCATGAGGCCTTCCGATGATGCTACAAAGACACTCGAGTCGGGCGAAGAAATCAAACGACCGAGTGATTCCGCGGCTCGCTGCTCGTTCCAATTGGGTGGCCCCCTACCCGGGGGGGCGAACAACCAAGCGTAGGAGTGGACGACGTCAGGAACGTCCTCCGGCGCAGCGGGTCGGATCTCTACCTCAGGTGGCTTCACCCTGATCCCCTCGCGAAGGGGCTATCGACTTTGCCCATTAATCGCAAGCGGTGGCCCCCTTGGCCGTAGTGATCAATATCTCCGAACGCTTGGGGGGGGTCAGCGCTTCGGACCCCATCGAGCCAGATAGGCCTTGAGGAGAGACACGACAATCCTGCCTGACAGAGTTCCACCGCCAAGCCGGGGACGTCGCTGAAATCTCGATCCCGAGTAACCAGCACCCCGCGATGGTAGCGGACGAGCGCAGCAATGAGCAAATCCGCGGGGGACAAGGTCCGCCCTTTTCGCATCAGTTGGCACCGAGACGTGCCGCACCGTGACCAACGGCCGCCTCCGCCGGAAGCACTTCGAGATTCTCTGCTAACTCAAGGGCTGCGGCGAGTCCCATCTCTCCGCGTAGATAGGCGCCGCGTAGCCTCTCGACGTAGGCCGGAATGGGAACGGCGATTCGAATCTTCTCTCGTTCCCACTGCCGGACCAGGCTCGCGGCGTCCGACACACCCGGTTGCAGATCGATGAGAAGAGTCGCGTCGAGGCAACGCATCGCTTACGTCCAACCTTTCTGCACCCGATTGGACTTCTTCCTCGCGACTCTCCGACCGGCGAGGACACTCGAGCGCATGGCTTCTACATCCGCCGGGTCGAGTTCGGACCAGGACCCGGCAAAGTGCGAGAGCGGCGTTCGAGTTCGTGCTAGCCGCTTGACGGTTTTACTGAAGCTTTCCCCCGGTAACTTCGCATTCCGAAGAAGCTCGTAGGCCTCTCGATCGAGGGCGATCGTAGTGGTGTCCATCGTTTACCTATATCGCCTATGCACAGAGGACATAACAAGACTCGCCGCTCCGATCTGGAGCCGCCCTCTGGAGTGATTCCTCGGCTGCACTAACGCGAGCGGGCTCAAGGAAAGTTGGCGCCCTCCGGACGGGGTGAGGTCGGCCGCGTTCACTAGATTTCGATCGACGTCAAGACTTTTGGACCCGAAACATCGAAACCCCCGTCGACGACCGTGGCGGACGATAGCGACCGCCCGCGATTCCGAGAGCACTTACACGACTTGGGGAAAGCCCTCGGGGAGATCGGCAAGGACGTCAAGATGGACGTGGCTGAAGCACCCCATTTGGCCAAAGAAGGTACAAGGAACACCTTACCGCGTGTGGCGGGAGTTCGGCGGACGACGATGCACGAGTGGACCGAGCCGTCCCCCGAGGAGCCGAGGTGACCCTTCCCTCCGCGCACGGCGGATGTCGTCGCCGCGCGCATCGAAGCGGATCTGGCAGAGCCTCGTTCCTCGAGCTACGGTGCGGGGGATCCGGGGACGAGGATCTCCCGCTCGACGAAATCCCGAAACGCAGGGTCAACCCAAGCCTCCATCTGGGCCTCCTTCCAATATTTTCCCAGGCGACCGTGCTGGAAGGCGTTCTTCGTCCACTGCAACCAACCCGCCCAGTCGTTATCCCCTAGAATGCCGCGCTGGCGCATATGGAAACAATGCGAACAGAAGAACATCACATAGTACGCAAAGGCCGCCTCGGGACCGAAGGCACTGTCCGGTCCGAGGGCGGGAGGCGTATCGTTCAGCACGCGGACGAAGTCAGGCTTCTCTATGAAGATCTCGCCCATCCGATGGAGTTTCTCGTCCAAGTCGTTCAGGACCCGTGCCTCTAGGTCAGCCGAAAGCGCTTGGATCTGACGGCGCGAAAAGTAAACGGCGATGACGATCGCCACGATGATGGCTACTGTCTGAACGAGAGTAAGGAGTTCAGGGAATCCGAGATCGACCATGGCGGACCGACGGCGGGACGCTTCATGAAGATTGAGTCGGCCCTAAGCGGACCGATGACGGAGCCCATTCCGACGTATTCTACGAGATGACTAGGCTAAGAAGAATCTTTCGCGGGCGGTGGGTTCAGCTTCGGGGGTCTCCGCCGATACCGCCAAGCAACCACGATTGCGATGACCCAGAGAACGGCGGCTACTGCGATCCCGATCCAAAGCATCCAATCGACCCCGATTGCAGGCGGCGGCGGGCACGACGGAACGCTGATGGTGGGGGAAGGTACGGATTGGGTCAGATTCTTGGAACCACGTGCTGAATCAGTAACGGTGAGGTTGGCAATAAACGCAGCAGTGAAATTGCGCAGCACCACGGAGCCAGTGGCGGTCCCCCCATTGCTGAACGACCAGCGGTCAGTGTACGGCGGCACCCCACCACTTTGATTCGCCGCCAGGCGCACCTGGATCGGGCCGACCGGCTGTACGGAGGAGCCCGCGCAAACGTCCGTCGCGTTGAGGTAGCTGACGCCCACGGACGCGACCAACTCCGGGATCACTTGGACGATAACCTCGACGTGCAAGCTCTGAACGATCGATCGACCCGCCGAGTCGTTGATCCACGCAACGACCGTGTAATTCCCTCCCGTGGTGTAAGTGTGAGACGGATCGGGTCCGCTCCCGATTCCACCGTCCCCGTAAGCCCACTGGAAGTAGTACGGGGTCAAGCCTCCGGTGGCTTGGGCCTGAAAGCTCACACTGCCCCCAATCGTGCCGTTCGTGTGGTTCGTGCTGGCGGTCCCGCCGAAGAGGAGGCCGTAAGCGGTCAGGTTGCCTTCCGTGGTATAGTTTCCACTCGGGACGTACAGTTGGCCATCATCCACCACCGATTCGGCCGCAACGATCCCGACTCCCGGGACCGCCGAGGACCAGAGTGTGGAGCCGTTTTTGGCAGAGACCGCGTAGATCAGATCCGTCTGAGACGATCCGATGTAGACGATGCCGTTCGCCCAGGTCAGCGGGGATAGCGTGGCGGAAAAGTTGGCGGTCGTGTTCTCCCACAGCACGCTCCCGTTCTCGGGATCGACCGCGTAGAGACCGTAGCCGGCGAGGTAGAGGGTGTTCCCTTCGAAGGTGCCTGAGGAGAGGCCTCCCCCCGTGTAGAGCGTCCAAATAGGCCCCCACGAACCGTTCGATGTGACGTTACTTCGGTTGAACGCGTAAGCGATCCCGTCCTTGTTCGTTAGGACCACGATCGGCATACCCGACGGGGACTGGAAGAGCGTCGGGGTGGTACCGAAGTCGGAATCCGTGGAGATATCGACGTTCGGAACCTGCCAGGATCCGATGACATTCAGGTTCGTGGCATTCAACGCGATGAGTGCGTTCGCATACGGCGGGTAACCCGTATTCTGGTTCCCCGTGGAGACCCAGAGCGTGTTGGCACTAGGATCCACGGCCGGCGTGGTCCAGATGCTATCCCCAACCTGCCCCGCCGGGACGGTCCAGAAGGTGTGATTCGCGGTGTGGTTCCCGGTCAAGTTTACTTGAATCAGCCCACCTCGGATGAGCGGGTTATCGTGGCAGCTCGAAACGCCGATGTACAGGTAGTTATCGTAGACGAGGGCACTGGCCCAATCGTAATTGTTCTCGGCGGGAGGGGCCCCAACGAAGAAGCTCCAATCGACGTTTCCAGTGGTCGCGTTGAGGGCATACCACGAACCATCTCCGCCGCCCAAGTAGAGGGTCCCGTTGACATACTGGGGCGTAGAGGTAATCCCCATCGGGATCGACCCACACCCGTTATTGTCCGTGCCCAGGAAGGTGCTCCAATCGATTTGTCCGGTCGCGGCGTTGACGGCATACTCGTAGCCGTTCCACGATCCAAAGTATAGGGTGTCGTTGACGACGATCGGGGAGCTGAAGTCCGAGCCATTGGTCGGGATCGTCCAACGCTGCTGGAGGTGCGAAACGTTGGAGGGAGCGATCGTGCGCTCGGCGAGATTGGCACCGGTACGTTCGGGGTTGAAGAGATAGGTAGACCAGCTTACCGGCGGCGGGGATCCGACGGTGGGCCGGGGAATATTGGCTCCCGATCCGAGCCGGACGCTCACCGTAGGAACCAAGGGGCGGTCTGAGACGGTCGCCCCGGAAGGCAGGAGGCTGAGTAAGATGGTGACGACGACCAAGAGGACGACCGGCCGGAGCATGTCGACGCAAAGAGCCGCGAACGTATTGATGAACCTTCGTCTAAATCTGAGATGAGCCGCTGATGAGGCTCGGCGACCTATTCTTGGACCGGGGCGAAAATCAACAGTTACCAGTCCAGGACGCCAACGCGATTAGTGAATCGGGCCTCAAAAGTACCTCGCCGTTATGTTTGCACGGGCGCTTGGCATGAATACGATGGCCTCTGGCGAGCTCCTTGCACTCTACGACTCAGAGATGCGTCGCGACCCGGTGCCCGAACCTGGATCTCGTGTGGAGAGACTCGGTCCGATCGTCCGTGTCTTGGGGAAAGAAAGCTACGTCATCTTCTCGGAACTCAACCCAGCGACGGCCCCCGGCGCGATAGCCGAGCAGACAGAGTACTTCCGACACGCCGGACAGGAATTCGAGTGGAAGGTATTCGGTCACGACCGCCCGGAGAATCTATCGGAGCTCCTCGACGCCGCCGGATACGTCCCGGACGAACCGGAAACGCTCCTTGTTTTCGACCTTGAGCAAGGGTTCCCCACGGCGGACCCACCGGCGGGCGTTGAGATACGACGCGTCGTCGATGAATCCGGTGTTCGCGACGCTGTGTCGGCGAACTTTGCGGCGTTTGGCCCGGACCACGATTCGTCTCACCACTTAGTCGAAGCGTTCCACGACCCGAACCAGGCCCTGTACGTGGCCTATGTCGATGGGGTACCCGTCTCCGCCGGACGAGTCGCGATGACGCCGGGCCGATCGTTCGCCGGCCTCTGGGGAGGGGGAACCGCCCCCGCCTACCGACGTCGGGGGATCTATCGGAACCTCGTGTGGGCGCGCGCCGAACTCGCGCGAAGTCGGGGAGCGCGTTACTTGACCGTCGACGCCCGCGAAACGAGTCGCCCGATCCTCATGCGGCTGGGATTTGCCCCACTCACCACCACGCGCGCCTGGGTTTACCGTCCGGGCACGGTGTGATCGCCAACCTACCGTCTCGCTGAACGTTCTCCACACCGGGAGCCGCCGACACCGACTAGGTTCCAGTGGGGAGGAGGCCGAATTCGGCGAGCATCTGGCGCGCTTCCTCTTCAATCTTGGGGACTGGGCCAAAGAGTTCCGATTGAACGCGCGTGTTGGCGACATACTTCCCGGTTTGGAAGAACTCCACCATCGCCGACAGGTCTGCGTCGCGGGCCGGCATAGAAGTCAATTCCAGCTTTCGACCCAGAAGGCCTCCGAGAAGTTCGGAGAGTTCCGGACCTGAAAGCGCTCGGTCAGAACCGAGGTCGATTCGTCTTCCCATCGCTCGGGGCTCGTCGACCGCAAGCGCAAGGTCGCGCGCGACGGCAGCCGGAGCGATGTAGGTGATCCGCACGTCTGCAGGAGTCATGCCCATGACCTGGCCCCGCTCGAGAGCCGCCTTCACCCAAGGACCCCCGAGGAACGCTCCCGGTCGCAGCGCTACAAAGGGAACGCCTTTCTTCTCGAGGTAGTCTTCGGTCTCCTTTTTCGCCCAAAAGTGGGGTACTTTTGGGGCCTGGTCACAAGCCAGGATGCTCAAAAGCACAAATCGCCGAACTTCGGCCTGCTTGGCTGCGTCGACGAGATTGCGGTTCCCCTCGGTGTCGGTCCGTAGCGAGTCGGTCTCCCTGCGTCTCGAGTATCCGATGGCAGAGGTGACCACCGCCGAGACTCCGTCCATGGCCGGCGCGAGGGAGTGAGGATCGAGCATGTCCCCCTGAACGATCTCGACCCTATCCCGGGGTATTCCCGAGATATCGCTGCCGCGGCGAACCAGGGCCCGAACCATCTTCCCACGTCCGAGCAGCTCTCGGAGAACCTGACCTCCGAGATGGCCGGTAGCCCCCACGATCAGAACCGGACGACTTTCCTTCGACGCATGTGGCGCCATGAGACCGAATAGCTCTGAAGGGGTTTATCGACTCCGTAAGGGGCCTTCCAGTCACGCGGTTTTGGCAGGTCTAGCCCGTTGCCACGACCACAGATGCCGCTGCGGTCATCGACCAGCCGATATAGTTGCGGGTCGTCGCGCCGCGCGCCGAAGCAGGAAGTGAACTGGCGCACTTCGGGAACTGAGCTCTTCATGATCCGTCCGTGGATGGCGGTCAGATCGTCAACGTCGCGGCGCGGAACCCTCATTCGCTCTCCATCCGGAAGGGTCCTGCCCCTACTACGGGTTGAGCTGGCGATCCAGCGAAATGACCTGCTCGAGCCGCGGGTCCTTCCTCGCTTCCGCGAGCATCGGAGCGAAGAGCAGGGTCGTCACCGGGAGGGTGTGACTCTTGACGGCGGCGAACATGTATTCGAAGAACTTGTCCACATCGCCGAGCGCGAGATAGATGTAGCCCGCGAAGGGCGAGGTCACCCATCCTTCCTTATGGGCGGCGTCGAGCTTCGCGATCATCTCGAGGGCGGTCGCCTTGTCCCCTTCCAGTGCGGCGAGGTACCCGCGCTTCAGGTAGGTGGTCCGACTGGTCGGTCCGACCCGCTGCATCTCCTTCACCATTTCGCGAGCGCTCGCGAGATCCCCCTTGGCGAGGTAGTATTCGGAAAGCCCGTTGTAGGAAGTGATCGGGTCGAGATGCAGCATCCGCTTCCAAAACTCGACGGCCTCCTCATACCTCCCCGCGAAGAAATACGCCCGGCCGAGATACCGGATCGTCGGGGGGGACAGCGGATCCAACCGGTAGGCCTCTTCGATATGACGAACATAGGAGTCGAGGTCGCCCCTGACCCCCGCGATCTGCCCTAACGTGTCGTGCGCTTCGGCGAGGTTGGGGTTCAGCTCCAGAGCCCTTCGCGCTTCCTTCTCTTGCAGGGCGCTGGGGTCGTCCGCCATGAATGCTAACTGGGCGAGCATCGAGTGCGCCTCGGCCAGTTCGGGGCTGATCGAAGTCGCCTTCTGGGCCGCGGCCTTGCCCTGTACGATGGCCTCCGACCAGGAAACAAGCCCCTCTTCGCCTAGCTGCTTGTAGGCTTGGGCCAGACTGGCATACGCCCGGGAGAACGTGGGATCTAGCTCCACGGCCTTCTCGAAGAGCCGCAGGGCTTGTCGGATAGGCTCCTCCTCGCGCTTCCAAAGGAGAGCCTGCCCTTGGAGAAAGTAGAGATACGCCTGCATGTCGCGGGCGCCCAGCAGAGTGGGGGCCGGCGCAATCGGGTGGGCCAGATTGGAGGGCAGCGAAGCGGCTACCTTAGTGGCGATGTCGCTCTGCACGGCGAAAACATCGTCGAGGTTGTCGTCGTACTTGGAGGCCCAGAGGTGCTCTTCGGTAGCCACGTCGATAACCTGAACGGTCACGCGGATCCGATTGGCGGCCTTGCGGACGCTTCCCTCGACGATCGTCCCGACGCCCAGTTCCTTGCCGATCTCGGAGACGTGCTTGTCCTTCTTTTTGTACTCCATGACGGAGGTCCGGGCGATCACCTTGAGTCCCTTCACGAGCGCCAAGTTCGCGATCAACTCTTCGGTCAGCCCATCGGCGAAGTACTCGTCATTCGGGTCCGGACTCATGCTAACGAACGGGAGGACGGCTATCCGGTTCGTGTCGAGCAGAGCTGGGTCGTTGGACGAAAACGAGGCTTCTCGGCCGTTCCACGGCAAGAGCACCCGATAGATGTCGACCGAGATGCGCAATCCTTTGAGGGCTGTCGGGGGCAGCTTCTCGAGAGTGTTGGGAATCTTGTTCCGAACTTGACTGAACACCTCGCCCGATATGCAAACGCCCCCGGGAGCGGCGAGCGGTTCGATCCGCGAAGCGATGTTGACCGCATCCCCGAATATGTCGGATTCGCGCTGTTCTACGTCTCCGAGGTGGATCCCGATCCGAAGTTGGATGGGCGGCGTACCGGGCTGCGAATTCCGCTCGTGCAGGTGTTGCTGGATATCGATCGCGCACTGAACGGCGCGCAAGGCACTCCCAAACTCCGAGAGGAATCCGTCGCCCATCGACTTGATCTCGCGCCCCTGGTGAGCGGCGAAAAGCGGGCGGACGAGGCTAGCTTGCTCGTCCCGGAGCTTGAGTGCCTCCGCTTCGTTGGCCTGGGCCGAGGAGGTCGAGCCGACCATGTCCGTGAACATGATCGCGGAGAGGCGACGGGTAGAAGCCACGCTTCAGGAACGTTCAACCAAGATTAACTTCGCGCCTGTCGATCCAGGTCGTTCGTGGCGCCGAAGCCGCGATAGTATCACGGCCGTCGCCCAGGCGGAGATGGCACCAGCGATCGCTCCAGTCCAGATGCCAAAGAGAAGCGATCCCTGGAGGATCCCCTGCGCACAACCCGATTGAAAGTATGGGTTTCCAGAATATCCGTTCGCGCAACTCAGTACGGACTGGGCTAGCGTGGATCCTATGCTCGCGCCCCCTATCCCCGCGAAAACACCCGCCAGACTACCCAGTAGGGCGGAGAATCGACCCGATCTCCGGGCCCCCCCTTCCGCATCTTCAAACACACGCATCACGGCCGCGATGCTGACCCCGGCGAAGGCTCCGGCGATCACGCCCCCCATCGCCGCGGCTTCAAGGGGGTTCCCCGAGTACCACTTGATCCAGGCTTGGGCGAGATTTTCGGAGAAGTACCCGACGATCGCGCCGGCGAAGATGCCGGCAAGCGAGCCGGCCACCGCGGCGATCCGTTGGCCAAGGCGGCGGCCAATTCCAAGGCAGCGAGCCCTCCTGCGCTCGCGCCCAGGACGGCACCACCGAGGGAGGCTGTATAGATCGCCGCACCTCCCCCTAACAAGGGAAGCGAACCCGCGGTCGTGAGCCCCAGCGAGGCCATCGAGGCGGCGAGGTACGATCCGCCCACGCCGCCGATGAGGGAGACGATCGCGATAGCCCAGTGCACTTGCATGGGGCGGGCTACCATCGCGTAAGAAGGTTTTTCCCGAGCAACAAGCCCTCATTTCCAGGATCTGCTAGCCGACGAGGGCCCGTGGGTTGCGACTCAGGATTACGACAACCAACCATTCGAAACATCTCCCTCCGGGTGATGCCAGATTGACCTGCCTCAAGAATCCGGACGCCCAGATTCGCGGGGTTTCGAGCCGACAGTCGTCTGCAGGTCAAGGGTTAGGCCGCGAGTGCTTTTCTCGAGATACGTGGCCCGGAAGTCTATAGATTGATGCAGCTATTCACCGCATCAAACGAAACGTGGGCACCAGTTCCGCAGTCCCCTTTCGGCCCTGGCTCCAGCTGATTACTGCTTGATCAGTCAGTCCTTTGCACTTTGAGCGCCCACTCAGGCATTCCAAAATCTCGGAATCCGGAGAAGACCGAGAATCATGCGCATAATGCTGTATTGAAATAGGGGAACTTCTTTGCAGGGCCCGACGGGGGGCGTCGCCTCAAGACGGACCATCGTGGACGAGAGGGGGCGACATGGATCTACCCGCGTCATTATTCACGCGGCGTCTCTTTCCCTGCTAATCACTGTCATTTTCGTTCTCTCCTATGCAGGACCCGCCACTGTTCTGGGCGGGGCAACGTTCAGCCCAGCCACGAATTCTCCGCGCGCCGGCCTAACCCCCCCTGCCCTCGCAACGTTGGCAGACTGGCCAACCTATCTGCAGAATCCGTCCAGGACTTCGGCTAACTTGGCCCCCACAACGCTTAGTTCCTCCAACATTAAGACCGTGGACACGCTTTGGACGTACAAGACCAAAGCGACCGTTTCCGGAACGACAAACACGATATCGGCATCGACTGCGGTGGTCCACAACGTGGCCTACTTTGGCTCCTGGGACGGTTACGAATACGCGGTCAACGCATCGACGGGGAAACTGATCTGGAGCAGCTTCCTGGGCGTCGCCAAGACGAAGGGATGTGGAAACCAAGGGATTGCCTCCTCAGCTACGGTGGAAAACGGGAGCCTCTTTGTGGGAGGGGGTGACGGGAATTGGTACGCACTCAATGCAGCGACCGGCACCGTCGAATGGAGTGTTCTCATCGGGAATCCCTCGGAGGGGTACTACAATTGGGCGAGTCCGCTGATTTTTGAAGGATACGCCTACATCGGGGTGTCGAGCTTCTGCGATGATCCGCTCGTTCCCGGCGGTCTTCTTCAAGTGAATCTCACAACCCATGTGATGCAGCACTTTTTTGCCACGACATCGGCAGGTGTCTTGGGGTCCAGCGTTTGGGGATCTCCATCGATCGACGCTAAGACGAATACGGTCTATTTTGCTACGGGAAATGACTACCCCCACGTAACCGGACCGTTCGCCGATGCTGTCGTCGCGGTAAGTGCGACGAACGTCTCCAAACTCGTATCCTCATGGACTATCCCGCCTTCCCAGGTAATCACCGACGGTGACTTCGGTTCGACCACCACATTATTCCAGACGTCGGGGGGGACGACTCTGGTAGGGGCCCTGGACAAGAACGGGTATTTCTATGCGTTTAATGCGTCCAATCTCGCCGCTGGCCCGCTCTGGAGAGATCATGTCACGACGGGGCAAGGGGTAGGATCCGCCGCTTTCGCGCAAGGGCTAGTTTACATTGCGAGCGGCTCAATCAACTACAAGGGAACCTACTCTTCGGGAGCGGCGTGGGCCCTCAACCCGAACAACGGTGTGGTAGCGTGGGAACAACCGCTGTGGGGGAAGAGCACGGGCTCCGCGCCGGCGTACGCGAATGGCCTCCTCCTTGTCGACGGAGGTACGCATGTCTTCGTGCTCAACGCGACGACAGGAATGAAGATCAAGGAGCCCTCGTGTGGCTCGGCCGATTACTCGACGCCGACAATCGCCGAGAACGAAATCTTGGTAGGTTGTTCTAACGGACAAGAATTTGCCCTGGGGATTCCTCCCACGAAGGGGAGCACGGCCTCGCCCATCTCCGCGTTGAGAGCGATTGGGGAATCTCACCTTATCGTGCTCGTCCGGGAGGGTCTTCCCCGTTGGGTCTAACCCAAATCCTGTTCAGAGAAGTATCGATCCATTGCTCGTCCTCAGTTCCCGGCCAACGGCTCAGTCCCTCCTGGGAACGGGCGAGGCCTTGGCCCGACAGCTCCTTCCTTGCGGGGCCCCTAGAGGAGGCTGACGGGCTCGTTGAACGGTCACGGGATCGGCCGAGAGCCGGGCGACGCTCCGATACTGGGCTTTCAAGCAACAAATCATAACCGATGTTCTACTGCGGGTCCGACTAGGACAATGGGGAAGGCGTCTTGTGCCCTAAGCTCAGCGTCAGTCAGGCATAGGCGATAGCGCCCAAGCTAGATTTTTCGCCGTGCCGAGCGCGGGTCTTCTCGTTCTTGAATGCACAAACGAACCTCGGGTCCCGACATTCGTCGAAAGGCTCTGCGAGGTGCCGACCGCTATTCTGTTAGCCGACGATAATCGTCGAATTAGATCGTCGCTTCGTAGCGCCCCTGATCTGGAGAGGCTCTACTTTCAGACCGGTCCCCGACTCCGTCTTTTCAGGCATGGGAGTGAGGACCGAGTCGCGCCCGTCCCAACGTAGAGCGTTGGCAAACGCCGCCATTGCCCGCTGCTGTCGTGCGGGATCGGCTTCGAGGTACCTCATTGTGGTCGCGAGGTTGTCGTGACGGAGGAATCCTTGCAGGGTTCGGTAGACCCCATCGCGCGATGCTTCTGGCGAGCGGAGCAGCGTTCGTTCGAGGAAGGTGGCACCGGACCGACGGAACATGTGCGAGGATAGCTTTACCAAAATTCCTCGTTCGGCGAGCTTCCTTTCAATGAGGGTCACCCAACGATCCATTCCTCCAACCCCGTACGGAATCAGCCGAACACCGGAGACGTGGACGAACAGTTCTTCCGGCACCGGCGACGTGAGCTGTTTCCGTTTTAAGAAGCGAGCGACCGTAACCTCGCGCACACGAAGATAGTCGCGAAGCGCCCCTGGCACAGCGGGATGAAGGGGAACCCAGACCAACTTCGGGCGAGCCCGACCCTTGCCCCGAACGAGGAGACGGTTCCCCTCAAGGTCAAAATCGGCGACCCGAAGTCGAGTCCATTCGACGCGACGTAGGCCTTGGCCCAAGCCCAAGAGCGCAATCAGGCGAAGAGGAGGATCGGAACGAGTGGTGGAGAAGATGGCCTGGACCGTTTCCTCGGTCATCCAGCGGACGTGTCGCGGCGGTCCTTGGTGCGGTAGACCGATCTCGTCGAAAATTCGGTTTCCTTAGAATCTCGTTAGATCGCTGACGATAGCCAGTTGCCATGGATCATCGTGAAACCGGCTCCGTATCCAAATTCCATCGTTGATCTTCCATAGCCGCGGATCGCCGACTCGGCCCGCCTTCCGTAGGGCGTTGATCGTTCTCTCGATCGCCCAACGATAGCGACGTATCGTTTGGGGCAGGCAGCCCTTGTTCGATTTCGAGAGGAGCCATCGGGCCACGGGGTCGGCAGGTTGAGGCACAGTATCGCAGCCTGCGCGCTCGTCAACTGGCTTTGCCGCTCGCTGAACGATGAGGGGTGCGAATGCGCCCATGCTGCAGGCGGGAATGGGCGGCCACTCCGGGGCGCGAACTACCTCGAAAGAGATTAGTATCTGAATCAGATATAATATCCGTTGACGATGAATTGGATTGGGAGGGGACTCTCGGCAGAGTACTGGGCACTCGAAACGGCGTTCCGAGGTCGACCGTTCTCGGGGAAGGAAGCCGCCGAGCTCATGAGCGGCACTGCTGCTCAGCGGAATCTTCGACTCTCCAGACTGACCCAATCGGGTTGGCTCGTCCGTATCGGGCGGGGCCGCTATCTGGCGTTGGGACCGCTGTGGGTTCGATCGCGATCCGAGGACCCATTGCTTCCGCTTCGGCCCGCCCCGTTTTTTCCGGAACTTGCATTGGCGATTTCGCTGACAATTCGAACTTTTGGACCAAGGCTTCGGAGCCTCGCCCTCTTCGGTTCTGCAGCCCGGGGCATGCAGCGTCCCGAAAGTGATCTCGACCTACTTGTGGTCGCCGAGTCGATCCCAACGAGTCTCACCGGTCGGTTGCACGAGTTCCAGCCGATCGTGGAGGCGGGCACCGAGTTCGCCTTGGAGAAGGGCCGTAGCGGGCAGGGGGTACACATTCCACAAATTGTCCTGATGACCCCCGAGGAGCTCACTCAAGAGCCGCCCCTCCTGCTCGATCTCACGCAGGATGCTCGGATCCTCTTCGATCCGGATCGCGTTCTCGAAGAAACACTTGACCGGCTTCGTGCCAAACTGGCCCGCCTCGGCTCCCGCCGTATCCGAACCTCCGACGGCGAAGACTATTGGTTGCTCAAGCCGGGCGCCCGGGTAGGGGAGGTCGAAGAAGTGTGAACTTCATGAGTCTCGCCCGGGATCAGATCGGTCGAGCCGAGGACCGTCTGCGAGATGCTCGGACCGCCTTCCACGAGCGTCGCTTAGCAGATGCCACCCGATACAGCCAGGAGGCGCTCGAATTGGCCCTCAAGGCTGCCTTGCGGTCAGTGGCGGTAGAAGTTCCTAAGCGACACGATGTTGCCCCGGAACTTTCGAGCGTCTTTGGCGTACTTCCGAAATGGTTTGCTCGGGAGATCCCGACGATCAAGCAAATTTCCTTCGAACTCGCCCAACGAAGAAGTCTCGCTATGTACGGAGACGAGCGAACCGGACGGCCCGCAAACGAACTTTTCGTCGACCCGCTCGAGGTCGAACGCTATCTTATGCAGGTCGACCGGGCGGTCAAGCTTTCTCGTCGGCTGATTGGCCCGAATCGCCGCAAGGGTACCCGAGCCCGTCGTTCGGCCAGCGAGGGGGATTCTTCCGACTCTCCGTGAGTAAGCGCCCCTGGGATACCTCCTTCAGCCTTCCCGTTAGCCGGTCCATTGGGCATTGGACTTGCTCGAGGGTCGATCCAATCCGATTTGCGCCCACTCAGGGCTAATCGCACGCGCGGCATAGCATCGGGATGACGCCCCCAGGAGTGAGTCGAGCCGCCGACAGCTCGACATCATTCAGTAACCAGGAAAGGCTTTTGAGAGCTGGTAGTACAAGTAATACCGGCGTAACGATGGACGTGATGAGCATCCGAATTGATCCTGAGACCCGGCGACGGATGGCGGGGTTCGGCGATATCAATTGGGCAGAGTTGATTCGAGATATGGTCAAGGAGCGGCTCGAACTCGAGGAGGAAATGAGGCGACCCATCGATCGCCGACGGGCACGTACGGCGGCTAGGCACATGGACGCCCTCCGGAGCACGTTAGGAACAATCCATTTCGATTCCACAAGCGAGGTTCGTAAGTGGCGAGACTCCCGGAAGTAGTAGCGGACGCTTCCGTCGTGTGCAAGTGGTTCGTCCCCGAACCAGGCAGTCTAGACGCGCTCCCGCTCCGAGAAGCGCACATCGAGGGTCGGATCACGATCATTGCTCCCCAGTTGCTCTCTTACGAGGTTGCGAACGCGCTTCGTTATCACCCCGCCATATCAGGGACTCAACTTCGAAGGGCGATTCGCGATTTTTTTGGCCTGCAGATCGCGCTAGCCCTTCCCTCGTCGGAAAGTCTGAGTCGCGCAGCCGACTTCTCTCGCAGAATGAAAGTGACGATCTACGATGCGATATACGCAGTTCTAGCCGAAAGCCACTCGTGCCCGCTGATTACAGACGATTCCCGCCTCCTTCACACTTCCGAGCTCGCAATTTCAGTTTCCGAATGGGCCTCCAGCTTCTCGACTTGATCAAAACTAGCGACTAAACCCATCCGGCGAGCACGGGGCAGGAATTTCATGCATCCAAATTGCATTGCACCCACATTCCTGGTCGGTATGGACTTCTATTCAGACCTCAATCGGAGCAATTTGGGAGTATCTCCAGAGGAAGTGTGGATCCAACCCATTCCACGTTTCTTACTTATACGTAAGTTATTAACTATGGCGGACATGTGGCACTCATGCGCGAGGTCGAGATTCCAGTCCTTCACTGCTATCGCTGTGGAAACACCTGGACGCCGAGGGCTCGCGTCATAAGAATCTGTCCTCGTTGCAAGTCCCCACACTGGGAGGAACCTAAGGTTCGGATTCCCCCTGGGGGCGGGGGTCTTGGAGTAGAGCAGGTTCTTGGTCCGTTTCGCGCACAGATTGACAGGATTGCCCGGCGGTACCACGTACGAGAGATCCGAGTCTTTGGATCCTTGGCTCGAAAGTCTGCCACCGCGGCGAGCGATGTAGACCTCTTAGTCGACTTCGATCGATCGAAACCTTCTCCGTCCACCCTCAGGTCGGTCGATATGTCGCTGGAACTCGAGAAGCTACTTGGGCGGCGTGTGGACGTCGTGACGGAGTCAAGCCTCCACTGGTTCATCCAGCCGCAGATCGTGATCGAGGCGGTTCCACTTTGACCGGAAACGCAAGTCGGGACCGTCTGCGGGTCACCGCCATGGTGGAGGCGTCCGAGGAGGCCCGACGCGATTCGGAAGGCGGTAAGGGCACGTTCCTCACGCCAGGGATGCCGCAGAAGGCGGTGCTCTTGGACCTCATTCACTTGACCGAGTCCGCAGAGAGGACTTCACCAGGGTTCAAGAAGGGAAACTCTCGGATCCCATGGGAACGATTGAGCGCGTTACGAAACCGCGGTCTCGTTCACGATTATATGGAAGTGGATTTAGAGGAGATCTGGAGTTTCGTACAGGATGAACTACCTCGGATACGCAGGCAGCTCGACAGAGTGACATTCCCCGACGAGTAGGCCGAGCAATCTCGTCCATCGGCTGGAGGTGTCCGGGGCCAGCGGAATAAGCTCAATGGTTTCCGGAAGGAGTACGCTTCGTCCGGTAACGCTAAGTAGGCCGAGGCCCTTTACCTCATGGTAAAGGATTTACCCATGCCGAGTGGGAGCGGTACCGTCAGCGAGAAGGGACAGGTCACGATTCCGAAGGATGTTCGAGCTGCGCTGGGAATACACCCGGGAGATCGGGTTCTCTTCGATGTGGAAGGGGGAGAGCGCGCCGTGGTGAGGAAGGCCCGCCCCATGCATTTGACCGAGATTCTCGACTCTTGGGGGCCGACTCGGGAGACCGGAGTCGAGTATCAACGAAATCTGCGAAGTGAATGGAGCGATCGTGAGCAGCGTCAACATCGTCGTCGACACTAATGTGTTTGTGGCTGCTCGAAATCCAGCTGAAGCGATCTTCTCCGACTGTCGTAAACTGCTCGCGGCGGTCGATGAAGGTAGATTTCGAGCGCTCATCTCAGTGGTCACGCTCGCAGAGCTCCGCGCAGGGTTTTCTACCGCCGAACTCCCTGCTCTATGGACCCCCTTCCTAAGCCACCTTACCGCTTCGCCGAATATCGCGGTAGAATTGGTCGATCGGGAAATTGCCCTCACTGCAGGTGAGATTCGGCGCGAAGCCGGACTCCGGCTCCCCGACGCACTAATCCTAGCAACAGCGCACCATCGAAGCGCCAAATGCGTGGCGACTGCCGATCGTGAGATGTTACGGGGAAGGGCCTATGCTGCGGCCATGAGTCCATCGGAGCTGTTGGGATAGCTCCCTCCTGAAACCCTAGACCCAGCCCGCGATTGTGAGTGCTTTGGAACTTGCCCCTACAAATCCGCACAACAGCGCCAGAAACGCCGCTAGGTGACGGTCACGTTTAGTTCCAGAGCGTCTTCTCCCGGTGAATAGGGCACCCCGATCGATAGTTCGAACATCGTAGTGGACGTCTTAGGAAGCTCGTGAGGAATACTTGGCTGGCTATCGACCAGGAAGAAAGGCGAACTCGCGATGACGTTCATGTGGGCGTTGCTCGCGGCGTTGTTGGTGATATTCACCAAGATCCACATAACCGTCCCCAGTGGGTAGGAATGAACGAATCCCGCCCCGGTGGGCATAATGAGGACCGCCCCGATCTCTCCGGCAAATGACTCGGAAGGATCGATGTTCCAAATGAGTCCGGTGATGTTCACGACCGGGATCATGACGACCTCCGTCGTATTGACGTAGATCGTCGTCGTCTTGTAGACGGTGTTGTTCACGTAGCTCGTGGAGTTTTGCCAAATGGTGGAGTTGTGGAACACCGGCGTCGTCACGTTGTGCGTCGTGTTCTGGAAGATCGTCGAGTTATGATAGACCACAATAGTCCGATTGGCTCCGCCGTTCGAAGGGGAAGATGCGCGAGGGCCGAAGGTAACAGTGGACCAGTACGTTCCGAGGCACGCGAGTATAATCAGAACGACGATCATCGCAGTCAATCCAACGTGTCGATGCGACCCGGGCGAAACTGGCGCACCCAGACTGCCGGTCATGGGGAGCTCCCCTCGACCTGAGGCGCAGATCGACCTGGCTCGAGTCGCGGATGCCGTTGACCGCCGTGCTGGCGGTCTGGCGTGGCAAAACGGGTTGTCCCTCTCGGCTCCGTTGCCTTGAAAACGGGGCCGAAATCGTTGGTTTGGTCGTTCTGAGTCGCCGCCATACGGGCCGACCCGCACGAAGTTCTACTATTTGGACCCCCCGATTTTTCACGGGCATTTCTGAGTATAACCTCCGGTTTTCTGAGGTTATTCTACGTATCAGGTGAGCCGGAGGGCGGGATTCTGGGATTTCTGAAACTAGCTCCCGGCACCCGGTCGGCTCGTGGGGGGGGCGTTCGGTTGTGTCCAGCGGAACGGGGCAGTCCGCCCAGATGCCAGACTCGGCGGTACCACGCTATCCCGACGAAAAATTGGTCCTCGGGTTTCCGGACCTATTCGTATTTACCTGATAGGGTAATAAGCCATGTCGAACATGGTAGACTCATGGAGCCGGAAATAGATCCTCCGCTCGTCGCCGCCTTTGGCAGCGAGACGCGAGTTCGAGTTCTCGCGGTGCTTGCCTGGGCCTCTCGGCCGATGACCGCCTATCGAGTAGGGAAAACTGGCGATGTTCCTCTCCCCAAAGCCTACAACGAGATCTACCGGCTTGAAAAAGCTGGGTTAGTGGGTCGGCGGCGTTCTGGGTGGGTGCTCCTCGACGATGACATTCGGGCGCTGCTCCGGCGGCGCGTTCGGATACTCTGGTTGGACGATTGGGTTTCCGAACGCTCCCGTCGTGCGACGGGAGAGAATGCGCTTCTCGAGCGCCTAAGTCGAATCCGGCATCCTCCGCCTCCCCGAGACTGGAAACCGAAGGATCCCCAAAGATTCGCCCGCTCTAGATTGAAAGATCGGGTTCTGCGGGAAATGGGTTTGCGGACGTCGATTCATGCTGAGTAGGATTGGATTCGATAAGGCTCTTCGGTCGGCCTCTGACTCGGCAAAGAAAATTGCGATCTTCGGAGCGCTCCTCGCTAAAGCTTCGGGTCTCGGGCAAAATTTGACGATAGCCGGTGGGTCCGCGATCACTCTCTACTCCCGGAGCCGATTTGTCTCGGAGGACGTCGATGTGGTAGGAGAAAGCACGCGGATCGTCCCGGTCCTTAAGGAGTGGGGGTTCCAGCCCGAGAAAGACACCGACGGCCGCGTCTATTGGCGCCGGGACGACCTTGGTCTCTTCGTCGACATTATTCATCGGACTCGAGGGACGGGTCGTGGAAAGTCTGGGAGGACCCGAACGTTCGTTACGGCAGTAGGTCCGGTACGCGTGTCCGCAATTGAAGACCTGATCGTGAGACGCTTGGTCTTTTGGAGTCGAGCAGGAAAGCCCGAACTCTTAGACCAAGCGATAGTCCTTTACTCTGAGAACAGGGACGATTTAGATATCGGCTATTTGGAAGCCGAGATCCGCTGGGAAGGGGTAGAGGAGGCCTATCGCGAGCTCCAAAAGAGCGTAAGATAGCTCTGATCAAGGCCGGGGACATTTGTCTCTTCGGTCGAAGCATCGGATCCCCATGGGAGGGTACTTCTGAACTTGTAGGGAGCTCACTCAATAGTCACTGGACCGAAGGGCCGAGCCGAGTCCCCCGCCAATGCTCAAGCACGTAGCGTGGTAATCACCGAGGATCCAAAGCGGGCGGCTCACTCGTGCCAAAAGCACTGAACGGAATCACTCGGATCGGGGTATCTTAGCTCGGGAAGCTCGGCGGAGCAGTGCCGGCGCATCTTCAGTTACCATTTCCCACACTGCCTCGCGATCAATCTCGGCGTAGTCATGCGTCAGCATTTGCCGGATTTCCCCCACTCGGTCCCATTCGACCGTCGGGTTGGCAATCCGGAATGATTTGCCGAGTCGATTCAAGCTCTCGTACGCCTTGCGGAGTTCCCCCTCGACTAGTAGCAGGGTGTCCGGGTTAGCAGAATCAAAGAAAACGTCGTGGCCACGCCTAGCGTATCGGACCGCATTCCGTAGGTGCTCCACAGCAAGGGAAAGGTAGACTTCGTTGGCCTCCCGGCCCGCCTTCATAGCGGAATTGCCTCGGTGACTACGCGCGGCTGGACGAGCCAGAAAAGATTGTCTTCCGCAACCAGGTCCACTTTCCGGCCAAGGGCCCGGGAGATCGCGCGCGTCAGCCCAAGCGGTCGGAAGTTCCGGCCTCCGATGCGGTCGACAAGAATGTCGATATCGCTCGACGCGCTAGCCTCCTTTCGTGCGACCGACCCAAAAATGCGAACATTGGTGGCACCATACATTCGGGCAAGCCGCAGAATACGAGCCCGATTCTTTCCGATCACTTCCTCGATTCCCAGCCCCGTCCCGAAAGTAGGGACTTTCACTCGGGGAAGCCAAAAGTAGGGGGATTTGCAGCGCGCGCAGATCCGAGTCCGCCGACGGCGGGGAGTCCAGACGTGCCCGCACCGGTAGCAATACTCTTCCGCTCGACGAGCTGCCATCGTGATAGGTAAGAAAACGGGGGGGTAAAAACTTACCTCCCGGGGGAGGCGATGTTGTGGCAATCTACGGTGCCGGGCCTCGCAGTAGGGCATTCCACCCGCTGGCTCGGCTCGGTGTCACTCACGGCTTTCGATCCAGGTACGTCTCAGGATGGGTTCATTGGCTAATGGACGCAAACTCTGAGGGGCAGTCGCCCCATGCTTTGTCGATCGCACAGTGCCGAACCCTTCCTCTTGACGGTTGAAGCAAGATCAATGTCCAAACCCCCCCCTCAACAAAGGCCGTTCTTGGATTCGGCTCGTTTTGTCGGCGATGGTCTGAGCATTTTGAAGGTAAGCGGTTGGGTGCAGCGGGGAGCGCCGTTCGCTCTGCCCCCGACTACATCCGAGGTCCTTTATCCGTTTCCGGGCGCGGCCTGAATTTTGAACTCCCCTTCGCCCGACTTTGGCGAAGCGAACTCGATCAGTCCTCCTCACCAAATCAAGAAGGTAGGAGCTCCATAGTGGAATGAACTCAGACGCCTGTCCCGTACTACTCGGGAATAGTCGCCGTGACGTTGCCGAGCCAGTACTAAGTAACTTTTAGTACTTGGCCTTGTTTGTGTTCTCCCAGTTTACACTTGTTCCACCTCTAAATGGAACCGGTAAAACAGAATGATGGGAGCTCATCATGGTAAGTTTTATTACTCTGGTGAATCCCTGCTGAGCCATGAGCAACACCCTCGCCCCCGACGGGTTATCGGGTTGCTTTCGCTGTGGTTTCGTTTGGCGACCCAGGAGTCCCGAACCGCGTCTCTGTCCGCGCTGCAAGTCACGACTTTGGGATTCTCCGGTAATCCGACCCGTTCGTCGCGGCCACGGGCTTGGAATAGTTGAGATTGTAATCCCAAAACGAGCCGAACTAGAGAAGGCTCTTCGCGCTCGAAGAGCAAGGAACCCGCGCGTCTTTGGATCCGTGGCACGGAGTTTGGCTGGACCTAAGAGCGACCTGGATCTTCTCGTAGACTTCGATTCTGGCGCTTCCGCATTTGATCAATTCGGGCTCATAAACGACCTCGAGAACCTGTTCGGCCGAAAGGTGGACGTCGCCGAGCCCAGCGGTCTTCACTGGCTAGTCCGACCCCAGGTGCTCTTCGAAGCTGTGCCCATATGAGTGCGGATGCACGAGGAGATCTGCTCCGACTTGCCGACATTTTGCGGGCGTGCCACCAGATACAGGCGTACACGATTGAAGGAAAGGCGGCGTTTCTCGATTCAGAAAAGACTCGGGATGCCGTTATCAGGAATTTTGAGGTGATTGGCGAGGCTGCTGGAAAACTGTCCCTTCCCTTACGAACCCGTAATCCTGGTATCGAGTGGAGCGCGTTGAGAGGATTCGCAACATTTGCCAAGCACGAGTATTGGGCCATTGATCTGGAAAGGCTCTGGGCTGCGGTAGAGGAGATCCCCACGATCGAGCGAGCGGTTTCCAAGACACGGTCCGCGGTCGAGGATTAGCCTCCTACTAGGTTTGGAAGCCTTCTGAAATTAAAAACAATGCACAACATGAACGGTCGCAACATGTCCTACACGCGAGTGAGGAGACGGTTCACCGTCAATGGCCTCAGTCAGCGAGTCCTTTGGTCGGATGGACCTACATCATAGGGTTCCACATGCGAATTGAGGTTGCAACCCATTCTTCACCAACCCGTAGAGTGACCTCGCGAATTGCGAAGCTCCAAGAGAGTCTCGACTTATCCGGGGGTCCGACGTTCATCGTGAAAAGTCATTTTATTAACTAACATATATTCGTTAGTTAACGTATGGATTACACGAATGTTAGTGACACTTCGACCCACCCAGAAGATCTCAGTCTTCACTACGGCTTCAAGCGCAACCCGTACGACCCCTCTCCTCTCGGGATAGATCGCGATGACTCCCTGTTGTTCGTCGGCCGAGAGCAAGAGGGGCGCGAGATTCGGACCTTTTTGTCCAGTTTCGATCGGGGGGCTGTCTTTGTCGAGGGTGGGATTGGAGTTGGAAAGACTAGCTTCGTCAATGTTCAGGAATACCGCTTGGTACACGAGGAGTCGCGTCCGAGACTATTACCCACGCTTCAAACAATCCAACTCGCTTCCACCCTAAGTCCAACCGAATTTCTGCTCAGCGTCCTAAGTAATGTCCTGAACTCTCTCGCCCGAGTCGTCCCTAAAGCGCCTCGAGGTAGTGAATTCAAAGATCTGTCTCGGGCCGTCACGCAATCGTTGGTTCAGACGAGAGGCTGGCAATTCGATCTCGCGGGGTTCGGAGCAGGGCGATCGACCGAATCGACAGCGACGAGCCCCCTGGTTGTGCTCCTCCCCGCGGTTAGCGAGCTCCTCGACCGGGCCGCCCGCTTAGCGGAGGCTGCCGGAGTCTTCAAGATAGTCGTTAACGTGAACAATCTTGATCTGATTGATTCGAAAACTTTGGTCTCGTTTCTAGAGGTTACTCGAGACGTTACCCTCACTCGTTCTCAGTTCCTCTGGGTCTTCATAGGTCCGATCGGTGGCCGGTCGAATGTTGCCCAGAGATCTCGGCGCGTTAGCGAACTGATTCGATCCGACCCGATCTGGCTCCCTCCCTTGACTGCCAAGGAGGTTCACAAGGCAATCGAGGCGCGCGTTGAGAGGTACAGGAGCTCTGCCTCCGTGAACGCACCAGTTTCGCGGGCTGTACTGGACCTGCTTTACGAGGCGAGCTCCGGGGAGCTGAGGTACATCCTGAATCGCTGTACGGATCTTCTGGTGCGAACCATGATCGAGTTCCCGACGTCACGAGAACTGAGCCTGGATTTGGCACGACCTCTTCTTCGCCGGATGACAATGAGCACAATCGACCGTTGTAACCTCACTCAGAAACAGAAGACTCTCCTTGTGAAGCTGGTCGCTGACGGCCCGTGCCAGCCCAAGGAGTTCAAGCAATACGGGTTCCAAAGTGTGCCTGCCTTCCTTCGGTATCTGCTCAGATTCTATGAACTCGGGCTGGTTGACCGACGACGAAGTGGCAGCGAGGTCGTCTACACTCCCCGGGGGGATGCTATTCTGGCGCTCGAGGGTCTCAAGGCCTAGACTTCCGAGAGATTCCGCTCCCCCCGACGTCGTCACTAACGTTTATGTCTTACAAAGGTTAGCTAACGGAAAACCGTTAGTGACCCTCGGAATGAGCGCAACGGGTAGTGTGCCTTATCTTGAATGAAATCGGGTCCGGACGAGTGGGCGCAATGGTTCTTGAATGCACAAACGAACCTCGAGCCTCGACAATCGTCGAAGGATTTCGCCCGGTGCCGACCGCCACGCCGTCAACCAACGTCCTGCGTCGAATTTCGTCGTCGCTTCGTAGCGACTCCGTTCAGGAGAGTCTCTCCTTTCGGACCGGTCCCCGACTCCGTCTTCTCCGGCATGGGAGTCAGGACCGAGTCGCGGCCGTCCCAACGCAGCGCGTTGGCAAACGCCGCCATTGCCCGCTGCTGTCGTGCGGGATCGGCTTCGAGGTACCTCATTGTGGTCGCGAGGTTGTCGTGACGGAGGAATCCTTGCAGGGTTCGGTAGACCCCATCGCGGGACGCTTCTGGCGACCGGAGGAGCGTTCGTTCGAGGAAGGTGGCACCGGACCGACGGAACATGTGCGAGGATAGCTTTACCAAAATTCCGCGTTCAGCGAGCTTCCTCTCTATCCGGGTCACCCAACGATCCATTCCTCCAACCCCGTACGGACGCAGCCGATCACCGGAGACGTGGACGAACAGCTCTTCCGGCAACGGCGACGTGGGGTGGGTCCGTTTTAGGAAGCGACCGACCACAGCCTCCCGCACACGAAGATAGTCGCGAAGCGCCCCTGGCACAGCGGGATGAAGGGGAACCCAGACCAACTTCGGGCGAGCCCGACCCTTGCCCCGAACGAGGAGACGATTCCCCTCAAGGTCAAAATCGGCGACCCGTAGGCGAGTCCATTCGACGCGACGTAGGCCTTGGCCCAAGCCTAAGAGCGCAATCAAGCGAAGAGGAGGATCAGAACGAGTGGCGGAGAAGATGTCCTGGACCGTTTCCTCGGTCATCCAGCGGACGTGTCGCGGCGGTCCTTGGTGCGGTAGACCGATCTCGTCGAAGATTCGGTTTCCGTAGAATCTCGCTAGATCGCTTACGATAGCCAGTTGCCAGGGGTCATCGTGAAACCGTTTCCGTATCCAAATACCATCGTCGATCTTCCATAGCCGCGGATGGCTGACCCGGCCCACCTCCCGAAGGGCGTTGATCGTTCTCTCGGCCGCCCAACGATAGCGACGTATCGTTTGGGGCAGGCAACCCTTGTTCGATTTCGAGAGGAGCCAGCGGGCCACGGGGTCAACACGGTGAGGCACAGCCAGGTAGCTCAGACGTGGGTTACCCGATTTTGCATCTGACTGAACGATGACGGGTGTCGCGGAGTAGCCTGACCTGGCGAGGCCGCTCGTTTTTCACGCTCGCAATTCCATTAGTGCTTGGGCCAACAACGGCTCGACCACCTCTGTACAGCAAATAGACAGGACGTCCAGCCCCCTCCCCTTCGCGCTTCTGATTTCACCTTCCGCTTGGACCGTTAGGATTATGAGGCACGTTTACGTTTAAACATACATGTCAGTCAAAACGCTGACCGTAACCGAGGATGCCTACCGTCGGCTCCGGGCCCAGAAAGGAGAGTCCGAAAGTTTCTCCGAAGTTATAGTACGGCTCACAGCAAGACCGGCCCTTGCCAGCTTCGCCGGCACCCTACCCACGGCCAGTGCACGGCGCCTTCGGGACGCCGTCGCCGCGGACCGCAAACATCGAGCCCAACTAGATGCGGGTCATGCTACTCGACAGTAGCTTTGTGATTGACCTCCTGGAAGGTCTCCCCAAGGCAAGATCAATTGCGGAGGAGGTGGATAGAGCGGGAGACGCTCTCCGGCTCCCGACCCCGTCGATGTTCGAGCTTTGGGTGGGAGCAGGGAGGGCCTTGAGAAGGCGGGACGAAGCCGCTCGCCTCGAGGCACTCGCTTTGGCCTACGAGGTTACTTTGTTCGATGCCGAAGACGCAAGGCGAGCGGGGAACCTCCAAGCGCTCCTTTCGAAGGAGGGCCGTTCGTTGGGCACTGTTGACGCACAAATTGCGGGGATGTGCCTCGCCCGAGACGAGGTACTTCTTACAGGAGACCAGACTCTGTCGACTATTGGGCACGGCGTCCGAACCCGGACTTACAGCCGGACGTAGTTTGAGAGGATCTGACGCAGACTTGGGCCCGAGTAAGCGCGAGAGATTGTGCCCGATCTCGTTGATAGATTCGTTCTATCAAGCCCCATGCGGGATTTTCCTGAACACAGGGGCTCCCTGGTTGTAGGTCCACTGTTTACCGGCCGTAGCCGTGTTAGCCTGATAGGGTGGCTAGGTAGATCCGTCCTATCATCGTTCACCGACCTCCCAGAGTTTTTATACGGTACGTCGAACCGACGGTTGTGACGATCACTGCGAAGGTACGGAAGGGGAAGGACGGCTATTTCGTTGCCCAGTGAGTGGATCTTCTCGGTTGCATCACCCAAGGCAAGACCTTGAACGAAGTTTTCCGAAATTATGGGGGTGCTTTGGAACTCTACGTCGAGGAGGCGCTCCAAAATGGGGACACAGCGAAGCTGGAACCGGATGTTCCTATCGAACGCCATAGCTAGCTATAGAGTACCATAAATAGTCGATGGCCAATTTCAGATTGATGGCGACATCAACAATTCAGCTTTCCACGGATATGAAACGCACCCTTGAAGGAATGAAGCTGCACCCCCGAGAGACTTTCAACGACGTACTCGAGCGAGTCCTCGAGGACCTACGAGAACTCGACGAGAAGACGAAGGTTGAAGTGGAAGTGGCCCGCCGTGAGATTCGTGACGGTAAGTACCTAACCTCGGAGCAAGTTCGAAAGGCCCTAGGCTTCTGATGGCATTTCGGATCCTGTGGTCCGCGTCTGCTTCCCGCCAGCTGGCCAAGCTCGACCGAAGTATCGCTAAGCGGCTCTTTGAGCGGGTCGAAGGCCTGAGCGAGAATCCTCTGCGGCAACTCCGGAGGCTAGTCGGACTGCCGTACTTCCGACTCCGCGTAGGGGATTATCGTGTGATTGTCGAAGTTCGCCAGCTCGAACTGCTCGTCCTCGTCCTGAAAGTAGGTCACCGCGAATCTGTCTATTGATGGCTTACCGACGCCTCCGGGTCGGTCCCCCCTTCGGACAGTTTTATCCGCCGCTCGTCGTTGCAGGGGAGCACACGCTCTAAGGGGTTAGGGATCCGCCTGACGATGCGTCCAATGGTAATTGAGTCAACGAACACCAAGCTTTGGTGTCAGGGACCCCGCAATCCAATTCTTTACCGGTGGATACTACTTCGACGTTGAGCGACGAGCGGGCAGACCCTTAAACGCCGTACGCTTCGTCGTGGTGTGCGAGTCGCAGGAGGCGGACCGTATGCCGAACGGGGATCGGTTCGAACATTAGCACGAACGAGCCACCGATGTGGACCCGCCGGATCCCTTGAAGCGGTGCGCGCAAGGGTTTGTAGTGGAGCGGGTTTTCAAGTATCTGACTGACCTTCGAATCTACCGCATTCTTGAACGCAGCATTCCGGCCACAGAGTTTTCTGTAGTCCTGTTCGAACTCCGGCGAGACCTCGAGCCCCCATGTCAAGGGGACTCTCCTGGGAGGTCAGCCAATGATTCTATCTTTCGGAATTTTCCTCGTCGGATTCGCTGAAGAGCCGCGCCGAACTCAGGACGCAGGGCCGGGTCGAGGATCTTCTGCTCATAAGCCGATACGATGCTTTCGATGGCCTCCGACTTGCCCTTCAATCCATCGCGGGCTTTGACGACGTTCACTACGCGATTGGCGTGCTCAGACAATTCTACGACGGCCTTCGGCATAGCTTCGTGTAATGTGAAGTAGCACGAGAATATAAGACGTAGCCTCAGCCATCTTCTTACATTTTGGCCGTAGGCGGGTCCGGGGAGTTTCCCCCCACCTCATGGCCCACCTCGGTACGCCTGGTGTAGAGACCTGGCATCGCCTCATGCGCGAATTTGCGGTGTCCCCCTCCGGCTCGGAACGTAGAAGGGGAGCTCTCGTGGAGAGGTTCTGCTTTACCAGAGCCCCGGAATCGGGTGGTGGTCAGGATCTGGCCCAGAATCCCCTTGAACAGTGGGTGTGGTTGCCAATCCTTGCGCGAGCTTGATTACGAGGAGATGGGCCGGCGTCCCTCAGAGTGTTCGTCCTATGGTTTTTGGACGAACAGATAGAAATACCAAGAGAATAAATTTGTCAGTAAACATGGCGAGCCAGTCACTACTTTATCACCCCTGGACTGCGTGGCACCTCGGAGA
>JBAQJJ010000016.1:0-21617 GCA_049300255.1 Thermoplasmata archaeon
CCTAAGACGATCCCGCCGATCACTAGTATCTGGATCGCAGTGTACAATCTCCCCGTGGCATTCAGACTGGCGCTCGAGTAGGTCTCGGGCGAAGGACAGTGGTCGGTGAATTCTGACAGGTTTCCGCCACACTCGTAGCTCACTCCATTGCCTCCGTTCGTGACGGGGAAGCCCAGAACGAGCGTTTCTGTGATGCCAAATCCAGAAGCCTGGATCGTCCACCAGCCGACGAACAGGGAGGCGACAAGCAGGATTACTCCCACAAGGACGAGCACACCCACGGATCTTCGTCGTCGGACGTCGATGAAGCCCGGTTCACGCCTCCCCGCCAAGTCTCCTAAAATCATGGGTAGGGTGCCTCTGGGCGAGGGGGATGGTTGGGTCCGAAGGTATCCGCCACTTGCTCTTTGCCCTCCCCGCTCCCGTTTCGTCGATACTCGGAAAGATAGAGAGTGATATATTCTGGTCCCGCTCTTATGCGGGTATCGGAAGCGTACGCGCTGCCGGGCGGAGTGGAGGACCATGTTGGCAACCGAGGGCAAAAAGATCTGGATGGACGGGAAGCTCGTGGACTTCGCGAACGCCCAGGTTCACGTCCTGAACCATACGCTGCACTACGGGGTCGGCGTCTTCGAGGGGATACGCGGCTACGAGACCCCCAAAGGAGCTGCCATCTTCCGCCTGTCCGACCACGTCCGACGTCTCACGATCTCTGCGCGTATCTATCACATGCCGCTTCCCTACAGTCAGCCGGAAATCGAGCGAGCCATCCTCGAGACGCAGGCAGCCAACGATTACCTCCCGTCGTACATTCGACCCATTCTGTACCGCGGCGAGCCGGGGCTTGGCGTAAAGAACCTGAAAGGTCGCGTTTCGTTGGCGATCGCCGCGATACCCGCGAAGAAATATCTCGGCGACTCTTCGGAGTCGGGCGTACGGGCCAAGATCTCTCCGTTCCGGAAGCCCCAGACCGATGCCATACCTTCTTTCGCCAAATCCGATGGGAATTACAATAACAGTTACCTGGCGGGCATCGACGCCGCAAAGGATGGGTATGAGGAGGCGATCCTCCTCGATCACAATGGCTTCGTGGCCGAGGGAACTGGCGAGAACGTATTTCTCGTCCGGGACGGCATGGTCTACACCCCCGGCTTGGAATCGGGCATTCTCCTGGGTATCACCCGGGACACGGTCATCCATATCGCACGCGACCTCGGGTACACGGTCGTTGAGAAGTCGATCTCCATGAACGAACTCCTCACCGCGGACGAGGCGTTCTTCTCGGGGACCTATGCGGAGGTTGCGCCGGTCCGAGAGATCAGTCACTACCAGGTCGGCGATGGAAAGCCCGGTCCGATCACCCGGGATGTCATGGACGTGTTCGCGAAGGCGGTCCACGGGCAGGAACCGAAGTACGCCGACTGGCTCTCGCTGGTCCCGCCCTTGGCCAAGGCGATCCCACGACCGGCCCGACGCTGAACCGCGCCCGGGGAGTCGTCGAGCGAATGCCATTTCCCCCGAGCATTCGAGCGCTCCCGAAATCCAGCCTGGCGGGAGCGGAAGTCTACGTCCACGACAACGGTCGCACCCAGGTTCTATTCATCGAGGTGCCCCGCGACCACCAGGAGGTCGTCGTCCCGACCCACACCCACGACGTAGAATGGGGGTTCGTCGTCGAGGGTTCCATCGAGATGACTCTGGGAGACCGCGTGGAAGAGCATGCCGCTGGGTCGACGCATTGGATTCCGGCGCAGCTCCCGCACAGCTTCCGATTCCGCCCGGGTACCTCGTCCGTCCATTACTTCGTGGAACGGCGCGTTAAGCTTCCCGAACAATAGTGCGTCGGCCCCTCTCCGGTGGCTCAAGCCCGACCGCCAGGAAATGCTGTGCCATATCGACCGGATTACGTTGAGGACTTACTTCGAGTGCACCGAGTTTAACTAGGGAATAGCTGTGGCAACTCCGCGCATGGCGGACTTACGCGATTTCGAGAGTGATCTCAAGAAGATGCTTACGCGCCTCGAGAGGAAGGCGGTCTTCTCCGAGGTCCTCGGCCAGCGGATCGTGGGCGACGGAGTCCGGATCAATCAGCGGGAGACGACGCCCTCCACTCGGCCTCGATTGCACGGCGCGGCCATTCGTGCCTGGAGCGGGTCGCGGTGGGTCGAGTCGGCTACCTCCGATTTCGGACCGATAGGGTGCGTCGCGGCCGTCGAGGGAATCGAACGCGGGCTGCAGTCCGATCAAAGTCGTGGCCCGCCGCCGGGTCCGTCCGCAACCGGGGTCCAGGAAATGATGACCCGCCCTGCTCACCCAGTCCCCGACCTCGGCCTTGAGGGCATGATTTCGTTGGGACGGGACGTTCTAGGATGGGCGACGCAGGTCCCCGGGGTACAGGACGCGGAGATTCAGCTCGGTTGGGATGATGAGGAACGGCTCTACCTCAACAGCGTCGGCGCGCGCTGCTATCAGCGGAGAACGCGCGTTCGGGCGGGGGTTGCCCCCATCGCGATCGAGAACGGAAACGTCCAATACGACTTCTTAGCCCGGGGGGCAACCGGAGGAAGGGAAGTGTTCGACTTCTTGTCCGAAGCGGGCGTCAAGACGGCCGCCGAAGATTCCCTCGCTCTCCTAAAAGCGGGGACCCCGCCCGCGGGCGAAATGGCCGTCTTGCTGGACCCGGGCGTGGCAGGAACGTTTGCGCACGAGTCATTCGGACACGGTACAGAGGCGGATCAATTCGTCCGTGACCGATCCTATTTGAAGCCGGTGCTCGGATCGATGGTAGGTCCCGAGATCCTCACAATCGTCGATAACGGGGCCCTCCCGACCGGATGGGGTTCCATCTACTTCGATGATGAAGGCAACCCAGGACAACGGACGGCGCTCGTAGAGAAAGGGCGATTTGTCGGTGCCCTCCATGACCGGGAGACGGCGGCGATCCTCCACGCTCGGCCGACCGGCAACACGCGGCGGTCGGATTTTCTAAGCCGCCCGTTCGTTCGTATGACTAACACGTATACGGAACCCGGCGATTGGACGCTTGACGAGCTACTCGCGGAGATGAAGGACGGGATTCTGCTCGAGCACGCGACCTCAGGCATTGAAGATCCGCTCGGCGGTCAGATGCAGCTCAAGGTGAAGAAGGGGCATCGAGTCGAGCATGGCGAGCGCTCGGGCCTGGTCTCCTCGATGGCGCTCTCCGGAAAAGTGCTCGATTTCTTGAAGGCGATCCGCGGAGTGAGTCAAGCGAGCGACTTCCGGATCGAGCCCGGATTCTGCGGGAAGGGTCACACGGATTATATCCCGGCCGGAACGGGAGGGACGTACCTCCTTTCGCGAGCTGTGGTGGGGCCCGGATGACGACCTCCGACTCGGATGACCTAATCGGTTTCCGCGTGGCCGATCGGCTGCGCACCGCGGCACCCTGGGAGGTCTACGGGGAGCGAGTGCGGCGGTACGAGATTCACTTTCAGGGCCGCATGCTCGAGGCCATTCGCGGACCTCTGCTCGTGGAGGGATTCGGGGTTCGCATCTTTCGAGCGCACGACGATCAAACCGGCGTGGGGTTCCAGGCGTCCACGGACTCGAGCGATGCGGGCATCGCCGCCACGCTCAAAGACGCGGAACAGATCGCGGTTCATTCGAACTTTCCGACCAAGAGGGTCGATCTTCCGTCCGATGGGAACTCGGGTCCCGTGGGCGAGGTTCGGGACGAGCATCTCTGGAACGCTCCCATCGCGCGCCTCGAGGAGTATGTCACCGGCCTACTCGGTCCCTTCGACTCGATCCACGCCTCGGTTCCGAGCTTCGGCTCCGTGCGCGCGACGTTGGCCGAGGTCTCGATCGCCAACTCTAGTGGTTTGCGGGCGAGTTATCCCCACACGCAGGTCGCGCTCGAACTAGCGGTCAAGTCGTTCGGGGGCGCCGAAGGGGCCGCTCCCGGCGAGTTCTGGGTCAACGAAAGCTTCCGTCGGGTCGACCCAGCCCACGCCGGCGATCGGGTAGCCGAATGGTGTCGATATGCCCAGGATGCCCGGCGCGCTGCGCCGCCCCCAACGGGAGAGCTTCCCGTCGTTCTCCCCCCGGCGATCGTCGAAGGGATCCTCCCGCTCGTGTTGGGATACCGATTGAGCGGGGCGGGTCGACTTCGGCAGATCTCGCCCTCCGAGGGATCCGCCATCGCTTCCCCACTCATCTCGATCCACGATGACGGCCGATATCCTTGGGGCATCCTTTCAGGTCCGGTCGATGAGGAAGGGACCCCCCGCGGGCATCGGACCTTGGTGAAGGCGGGAACCACCACCGAGCTCGTCTATGACGTCCTGCACGGAGGTGCGTTCGAGCTCCCAAGCTCGGGGAACGCGGCACGCGGATTGGACTTTGGGCCCGGAGATTGGATCCGATTCCGACATCGCCCCACGGTAGCCCCGACCACGCTCGTGGTCGACCCGGGGACGGGTGGGACGGACGCGGAACTGATCGAAGCGGCCGGAGATGGGATTTGGGTTCAGCAATTGGGTTGGCCCGCTCCCGATCCGATCTCCGGTGGATTCGGCGGAGAGATCCGGATCGGCTACCGCATTCGAAACGGAAAGCTCGCCGAACCCGTTCGCGGAGGAACGGTGGGTGGCGTGGTCTTTGCACCTCCCGGAGCCCCCTCGATGCTCGGGGGCGTGGCGGCAGTCGGATCCCATGCTGAGCTTACTGGAACCCTCAGCGCGCCGAGTTTATTGGTCAAGAATCTCACGGTGGCGGGCGGCGCCTGAACGCCGCGACGATCCCCGCGGGAACCCCGCGATTCAACTGTTGTCTTCGTCGTCGTGCGGCTTCGCCGGGGGTCCATGCTGGCACTCTCGGTGGGAGTGCGGGTCGGGGCGCCAAACGAGCTCGATGCGGATCCCATCGGGCCCTCGGAGGTAGAGCGAACGGGAATCATCCCGCTCCTTCTCTCCGATGATCACCACGCGGGCGCGCTTGACCCGATTTTTGAGCCCCGTCCATTCTTCGACGCGCAGCGCCAAGTGGTCGACGGAATTGGGACGCTCCCCGGCCTTGGCCTCATGGAGCCCGAGCACCTGATCGCCGAAGAGCAGGTACGTGTGGTCGGGTCCTTCCCCGAGAATGTCCATTCCCAGTTGCTCGACGAAAAACTTCGTCGCTTTGTCCCGGTGCGCGATGCGTATATCTACATGATCGAACCCAGTGATTCCAAACTCGCGGGGCGGGGTACGCATGTGGTTGGGTCCTCCCATGCCGCAAGCGGCACACTGGCCCAACGGACCCTACTATTTGGAGGGTTCTAGCTCGCGTGTCGGGGTGCGTGAACGCCTAACGAGGGCGGTCGTGCGGTATGAGTCGGCGCGACATCCAATCAACCCGTCTGTTTCGAGCTTCCGTCAATCCCCGGGATGGAGCCCCTGGACTCCCGCCAAGTAGCTCAAATCCGAGGCTACCTCACCCTTCCCGTGAAATGACCAGAATATCCCTCACGGCCGATGGCTCTCCCCGATTCACCGGTTCGGAAACGACCCTCGATACGGTTCTCTTCGACGTCGACGATACCTTGTTCGATCACTCGAGGGCACTTCGAACCGCGATGCGGCGGGTGCGGGAAGTCTACCCGGATCTACACCGTCAAACGTTGACGGATCTGTGCCGGCACTACAGCGACCACCTGACCGCCACGTACCGGCGTGTGGTCATGGGATCGATGAACCAAGAGGAAGGGCGGACCGTACGATTCTTGGCGTTGTTCAAATCCTGCGGGGCCGAACCGAACCGGAACGTCGCGCAGGAGTGCGCGCAGATCTACCGCGAGAAGTATCAGGAGTCTCGGTACCCTGTCGACGGCGCGCCCGCGCTACTCCGGGCCCTTCGGGCCGGGGGGCTGACGATCGGACTCGTTACAAACAACACGCGAGCGGAGCAGAATGAAAAGTTGGAAGCCATCGGTCTTCGTCGATCGATCGACTTCATGATGACCGCCCAGGAAGTCCGAATTCACAAGCCCGATCCTCGCATCTTCCAACGAGCCCTCGAGCGCGGCGACACGACGCCGGGACGGGCCGTGATGGTGGGAGACTCGTGGGACTCCGACGTGCTCGGTGCCAGCGCGGCCGGCATTCGGGCCGTCTGGTTGAACCGTGCGAACCGGGAGTCTCCAGACCCCTCGCTCGCAACGGAGCTCCGCTCCCTCCGGCCGATGCGGCGAGCGAAGCAGTGCGTCGTAACAGGCCGTGTCCTTGGGGGAATCGGGCCGGACAAGAGCGACGCTAGAAGCGAACGATCGTCCGGGAAACCCTTGCCGGATAGGAACCGTCGATGAACTCGTTGCTCGATGTTGAGACCGACCTGGCTCGCCCCCTCGCGCGCTTGGGTAGTCGAGTCCGGTTTGCGGAGGCCATGGCCCAGCAGACGGGTGGAGAAGAACTGCGATTCAACCTGCGCTCGGAAACAGTCCAAGCGCGACCGCGGCTCGCCGGGGCCGTTTTCCGGGCTTGGGTCGGAGGTCGTTGGGTGGAGGCAGCGAGCAGCGGTTTGGACCGCCTCGCGTTCGAATCTACGTCCGAGGAAGTGGCGTCCCAAGCGTCGAAAGGGTCCGGTGGGCGCGATCCGCCCGGGGATTCTCCTCGGGGTTCGGCCGAGCGGGTAACGGAATCTAAGAAACCGATTGCCGATCTGTCGACGGAAGAGCGAGTTGCTCTCGCGTCCGAATACCGAGCTTGGGCCCTCTCCGTTCCGGGAATCGTCGATGCGAATGTTGTTTTGAGCGTGGCGCGGGACGAGCGCCTGTATCTGTCGACGGCGGGGGCCCGTCGCTACCAATGCATCGATCGTGTCTCTGTATCCGTTACCCCGATCGCTATCGAGAACGGCCGAATCGAGTACGATTTTGCCTTCAACGGCGGGACCGGGGGGCAGGAGATCTTGACGCCGCTCACGGAAGAACGGATCGTTACCGCCGCACGAGAGGCAAAGGCACTCCTCTCGGCAGAAGCGCCCCCATCAGGTAGAATGGCGGTGCTTCTCGACCCTCAAACGGCGGGTGCCGTGGCCCATGAGTCCTTCGGTCACGGTACCGAGGCCGACCAATTCGTTCGGGATCGTTCCTATCTGCGGCTCCTGCTGGGCCAGACCTTGGGACCCCCGGGCCTAACGATCGTGGACGACGGATCGTACCCCGGAGGCTGGGGGTCGATCTACTTCGATGATGAGGGGCATCCCGGCCAACGGACCGTACTCGTCGAAGACGGTCGGTTCGTTCGGGCCCTGCATGATCGTACGACCGCCGCGACGTTCCAGACCCAGGCGACCGGTAACACTCGAAGGGCCAATTTTCTGAGCCGACCATTCGTGCGCATGACGAACACGTTCTTCGAGCCCGGAGATTGGAGCTTGGAAGAGCTTCTGGAGGAGATGAAAGAGGGGATCGTCCTGGAGCACGCCACAAGTGGGATCGAGGATCCGCTCGGGGGAAATATGCAGTGTAGATTGAAGAAGGGACATCGGGTCCAGGCAGGGCGCGTGGGCCCGCTCGTTTCCTCGATGGCCTTGTCCGGACGGGTTCTCGAGTTCCTGTCCGGAATTCGGGGAGTGGGAAAGAGGGAGTACTTCGAGATGCGGCCCGGGAGCTGCGGAAAGGGTTTCACGGACGTCTTGCCGGCCGCCACAGGAGGGACCTATGTGCTCTCCGAACTCGTTGTGGGACGCGCCTGATGTCGCGTGCCCCCGAAGCGGACACTGCGTTCCGCTGCGCCGATGCGATCCGGTCGACGGTTGCTCCGCCTTGGGACGTCTATGGTGAGCGGATCCGCCGCTACGAGATCCACTTCAATGGTCGGACGATCGAGACGATCCGAGGCCCTATCCGAATCGAAGGAGTGGGAGTTCGAGTCCTCCGACCCGTCCGGGATGAACTCCGGGTGGGCTTCGCCGCCGGGTCCCTGCCCTCCGAAGGGAATGCCCATTCGATAGCCGAGGAGGCGGAACGCACCGGCGCATACGCGACCTTCCCCACCGCCTCCGTCGAGCTTCCAGACCGACCGATCGACCAGCAGGGAGATCTGGAGATTCGCGACGTGCGCCTTTGGGACCGGCCCCAGGAAACCCTCGAGGACCTCACCCATCGATTGTTCGAAGCGTTCGAGGGACGGACGTCCGTGACCCCAAGCTTTGGTTCGGTCCGCGCCACGCTCGTGGAAAGTACCTTGGCGAATTCCGGGGGATTCGCTGGTTCCTTTTCTCACACGAGCCTCGAGTTCGAGATCGCGATCAAAGCGTTCGGAGGGCCCGAAGGGCCGCCCCCGGGAGAATTCTGGGTCAATCGGATTTACCGCAAGATCCGACCAGAATCCCTCGTCTCCCAACTTTCAAAATGGGCCCAATTGGCCCAAGATGCGCGAACAGCGGCTCCCACGCCGACCGGAAATATCCCCGTTCTCCTGCCCGCCGATTGCTTGAGCGAAATCCTTCCGCCGGTCATCGGATACCGTTTTACGGCGGCCGCGCGCCTTCGCCAGTCATCTCCGGATCCCGGCATCCCGTACGGGACGGACGACGTGACGATCGCGGACGACGGAAGGTTTCCGGAAGGAGTCCTGTCTGCGCCCTTTGATGACGAAGGAACCACGACGGGTCGGGTCCCGCTCATCGAGCATGGTTCAACTCAAGGACTACTCTATGATGCGCTGCATGCGTCGGCGTATCGGGAATCGTCGACCGGGAGTGCCCGAAGGGGAGGACTTTTTGGGCCTGACCCCTGGATCCATTTCAGCCACGCTCCGGCTCCAAAAGGAGCGACCATCTTGTTCGGTGCTGGGAGTGACGGTTCGGAGGCGGAGCTCATCGAGTCGGTCTCCGACGGGATCTTGGTCGAGCAGCTCGCCTGGGCATTCCCGGACCCGATCTCGGGCAATTTCGGCGGAGAGCTCAGAATCGGCCACCGAATCCGGGGGGGCAAGCTCGCGGAGGGGCTTCGGGGAGGAACGGTGGGAGGGGTCGTGCTAGGCCCTCCGGGGAATCCCACCTTGTTGAACTCGATTGTAGCTTTAGGGTCACGTCCTGAGCTCCACGGGCAGCTCTATGCCCCAGGCTGCGTGACCACAGGGTTGGCGGTCGCGGGATCCCGCTGAGGCTCAATCCAGGCTCGTCGCCCCTTACGGCAACTTGAGCAGAATCGTCTTGCACTTGCGACAGCGTTCACCCGGCAGGTTAGCCGAGTAGGTTCCGCCGAACTCAGTCGGAACGAGCACTTCCATGTCCTTGGGTCGAAGTCGACGCTCCTCCGCCCGATGGGACCAAAAGAGCCCCGAGCCGTTGGAAGTCGAGACGAACCCTGGTTCGAGGACTCCTCCGCAGCTCGGACAGACTCCGTCGGGCATGAAACTGAACCTGGGAGCCCCCGAGCCGTATCACGCTATCTTCTTTGCGCTGCAAAACTGAAAGTCAGAGTGCGACGGCCTCGGCTTTTTCTCGGCCCGTAAAACTACGGCCCCCGCAAGGCCGGGTACCCCGCGGGGGCCAACATCATCGTGATCAGAGAGGGATGATGGACATGCTCAGTCCTCCCGTGGGTTTGGGCTGAGGTCCATGTGTTTGGACGCTCGGGCTGAACTGCGAAAGCGCGGGACGAGCCAGGTTGGCCAGCCCGAAAGCGCATAGGAGTGCGTCTGGGGCGGGGGAGCGATGGCCAGGAGAAGCTCTCGGGGGCTGAGACGGCTCCCATCGGATCCACCCAGAGCCAAGGCGAGTCGGGATCGCTCGGTTCGCAGCATTAGAGGAATTCCTCCTGGGGCATCGGCACCGACCAGCTACCCGAGAACAGTCCAACCTTTCGGCTCGATGTCTTCGGGGCCAACTCCATCAGGCCAGGGTAGACGGGCTCGACATCCCCATCCTTCTGGCGGAGAGGGGCGATCGTGTCCATCGTAAGGGGCGGGCGCGTGAGCACGGGGAAGCTCCCCATGACGACATCAGGGCACTCCCTGTTGCCGTTGTGTCGGAAGGTGAACTGGCGCTTTTCGTGAACTTGACCGCACGACGTGCACACTTCGTTGTTCGTCAGCATCGTTCCAATGCCTCCGAGGTATGCACCGCTTTCGTCTGCGCGCGTCATCTTAGGGAAGACTGTGGCAATTTGCCTACTTAAAAGCCTTCCATTATTTTGTACAAAATAAATCTAAGTAGTCCCTAGGGTCTACTCTAGGACACTGTGCCAGTCCAAACCTATCTACCGACAGAGATCCTCGATTATCTCGAGACGCACGCCCCGCCCGAAGATGTGGCCTTCGGGATCAGCCAACGAGAGCTCGCAAAGGCCCTAGGTTACCACCCCTGCTCGATGTCCCGACCGCTCCATCAACTCGCGTCGGATGGCATGATACGCCTTCACAGGGGGGTAGTGCGTGGTGGGATCCGGAAGCAACTCGTCTACAAACTAACAGATCAGGGTCGAGACCGCCTCCGGCGAGAAACGAGACAGGTTCCGCTGCTATCCGGAGCTATCCCTCCGCCCCCTCACCCGTTTCTTGGCAGGCGCGAAGAGCTCCACCAAATGGAGGAGTTCTCACGAGAAGGCGGCGGCATGATCTTCGTCGAAGGGTCCCCTGGAATGGGTAAGACCGCCCTAGTGAGCCGATTTCTGCGTAGGGTGCGTCGCGATCGGGTCCCCTTTTGGTTCCCAGTTCGTATGGGCAGCGCACCCCGGAACTTCATCCTAGCCATGGCTCACGCCTTATCGTCTGTCGGGGCGCAGCAACTTGCGTACTACTCTCAGCTTCCCAAGGCTCCACTCGGCCGGGAAGTTGCTGACTTGGTGGGAAGAGCCCTGGGTGAACGCCGCCTAGTCGCAGTGATCGACGATCTCCAGTACGCCACGGCAGATATGCGAAAGTTCCTCGGCGAGTTCATCCTCGGATTGAACCATGGAAATAGCCACTTATTCTTTGTTTTAAGTCAAGACTCGACGTTTTTCGAGCCGCTGGAGGTTGATCGACAACGGATCATCCTCGGGGGCCTTGATCGAGCCGCCGCGCACGAGCTTACCGACCGAAAGGGTGGGCTTGAGGACAGATTCGAAGCTGTATATCAAGCGAGTCTCGGCTCGCCCCTACTTCTCCAACTGGCAGTCTCAAACCCGGGAGTCGAAGCGTCGGTCTCGACCCTTCCTGCCGCTGTCGTTGAAAAGTTGTCAGATGCTGAGGTAGCTGTTCTCCTCCCAGTAGCGCTTGCAAACGAACCGCTTCCGAGCGCCTTTGTCGAGGAAGGAGGGGTCATACCTCGCCAACGGATTCAAGAATTGGTTCGAACAGGCGTCCTCCAGCGGACACTGGAGGGGCGCCTCGAATTACTGCAAGTCGTGAAAAATGCGCTAGTATCCAGAGTCACGCCCGGGAGCGAGAGAGAGGCTCACGTTGCGCTCGCCGGCTTCTACGCACGCAGTCACCGGGCCGAATCGGTGCGTGAACGATTTGTACATTTGGTTTCGGGGGAGTCTTGGAAGGCCGCATCACAAATTCTGACCCACCAGGAAAGAACACTGCTGTCTCTAGGATACTCGGAGGTTCTCCGAACCGCCTTGCGCCATCTGATTTTGGCGATGGCGAAGGGGAGTCCTCGCGTTCGGGCACTACGGGTTGAGGCTGTCCTACTTAGGGCGCACTCGGATTACTCCGAATCTATACTTTCCCTCCGTCGGGCGATTGACGAATCCGAAAACGACCCAAAGGTCTCCGCAGAGTGCCTCCACTTGATCGTGGAACTTTATGTTCGACTGCGGCAACTAGACGATGCCGACCGAACCCTGGCCGCCGCGCGCAAAATAGGAGCCCTTACGCGCCGACTGCAGGTCTTCTTGCTTCTCAGCCAGGCCAGGATTTCTGAAGCGAGAGGAGAGCTCGGAAATGCTAACGGCATTTATCAATCTGCCTTCGAACTCAGCAAGAAATTCAGAATCTCTGATCTTTCCCTTGAGTGCGTCGCTGCCTGGTCTCGTCTCGTTACCTTTGCCAGCGGTCCGGAAGTCGCATTAAAAATGATCGAGGAGGCCTTGCCGGAAGCCCGTCAGTCGGGTCGTCTGGACATCGTTTTTAATCTCCTTATTGGTAGAGGTCGCGCTTACACTCAGATGGGTCGGCACGAGATGGCCGATCAAGAGTTCAGACAAATCCGAGGCGAGGCAGAGGCCCTCGGTTACCTGAGTCAGCTCGCTTACGTTCTGAGCTCCTTGGCGGCTATTGCCGTTGAGCGCAACGACTGGCCCGAAGTACAGCTTTATTCAAAACAGGCCTGCAGTCTCGCGGAGAGATTGGGCAACGACCTAGTCCTCGGACACACCCTAGCGCTTCTCTGTTCTGGCGCCACTCGGCAGGCAGAAATGGATCACCGAGAGGATCTGTTGGATGAAGCCGAAGCGAACGGAGAACGGAGTGTAGAGGTATTGAGCAGGATTCCTCCGACGGATTCATTGGCGCTGGCTCATGGCTATCTAGTCGAAGTCTATGCACGAAAGAATCAAGCTGAAAAAGCGGCGCTACACAGAGTCGAGGCCGAGCGACTCGCCGATCAGCTGGGTCTTGACTGGCTTAAGGCCATATTTGCACAGGAATTCGGAAAACAAACGAGCGCGGCAGCTACGACTGACGGATGACGCTCCGGGTAGGTTTCCAGAATAGGGAAGGGAGGCAAAAAAAAATCGCCTCCCAACCGTCTTGGATTCAACCGGTTAATCGGATTCTTTCGCCTGGGGACCAAGAGCCGGCAACCACATTGGGATCAGACCACCTCCGAGAGGGATCGCGTCCAAATCGGTATTTAACGGGGCGGGAAAAAGACCTTCAAGCCCTCGGCGGTTATATTACGCGTATAGGTGCGGAGGCATACGCACCAAACTGGTTTTTCTTTGAATTATAAGAAATCTAATTTCCACCGGGTTTCTTCCCCAACGGCTGGAAGAGAGCGCTCTTGCGCATCTTGAAAATCAGTCGCTTGTCGTCGACCGTGTACCGAGTTTGGGTCCACGGGTCGGCAATGTTCGAGTAGCCGCGTACCTCCCAGAATCCGGGTTCGTCCTCGATCACGAAGTTCAGGCCGCGTAGCCACTTCGCGCTCTTGTAAAAATACCGCTTGGGAACCAACATGCGTACCGGACCCCCGTGCTCGGCTTCCAACGGGTGACCCTCGACGGTATGGGCCAATAGCACGTCGTCGTCCATCAAAGCTGCCAGAGGCAACGACGTGGTAAATCCTTGCTCGCATTCCATAACCACGAACTGAGCAACGGCTCGAACTCCAACCTGCTCAGCCAGCGCGCGAAACGGAACTCCGGACCACTTCATTCCGAGCTTTGTCCACGAAGTCACGCAATGGATGTCGGCTGTAAGCTCCTTCTGCGGAAGCCGCAGAAGGTCGGCGAATGCGAGCCGGGACGGCCGGTCGACTTCCCCGTGAACGGTTAGGTTCCAGGTCTGAGGCGTGAGCTCGGAGGGCACCGACCCCGCGTGCAAGATAGGCCACCCATTCGTGAGCACCTGGCCCGGCGGAATACGAGTGGCGGCCATTGGCATGCCAGCGTGGGTGCGGGGATATCGTTTGGGTGACCCCGAGAATTCGGCAGACCTAGATCGCTAGGGCCGACGACGTCGGATCCGAACCTCGTCTCCATTCCAATCGAAGGCGAGACGCGTCCGCGGTTGCCACACGGAGCGTCGATCCCAGAGCGCCCCGACGAGGAGGGGAAGTCCGATCGAGGCATCCACGTGGGCCATGGCCCGGGTGGCGGTCTTCGAGATCTTGCCCCAGGATTGAGCTTCATCGAGCGTGCTTCCCGACAGCCCTCCCCAGTGAGGAACGTCTGTCGTGATCTGGAGCGCGTAATGATGCCCCTCCCCCTCGCGCCCGAAGGCGTAATTGGCCATCACAATCCCGTCGTTGATCCAGTTCTTGGGCGTTCCACCTCCGATGTAGACGACCGCCGTTCGAGGCGAATGGGCGAGGATCTGGACCAGTTCGTAGTTGTCCCGGACCGCATCGAGGATGAATCGAGGCTTTCCGCGGTGCGCTTGGTAATGGAGCGTCAACCCGATTCCAATCGAACTATCGATAAGTGCCGGAGAGAAGACGGGGATCCCGCGACGTGCGGCCGTCGCGACGATCGAGTCTGCGTCGTCGAAGTGTTGTCCCAGGAACGCCAGATACTCGCGGGAGGAGGCCGGTCGGGCTGGAAACCGATTCGTGATCTTGCCAATGACCCGGTCCGTGTCCTCGAATTTGAGCTCGTCGACGTAGGTGTCGTAGATCCGGTCGAGATAGAGTTCGCGCAGCCGAACGTCGTCGGCGGTCGGCGTCCCCATCCAATGTTGGCCGCCGATCGTCTGGTAGATATCCTGGTAGAGAACGGCGCCAGTCGACACGACGACGTCGACCAGTCCCCAATCGATCAGGTCCCGCAGCACCGTACGCAAGCCCGCCGCGATGAGCGGACCAGAAAGTCCCAAGAAGATCGTGGGACGGCGCTTGTCCGTAAGCGCATTCTCCCATACTTCGAGGCAGCGCCCCAGATTGCGGGCTTGGATAGAGGTCGTTTGGAACTGCTTCAGTAGGTCTCCCAGACCTCGAATCTTGGTGACTTGAACGGGAGAAACAGGCTTTTTCAGGAAGGTGCGGCGGCCCGCCGACGTCGACTTCGCCACGCGTCGCCGCAAGGAGGTGGCTCAGATAAACGCTCGTAGCACGGCGGGACTTGGATCGGTGGCACCCCGCGCCCTACGAGAGCCTTAAATCCGTGGAGATACGCCAATTCATTGGAGGTCCGGGTGTCTCCAGTTCCCGCCGCCGTTCTCCGCTCGCTGGAAAGCCTTGCGGAAGAAAGCGGCCGCACGATCGTAATCGCCGGTCCCTCGATCAGCGGCAAGAGCGCGCTCCTGGAAGAGATCCGCGCGATGCTGAAGGCCGGCAACGTCCGCCGGATCGAATTGAAGGGCAACTATCGAAATCGAACTATTCCGTTTGGGGCGCTGGACGGGCTCGAGGAGCCTATCGTCTATAGTGAAGGAGAACCGGGCAACCCCGCCGAAGAAGAGGAAGAGCAGGCACCGGCTTGGAACGAGGACGATCTCGCCAAGAGTGGCCTACCTGTCGCATACGTCCCGGAACGCCCCCCGCAGATGCGGCGAAGTCGGGGGGAGCGACCGCGCACCATGTTTTTGGGCCAGCCGGTGCGAGGGCGGGCCGCTCGAGAAGCGGATGCCAATGTATTCTGGCAGAATCTAGTGCAGCAGTTCCGTTCCGAACACGCGAGCCCGATCGCGATGTTGGTCGAAGACGGCTGTCTCTTCGATAGTCAGAGCCGGGAGTTCGTCCTTTCGATATCGGCTCGAGCGAGGCTTCGCCCCCTACTCTGCGTCATCGTCCTCGATACCACCGTATCCACCTACGTCGCATGGGAAGACCAGCTCTCCGGTCGAGGGGACGTTGATTGGATCCGGATCACTCAACCGAAACTCGACCCCCGCGAGGCACATCGACTCAAGGTCACCTTCGATCAACTCCCGGATACCGCTCGCCGGATCATTGGTTACGTGTCCTTGATGGGAGGGGCGGTCGGAGAGGTCGCACTCAGTCGGATCGCGAAGCTCAAGTTCGCCCAGATTACCGAACTCCTCCTTCCCGCGGTCAATGCGAACATTCTCAAGATCCAGGAGGGAAAGGTCCTCATTCCCCACCTGGCCTGGACGCAGCTGATCCCGGAATTGACTCCCGAAAAAGATCGGAAAGAGATGCACCTCGAGATCGCCGAAGCGCTCGCGGCCATGAGCCCAGAATCGAATCTCGCACGTGAGATCGAGATTGGCCGCCACTTTTTTGCTTGGTTTCCCGGCCCGCTGGCGCTGCGGCACCTGTTCGCTGCCGGTGACTTGAGCATTCAGGCCAACCAATTTGACCAAGCCGAGGAGCTCCTCGCGCAGGCAATCATCTGTATCCCATCCCTGCCTCCGGCGGAACGAAGCACGAAGGATGCGGAGGTGCGGTTGCTCCATGCCCAAGCGCTCTTCATGTCCGGCCGCCCGTCCGAGGGGGAAGATGAGCTCCGCGAGGGGGTTAGCCGCGCCCTGCAAGGAAACGTCTCTCCGAGCCAGTTAGAGGGATGGGTCGAGCCGCTCGTCCTTGTCTTGCGTGCAGTGGGCCCGCGCCCATCGCTCGAGGCCGAGCTGCAGGAGCTCTCGGACCGCTGCCACGACGTCGCGTCGATCCCTGCGGAGATTCTCGTCGACACGATCTTGACCACATTGGAATTTGACCGGAGCAGGCCGCATATGGCTCGCCAGGAATCGCGGCGCGCCGCGACGTTGGCTCGCAACCTCGACGAGGAATCCGTGCAAGCGCTCGCTCTGCTCTCGGTGGCCATCGCCCGACTGGAGGGACCGCCGGAGGAACAACAGCAGGCCGCTGATTTTCTGAAGGCCTCCCGCATCCTTCTCGCCGAAGCGCGACGTCATGAGCTCGAACAATTCGTCGAGCACTTGGAGGCCCTCCTCCTCACAGAGCAAGGGGAATTTGTGCCCGCCCTCGAGATCCGGCGGCGTCAGGCCCCGATCGTCCATCGCATGAAGTTGCTCTCGTTGGAGATCTCCCACCAGCTCGGGATCGCGCGTCTCTGCTTGGACCTAGATCAGGAGAAAGGGGTCGGGCCCGCGCTGACCCGGGCGCGTGCGCTCGTCGAAACCCTCCGGCTGCTCCCCCCCTCGCCGCTCCTGCTCGAAACCTGGATGCTGGAGGCGCGAAAGGCCGCGCTCGAGGAGAACTACGACGCCGCCCGGGACCGATGGCTCGTGCTTGTCGATCTTCCCGCCCCCCAAAATCAACCGCGCTTCAAGGCCGAGGCGATGGTCCGGCTCGCGTTCTTAGAATTCGCGACCGACCACCCGGAGGCCGGCAAGGCGTACCTCGACCGCCTGTGGGCACCCGATATGTTCGACGCCGTGCCGATGCGCTGGAAGACGTGGCTCGGCGACTTGGAGCGGTTCGTTCCCGAGAGCGGAGCAGGGGGCGCCGCGCTCCCGACCGCCCCTTACTCATCCTCCAAGAAGGGCGGTGCGGAGCACGGGAAACGCTTGCGGCGCCAATCCGTATAGGATCGTCAGAGCCCCGACAATCAGTAACACGGCGACCACGATCCGCTTGAGAAGGTGCGGTTCGACGCGCGCTCCCAGGCGGGAACCGACGAGGCTGCCGGTGGCGGCCACGGTGATCAGGGCGAGCGAGCCGGCAACGAAGACGAGAAGGGGGTTCCCCGTGGTACCGACGAAAACAATCTCGAATATCATCGTGGTGTCGCCAAGCTCTAGGAGGAAGATGAGTAGGAACGCCGTGAGGAATGCCGATCGCGGAACCGCACGAAGGGCGGGATCCTCCTCCTCCTCGCCAAAGTAGAGGAAGATGGCGTAGGCGATGAGGAGCGACCCGCCGCCGATCCGCAAGTAGGAGATGTGCTGAGGGCCGAGGAATTGGGTCAGGGCGGCCCCAATCGTGACCGCGATCGCTGAGACGGTCAGAAAGGCTAGAGCGGCGCCGACCCACGTAGGACGGGGTGGTTGCTTGGCGGCGAGAGCGATGACGGCAAAGTTCGTTCGATCGAAAAATTCGAGGAAGAGTATGACTCCAAATACGATGAAGAAGTTGGAGACGAGGTCGGTTAGCACCGCGGCACCCCGACGTCCTTAGGAGAGGTGGTGTAGGAACTCGTCTACTAACCGTTCACAGTACACACAGCGCAGGAGAACGGGTCGTCGCCGGGCGACTTCGAACTCGCTTTCGACTGGTTCACTCTGATTGGAAATACAATTCGGGTTCGGGCATCGCAGCACGCCGACGATCTTTTCGGGGAGGTCCACGGGTCGCTTCTCCCGAACCTGGAAATCACGGATGATGGAGATCGTCGCCGTCGGCGCGATCAGGGCGATGGCGTTGACCTTACGCGGCGAGAGTTCCATATTCTCCACCTTGACGATATCCTTCCAGCCGATCTTCCCGCTGCGGACGTGGAGCGCTACGCTGACGGTAGAGTCCTTGTCCAACTCCTTGACCCCGATGATGCGGAGGACCTCGAGGGCCAATCCGTTGCCAATATGGTCGATCACCGTCCCATTCTTGATCGGCGTGATCTTGAGCTCGCGCATTGGTTGGCTCAACTCACCTTACCGTTCAGGATCAGGCCGAGCAGTGCCATGCGCACGGGCACCGCCAGGAACGCTTGGCGGAAGTACGCCGCATGGGGAGTTTCGTCGACCTCCGCCGCGATCTCCCCGGTCCGCGGGAGGGGATGCATCACGATCAGGCGCGCCTTCGCTCCAGCGAGAACGGCCGAGTCGATCCGATACGAACCTGCAACCTTCGCATATTCCCCCACGTCGACGAACCGTTCCTTCTGGATCCGCGTCACGTAGAGCACATCTGCGTCGCGCACCGCCCGATGGAGTTGATCCTCTTCGGTGATTCGGACGCCCATCTGCTTGAGATCTTCGAGGACCTCGGTGGGCATTCGGAGGGTGGGGGGAGAGGAGAACAGAAGCTCCGATCCAAACTCCCCGAGCGCGTACGCGAGAGAATGCACGGTACGACCGTAGCGCAGGTCGCCGACAATCACGACCTTGAGACCACTGAGGGTGCCGAAGGCTTCCTGCATCGTCGCTAGGTCGAGCAGGGTCTGGGTGGGGTGTTGCCCCGCACCGTCGCCCGCATTGATCACGGGCTTGTCCGAGGCTTGGGCAGCGAGTCGGGCTGCGCCCTCGTTAGGATGGCGCAGTACGATCGCGTCGGCGTAGGAGGAGAGCATCCGAATCGTGTCGTGGAGGCTTTCGCCTTTTCGAACGGAGGACACCGTGGGATCGGCGATCGTCACGCAATGTCCGCCCAATCGCTGGGCCGCTGTCTCGAACGAGAGCCGCGTTCGGGTGGAAGGCTCGAAGAACGCCAGGCTCAGCAGCTTGTCTTCGAGTTGGTGGCTCACCTTCGTGCCCTCTGCGTAGGGGATCATCTTACGCGATGCGCGAAGAATCTCCTCGATCTCTTCCCGAGAAAGGTCGCGAATCGAGATGATGTCGCGGCCCTTCAGCGCCATTCCATCGAGGGAGGAGAGGGGGTGTCATTAATGGTTTGCCGTATCTTCCGAACGACCCCGAGAGGATTTTTCGAGCGCCAACGCAACCGCTAAGGCGCACGGCGTCACCGAACCGGATGTGTCGACGTGGGATCGCCCTTGGGCGACCGCGGGACTTTTCCTCCTGATCGTCCTGTTCTGGGGTCTCAACTATCCGTTCGTGGTTTTCGGGTTGGACTTTGCAAGTCCGCTCTGGTTAGCGAGTCTTCGGGCGGGTCTCGGTGCCGTCGTTGTAGTCGCCTATGTCTCCGGGACGCGCGGTTGGGGACGCTTGGATGCCAAGGGACGTCGCGACGCCCTCCTGATCGGAATTCCGAACACTGCGCTCTTCTTTGGACTCTGGTTCTTGGCCGCCCAACAACTGGCGCCGGGTTTGACGGCGGTCATCATCTATACTTTTCCGTTGTGGGTGGCGCTCCTCTCCGCGCCGTTTCTGAATCAACGACTGACGACCAGGCATTGGGTGGCGGTAAGTGTTGGGTTCGCCGGGGTAGTCCTTGCGTCGAAAGTTTGGCAGGTCGGGGGATCATCATTCTCTCTGCTCCCCGTCGGAGAGCTTCTCGTCGCCGCGTTGGCGTGGGCCTTGGGAACGGTCCTCTTCCAGCGTCGATTCGAGCCGGCCTCCTATCAGGAAGCCAACGCCTTCCAATTGATCGGGGGTGTGGGAGCGCTGCTGATCGCAACCTTGGTGCTCACGCCGTTGCCACTCCCCCACTTCTCTATCTCCTTCGCGATAACCGTTGTCTGGCTGGGGGTCTTGGGAACGGGGCTCGCCTACGTGATCTGGTTCCGGCTCCTCAGTCGAACGAAGGCCGCGACGCTCGCAGCCTATACTTTCCTTGTGCCGGTGGTCGCACTCGTCGCTTCGGTAAGCTACTTTCACGAATCGCTCTCTGTGCTCCAGGTCGTCGGCGTCGTCCTTGTGCTCGGGAGCGTGTACGGCATCGCCACGGCAAGAGGCGGTGCGCCTCCAGTCGAACCGTAAGAACCTAAGAACTGGCGGGGTCGTGGCGGTTGCAGATGTCGCGCCGATCGACGAGAACGCAAGAGCGTACCGCCATACGCAGCGCGCAGCGCTCTTGGGATTCTGCGATTGATTCCTGGGAAGACTTCGTCGAAGCGGGCAAGGACTATTCGCGCTACTACATTCATGGGCGAGACCTGCTTCGGAAGGTCGGACCGGTCCGGGGTCTCCAGATTCTGGATCTAGGCTGCGGCCAGGGGTTCTTCAGTCGTCAGCTCGCCCGTCGAGGGGGAGTTGTAACCGGTATCGACTGGTCTACCCGAATGCTGGAGAGCGCCCGTCGCCACGAGCGCGAACGTCCGCTTAGCATCGTTTATCGTAGGCTCGACGCCCGCCGCCTTTCATCCCTCTGGAACCGACCTCGGTTCGATTTAGTGGCAGGGTCGATGTCACTCATGGATATGCCCGAGGTTTCGAAGGTCATGCGAGGGGTGTTCCGGGTCCTACGACCCGGAGGCCGCTTCGCGTTTTCGATCTCCCACCCGGTGAATACGGCGGCAGTGGGTTGGGAACGACCGCGTCAACGTCCGCGGGGGGCTCTCCTCATCAACAATTACTTCGACGAGGGTCCGGCCCCGCTCCGTTGGAACATGAAGCGACTGAAACGTCCGTTCACGAGCACCTTCTGGCACCGATCCATGGAATCCTGGTTCACGCTGCTCCGCCAAAACGGATTCGAGGTACTGGCCCTCAAAGAGCCGCGCGCCACGCCTGAGATTGTCCGGAAGGTCCCCTTGCTCGATTCTAACCTCCGTATTCCCTTCTTCCTCATTTTCGAGTGCCGTAAGCCCTCGATCGCGCGAGCGCGGGAATCTTGATTCGTTACGAACGGTATCAATCAGGCAGCTTCCTCGATAGGTGATTCGTGGGGACTACGTTGGGTTAAGGCGGGGTCCTCTCTGGCCTGAACCCGCGGCGGATCGGCCAACTCGACTCAAGCTGGGACGCGTCGAGTGTCGTGGGGTATTCGTTTTCTCGCCATCACCGGCGCCTTCTTGAGCGGTTGGAAAAGCAATCGTTCGCGAACGACCATTTTCCCAACCCGATTTTTGAAAGATGTTTGCATCCTAAATACCCGCACTTTGGGTGCCACAATTAGGTTCCGACTTCGCGGGGGCGCATTCTGAGGACTCTGCCTGGCCAAATCGATGGCGCTGCGATTGACGGAAACTCGATAGGGCAAAAGGTCGGTTTCAAAGCGGCCTAACGCGGCGATGAACCGAGTCCGGAGCGGTGCTATCCAACTGTCGCGGGTTTCAAACGGGCGGGTTCCCGGCCCAAAAACTTGCGTTCTTGGGCCGGCGGCCCGTCAGTTTCCTGACGAGCCGGCCAGGTCGCGGTAGTAAGCCCCTTTACTACAGATACGTCAGAGAAAGCGCCCGAAATGAGCCGGATTCAGGTCGAGCGAGTTGTCGAATCTGTCGTAGACGTGTGCCT
>JBAQJJ010000017.1:0-16158 GCA_049300255.1 Thermoplasmata archaeon
GTCGACGTCACCGACGTGACGACTCGCATCCTGTTTCCGACGGCTCAGCTCAACAATTGGAATCCGTTCGTGCGATTTGGCGAGACGATTGTCACGTCCCGCAAACAGAGCGGGGACCACGGACACCATCACCAAGAGGTGATGCTCTACATTCTGGAGGGGTCCGCGATCCACTCGCACCCGGGGGGCCCGGTGGAACAGTTGGCTGCCGGCTCGGTCCTCTGGCTCACTGCCCCCGGCGATGCGAAGCACGCCGCGAATCCCGGAAAGGGCCGGACCTCACGATGGGTATCGATCGTCCTCGAACTGTCCGAGCGGCTTCCTGAGGGGCCCGCGGTCTACCGGTCTACGCACCCGGCCCGGCCGCCGGTCGGCGCGGATGGAACGATCGTGACCGCACTGGTCGGATCCCGCGCGCAGGTTGTATCGGAATCCGGGCTCGAGTGCTCCGACATCCTCTTCGCAGAAGATGGGACTTCGTTTGTCGAGGTCGGCCACGAGCGTCGGGGGATCATCTACGTCGTGAGCGGCGAGGGCCGCGTCGATGATGCCAAGATCGATGTCGGCGAAGCCGTCCTCGTGGAAAAGATCGGTGGCGTTGCGTTGCACGGGATGATCGGGTTCCGCGTGATCTTTGCGACGGCGCCGACCTGAGCCCTCCGGGTCGACCGATAGCAATTCGGTAGAAGTCAACTCTAACCGGCATACGATCGTCTAGCGCTCCCCCGCGCCTCGGGACCGCGACGAAAACCTTACACACCGCACAATCCCTGTCGGAGCGCATGGGCGCTGCGAAGACGGCAGTGGCACCCCCGACCTCGTCTCGACAGGGGACGGCGGTGGTGGTGCTCGCCGCCGGGGTGTCGTCCCGAATGGGACGTACGAAACCGCTTATCCGAGTCGCCGGGCGGCGCATGCTGGACCGGATCTTGGACACCGTGCGAGCCGCTGGTCTGGACCACGTGGTCGTCGTACTCGGAAGTCACGCCGCGGAGATCCGGAGCCAGATCCCGCTCGCCGGCGTCACGGTCGTCGAGAACGCGGGGTTTGCCCAGGGAATGAGCGGTTCGTTACGAGCCGGGATCCGTGCCATCGATCCCGACACGAACTACATTCTGACGGTTCTCGCCGATCAACCCTTCGTCTCCTCCGAGACTCTGCGGTCGCTCGTCCGACGATCCGAGGAAGGGGATGGATCCATCTTCATTCCCACGTATCGGGGCGTCTGGGGAAATCCGGTGCTCTTCGACGCGCGCCTCGCCCCTGACTTGGACGACCTAGAGGGAGATGTCGGATGCCGGGGCATGTTCCCGAAGCACACGACAATGATCCGAGAGGTGCCGGTCGACGATCCCGGCGTCTTGGTGGACATCGATACGGAAGCCGAGCTGCGGACGTTAGATTCGGCGTTGGGAGCGGGAGAGTCGCTCTCGGCCGTGCTGGACCGCCTCGCCCGGCCCCGCTGGGCCCTTCACTCGTCCCCCGAGGAGCACCCCGTTCCGAAGCGCTTGCATCGTTCCCCGAACATCGAGGCGCTGGCCCACGAACTTCGCGCAGATTCGGTACCCTTTGCTTTGGCGACGGTCGTCCGGATCTTGCATCCCAGCTCCGGCCGACCCGGGTACAAGGCGATCATCCGCGCGGATGGGACGCACGTCGGCTGGGTGGGGGGAGCCTGCACCGAACATTTGCTCATTACCGAAGGACTTGCCGCGCTGCGCGAGGGCACGCCCCGGCTGTTGCGCGTGGCTCCGGACGGCGACCTGGTCTCCGTCGCGCAGGACGGGGTGGTCGACCGGCCGATGACCTGTCAAAGTGGAGGAACCGTGGAGATCTTTATCGAGCCCCAGGTGCCGAAGCCGAATTTGCTGATTGTCGGGGATTCTCCCGTCGCGTCCAGCCTCGCAGCGATGGGGCCCCTGTTGGGATACCGCGTGACGCTGGCCGCTCCCGGGGCGAATGCGTCCGACCTCCCGGACGTCGACCAACTGGTCTCCGAGCTCGACGAGATCGCAGCCCACTCCCTGCCGGGCACGTACGCCATCGTGGCCAGCATGGGCAAGTATGACGAATCTGCGCTCGGTCAAATCCTGCGCGCGTCCGTCGCATTTGTGGGGCTGGTGGCGAGTCGCAAGCGCGCCACCGGCGTCTTTGCGACTCTACGAGAATCCGGGGTCCCTGCGGACCTGATCGCGAAGATTCGCTGTCCCGTCGGAGTCGATATCGCCGCTTCCACTCCGGAGGAGATCGCGTTGAGCATCCTGGCCGAGCTCACCCAGGTCCGAAGGACGACTCCGCCGATGACGAGCGCTCCGTCGAGTCCCACGGTCGCCGCCGACCGCGCCGTCGACCCGGTCTGCCATATGGAGGTCGAGCGGTCGACGCCCCTCACCGCCCTCCACGCCGGGACCACGTACTACTTTTGCGCCGAATCGTGCCGCCGTCAGTTCCTCGGTTCGCCCACGCAGTACCTGACCGCCTGATCGGCGACCGAACGCGGACTTACGGGGTTTCGAGCTTTTTCCGCGCGTTTTCGAACAAGGCCGCGGCCTTCTTCTCGACGGTCCCCTTCACCATCCGCTCGCCGATCGTCGCGATCGGCCCGGAAAGCCGGACTTCGCCTTGCCAGTGGAACGACGTCTCGCCCGCGGCCTCGCTCAGGGTGAGCACGAGGTCGGCGTCGACCCCGCTCCCGAGTCCTTGACCTTGGACGTGAACGCGAAGCTCCGTAGGCGGCGTCTTCCCCGTGTAGCTTCCGCGAACGCGAAACGTGCCGCGAATGAAGGCGATCCCCGTCGTGATGGTTCCCTCGAAATGGTCGGGGTCGGTCGCGTGGAACTGGTGGGGGTCGTCCAGGCAGTCGGTGAACGCAACGGGATCGAGGAAAAAGGCGTAGACCCTGCTCGCGGGTGAGCGGACCTGGAAATCGCCTTCGACGTGCAAGGGGCGACCCGTTGAACCTACGTGACGTCCTTGGCGTGGATCACTTTCCAGATCTTGTGGGGCGAGAGCGGGATGTCGATGTTCGTCACGCCGTAGGGTTCCAGCGCGTCCAACACCGCATTCACGATCGCCGCCGGAGCGCCCACCGTCGCCGACTCGCCGACCCCTTTGGCACCGAACGGGTGATGGGGAGAGGGTGTCGTGGTCTTCCCGGTCTCCCACTTGGGAGTCTCGACCGCGGTCGGAACCAGGTACTCGAGGAAGGAACCCGCTCGATTGTTTCCCTCGGCATCGTAGGGCATCTCCTCGAGCATCGCCGGCGCAAATCCCATCGTCAAGCCGCCATGGATCTGACCGTCGACGATCATTGGGTTGATGATCACTCCGCAGTCGTCTACCGCGACGAACCGTCGGATCTTCACTTGCCCGGTCTCCTTGTCGACGTCGACCGCACAGATGTAGCTCCCGAAGGGGAAGGTCAGGTTCGGCGGATCGTAGTAGTCGATGGCCTCCAGCCCGCCCTCCATTCCCTGCGGGAAGTTCGTGTAGGCCGCGAACGCCACATCGGCCATCGTCTTCGACTTTTCGGGGACCCCCTTGACCTGGAACTTGTAGTCCTTCCACTCGATATCGTCCGGGGACACTTCGAGCAGATGGGCCGCGATCTTCGCCGCCTTCGTCCGGATTTTCCGGGCCGCCATGGCGGTCGCGGCTCCTGAGGTCGGCGTACTCCGACTGGCGTATGTCCCGAGCCCGTAGGGGGCGGTATCGGTATCGCCCTCCTCTATGTTGATGAAATCCGAGGAGATTCCCAGCTCCTCGGCGAGGATCTGCGCGTAGGTCGTTTCGTGACCTTGACCCTGCGACTTGGTGCCCAGTCTCGCGAGGACTTTCCCGGTCGGATGGATTCGGACCTCGGCGGAATCGAACATCTTGATCCCCAAGATGTCGAACTGCTTCGACGGGCCCGCCCCGACGATCTCGGTGAAGCTCGAGATTCCGATTCCCATCAGTTCGCCGCGCTTCCGCTTCTCGGCCTGTTCCTGACGAAGCGCGTCGTAGCCGATCATGTCCATGGCCTTTTTCAGCGCCCCGCCATAATTGCCGCTGTCGTAGGTCCAACCCAGCGCGGACTTGAACGGGAAGGCCTCCGGCGGAATGAAGTTCTTCAGGCGGAACTCGGCCGGGTCCATGTGCAACTGGTGCGCCATGTTTTCGACCAATCGCTCGATCGTGTAGGCCGCTTCCGTGACGCGGAAGGAGCATCGATACGCGATGCCTCCGGGCGGCTTGTTGGTGTACGCCGCATCGACCTCGACGAACGCGCTCGCGAACGGATACGAGCCGGTGATGATGTGGAAGAGCCCCGCCGGGAATTTCGAGGGATTGGCGGCGGCATCGGTGTAGCCGTGGTCGGCCAGCGTTTTGACGCGCAGGGCCGTCAGCTTGCCGTCCTTGGTCGCACCCATCTCGGCTTCGATATGGTAGTCCCGAGCGAATGAGTCGGCGGTGAGATTGCCGGTCCGGTCCTCGATCCATTTGACCGGCTTGCCGGTGGTCAAGGCCGCGACGACCGCAATCACGTAGCCCGGATAGACCGGCACTTTGCCGCCGAAGCCGCCGCCGATGTCAGGCGATATGATCCGAATGTTCTGCTCGGGTAGGCCGCTCACGAGGGCGAATACGGTACGGATGGCGTGGGGCGCCTGAGTCGTCATCCAGACGGTCAGCTTTCCCATGACGTCGACTTGCGCGACGCACCCGCAGGTTTCAATGGACGAGACGTGGATCCGCGGGATGTACAGCTTCTCTTTGATGACGACGGGGGAGGCTTTGAGCGCCTTGTCGGTCGCCTCCTTGTCCCCGACTTCCCAGTGCCAGATGTGATTGTCGGTCTTGCCCTTGTCCGTCCGTAGGACGGGCGCGCCGGGCTCTAATGCTTTGAAGGGATCGACCACAACGGGAAGCGGTTCGTAGTCGACCTCTACCGCGGCAACGCCGTCCGCGGCCGCATAGCGGTCCACACCGACAACGCCCGCGACCTCCTGACCTTGGAACATTACGGTATCCGTGGGCAGCACCATCTGCGTGTCCGACATGAGCGTCGGCATCCACGCGAGCTTCGCGGCGGCGAGGTCGGCCCCGGTGATGACCGCGAGGACGCCGGGAACGGCGAGTGCCTTGTCCTTGCGAATCCCCGTGATCTTAGCGTGCGCGTAGGGACTTCGCACTAGATCGAGGAAAAGCATCCCTGGAAGGTCGACGTCGTCGACGTAGTTACCCTTCCCCCGAATGAAACGGGCATCCTCCTTGCGGGGGATCGATTGCCCAATACCGCCGTGCACCGCTTCCGCCATGGTCAAGCTCCTCCCTTAGTCGGCTCTTGCATCTTCTGGGCCGCGTACTGGATCGCTTTGACGATGTTCACATAGCCGGTACAGCGGCACAAGTTGCCCGAGATACCCCGACGGATCTCCTCTTCCGTAGGATTCGGATTCTTCGAGAGTAAAGCCACGCTCGCCATCATCATGCCCGGCGTGCAGTAGCCGCATTGAAGTCCATGTTCCTTGGTAAATCCCTCCTGGACCGGATGCAACTTCCCGCCCGTCTCGAGGCCTTCCACGGTCTGAACGTGGCGTCCATCGGTTTGGACGGCAAATACGAGGCAGGACTTGGCGGCCGTACCGTCAATGAGGACGGTACACGCTCCGCAATGACCCGTGTCGCATCCGACATGAGTCCCCGTGAGGCGCAGTCGTTCGCGCAGGTAATGCACGAGAAGGATGCGGCTTTCGAGCGTGGAACGGTGCGGTGTGCCGTTCACCGTCACGTGGATCGTTCGAGAACTGGCCGGGCTGGCGGTACTCTTGACCTCTTCGGCATCGATCGCCATGCTACATCCCCCCCTTCGCCCGTTGGAGCGCATGCTGCGTCGTACGTCGCGTCCAAACGCGCACCATATCCTGCTTGAAGTCGACCGGACCCCGATTGTCCGCAATCGGTTGGGCCGCGTTAGCGGCCAGATCCGCGGCCTTCTGAATCTCGGCCGCGTTTCCCGACTTGCCTACGAGGAAGTCGGAAGCGGCCGAAGCGAATATCGCGGTAGGACCTACGTTGGTTAGTCCGATTCCGGCGGAGGAAATCGACCCATTCGCGCCGACCACCAGGTGGACGGCCACCCCGGCGATCGCAAAGTCTCCTACCTTGCGTTCCATCTTTGAGTACGCGTTCCCGCAGCCGGCGACGGGCTCGGGAATTCGTACCTCGATTAGGATCTCGTTGGAGGCGAGTGCGGTGACGAAAGAATCCTGATAGAATTTCCGGGCCTCGATCGTACGATGTCCCTTCGGCCCTTGAACCTGATACTGGGCGTCCAAGGCCAGCATGCACGCCGGTAGATCGTTGCCCGGGTCGCCGTGGGCGGCATTACCCCCGACGGTGCCCCAGTTCCGAACCGTGGGATCGGAAATCTCAGCGCCGGCATCGGTGAGGATCGGATATCGGCTCCGCACCAACGTAGAGGCATTCAGGTCATTGATCCTGGTCAACGCCCCGATATGGAGGAAATGACCGCCCTCCCGAACGTATGAGAGATTCGGGATTCGATTAATGTCGATAAGGGCCCCCGGCTGCGCCAAGCGGAGCTTCATCATCCCGATTAGGCTTTGACCGCCCGCGAGCACTTTCGCGTCGCCCTGATGTTGGTCAAGTAATCCGATGGCTTCCGGAAGGCTCGTCGGCAGATAGTATTCGAACGCTGGTGGATACATCGCATTTCACTTCCTAAAACGCCGCATCGCTCGGATGGCGGTGCAGATTATCAACCTTCCGAAATTTTGTAACAGAACACCCAGGATTGGACGGAGTCAACCGTAAGAGATAGAGGAACACTTACTCGCCCGGAGGTGCGATATGCAGGCATCGGACTATGCCCGGCACATCTCAGTTCTGGTCGCTCGGCGCGAGCCTTTCGTGATTGCAACGGTCACACGAACCGAAGGGTCCACGCTGGCCAAACCCGGTTTCAAGATCCTCATTACGGCCAATGGCGAGATCGCGGCGGGCACCCTCGGCGGCGGCTGTCCCGAGGGACCGGTGGTCGAAGCGGCTCTGGAGGGGCTTCGGACGGGAGAACACCGCGTGATCCGCATCCACCTGGTCGATACTCAAACGTCGGTGACGCATTCGGTCCGGGAGACCGATTCCAATGAGATCTGGGTACAGACCAACTGTGGGGGGACTCTGGAGCTCTATCTCGAACCGATGCTTCCCGCTCACCGACTCGTCCTGATCGGCCAGGGTGGGCGCGACGATGTGGAGGCCGCGCTCGTTCACTTCGGCCGACGACTTAGCTTCGAAGTGATCGTGGTCGATCCGAACCCCAGCTTACCCGAGCCGCCCTATCAACTCGTGAAAGAGTCTGTAATCGATCCGGGCCAGTTGGGATTGGGCGCCACCGATTCTGTCGTTGTGCTGACCAAGGGAGAGCGAGATGTGGCGATCCTCCAAGCCTTGTCCCAGATCCCGCTTCGCTTCATCGGGTTGATGGCGAGTCACGCGCGCATCGCGCAGAACGTCGCGGAATTGTCGCAACGAGGCGTGGCACCAGAATTCGTGCAGCAACTTCATGCCCCGATCGGTCTGGATATCGGCGCGAAGACACCGGACGAGCTCGCCATCGCCATTCTCGCCGAGGTAATCGCGATCCGAAATGGAAAGACGGTCAGCGGTGCGCGCCGCACATAGCGGTCCGGCGAATCGTCACAGGCGTTCGGCGGGGTCCAGCTGGATCAGGGACGATGTGGCCGCCTTCCTCGATGGGTACTCGCGGAGGTAGCCCCCATAGTACGGAACGCGGTTCGCCACCACCGCGCGAAACGCGTCGCGGAGTTCGCGATCGTCGAGTCCCCGCGTCGGGATCAGATCGTCGTTGCGGTTGAGACAGCCTTTGAGCTCGCCCTGGTGGGTCACTCGAATTCGGTGACAGTTCATGCAAAATTCCTCATTATACACCGGATCGACCAGCTCCACCTCGGCCCGACCGAACAGGTAGATGCGGCGGTGATGCATCTCGCGCACCAGGACCTTATCAGCCCGGCTCTCCAGCCAGGCTTTGACGCCCTCAATATCGACCGACCAATCCTTGGGCCCGACCAGTTCGGGCATGAATTGGATCAGCTGCAGTCGCAAGCCGTCATTTCGACTGACGAAACGAATCATCTCGGGAATATGCGGCAGGGTGGGACGGAAGACGACCATGTTGAGTTTTACCGGCTTGAGGCCCACGTGGAGCGCCGCTTCGATCCCCCGAAGCACCGGCCCGAGCGCTCCCTTACGGATGTCGTGGAATGCCTGGGGGTCGAGCGAATCCACCGACACGTTGATGCGTTTCAATCCGGCGTTGCGGAGTCCTTCGGCGCGGGCCGCCAGCATCGAGCCATTCGTGGTCAGTGACACGTCGTCCATGTGACGGACGGTTCGACTGACGATTTCCTCCAGGTCCGGTCGAACGAGCGGCTCGCCTCCCGTGAACTTGACAGAATGGATATCGAATTCACGTGCGACGCGCACCAGCCGCTCGACCTCCAGGGGCGTCATCTCGTCGGCGTGCGGACTTCGCGGACGTGCCACCGGCCCAAGGCCCTCGTCGTGGCAATAGACGCAACTGAAATTGCAGCGCTTCGTCACGCTGATGCGGATATCGGTGACCGAACGGCCGAAGGAATCGACCAGCATCCGGAGAGACCAATCCGACTGAGGGTATAGGGTTGTTGTGAAACTGCTTGCCCCGCTATTGGGGAACATTAAACGAGGGGACGGCCAGTGGAAACATTCATTCGGGTTCGACCGATGGCTCGCCGTCCCCGCGAGGGACGAAGGTTCGTAACGTGACCGACCCGAGTGCGTGGAAGTCCGCTGACGAGGTCGAGCGCTTACTGCTCGGTCAAAATTACCTAGCCGACCCCAGCCTCTCCATGGCGGTCTATTTGAGCGCCCGCCTCGGGAAACCGCTCCTGATCGAGGGCGAGCCGGGATGCGGGAAGACCGAGATTGCGAAGGCTATCGCCACGGCGACCGGCACGGAACTAATCCGGCTCCAGTGCTTCGAGGGCCTCGATGCCCGTTCCGCGCTCTACGACTGGGACTATCCGCGACAATTGCTCACGATTCGAATGCACGAGCGCGAGGAGGGTACGGAACGGCTCGAGCGCGAAATATTCAGCGAGCGGTTCCTGCTGCGTCGACCTCTGTTGAAGGCCTTGGATGGCGAGGAAGGTCATCGCCCGGTTCTCCTAATCGACGAAATCGACCGGGCCGATGAGGAGTTTGAGGGCCTCCTCCTAGAGTTTCTGTCCGACTTCCAAGTAACGATACCCGAATTGGGGACAATTCGGGCAAAGCAGATTCCGCTGGTCGTGATCACCTCGAACCGGACGCGGGATCTGAGCGACGCCTTGAAACGGCGCTGTCTCTACGCGTACGTGGAATTCCCCGACATCGAGAAGGAGGTGGCGATCCTCGCCCGCCGCGTTCCGAATTTGAGTGCCTCTTTGGCCCGCGAGGTAGCGGCGTTCGTTCAACGCCTGCGCGCTGAGCCGGAGCTAGCGAAGCGACCCGGTGTCGCGGAAACCCTGGACTGGGCGGCGGCGCTTTTTGCCTTGCAACGAACGCAGTTGGACGCCGACACGATCTCGACGACCTTGGGTTTTCTCATCAAGGACGCGCAGGACCTGCGGTACATACGTCAGGGGCGTCTGGACGCGCTTCAGGGCTGAACTGATGGCGTCGAGTCGATCGGACCTCGAAGAGCGGTTCGTCGGTCGTCTCGCGGGCTTCGGTGAGTTCTTGCGGAGTCAGGGACTACCCATTGGGTCAGGCGCGGAGCTCGATTTCGCCCGGGCGACCGAGATGATCCACGTCTTGGATCGGAATCAGTTTCGAGCCGCATCTACCTCCACCCTAGCGAAGTCGCCCGAGGACGCGAGATCCATCGAGGCCCTCTTTGACCAGTACTTTGCCTCGGGTCAGGAGGCGGAGCCGATTCGCAGTCCAAATTCGACGCGCGGCTCGCCCCCGACGCGTACGGGAGAGCGGGGGGGGCAACCCTTGAACGGATCCCGAAAGCCGCAGGAGGAAGCGAAACTTGTGGAGATTCCAATCGGAACCTACAGTGCGTCCGCCCCTAGTTCGGGCCACGGCCTGCGGCCTCTCGCGGACCGAGAGATGCGCGGGATCCGGCGGGGGGTGCGGCGCTTCCGTCGGCAGGTCGCGAAGCTGCCCGGACGACGCCGCGTCCCACACCGTCGCGGAACCGTCGATCTGATGGACACCGTTCGTCACGGGCTCCGAGACGGGGGGGAGTGGGTCGACTTGCGCCACCGACGTCCCCGGAATAGTCGGGCCCAATTTGTCATCCTCTGGGATGTCAGCGGGTCGATGCGAGTGCACGAGAATCGATTTTTCGGACTGGTGCACGCGCTCGAATCCCTGTCTCGCAGCGGGCGAGTCTTCGCTTTCAGCACGCGAATAGAGGAGATAACGGCCGACGTACGCCGGTATGGGTACCGACGCGCTGTGGAAGCGGTGGGACACCGGGTTGATGGAGCGGATGGGGGGACTCGGATTGGTCAATCGTTGCAGGAGTTCGCCGACCGCTACGGCTCGATCCTACGGGAGCGTACGACACTTCTCGTCCTCAGCGACGGGTGGGACCTAGGGGAAGCGCAAATCGTCGACGCGCAACTTCGCCGACTCTCCCGGCCCGGCGTGCATATTGTTTGGGTCACCCCGTACACCCGCCGACCCGGTTTCCAGCCGAGTGTGGGGGCGATCCGAGTCGCTCTCAAGCACATCGACGCGCTGCTCGGCCCGGAGGACTTCGAATCGCCATGGCCGCTACGAGCGTATCACACCTGAGATCGGACGAGCGGCGCCGGCTCTCGGAACCCGTTCGAGCGAGCGCATATCCTGATCACAGCTATCGGAGACGCGCGCTCGGTCGCCGCTTCCGGCGCCGCTGGCGGGTGTCCGCCTTCTTTGTCCACGGCTTCAAAACCCAGCGAGCGTTCTCCCGTGGATACTCGAGCGCAAGGAACTGTTCGATCGACTGTGGGCCAGACTGGCCGAAGTTTTTCTCCAAAGCGCGCCCCCGTCGGGTTCGTCGGGCGTACAGCCATTCGCTCTCGTCCATGGCGAAGTATATTTTTTTACAGTAAATAAATATATCATTATTAATTACTTTATTTTTGCTAGAAGGATATATTCAGTAGAACATTGCAGGTGAAATCTAGTCACTCGACGTGAGGGCGCCGATTTCGGATAGGATTTCTGCCGGGAAACCCGAATGATATGCTTCATCGTCCCGGGGAATATCCCCGCATGCCTGCGACATCGGTGGGCCCGGCACTCGCCCGGGTCCGGCGAGAGCTCCTCCGTGAGGGCGTCTTACCGTTCTCCGACCCCGTCGCGCCGTCGCTCGTATCGATAGTCGCAGGCGAACCAGTCTCGGGGTCATGGTGGGGACATTCCATGGGTCACCTGATCTACGAAGTTGCGGAGCAGCTCGAAGCTACTGCCGATGTCACGATCGTCAAGCTCTGGAAGCGCAAGCAGACCCTGATCCACCGTCGACTATGGCCGGCGCTCATCCGCCTGGGAGCCGCCCGGAGTAAGTGGCAGCTCAGTAACCTCGGCGAGATCCCGCGACGGTTGTTGGCTCAGATCGATCGGGATGGGACAATCCGGAGCGACCGCCTTCCGGCGGACTTCGATGGGGGGTATCCGGGACATCGTACCGCGCTACGCACCCTCGAGGGGAGACTGCTGGTCCTCACTCGATCGGTGCATACGAGTTCCGGAGCTCATGCGCTCGAGGGAGAAAGCTGGGCCTCGTGGAGCACGCGCACCCGGACGCCGCGGTTCAACGGTTCGGTCCTGTCGGCCGAACGCCGTATCGAGGAGGCCGCCCAATTTCTGACACCCGGAGTCGATTCTCGCCGGTTCCTCCCGTGGGGCCGATAGCTCAGTGGACCAAACTTCGGATGGCTGACCCACGAACTCACTCGTGCCGCTCGCGCGCGCGCCGAAGCGCATTTCGACTTGCGTGCCTCGGTGGTACGCGAAGACCCGGAGCCCAAGCCTCGCAGACGGTCGGACCCACTCCGGAAGCTGGGAATCTCTTCGCGGCCCACATGCCGCCCTACGATCCGTTGCTGACTGGATCCTCGGAAACCCCGAGACGGTAGAGCCATTCTCGCAACGATCCTGCCACTGGCGTTCCGCGGGCTGGGTCGCCTCGTTCTCGCGTGATGCGGGCATCGGCCCAGGGGGTGTGCGGCGGGGCATCTACCGCGTAGACTTCATCGAAGACGCGAGCCAGGTGGCTAGTCGGTGAACCCCGAAACGTCGCCACGAGGGTCACTCCCTCGCGATGCAGGATGCGGTGAACCGAGGCACCGCTCAGAACATGTTCTTGCAAGCGGGAGCGGAGGGCATCCACATTCGTGAGAACTATCAATGCCTGACCTTGGGCCGACATCGTGCGCGCCAGAAGGCGTTGGAAAAGCGGGGGAAGCGACAGAAACTCGGTGAGGCGAATACGCTCCTGTTCGGCCATGGACTCGGGGAGGAGGAGTCCCGAGTGACCGGGGTCCCTCGCACGCGATGGTTCCAATTCTTGAGGGTCGACCGCGGTCTCCCCCTCGAACTCCGAATGTTCCGCGAGCCATCGGTGGGTTTGTTCGTCTAGCGGCTCCTCAGTTTCCGAACAGCTGGCCCACGCGAACGGGGTTTGCGCACGGCGTGCCAGCGCGCCCGCAAGGATCGACATCGGGGCTTCCCCCGATCCCCAAATGAGGATTGAGACCCCGGCCCGAGGTCCGGGAACGGCGGTTGCAGCGTCGACCATCTCTTCGTCGGGGCTAGACCCCCTTGGGAGGAAGATCGGCCGGGGATATGACCGGGTGCCGAACCGATTCGGACCACCGAACGGGTTCGGTGGCTCGTGAGCTCAAGACCGCCACAAATGGCATCGCCGAGGCAAGCCGGAAGTGGCTGCAACAAGGGCGCGTCCAGTCCCGTCAGCGATGGAGGTGCGTATCCCGGGGGCAGACGGACGTCGCCGGATGGGCGGTGGGGGGTATCGTCCTCAGCAGCGGGGTGCCGGCTAACCGAGCTCCGGCGATTCCGCGCCCAGATGCGCCGGTCGAAGAACCGTCTCAAAGAGCTTCTTCTCGATGAGCGCGATCGATTCGGAGATCCCCGATTTACTGCGCTCCAACTTGCGGGCGAGCGCGGTAAGCGTAATTCCCCGCGGTACGGCGAAGTAGCCGGCCGCCATCGCCTGCGTGAGAAGCTGATGTTGGGAGGGCGTTAGCAGCGGCAAGTGGCTCCTTAGGGGCCGCCGCCGAATGGAAATGATCGAAACGTCCGGATCCGCCTCTCGCGCGTGCGTCATGATTTCTTGAAACTCTGCGTACCGTGCGACGATTTCCCAGGCGATATACCCCGCTTGTAGGCGGAGCGGAAATTGGAGAGGCAAGTGTAGGCGCTGGTACAGCGCCACGATTGGCGGATTCTTGTACGTAATTCGATACAGACAGCCATCCCCAACCTCGGCGAGGCTGTCCACCTTCAGCACGTCGGCGAACGTGGCGATCTCTCGTGCCCACGCGCCCGGGGGACCGCTGATCCAGTAGTCCGACACGGAGAGCCCCGGTCTCACGTCGGTCCGATTCAACACCTCCAGCCGAACGCTGGGGTGGGCAGTCGAGAACGGGCCTGTCCAGATCTGCCGAGGGATCCGTATCCGGAGGGTGGCCAAGAACAGGCGGTCTGGGGCCGGCTCTCGGACCGTTTTGCGAAGGAGCCGCAGTCGCGCGCGAGTTTCCGTTTCCTCTCTTACGTTACGGCTCCCTTCCGGGCTCGAACGGGCACGAGAGGCGTCAGTTTGGTGTTTGGAAGTCACGGAACGTGCCGCCGATGGGCCCCCTGACAGGAGAATCTTCCGGCGAGATATAAATTCGGGACACCCCACCGGCGGCGTTCTCCCACGCCCAGGGCGCAGCCTCGATAGGGGCTGCCTTTGAGTCCACCCCCTCAGAAGGTAACCGACCTCACCGGCCCTGCATCGAAAGGGTCATCGACTACTGCCCTCCCTCACATCCGTCCGTAGGAGAACTCGGGAGACCAATGGAATCAGACCTCCGAGGAACCGCGCGATTCGTCACGGACTCAACGCCAGTCCGAAGTAATTTGCCAGGAGCTCCCCGGTATCGTCGGCTGAGAAGCCTAGGAGTAACGCAGCAATGAATCGCCGCGATGGGTACATGATCATCGCGATCCTCATGGTGGGAATCGTCCTGGCGGGGGGAGTGGTCTACCTCGCGCTCGGGTCGAACGTGGCGTCTCCTGCCCCGGTCTATCCCACCCTCAACGCCACACTTTCGGTCAACCTCACGCAACCGACCTCGCCCATTTCGCCCAATATCCTCGGGGTGAATGTTCGAGCGGACAGCAGCATGAATGGTACGCAAGGGTCCGCCGTCGCGGGTACTTCCGTTCGCTTCGTACGCTGGCCCGGAGGCGCCCTTGCAGATCGGTACGACCCGTTCGGACCGAATGGAACGGCGACGATCTACACGGACGACGGGACCTTCGCATCCGCCGCCTCCACCCCGAACGACTTCGTTACGTGGTGTCGTTCGGTCCACTGTTCCGCGATCGTAACGGTCCCGGGAGAGATCGACCAGCCGGCGCTGGCGGCGCAGGAGGTCCGGTACTTTGAGACCAATCTCGATTTCTTCCCGACCTACTGGGAAATCGGGAACGAGCCGGGAAATTGGGACCATTACGCCATTCCCTGGTCCGAATGGCTCCCCAACCAGACGGCTCCCCCGACCCCCACGAAGTACGCCGAGCTGGTTCGGGCCTACATCTCGTCGATGCGAGCGGTCGATCCAACGATCCCCATCATCGGCCTTCCCGGGATCGGCTCCTCGAACACGAGTGAGTCGGCCTGGATCAAGGAAACCGTGGACGTCAACGGGCCCAATCTGAGCGCCGTCGCGCTCCACATCTATCCGGCGGGCGCCGCGCTGGCGAACACGTCACTTGCCGCCTTCATGGCCAGCGTCACCGGGCCGAATGGACTCGCCAGTCGGGTAGCCACCGCTCGAGCGGCTATCCAAGCAGCGTGCGCGAATTGTTCGATCGAAGTGATCGCGGACGAGATCGCCGCCGCCACCGGTTCGGATGCCCCAGCCTTCGTCTCAGGTTTTCCGCTGGTGCCCTACGAGGCGACCGAGGTGATCCAAGGCATCGCAGAAAACGTGTCGGCGCTACTTTTCTGGGTCGCCGACTCCGGTTATTCGGGGTCGTGGGTGACCCCCAATGGATCGCCCCGCGCCATCTACTCGCTCTTCACGAACTTCCTCGACCCGATCCCCGCGTATCGCCTAGGATCGAATGTCTCGGAAAACGCGTCAGGGCTCAGTGCGACAGCGTGGAGCGGCGCGACGAACTCCCACGAGATCGATCTGCTCCTTTCGAACGCGAACACAGTGGAGGCGTTCCGCGTGACCATTCCGGGGCTCCTTCCGTCTCCGAGTCAGGTTGCAACAATGGGTTGGAACTCGAGCAGCTCGTCCCCCATTGAAACCCAGCATGCGAGCGGGACACTGGCCGCTCTCTACCTGCCCCCTTTGAGCGTGGTGCGAGTGGAGATCATTCTACCCGCTGGCCCGGCCCCTCAGCAGCTCTCGCCGGCGTTGGGTAAATGGGTCCCGGGCCCTGGGCCAGTTTCGCGGGCCATCGGCTCGCCGTCAGCAGCTTCGGACGGCGTCCTGGCACTGACGATTGCCGCGTCGACAATCCTCCGTCGGGATAGGAGGACCGAGGTTCGGATCATCCCACGCTCCCTTCGGCACTTCGCCGTCGATCGATGCACGATTCTCGAAAGTTGCCCTCGCGTCGAAATGGCGTCCCCGCGTGGGAATCCGCCGCGGATCGGGAATTTTTGGCATACGTATTGATACTGATACATGCGGATGTCAAAAAAGCCTCCTAATCGCGATTCGCTCGAGTTAGCGCTCGAAAAACGGAAGCCTTAAAACCGACCGCCGGCAGTTTAATTCCTGACCGACTAGTTTGCAGGGATCCGGGTACTTGCACCACTCTTCGGCGCTCACGCTCCATGCCCCGGATCCGCTCCATAGC
>JBAQJJ010000018.1:0-1962 GCA_049300255.1 Thermoplasmata archaeon
GGAAACATGATGGCGAACTGCCATCCGCGGTAGCGTTCCGGGATCGGATAGTCCCGCAATTCATGGGGTCGGACGCCTCGTCGCAGCTCACGAGTGGCGATTCGGGAGATGTCCTGTAGGTAGGTCTCTACGGTACGGAGGGTCGTCCCAGGGCCGATCGGTCCGTGACCGGGCAGTACGCGATCCACTCCCAAGCGCGTCATGCGGCGTAAGATCGCTCGCCAACGGTCGGGCCATCCGTCGCTGAGAGAAGGATGAAGCCCGACCATGGCGAGATCACCGGCGAAGATGATCCGCTCCTCCGGCAGGTAGGCGAAGACGTCGCTCGGGGAGTGGCCGCCTCCGTAGGTAATGAGTTGGATCGAGCGGCGGGATCCTTCGAGTTCGAGTACCTCTTCGAAAGTAACATCCGGCGGAATGATGCGATGATTCCGGGGCGTCCTGAGCAGCCCACCGAACCAGGCGCGTAATCGGGGTACTTCGATCTTTGGGATCGTGGAGTTCGGGTCGTCCAGTTCTTCCAACTCTCTCGGAAACGTCTTCCTGCAATCGTCGAATTGGCGGCGGCTTCTCCGAAGAATCTCGCTCCGCACCTTGCGGGTCGACACGATGTGACTTGCCGGAAACGCGGAATTGCCCCAGATATGATCGCCGTGCCAGTGGCTGTTGACGACCCAGGTCGGATCGCGCCCCGTGGCTCGGCGAGCGGCGCGGCGGAGGTGAGCTCCCGCCATCGGTGTGAGCATCGAATCGAAAACGAGGGTGACTCCTCCCAGGTCCACGATGCCCGAATTACAGAGGGCAAAGCCAGTTGGGTTGGCGATAGCGGCGTAAACTCCTACTGCGAGCCGTTCGACCGTGAAGTGCGGACTTGCAAATTGGGCGGACATTTTCCTCGGAGTACCCCATCGGCCAGTCGCCTTCGAGTATTCCAGCTTGCGTGCGGGCCGCCTCGATACTCCGAGATGCCAGCACCGGCATTTCCTCCTTCCTCTGAGGGGGTCAACGATCATCGCCGAATCGGCGTCTGTCGAGCCTCAAAATGGCGGAAATGGTGGGCATCCGACCATCTAAATCCCCCCTTTGTTTGCGAGTTATACGACCGCTGCCCACCAGCTGTCGTGGTTTCCGGGTGGCGTGTGATCAGAGCTCGCTCTCTCGCTCGACGGGTCCTACTCGGCTGGCTTTCCGCCGAGTGGATTGGGATTTTGATAGCCTATTCCGTCGCCATTTTCGCCTTCACTTTTCTGATCGGAGATGTGCTGGTGCGTCTCCGCCCGATGAACCTCTATCTCTTGCCCGTCGTGCTCGTAGTTCCCATTGCGGCCGTCTTCCTGGTCCAGCGTGCGGCCCGATTACCACAGGAACTCGTTCGCCAGGCCCGCCAACCCCTGAACTCGACATCCTACCTACCCCCCTCTCCGTCGGTACGCCCCTCGACCGCCGGAACCGAGTGGCACTCGACAGGACTCTTCCGTCGCATAGAGACGATGTTTTCCGTTCGTCAACAGGGCACCACTAGCTCGGCGATCCATGGGGCTACTGATCCGCGGCCCGACCTCCTGCGCGTCGCCGTGCTCCCCCATGACCCGCGGACGGCCGCAGACTGCGACAGCGGCTTGACATCGGGATATAGTGACCTTCGGCCAACTCCTATCGGCGTTCCCCGGCCTAGTCTGGCGCGCCTTGCGGACCCGTCCAATCCGCAACCCGGCTCGACCGCGGAGTCCGCCAACGCCCCGAGCACGCCGGGTGGCTGACCGCACATCGAGAAGAAATGTCGGGGATTCCCCCCCGCATCCTACGCAGAACTCTTCGGGATCCCGGCCGGCGCGAAGGTCGGCATCCGCATGATATGGATACCGGCGACCGATGCCCAGAGAAGAATCGGGGCCACGATCAGTCGCTCGGCACCACCGAGCCCAAGAGGGCCCCACACATGGAACAGATAGACGAACAGAA
>JBAQJJ010000019.1:0-15140 GCA_049300255.1 Thermoplasmata archaeon
GACGCCGTCCACGGCACGGAAGGGATCTTCGTTCTCTACGATCCTGAGGTCTCCGAGGGTCGAAAGTTCGCCGGGATCGACGCCCTTGACGTGATGCCGACGCTTCTTACCGCAATGGGAGAAGAGATCCCCGCGCGGCTCCAGGGACGGGCCGTTCGCGACGCGCTGCCACGCGCGTCTTAGGAATCGACGTCCCGACGAGGTGAGCCAACGGCTCCGCGCGCGAAACACTCCCGGAAGCAGCCTGCCGGTCGCGTTGGTGGTCTCGGTGTTGCCACTTTCTAGCGACTGGGCCGAACGTCCCACGGTCGGGGCAATCGGCTTATACCCGCTCGCTCGGTCAATTTGCCGTTCATGGCCGAAGCGCGTCGTGGATTCTGTATCTGGCTTACGGGGCTGCCCAGCGCGGGCAAGACCACGATCGCGCGCGAGCTCGTGCCTCGCCTCCGCGCTCGGGGCTGGAACGTCGAACTACTCGACGGCGACGAGATCCGGACGGGATTGAGCGCGGACCTCGGCTTCGATCGGGCATCCCGCGAAAAGCATGCGCAGCGCGTGACGTACGTCGCGAAATTGCTGGCCCGTAATGGGGCGATCCCGATCGTGGCGCTCATCTCTCCCTACCGAACCTCGCGGGCACGGGCGCGCGAACAGATCGGAGCGTTCGTCGAAGTCTATGTCAACACCCCCATCGCGGTCTGTGAGAAGCGGGACGTGAAGGGGCTGTATCAGAAGGCGCGCGCGGGCGAGATCAAGGAAATGACCGGGATCGACGACCCCTATGAACCCCCGGAGCACCCCGAACTCGTCGTCGACGCGCTCACCCTCACGCCGGCCCAATCGGCAGAATATATTCTCTCCCAGTTGGAAGCGCTCATGTGGCTTCCGCCGAACGGTTCCACTGCCTCGCACTGACCGAGCGTAAGGCGGGCCACGCGCCCGGTGCGTCCTAGCTCTTCCGAGGGCGCTTCAGGGGTTCGAGGAACGAGCTCGCGCCTGAAACGACGCGACGGGTCCGGTTGAGCGCGCGGGCATACCCTTCGGGTGACCCCACGCTGCGCCATTCCGCGAACCGGGGGTTGATCACCAAGGCCTCGACGCGCGCGCCTGCTTGGATCAAACGCACGATCCCCGTCGTCAGCTCGAGCTCCTTTTCCGGATCCTCGGCTCGGGCTTGGTTCAATTCGGCAAAGATTCGAGACGTCAGGCAATAGACCGCCGTGGCGGCCCATTGGGAACGTGGCTTGGCGGGCTTCTCCTCCATCCCCGTGACGGCGAGGCGACGGAAGTCTTCCACCCGGCCGGCGCTCTTCCCCTCGATCACTCCGTAGTTCTGCGGGTGCGCCACCTTACGCACCAAAAGGACGACATCCAGATCGTCCCGCTCGCGCATCGCGGCCATCAATGCGGGCAGGCGACCGCGCTTTCGCTCTAGGAGGACTGCATCCGCCGCGTGGAGCACGAACGGGTCGGCGCCGACGAAGGGAGCGGCGTACAGTACCGCGTCGCCGAATCCCAGCGGCCTCGGTTGAACGGCAAATCGAATGCGGGAGTGGGAAAAGGCGTCGTACAACCGAGCGGTCTCGGACAGGCGTTCCGCGCGGTCCGAGTTTCGCTCCAGGAACTCGCGATCGACTGTGAAGTAGTTCTGAGCCGTGACCCCGCCATCGGGACCTCCGACCACGAGAATGAAGTCGTCGATCCCGCTTTCGAGCAAGGTCTCGAAGACCAGGTTCGCGACCGGTTTCAGTACCGATTGGCCATCGGAGCTTCGGTCGAATAAGGGGAGGAACTCCTTGCGGAGGCCCCGGCTCCAAGGCAGCATGCGGCTGCCCTCGCCGGCGAGGGTGAGGACGCCGTGCATGGCGATTAGGGCACCGGAGACGTGGGTGTATCCGTCGCCGTCGGGCCCGTGGGGGGCGTCGGGGCAGTCGGCTCCTTATCGGATCGAGTTCGAAGCGACGTTGGGTCGGCGGCCTGCCGCCAATTGACGGCCGGCAGGACAGAGCCTCGCTTCGCTTCGAGACGTCGCCGGTGTCTCCGAAGCTCCCGGAAGAGCTCCCGCATGACGTCTCGTAGCTCGCGACTGCGCTTGTAGCCCATTTCCGCGAGTTTGTCGTGGATGGGATGGTAGTAGTGGTCCTCCGCTTCCACGCGCGGATTCGGGACGTGCTCGATGGTGGGATGCAAATTGAATTCCTCGGCGACTTCCTTGACCATCTCGGCAAGCTGGTTCACGGAATACGCCTCGTCGAATTGATTTAGCACCCGATAGTCGCCTCGAGCCACGGGGTTCTCGACGGAAAGGCGTAGCGACTGCATCGAGTCCTCAAGCGCGATGTAGCCTCGGGTCTGGCCCCCCCGGCCGTAGGGGGTGATGGGTAGTCCGAGAATGGCTTGCACGACGAATCGATTCAGGGCGGTGCCCCAAACGTCGTCGAAATCGAATCGCGTGCGCAGTCGGTCGTCGGTCATTTCGGGCGTGCGGATCCCATAGACGACCCCTTGCATCACGTCCGTCGCGCGCAGCTGGAACACCCGCACCGCGAACATGACGTTCCCGGAATCGTGCACTTTGCTCCAGTGATACCAGCTTCCCGCCTGACGCGGGAAGGGAAGGTGGGAATCCCGACGTCCGCGATACTCGACATCAAAGAACCCTTCCGCGATGTCGATGTTCGGAGTACCGTACTCGCCCATTGTTCCCATCTTGACCAGGTGGGCCTCCGGCACGACGTCGCGCATCGCATACAGGAGATTCAGCGTACCCTCGATGTTGTCGGTCTGGGTTTGGACCGCGTGATGCACGTCGATCATGGAGTAGGGGGCCGAGCGCTGCTCACCCAAGTGGACGATCGCTTCGGGGCGTTCGGCGGTAAGGACCTGCTGGACGAACGCGTAGTTCGTCACGTCCCCCTTGTGGAAAGAGATGCTCTTGCCGAGGACTTCGTTCACCGCTTCGAGTCGGCGGGGGAAGGAGGGGATCGGGGTCGCCGACCAACTGCCGACCTCCTGCACTCGACGCCGCGTGATGAAATTGTCTATCCCAGCGACCTCGTGCCCGCGTCCCAGCAGGTGGAGGGCTAGGGGCCATCCGGTATAGCCATCGATTCCAGTGATCAGAACTTTCATGGAAACCTCCAAGCTTCCCGCTGTTTCTGGTCGCTGGGTGTATTTGAACTGATTGCCAGCCGCCCGGAGGCATCCCAGCTACGTCAGACGAATTCGCCGGCTTCCCCGGGCAGCATGGTGCCCCAGGATTTGATGGCGAACTGCTGCTTGATCACCGAGAAAACGGGCCAGGCCACGATCCACGGGATCCAGCGCGCTCGCCGATACCGGATCATGAACGAGGCGATCACGATCCCACGAGGTATCAGGAGCAGCAGCAGGATGATGGCGAGGTGAAGGGCCGTCGGCACGAACACGACGCCTAAAATCACATAGACGTAGAGAGCGCTACGCAGTCCTGCCCGGATGAAGAGCGCGATCCAGTAGAGCATGGCGAGTCCTCCGTAGGCCCACGCCTCGTTGAACGACGCGTAGAAGTGACGATAGTGCGCGTAAATCCCGCCGCGGCTCCACCGTACCCTCTGGCGCTCGAGCTTCGCATACGTGGCCGGGATATCCTCGAACGCAGCGGATCCGGTCTCAAGCCGCATGCGGAATCCCTGCCGTTGCAGCCGCAGCGTCACTTCGGTATCCTCGCCGTTCCAGTTCACCCAACCGCCGGCGGCCAGGAGATCCGTCCGTCGGCAGGCCGAGAACGCCCCGTCAATCACCTGGCAGGCGCGCATTCCCATGGTAGCCGGCCGGAGGAACAGGTGATTCCACGCGACCTCTGTAAATCGAAGGCGGCTCGTCCACCCCGTCTGCTGCAGCGGCAGCAGCAGGCCTTGCACGCCGCCGATGTCCGGATCGGAGAAGTGCGGAATGATCTTGCTAAAACCGAGCTTCGTGGAGATCTGAGTATCCGCATCGATCCGAATGATGATCTCCCCCGAGGCGAGACGTAGAAGGGCATTCAACACGTTGGCCTTCCCGCCATGGGGAAGGTCGATGACGGCACCCTTGGCGTGGCGAAGCGCGCGAATCTCTTGAATCGCGACCGATAGGGTGTGGTCGGTCGACCCATCGTTGCCCACCAGGATCTCCGTGATCCCCGGATACAGGCCCGCGGCGGCATCGGCGGCGCGGATCGTCAACGCGATTCCCGCCGCCTCGTTGTACGCGGGTATGATGATCGAGACGGGGGGATGATAGACCGAGACCGGAGGGATTGGCCGCTTGCGAAGGTAGTAGTTGTACACGCCGCGTCCGATCAGGGCCCAGCTAGTAAGTGCGAATAGCGGGAGGAGCAGCAAGATTCCAATCGGAACGAAATCGCGTCCAAGTCCGAGATACCGAAACAGGAAGTACAGGACGGCGAGAGCTAGGACGACTGCCGTGATCACGGCGAGGAAAAATACGGTCACGATGCCCGGCTCGGCTTGACGCAACGGACGGACTCGCACGGGACGAGGTAGCTGGACAGTGGCGAGGATCAAGCCCCCGACGAAGACGCCGCCGACGATCCCGCGGACCAGCAACGCGGCCGACCGGGAGAACGGTTCGCCGACCGTGAAGAAGAAAACGTCGAGAAGGATCGCAATGATCGGATAGACCACCGCGATCCCGAGCACCTTCCGAACGCGGTCGCGGCTAAATCGATCCGAGGAGAGAACGCCCGTGGCCAGCAAGAAGGCGAGAATGAAGGCGAAATACACGAGAAAGATGTAGTCTGGAACGGTGTGGGAACTCGAGATCTGGGAGATCTCGGTTGGAAATCCCAAGGGCCAGTACACGGCTATGCTGACCGCCTGGACGGCGCGGTCGTACAGGTAGAAGAAGGCATGTCGGAAGACCATCATCGAGACCACGAAGAGGGCGAAGGCGGCGAGCAAGTTCCTTAGGAACGGCGTGGGAGGTGGGGGCGCCAAGGATGGCGCCTCGGGAATCACCGGCTCCGATACGGTCGTCACGCCCTCGCTGCGCCAGATGTGAACTCCGCCAGGCCCGGTCGAGGCCGGTGATAACTCCTGCTCCGAGATGGCGCGCGAGAGTGGAACTTCCTGGAAGGGAGTTAGCGGCTGAATCTCGACGGCGTCATCCGCGGTGCGCTGAAGGCTCCGGAAATAGTAAGCTAGTCCGATTACCACCGCGAGGATTACGGGGATCGCCCCGAGGGGGAATCGCAGGTGTTCGACCTCCGTATAGAATCGACGAATTAAGGCGAGGAACGAGCCCCAGAGCGACGTCGCCACCGTCGGAAAAGCGCCGCCGAAGAGGGTCAGAGCCCCCGTGGCAAGCAAACCGCCCGACCACGGAAGCCGTCGCGCCGTCTTGGTCCATCGGGGCATTCTGTGCTAGCGCTCCGTCATGCCCGACTCGTAAGGGGGTCAGCCGAAGCTACATAATGGTTGTCGGCGGACCTCCAATCGTCTCGGAAATTTCAATTTCTTCGGGTGAAGCGCGCGCCCGGTGGCTGCAGCGGCCTCAGAGGTCGCCCTTATCAAGGATTCGATGCGAACGATTCCTCGTTCGGGGTGGGTGGGGCTTCCCCCTTCAACTCCAGGTCAAGACAAACCGCTATAACGGGCCTTGCGGGTGCAACGGGAACATGCCGTCGGGTGCGATTCCGGAGGGGGTCAACCCCGGCGATCCTCATGCCGCTCCATCGCCGCCCTATCGACCCCCGCGGCGACACCGATTCGCAAACCTGAATCTCCGCATCGCGGCTATCCTCGTCGTTTTGATCGTGGTGGGCGGATTCATCATCATCGAACTCGATCTGACGCACAAACCGGACAAGCCCGGCCCACCTGCGCCGATTCAGCCGGATTTCCCTACTCCGATCCAACACTTGATCGTGCTATTCATGGAAGACCAAAACATTGCGGATGTCTTGGCTCAGGGGCCGTTCGAGCGGTACCTTGCGACGAACTTTGCCTTCGCCCAGGACTATGACAGTATCACCTCCGACTCGCTCAACAATTACGAGTATGCCACGAGTGGGGCTGAGGCCGATTCCAGCGCCTCAAACGTGGCCAACCTCGTGAACGCGAGCGGCGAAACGTGGATGGATTACGGGGAAAGCATGCCCTCGCCTTGCGATACCACGGACTCTCTCAACATCAACACCACCTTACCCCCGTCGATCATTGGGAGCGATCCCGATTATATCGTCTACGACACGAATCACACTCCGTTCGTACATTATCTCAGCGCGTACAGCCAGTTCATTGGGGGAAACGCGACGGCCTACTGCCAAGCGCACGTCGTGAATTTGGACGAATGGGACCAAGCGCTCGCGTCCGGCACCATTCCCAACTATGTGTGGATCACGCCGAACGATACCGACGACGACCATGATTGCCCCCCGACCCCGACGAACTGCTCCGGCGCGATCGCCCATGGGGACGCGTGGCTTCGCGCCTTTCTAAATCCGTTCCTAAACAGCTCGCTCTTCGCCAGCAGTGCGATACTTCTGACGTATGACTACAACGACACGGAGGGGTATGTCGTGGGGCCAGCCAACGTCTATTTCGCGGCGATCAGCCCCTTCGCGCATCGGTACTTTACCTCCTCCGTTCCGTACAATCCGTACAACATTTTGACGACCACCGAATACCTATTGGGCTTGGGGCATACCGGGCATAATGATGGTTGGACGCAGATCCCACCGATGACCGATCTTTTCAACTTCAATCCGACGTTCGTTCTCACGGGTACGGTCATGAATTCGACCGGCCCCGTTGCAGGCGCCCCCGTGGAAGGGGATGGCTTCAGCATTACCACGGGCGCCAATGGAAATTTCCAAATGCCCCTCTCGAATGGAACGTACGGCTTTTTCGCTTCTTCCCCGGACGGCACGTGCTCGAGCTCCGTGCAAGACTTCACGATCTCCGGGGCCACGATGAACGTGGATTTCCGGCTCTCGTGCTGACGATCAGGTCGCGCTCCTTACTCGGCCCCTGGACCCGAAGCGCTTGGGGAAGTACCTCTCGGTCCGGCTCGACTCGGGTTTTACCCCTGAATCGGACGGTAGTAGCTGCTCGAGAGTGACTAACCCATTCGACCGGACGAAAATCGAGCGAGGACGATGGGCTCGGAACGTACGTTGGTGGGGCCCGACGGAATCCCCGCGGTCGAAGGTCCCTGGGCGTCTGCGAACGTGGGCGCCCGCGCCGCGACTCCTCTCGGGGCTGGGGCCGTCGGCGCAGCCTTCATGGGAGAGCCACTCGCCCGCCAGACGAAGAGGCTCCCCGGAGGCAATACCCAATTCGATGGGACCCCCCCGGCGCCCCCGTGGGATTGGGGCGTCCCGCTCGAATTCGACCACGTCCATAAGGTCCCCGCTTCCGCGACCGGGATCGCGGAGCTCAGATTGACGCTGACGGCCCAACTGCCGTTGGTGTTGACGATCGCCAGCATCGAGGGATTCGATCCGCTCGGCCCGAGCAGCGCCCCATAGATCCCCCCAACGGTCGACGTGATGGTCAGAGGCTGGTGGTAGGCGGGCAACGGGGAGAAGAGCGGCGAGAAGAGCGAGTAGATCGGTTGGACCGATCCGGAGGCGGAGACCCACGTCGCCGGGTACGACCCCTGGGCGACCCAGAACAGCTCGGCCGTTACGTTCGCATCGATCCCCTGGATGATCTCCGCCGCCTCATACGGGATCCAGGGGAAGCCCGAGTTGAGGGAGCTCCCGGGCGTCGATTCGACCGATATTTCGTCGACCAGGATCGGTATAGTACAGGTGGGGCACGCCGCTTCGATCGTGGCCTCGTCGGTGGCGATTCGCGCGGTTAGTCCACCCGCCGAGGTGAGGCTACCGTAAAATTCGGTGAGCGTACCATTGGCCTGCGATGAGCTGACCGGGTAGACGTGGATCGCGACCCCGCTAATGTTGGGCCCGTTCATTTGAACGGTGGCTTGGAGCCAAGCGGGATCGCTCGAACCCCCGGTTCCCACACCCGGCAGCCCCAGGATCGGAGTCGAGGGGTCCACCGCTCGGATCGCGGAGATGTACTGATTCACTTCGAGCGCATATTGTTGCGGGCTTGGCGGATAAGTCTGGTTGGGAGCCCAGTCGGCCCACGCAACCTGGAAGTGGGACCAGATGCCGGGTTCGTTCCCGATCTCCCAGTACGCCGGAGCATAGGAGAGATTGTGCACGAACTCGTTGACCTCTTGGGCTGCGTAGGCCGGGTCATCGATCTCTCCGGGTAGAGTAATGATCGCCGAGCAATCGGTGGAGCGGCACCAGGTGACGAAATCGGCCATCGTGGTCGCCGGGAGCGTCGGCGCGCCGTCGTTGCCATAGATCAATCCGCTTCCCCCGTCCGCCAAGGGGTCGAAACGGTCCGCAAGCGCTCCGCCGGGCCATCGGACGAAGTGAACTCCAGCGGAGATCACGGCCGATCCCTGCGGGCCGTCCAGCGAGTAATCGGCGCGCAAGTCCACTCCCAGCGAATTCGAAGGTAGCACGGTCGCATTGGCTGCGGGTCCCGGGGTCAACTGCGCGGGCGCCTGAGGAAACGTCTCCGAAGAGGTAGACGGTCCGAAGTAGAGCCCCAACGCGATCAACGTGGCGAAGACAATGGCGATCACCGCCAGTACGGCCACGAGGGCGCGGAATCGATTCGCGCGCACGCGAGGCAATGAACTGGGCTCGGTATTAGCTTACGTCCATGGGCAATCCCTGACTGCTGCCGATTCGATCCACCTGGATGCGAGTCTTCTCGCGCGGAGGGACCCTCCCGTTGGACTCAATGGCAGTTCGATCGTACTCCCAGCTACGCAAACGGCGATCGACGTCCGCGTCCCGACTTTCGGAGGAGGGGCATCGCACTTCCGTCCTCCAGACCGGGAAACCAGCCCGGGGGGCGGAGCGTGTCGAGTACGATGACCACCAAGTTCTTCGGCATCGCTCGCGAGTGGATTCTTAGGAGCCAAGACCCTTTAGATAGAAGCCACGCCGTCGGTTGACCTGTTAGCGGAGTTTACCGGTCCCCTGCTCAGGGTACGTGCGGGCTGGAGCTGCACCGCTTCGGTGGTTATTCAACGATCAAGACCCGAACGAGTCACTCGTAACCCCATGAACGCATCTGAGCATCCAGCTCGGCTTCCTCGACCGGCGTGTCCCCTCGCGCGCGAATGCGCTCCGCATCCAGCCGTTCGTACGCGCTGAACACGCGCGTCCGCGTGGCGGCACGATCTGGCCCCTGGAGCAATGTGGGGTGATCGACGTCTGGGTTCCCGGGAAATTTCCACACCCGGATATCCCCCGTAACAAGGTCTAGTTCGTACTTGGTATCCTCCGCGTAGGCCGCGACGAGGCGATGGTTCCAGCTCAGATCGTTCCGTATTCCCCGCAACGATCGATTCTGGTCGGAGGCCGGGCCCCCCTCAAAGTACACCCAACCGGTCTCGCGGCTCTGCGGGACGTACGGGAAGGGCGCCTTCCCAGTCGCGTCGAACGGCGGTCGGCCACTAGCAGCGGCCCGGAGCCAGCCCGAGGCCTCGGTCAGGCTGACCCATGGCTCGATCCGAGGAGGTAGTGCCATCTCCTTCGGTGGAACGACGACCGCTGGCACCCGTGCAATGGATTCGGTGGCGCCACACCCGTGATACACATTGCCACGCTCGCCGAACGATTGTCCGTGGTCCGAAGTGACGATGACCAAGGTGCGGTCGAGCTCGTGGGCGCGTTCCAGCGATTCCAACATGAGTCCGAGCTTTAAGTCCGCGGCGTGCAGCGCCTCCCGGTAGGCTTCCTCGAGCAGGGACCAGGGCACTCTCCGTTGCAGCTCGGGAATGGCCAACAGATAGTAGCGCCCCGTCCGGGAGTACCAGCGTTGCCAGAACGAGACCTTGCGTACGCCATCCAACTCAGGATAAGGTTCGTGACAATTCACGAGATTCACGAAGGCGAAGAACGGTCGGTCGCGGGGACGCTGCCGGACCCATTGATCGAACTCCCGAGGCACGAGGTTGGTCGTGCGCTCGGCCTTGAACGCGACTTCGGAGGAGTAGTTGATCGCGTTAATCGGGAAGACCAAGGGGGGAATCGCCCGGACCGCATTCCGCACCTCACGCGAGTAGAGCACTTTCCTTCGCCGGAACAGTCGATGCATCGCGCTCCGATCATCGTTCGAGGCCATAATCCGGGTGGCCTTCTGCAGTTCAAAGCCGTCTTCGAGACCGTAACCGGAAACGAGGTGGAGCTGCTCGGTGAACAGGCCCGTCGCGTAGCCTCTGCGGTTGAGCCACGACGCGACCGTCTCGAAGGGGGGCGGGCCCTTGACGAACGAGCGCAGCCCGTGGGCGCTCGGGTACGTCCCAGTAAAGAACGACATATGGGCGGGGATCGTCCAATTCGCTGGGGCGATCAGACGATCAAACGTCGTTCCCCCGTTCCGAACGAGCGCATGGAGCGTCGGAGTGGACCCCTCGAAGCCGGAACCATTCCCCCGGGACAGCTCCGCCCGGGCGGCGTCCAGAATGACGAAGAGCAGGTTGGGCCTGCCTTTGGTTCGGTCCCCGTTCGATGCCACGATGTTCCTCCCGACGTGCGAACTGGGACTTAAGTTGATATTCGTCGGACTCCTCGTGCCCGGACGGCGACTACTCCGACCGAAGGAAGAGAACGGATGGATACGTATAAGTACTGTCGTCGTTCGCGCACCCATGTCATGGTCCGAGGTCCCGTGAACAGGAACAATCTATGAACCGTACTCATCCGCACGCTGGCCAGCGCTCGACTCCTCTCTCCGTGCCTCGGGCTCGAAGCCCTTCCCGAGTCCTCGTCCCGCTCCTAGCCGTGGGCCTTATTTTCGCGTTTCTCGTTCCAATGCTTCTCATCTTTCCGTCTTCGGCGGCCCAAGCCCGCCCTGCCAACTCCGGAGTGCGCGGTGATCTCGGGATGTACACATTCACGATCAACGAGAGTGGGCTCCCCACCGGCTGGAAATGGACGGGGACGTTCATGGGAAATCACACGAACTCGAACAAGACGTCCATCAGTTGGCCCGTTGCCCCCGGGACGTACAACTGGTCCGTTCTCCCAACAAGTTTCACGATAGGCGGGACGGCCTGGCCGGAGTATGCCCCGAGCCCCGCGCGCGGCACCATCCATATCATCGCTACCTCGGAGTCGGTCAACGTGGTGTTCATGCCCGCTTGGACAATCACCCTCTCCGAGACCGGGCTCCCGACGGGTACCAACTGGTCTTCACGGATCTTGGCATACGGGAGCACGCCGGAAACGATCCGTTACTCGACCAACGCGAACGTACACTATCCCTTGGCTAACGGAACGTACAGCTTCCAGGTCCTCAACGTGAACGGCGCTTACGGAGTGAAGTACGTGCCGACGATTTCGGATTACGGACCTATCAAGCTCAAAGGGAAGAATCTCACCGAGACCGTGGTGTTCAACATCTACTATACGTTGAACACTTTCTCGAGTCCGGTCGCGGGCGGAACTGCGACTCCAACGAATGGATCGTTTCTCGCGGCAACCGTGGTTCAAATCGGAGAAGGACCGGCGAACGGCTACCTCTTTTCGAGTTGGGTCGGGACCGGCTCCGGCAGTTACACGGGGCCCAACGATTCCGCGAACGTTACGATGAACTCTCCGATCAATGAAACCGCCGAATTCGTCGGGGCCACGTTTGACGTTACGTTCACCGAAACCGGGCTCCCCTCAGGGACGATGTGGGCCGTGACGTTGAATGGCTCCCTCGAATCTTCGGGCACGAGCACGATCGTGTTCTCGGAGGTCAACAACACCTATGCGTTCAACGTGAGCGCGGTCGCTGGCTACACCGTCAGCCCGATGACGGGCAGTGTTATGGTGAGCGGAGCGGCCGTGCCTCAGGCCGTTGTGTTCTCGGTCGTTGTGCCACCCTCGTACAACGTGACGTTCACACAGTCGGGTTTGACCTCGGGGACCAGCTGGTCGGTGACGCTCGGCGGATCGCTGATGAGTTCGTCCACCGCCACGGTCGTCTTCAGCGAGGAGAGCGGGAGCTATCTATACACCGTGGGAGCGGTTGCTGGCTATACCGCGAACCCGGCTTCGGGCAACATTGCGGTCAACGGCGGCCCGGCCTTCCAAACCATCGTCTTCACGCCTCCCGCGACCTTCGCGCTGACCTTTACGGAAACCGGACTTTCCGCTGGTACGAGCTGGTCGGTCACGGTCAACGGGGCCACGCAAAGCTCCACGACGACGTCCATTGTGTTTACGGAGGCCAACGGCTCCTATACCTTCACACCCAACAACGTGACCGGATTCACGGTCTTTCCCCTCAAAGGTACGGTCGTGATACAGGGTCAGGGCGCGACAGAAGCGGTCACGTACTCCATCTCTACGACGGGTAGCGGTGCGAGTTCGGGTCTCTCGACCCTGGACTGGGTAGTCATCCTGGTGGTGATCTTGGCGATCGTTGCCGCGATCGTCGCGGTCCTGACGTCGCGGGGCCGGAAACCCGCTCCGGTTGTCCAACCAGAGCAGAATCCCAAGCCATAGGACTCTAGGTCTCAGGGCCGCGGATTGCCTTCCCAAATCGTGCCAAGGAGAGGAGACTCTCATGGCAGCGCCCCGCGCCCATCGGCCTGTCGCAATATCAGAACCCGGGAAAGGCTCGGGAGAGTCCCTTCCCTTCGCCCGTACTTCCTCGGCCGTTTTCCTCCTCTTGCTTAGAATCCGAGACGCCGCCAAAACGAGGTATGGATACGTGTATATACCCATGAGACTACCCCCTCCACGCCAGGGTTCGGGACCCTGATACCGGGTAGATTCGATGAGCGGCCATGAGCGGACGTTGAGTGCGCTAGCCAATCTGAGGTCGAGCACGCGGTCGCGAGGTCGGTTCCACCCCTTGATCCCACTTGCCGTGATCGTGGTGCTCGCGTCGTTCCTCGTTCCCACTCTTCTGGCCTCGACGACTTCCGCCATGCCGGAGTTGAGTTCGGCGGGAGGAATCCACTCGGATGCGTGTGTTTGTACGTTCACCCTCAACGAAAGCGGACTACCCAACGGAACCAAGTGGACGGGCGTCTACATGGGCAATCACACCAATACAAACACGACCTCCGTTTCGTGGCCGACCGGGAATGGTACGTTCAACTGGACGGTCCTACCCACGAGCTTTACGATCGGCGGAAAGGCCTGGCCGGAGTGGGCTTCTGACCCTGGTCGCGGGACTGTACACGTTCTCGCTTCCAGCGTCCAGGTCAACGTGACCTTCCTCCGGGCATGGACAATTACGTTTACCGAGAGCGGGCTACCGGCCGGAACGAATTGGACGAGCCGGTTGCTGTCCTACGGCCAAACCCCCACCACTGACCGATACTCGACGAACACTTTCTTCCGGTACCCGCTCTACAATGGGACCTACAGTTTCCAGATTTTGGTGGCCAGCGGAGGCTACGGAGTCGAATATGTCCCGACCCTCGCGGACTTTGGACCGATCCGGATGCACGGGGCCAATATCTCTGAGAACGTCGTGTTCACTACGAAATATCTACTGAACACCTCCGCGAGCCCCACCGTCGGCGGTTCGACGACCCCCCTCAGCGGATGGTTCCCAGCCGCAGCCGTGGTCGTGATCGGAGAAGGGCCCGCTAACGGCTACACGTTCTCTAACTGGACTGGAATGGGCTCCGGGAACTATACAGGGCCGAACGATTCGGCCAACGTGACCATGAACGGACCCATCAATGAAACCGCCCACTTCACGGGGGCTACATTCGAGGTGACATTCACGGAGACCGGACTGCCGAGTGGGACCTCTTGGTCGGTCACTTTGAACGGAACTCCGGAGTCCTCAATGACCGACATGATCGTGTTCCTGGAGGTCAACAGCAGCTACTCATTCACCGTCGGAGCTGTTTCGGGCTTCACCGCGAACCTTACCTCGGGTAATCTGGTCGTGCAGGGCGCGCCCGTCGAACTATCGATCTCATTCACGGCGGTTACGCCTCCTTCCTACAGCGTGACTTTTACTGAAACGGGGTTGGCCTCGGGGACGAACTGGTCCGTCACGCTCTCCGGATCGGTGCTTTCGTCGACCACGTCGACCATCGTCTTCAGTGAACCAAATGGCAACTACGCCTTCACCGTCGGAGCCGTCACCGGCTACAGCGCGAATCCGCCGTCCGGGACTATCCCCGTGAACGGGGCGCCGGCAACCCAAACGATCGTCTTCAGCGCGCCCCCGACCTTCGCGCTGACGTTTACGGAGTCCGGTTTACCCTCGGGTACGAGCTGGTCGGTCTCGGTGAATGGCAACGTGCAAAGCTCGACCACCACGTCGATCGTGTTCCAACTCGGGAACGGGTCCTACACCTTCATTCCCACGAACGTAACGGGATACACGGTCTTCCCCGAGAAGGGGGCCGTGACGATCCAGGGATTGGGCTCCACCGAATCGGTGACGTACACGGCGACCCCCAGTACGGGGGGTAGCTCCAGCGGTGGGTTGTCGACACTGGACTGGATCATCATCTTGGTGGTGATCTTGGCGATCATCGGGGTGCTGGTCGCATTGCTGTCGCGGCGGCGCCCGAAGGAGACGCCCGCAGCTCCCCCCGAGCAGAATCCCCCGACCTGAACCCTTTCCACGAACCGGGGCCAACCGGAGCCGGTCGAGGACTGGATCCACGAGAGGATTGGGCGATATGAGAGACGGGCGGTCGATCGGGCTCCCGGCACCCGCTGGCAGCCGCCTAGTTACGGGTTTTAAGCCGGCCGCTGACGGGGCTTGTCGGCGGCTTTCCGGAGGCAACGAGAGCATGGCGAGTAGGAAACCTTCAGATGGGGTAGGCTCGAAGAGGCGGACGCCGGACCGCCCCGGAGGTCTAATACACGGGGGCGCTGGACGAGCGAGAGGCGGCCTCGTTGGGCCCATTGCGGGCGGCTTAGCGCTGCTATTCCTGCTCAGCTCCGTCTCAATGGCCGCCCCGAGCCCACCGAGCCCTGGCAACACGTCTCCCGCCATTTCGGTTGCCTCAGGACCGGCCTATCCGACCCCGATCCGTCACGTGATCACGATCTTCATGGAAGATCAGAATATTTCGAACGTGCTCGC
>JBAQJJ010000020.1:0-19184 GCA_049300255.1 Thermoplasmata archaeon
GCTGTGTCGTTGCTGCTCCGTTGCTCACGCTCTCGCCCGGCGGGCTCCCGCCCGCCCCCGCGATCCCCGGAGAGGGGACTTTCCTCAGCAGGGTGCCGTTGCCGGTCACCGCCACCGTCAGCTGCCCTCCGCCTCCTGGCGAACTCCCCAAGCGGGCAGTGGCCAAAAAGGCTCGTAGACGGCGGAGCGAAAGGAGATACGGGCCCAGGCCTCGGCCCTTTGATGCCCACACCGCCTCGCGCGGGAAACACGACTCCCCGGCTCACACCCTGCGTGCTCCTGCGCAAGGGTCGGATCTGCCGACCGGGACCCACAGGTCCCGAGGTCGCGCTGGATCCCGCCGGGAAACCGTTCGACTTGTTCGATGTGGTCGACCGACTGACCGCGAAATACCGAATGCTGTACGTCGTTGATCTCGACGGGATCGAGCGTAACCAGCCGCAGCTCGACTACCTCCAGGAGTTGGCTCGGGACGCCGAAGTCTGGGTGGACGCCGGCTCGGCAACCGCGGAGCAAGTGATCGATATCTTGGTGACAGGAGCTCGGCGCGCGGTGTTATCGACCGCGTATCTGCGGAACGCGCGCGAGCTGCGGCGCGCATGGAAGCTATCAACGGACCTCGTTTTCGAGATCGAGATGTCCGAGGGCCATTTGGTTGCCTCGGATCCCACGTGGAGGGCCGAGGGGGCACGGGCGCTGGCCCGCTCCGCACGCGATCTCGGCCTCTCGGATTTGGTGATCTCTCCTCGCGGCACGGACCCCGACTGGTCCCTGATCAAGGAACTTGGATCGGATGGCCCGGTTTGGGTCGACGGAACGTTCGAGGAATCGCAATTCGATCGGCTCGCCGAGGCCGGTGCCGTCGGCGGAATTTTTCATATCGAGAAGGAATTGGACGATTGGGAGGCGACGGAGCCGAAGTAGTCCGATTCTAACGTAGCCGGGGTCGCGGTCTCACGCGCGGGATGATGATACCTAGAACCAGCTGATGCATGATGAGTGATGGGCGAGCTGACCGCACGTCAGAGACCGGCCCCCGGGACATGTGATTATTGGCCCCCAGCGACAGGAAGAACGGGGACCGGGTGCGGGTCGTCGAACCGCTGGACGGCGGCCCGCATTTTGTCGGAGACGGCTCCAATGTAGTAGAGCGTCATCTCCGTCGTGGCGTGACCGTAGAGCGACCGGATCTCGTTGACGTCGACTCCCTTCTCGTAGTAGAGCACCCTGCCGAACGACCGCCGGAGGTCGTGCGGCGCCGCCCGTATTCCCAGCCGAGTCCCTAGGGCCTCCACGTCGTTGTAGATCCCCTGATAGCAGTGGGGATACACCCGCGCCGTCGCCGTTCTCCCGACCACAAAGGGTCGCAACGCGTTCGCGACCGCTCGCGCGATCGGTAGTTCCTGTCGGCGACCACCCTTGCGTGTGACCACAATCGTGGGGCGGTCCATCGACAGGTTCACATCGCCGACCAGGAGCGTCCACAGCTCGTTCCGCCGAAGTCCGGCCCATCCGAGCAGTGCTACCACGAGACGGTGCCGGTCGGAGGGAGCGATGACGTACATTCGATCCAGGGTTCCACCATCGAACCAGCGACGATTGGTCGCATCGCCCCGCTTGCCACGCCACAGGTTCTCTCGATTCGCCAACGGGCACCGGGCCCACTTCAGAAATCCCCTGAGCGTCCACAGTGCTTGGAACGCCGAGGGCTGTTTCATCCGTTGGAGTTGGCCATGTCGTCCCGGGCCTACCGGGTTCGCCTTCCAGGTCAGGACCATTTCGGCGGTGACGTCTCGGGCGTGAGCGGGAATTGGCAGATTCGCCACCGCGAAACGCGCTGGCCATGCCTCGATGCAGCGAATCGCCGATCTCGCCGTCACATCCTCCCATCTACCGTCCAACCTCTGCTCGCTCGCGTACTCTCTGCTCGCTTCGGGCCACCACCGCTCCCTTGCGGGCACGGTGTCCTCCAAACCGGCGCCAGAAACGTCCCGGTTGAAGGACTCTCCGGTCAACCCGCAGCCGTCGCGGTCCGGGTAATCGAGAGATGGCGACCGAGAGGACTTCGATGCGGTCAACGCCTTGGAGATAATCGCTCCCTGCGCCATCCCGATCACCACCGATGCCGCCGACGGAGTCCGGTTCTAAGAAGCGAAACATTCCGCTGAAGGGTGGAAGCTGCCCATCCCTCATCGTTCGCCGGGTGAGGTCGTCTAATCACGCTCGGCGCGGCTCGCCACTCGCATGGACTACAACCCCCTACACAGAGAGTTGCTCCTACCTACGCCAGTTAACGAACCGCCTGAGATTCCTCCAATAGTTTGGACTTCGCCGACCCCGTTTTGGCTGGAGTTCCACCGTGAGGCAGCCGGACGCGTGCGATACACGCTTGGATCACATTCTGCGACGGATCTGGACTCGATGTCCATCTATCTCGAAAACACGCGACCTCGAGTCGCGGCGGGATCGTTCATCGAGTGCCCCGCAATCAATCTCGTCCGCCGGGGTCTCTTCGCACGAGCAGTCCCTCTCCAAGGCCACCACCACCTGCCCCTCCAAATTCGACCTGAGGCGGATCCCGCTGGATTCCTGCTCCGGACTCTGGGCTCGCGTGCATTGCACGATCACGACGTGGTCATTCAACTATTGTTTCGGAGGGCCTGGGTCTGGGAATCGTCGTTCTTCTCACCGCGTTACGAATCTCTCGCTCATCAGCAAACTCGCGACCTCAGGACCGAGATGGATGCACGCCGCGCCGAGGCGGCGTACCACGTCGAACTGCGCACCCACATCCTTGGATCAAACCCTACCGAAGCTCTGACCGCTTTGGCGGCATGGCTCGGTCAGTGGGTGACGCCTGGAGGAGCGGCGTGGCGGTCCTGGCAGGTGATCCCGCGCAAGAAAGAACAGCCTTTCCATGCGGCCTTCGCGACCCATGACATCGATCGTTTCTCGAGCAAAAAGGGCAGTCGAGACGTATCCGCAACGGAACTCGCTCACCTACTGAGTATTCCATGGTCTGCGCATTATTCCGAATGCTCGTACGCCGGGCCTCCCGCTGGGCTGCCAAGGTCGGAACTCGTAATGCAGCCATTGGCGGCATCTGCTGCGCGGATTGTCAATAGAGTCTCTTCGGCGACCATTGTCTCACATCCTTACCAACGGCTAGTCGTCGGAATGAGCGGCTCTCATCGCGTCGGCCTTCCACAGGATTGGAACCATCTTGCCATTCTCGGCAGGACCCAGTCGGGAAAGTCAACGCTCGCGCTCAACCTTATCCTGCAGATTCTTGTGAAACGACCCGAAGCCAGCGTAGTCGTTATCGAACCCACGGGAACGCTCGTAGATGGAGTCGTGTCACGACTCCCTATCGAGGTCGCCTCGGACACGATCGAAATCGACCCCGCCCACGCGACGTACTCGCGAGATGATACGACCATGATTTCGGTTCCTCTCTCTCTGATCCAACCGCCCGACCGAGCTGAACGCGATTTCTCGGGTCAGCAACGCTGGTCGGAAGCGCTCGCGGGCGACCTTCTCGTCGCGATACGGAGCGCATGGGGCGAGGAGAGCATCGGTGGAAGGGCCGAGCTGGTCCTGCGTGCGCTCGTGCAAGGGCTCTCCCTTACACCAGGTTCGAACCTCGTGGATGCCTACCACATCCTTTCCTCCAAACCGGCTCTCCAGAGGTTCGTAAAGACGACCCCTCCCGGGCCGCTCCGCGACTTCCTCGAACATCACCTTCCCCGCTTGAACTACGACTTCACCATGTCGTCGCTCGACAAGGTCGGCAAGATCGCTACGAATCCACTCCTCCGTATCGCGCTCTGCCAGCGGAGCCACCCGGTATCGTTCGACCGACTACTCGGGCACCGTCTACTGCTACTAAATCTCTCTAAGCCCGCTCTAGGTGCCGAGGGCGCAAATTTCCTCGGTGCGATCTACCTCACCCAACTCTGGGCTTCGCTCCAGCGAACCGGACGACCCGACCGTCCGGTCTATCTCGTTCTCGACGAGGTACACAACTACGCGGTCCCCACGCTCGCCGACATGTTCAGTGAGGGGGCAAAGTTCGGCCTTCACGTCGTCGCCATCACTCAGTACCTTCACCGTGTGCCACCGAGGATGCGGGCGGCTCTGACCGGGAACGTCGACGCGTGGCTCCTCTTCTCGCTCGGAACGGAGGACATGGACGATGCCTGGAAGATCGTGAACGGGGCGGGTCACGGCTGGCACCCTCAGGACCTGGTGGATGGGCTCCGAGCGCACGAGGTCGCGATGGCGGTATTGGGAGACCTTCTGAAGCTTGGAACGCTGCCGAGTCCTCAATTGACCACCCCGGCGAGTGATCTGAAGGAGGCCGTGGCCCGGAGTTCGAGGCGATACGCCCAGCCAGAGGACTCGGAGGCGTCGCCCTGGCTCATTGGCCAAGGGGAGGTCGAAGAATCGCTCCACAGCCTTTCAAAGGGGGCCACGACGCGTGATGGGTTGGCAACCGACACTGCCCTTCCGGCGGATCGGCTCGACGGCGCAATCGCACTGGCTACAGCCAATGGAGATGTCGAACGACAGACGGCCGACGGGAAGCTCCGCCTCACCCCCCGCGGAGTCCTCCATCTCAGGGCGCTCCAGAACCGCCGGAACGAGGGCGAGGAGCACGTCGAGACCCTGACTGAACTCGCAATGTTTCTGGAGACGCGCGGGATCGCGCTAACGGTTCCGATGCAAGTCGCTGGCGTCCTGCTCCCCGACGGCCAGTTCCAGTGGGGGGCGGCAACTTACAACGTCGAGGTGGAGTGCTCGACACTCGCTAAGGCGTCGGGTCAAGTGATCCGGAACGTGAAGAAGGGCCGAGCGGCAGGGAACCGTGTGTTGATCGTTCTCCCGGAACGGTCGCGCGTTCCGAGGGCGCTCGCCCTGCTCGATGATACCTTTTCAGGCCTGCGCCTGTGGACAGATGGCATCGGCCTGGTCTGGAAGGACGGGCGCGCTTCGTTCCGACCCTATCGGATTCCGGGGGCGAAGGTCTGGCCATTCCTGGATTCGGGACCACGTTTCGAACCCCTAGAGCACGAGGCGGATGTGGAGAATTCTCTCGTCGCGGCAACATTCACCGATCCGTTGGTGCGTATCATGCGGTCGGTGATTCGAGGGTTAGTGGTCTCCCGTAGGACGGAAGCCACCTTCCGGGAGCTTCGGGATGCCCTGCCGGACACCGAGCGGCCCAGATACACGGATCAGCAGATTGGCAGAGCGCTCAGCGTCCTTCGCCTGAAAAGCCGACGCGTGAAGACGAAGGGCGCTCGTTTCCGCCTCTACGAATTCTCGGGGTTTGGTACTGTCGTGATGGCCGGGAACGCTAGGCCCGGAGTAGACCTGACGCGGGGGCCCGATGACGAAACTGACCCAAATTCGGAAGATTCCAACCGCGATGCTGGGCTTTCGATTCTCCGATAGAGAATCGCTTAGGGGGCCCGACGGACCCGACGGGCCCGGATGATTAGGAAGAGAGGATTCGGAAAAGCGTCGGGCCAAAGATAGAGTGGCTATCGATGTAGGGACTTCGTGGACCGTGCCAGCCAAAAACTCTCCTTTCGTACACGGCGAACAAGAATGTGTTGAGCCCCGCGCGGGGGGGACCCGCGAGGCGGGGAGGACCCGCGCCGCAGAGCCCAACAAACCTGTCACGCCCGACTTCTGAGTGGGCGATGGCATTCGCGTTGCTTATCTCGCGAGCGGCTGTCGACGGCAGGTGACCATCCTAAATTTCTACGCGGATGGATCCGGGCACCCCGATTATCGCCCCCTCCTGGAGCACGGCGACACTGACCACTACTGCATCGCCGGTATTCTCGTTGATGACCGACAACGTGAGCTAATTGAAAGCGGCTGCGACGCGCTCGTGCTGAGATTCTTCCCAGACCGCGAACCCCGATCCGTCGAGCTCAAGGCCTCTTGGATTTCGGCTCGCGTGAATCAAAAGCCCCCGTGGGACCAGTTACCGGGCCCGCGGCACGCTGAACTGTTCGAGGAAATCAGGGATCTACTCCTGCGCGTCACGCCCGTTCTCTTCGGGCAGGTGGTCCACAAAGACAACTATCGCTTGAGCATTAATGCCTCGCGACCCGAACGGCCTGCCACTAACGTCCTTCGGTTCCTCATGACTCGTCTCGACCATCACCTCGAACACCACGGGGACACTTCAAGAGCCACGCTCGATCAAGATTCGCCCGCGATGCAGGAAGCGCAGCGTTCCCTGGAGTCCAAAGTGAGGGGGCAAGGTGACAAGATTACGGGGGCTAGCCGCCCAGCAATCGCGGTCACTCGATTCGAACACATCCTGCCTTTTCAACATCTGGGCAGCGACCAATCTCGCTGCCTCCAGATGGCAGACTACGTTTCGCATCAACTGTGGCAAGCAGCCGAGTGGGAAAAGGCGAATCGACTCCGGGAACTAGACCCGCTGTGGGCTAGGTTCCGTTCCCGGAGGGAACCCTGGACCGCCTACCTTGCTCCCGCGAAGGTCAGCCTGATTCTTGGCTAGCTTTCGCTTGTGTGACGGAAAGAAGGAAGGCAAGAACGGGTTTGACCCCGTCGCCTTCCTACCAACCATTCAATGGTCGGTTGAGAATTTAAGCGTGTCTAGGGGTAGCGAGGGCCCATTCCAAAGGCCGTCCGGGGTCGGGGCCTGCTGTGCCTGAAACACGGCTCTTACACGTTCCCAGAGTTCGACCGTCCAATCCGAACACGCACTGACTTCTTCCACATTGATGCCCTCGGCCACCACGGCGGATGAAGGAACTCCCCGCTGAAACAAGCTTTCCGTGACCCCGTGCCGCGCGTAGAACCGCGCCGACTTGCGCCAGTCGCGGGCGAGTTCCTCTGAATCAGGACCGCACCGACCGTTGAATGGTGATGACACTGTTTGGCCAAAAATCGAAGAAAGTACTGCCCTTCTTGTCCGTAACCGTGAGGCCCTTGCTTCGAGCTTTCGCTAAGAGAGCCTGCAGTGCCTCAGCGGTCAATGGCGAGGTCGGAGGTTGCAACCAAAATGGCAGGCGTCCGATTCGTTCGATCTGAACGATTTCAGCCGCGGGAGTGGGATGGTCTCGAAAGTCCCGCACCACGACCAGGAATCTTGAATGATCCCATCTCAGACGGAGATTGCGGGGCCAGCCGGGATATTGCAGCTCAAACCCATCGTGAGACAGGATAAGTTCAGTTGCTGGCCTACCGGCGCTGACGATCGCGATTCCGGCTGTGAAGAACGTGATGAATCCTGCTAGGGCGAACGCAGCCAAGTAAGGGTAGAGAATTGATCCCTTGGCAATCGCTCGAGGCAGTCCTATGGCAGCGTACGCGGTGAGAATCGCGAAACCGACAGCGGCCGCTACGCAGAGATACCTCCCCACGCGGCGGTTTTGGTACACACGTCGTGCGACGGCTGTGTCCAGATTGTAAGCCTGAGTAAAGCCGCTCGTCATAGCTCCTCGGTGCGCCAGTCCGGTCCCTGAGTGCTGTATTCGAATTGCTGCAATGGGCTATCAAGTTCGTCCATGGCGTCTCGAACGCCCTCCTTGAGTTGGGTCTCGCTGACCCCGAACCTCGCGTAGAACCGCGACGCCTTGCACCAATCGCGGGCAATTGTCTCGGCGAGCCCCGGGGTGGCCGCGACTACAGCCAGCGTCGTCTTCACCCTGGCGCGGAGGTCGCGGAGCGAACGCGCCACGGCGCGCTCGTCCGCCTCCTGCGAGTCGTCGGGCAGGCCGCTCGTGATCTCGAGGAGACTGAATCTCCACGTCGGGGTCGCAATCTCCTCCGCGTCCTCGTCCGCGCCGGCGAACGCGATTCGTGACTCCAAGTGCGTGCGCGACCCGTCATGCAGTCGTCGGGAAGGATCCGGCCCCCGGACCGCCCCCGACACGCTGGCGGACACGGTAATCAGAGCCGGGGGTCTGGAGGGGCTCGGCCCGCTGGGCGGCTCCAGCGTCCCGAAGGACCGAACCTCGAGGCCGAGCTGCTCGCTTAGGACGCGGACCTGCTCCGCAGTGGTCGTGCCGTACCACTGGTGTCGCTCGGGGTCCCAGCGGAGGCCCATCGCTCGTAAGGCGGCCCGGTTCGCATAAGTCGCGGGGCTCCCGGGCAGGAGCACGGTGCGGTCGGCGGCGTCGCGGAAGGAGTTCGCGTTAGACGCGCTTGTCGCGGTCATCGGGACCGCAGGTCAGCGCGCAGGCCGACCGAGGGCCGATGTGAGGCCCGAGGGCGGCCGTGCCCTCTTGATGTTCGCGCGGGCCGCGGTGCTCCACGCGAACTTCAAGAAGGGAGCGCGCGGCCGATGGAGGACCGCGATCGGCGCGCGGGACGCAGGAACGGGGCGCGAACACACGAAACCCGACCATGCGACTTTCATCAAGGGAGCGCGAGTCCGATGAGGGATTACGATGAGCGTGCGGGGGGAGCAGAAGGCCCGCGCTCTCCACGGCTCGACTTCCTGAGTCAACGGAACGCTGAAGTGACTGGCGGCATTCCAAGATGAGATGCCGCTGTCTGACGGAATCCGCCTGGCTCACGTCAACCTTGAGGTCTCTAATCTCGCCCGAGCTCGCCGATTCTACGACCGTTTCCTGCCAGTGTTGGGATTCGTTCGAGTCCCACACACCGACCCGGCCTGGTTAGGCTATCGTAAGGGGGCGACAGCACTGTGGATCACGGTCAGCCATACTCGGCGGACAACCCGACGTGCCCCTCATGTCCCTACCGACGGGATTAGCGACCCAATCTCAGACCATATTGGCTTCCGCGCCCCATCTCCCAAGCGTGTTTTCGAGATTGAAACGGCTCTCAGGCGACTTGGCTTCACGCCGGTGTACTCGACTGAGAAACAGACTGCGCACGGCCCATCTTGGTTCACCTCGAACGCTTGGAAGGACCCCGATAACAACGTCTTGGAAATCTCCTCTCTGACCCCACGACGCAGACCTGTGCGGGCCGTGTCCCCGCGAGCTTTATCAGCGACCCGCGCGGTCGAGAGCGGACCGCGATGAGCGTCAACCCACGTTCGAAGACGAAGAGGTTCCACCGGGAAGCTTATTCGTTCGCGATGGGTGTTTAGTCCCGATGATGACGGGCGGATCACGTGACGGTTCAAGGTGGGTTGGATATGCGATCGTGGGCGGGCTTGGCATACTTGGGGGAATGGCCCTGGCGGCGTTTCTTCTCGGTAGGAACGCCGAACCAACGTCCCCATGCGTTCTCACGGAGAGAGATCTCGATTCCTTTGAACTTCCAGTGACCTGTGAGCGGAGCCTGGACGAATCCGTTCTCAATCGATTTTACTGCGAGCCCGAGGCGCGGGAAGGGCCATGGGGGACGCCAGACGCCTTCGACGATTCCTTTGCCGCCCGGGAGAATCTTTCGCTGCCCAGCATGAATTGCGGCTCGTCAAGCGTTGAGATGAGGGTCCGAGAAGGCGCGCCTAACTGCTCCGGACGCGTTGCGCCAGCCTTCGGCCACTCCGGTGGGGGAAGGCAGGTGCTCGTTCGGAATCCGCAGTTTGTTGAGTTCCGATAAACTTCTCTGGGAGAACTTCAAGAAGGGAGCGCGCGACCGATGACCGTGACCGCGACAAGCGCGACTGGTGCGGACCCGCCGACGCGCCATCGTAAAGCCCGCGAAGTTGCATGCGGGTCCCGGTCGCGGTGGTGTCAAGCGATACGAGCGGCAACAGTCAGGGTCTAAGCCGGGTTTGCGAGAATCTCCTCGAAAAGTGGGATCCGCTCTTCTCCAAAACGGTAGACCCTGCTCGTACAGGTCGGATGGACGCCATCCTCGGTGATCTCTACGTCCACTTTCGGGGAGAGTTCCGTGTTCTCGACCTCGGTTGCGGCCCGGGGCCGCTGACCGCACAGATTCTCAGGCGCTTTCCGAAGTGTCGGGTTGTCGCTCTCGACACGGATCCAGTACTCTTGCGAGTGGGTGCGGTAGCCCTCAACCGATACAGTAAGCGCCTCCGATGGGTCCTGGCCGACCTCAGGGAGAAAGACTGGGTTACGGATCTTCCAGTCCGGCGTTTCGACGCGGTGGTCTCGTCGTTGGCTCTACATTGGCTCGAAAAGGAAGAGATCCGCGCCCTCTACTCCAATCTTCGAGGGGTCTTGCGCCCTGGAGGACTCTTCCTCAACGGCGATTTTCTCCCCTCCAGCCGATCAAAGGGACGAGTCGGCTCACCCGGGCGAGCCGTCGAACGGTCACCGAGTGGAGTTCGGCCCAGTCTGGACACTCGTGACTTCAAGAGGGGCTGGACGAAATGGTGGGAAGCACTGAGCGCCGAGCCATCGATGAGTAAAGCTCTCAGCGAACGCCAGATCCGAATGCCAGGTACGTTGCCTCCGAGGAGAACTACCGGACCGAAGATCCCCGTATCGCTCGAAACTCACCAGCGGGCGTTACGAGATGCCGGCTTCCGTCAGACCTCCGTGTCATGGCAGGCACGAGGCATGTGTGTGCTGCTGGGAATCCGATAGGCGGCCGTGGCCGCGCGAGCTTTATCTGCGACCCGTGCGGTCGAGGAGCGACCGCGATGAGCGCCCGCCTCGGAAGCCGTGACGCCGAACTGGAGCGGCGCCTTGAATCAACGTTAGTGAGGAACAATGTACTCACTGAAATTCTCGACCGCGCCCCGGGGTTGTGGCTGCCGAACTGGTATCTTGGCGCTGGGTGCATCGCGCAAACCGTGTGGAACGAGTTGCACGGTTTCCCGCCGACCGCGAACATCAAAGATTACGACCTGGTCTACTTCGACTCCTCCGACTTTTCGGGTGAGGCGGAGGAGGCTCACGCACGAGATGCGCAGAAGCTCCTTCAGGACCTCAAAGTCGAGATCGACGTGGCTAATGAGGCGAGGGTTCACCTCTGGTACTCAGACCATTTCGGGTACGCGATCAAACCGTATTCCTCCGTCGAAGACGGGATCGCATCTTGGCCGTCTACCGGGACTGCCATCGGCGTTAGAAAGGAAAAGAATGGGAGTTTTACCATCTACTCTCCGTTTGGGCTGACGGATCTATTCGGAATGATCGTTCGACCTAACAAGCGGCAGATCACCAAGGAAATATACGCAGCCAAAGTCCAACGCTGGGCCAAGTGCTGGCCCAAGCTCCAGGTAGTGGTTTGGGAGGACGAGCCGGGGCCTTAGTGGGCGGCGGGCGCGTCCGAGGGGGGACCGCGATCGGCTCTGAGCGCGTGAGCTGTATCAGCGACCCGCGCGTTCGATGACCTGACCGCGAGGAGCGCGAGCGCCTAAACGCCTTGAGAGGACCGGGATCGAGTTCGCTGGACGCCGTGCGCACCGTCCTCGTTAGATTTGCTCGATAGAAGCCTACAAGCCCACGGAGTCACTAGTACGAGCGTGCCCTTGGCCGGTCAAAACACGGCTGCGTCAGAGCAGTCCATAGTCGCCGCTTGGAGGCGCGACTACCGCCTCAGCCTCGCGCTTGTCGTGGCGGGCATCGTCATGGTCGCGGCCATCTTCACCTTCAGTTTCTGGGCCAACTCGACCGGGAACTATCCCACGTCATTTTGGACCGGGCTAGCAATCGATGTCACCGAAACCGCCGGGGGCATGTTGATCTTGCTAGGCGGGACTATCGCTTACTACCATTGGTCGGGTCTCCGACAGAGCCGGAGCAACACCTGACCGGGCCCGCACCAGAAACCGATTGAAGGACGCCCGTCCGAGCGAGCGTCTCCGACCTTAGTGTGGGGAGCGCGCGACCGGGAGCGAGACGGCAATCAGCGCCCGGGACGAAGACCATCGACGAGGAGCGTGGACAGGATCCCAAGGGGGTGGAGATCTATTCCGCACCCTCGCGACAAACCACTTCCCGCAAGCGATGGAGTCGTCCACTGGCTTAATGCCGTACCGGAGTGTATCTCGTGTGCGAGGCCAGTAGATGCCTGAAGAACCGCCCTGGGAGTGGGTGGAGGGTGACCGTGGCCATGCGGCTCTGTATGGAGCTATCACCGGCGTCCTTCTCATTATCGCCTGCGCGGTGTTCCTCACGAACATCGTCTCGATGCTGAACTTGACTCGTGTCTGGCCGGTTCCGGCGCTCCCAAATTGGCTCGAGTCCACCGTTCTCCTTGCCCTGATCGTCGGGCTGTTCTTCTCGCTGCTGTTTCCGACACGATACCCCATCGTCCGTCGCCTCGGAATCTCACCTGTCGGGATTCGCCTCGTGTTCCCGTTCTATCGTCGGACCGTGGAGTGGACGGCCGTCAAGTGGGTCGGCCCGAACTATGTCGACATAAGAACTTGGGGAGGGAGTCAGACGGTCCGGTTGACGCCCGAGCAGGTCCGGGGGATTTCCCGTTTCCTTCGGCCAGCTTGAGGCGACCGAGCGGCGAAGTGAGCCGCGAGGGCGGCCGTGTCCTCTTGATGTTCACGCGGGCGGCCGCGCACCGCGCGAACTTCAAGAAGGGTGCGCGCGGCCGATAGCGTGACCGCGACAGGCGCGGGGGCTAGCGCGAGGAAGCCTCAAGGATGACCCGACCCGGATTGCGTGGACCAATTCCTCCCACGAGGTTTGCCCCCAGTCTGCTGGCCAACTCCGTTTTTATCAAGCCATGCTTGGGCGAGTGTGGCGCTGATTTTGGCCTCCGCCAGTCCGAGGCGGCGAGAACTGCTGCGCAGCGCCGGAATCTCCTTCGTGGTTCAGGCCGCGGGGATTGACGAGACCATCCACCCCGATGAGAAGGCGAGCGATTACGTGAGCCGCCTCGCGAGAGAGAAGGCTCTTCACGTCGCACGGACCGCCAAGCTGGGTAGCGTCGTGTTGGCCCTGGATACCACGATCGAGTTAGACGGCGCAATCTTGGGGAAGCCCTCTGACGAGCAGGACGCAGCAGGGATACTTCGACGTCTTTCCGGAAGGACCCATCGAGTCCTGACCGGGGTCTGTCTCCTATCTCCCCCTGAGAAGATAGAGGCGCTGGAAGTAGCAACAACCTCGGTGTCGTTTTGTCCCTTGACCGATTCCGAGATTCAATCTTACATCGCGAGCGGCGAGCCGTTTGACAAGGCCGGCGCGTATGCGATACAGGGGCTTGCTTCGAAGTTCGTTACGAAGGTCGAGGGCTGTCCCTTCAACGTCGGTGGAATGCCGGTAGCATTGGTCTATCGGCTCCTCAAATCCATGCACAACTTCTCTCCGACCGTGGCGAGAGAACGGTAGGATTCCGCACAACATCGGGTTTGAGGTGGGACGCGCGGCCCCGGGAGGACCGAAATCCACGCGCTCCGAGACGGACTCAACTGCGAGGCAGATGCGAGCGAAACTCCTTCACAGAGGTCGGAATCTTCTGCGTGGCGTCTATAGCAACCCCGTACTCGAAGCGTGTGACGTTCCGGTAGACTTGCTCTGCGCCATCAGCACCGTGGACAACCTAGCGGCTAGCATCTCTCGCAATGCACACCGAAAGCGGGGCTTTGAGCGTAAACACTTCGTGAGGGTAGAGCAGGCGTCTCTCCAGGTCGGCAATCTGGGTCTTCCAATAGAAACACCCGTCGAATACGACCGGAGTCCCATGGGCAAGGGAACTCCGCGCTCGGGCCGCGGCAATCCGGTTGGCGTTTACGTAGAGGCGGACCGATCCACCATCCCAATCACTGTCCGCTATTTGGTCGATGGAAACGACGACTGCGCCGATAGATTTCGCGAGCGCGGCAGAGATGGTGGTCTTGCCGACACCCAACGGCCCGCGTATGATGGCGTAGTAAAGCATTCGACATTCCGACCGTTGAACCGCCTCTAAGTATCTTCGCCGGGGCGAGCGAGGGAACGGTCGAGAGCGGGAAGATCGCGAGTATGATGCAGGGGCGCGCGATAGATGACCCTGACCGCGACAAGCGAGGAGGCGAGCGCGCAACAGAGGGTCCGGCGGCGGACTCCTGATCAACCAGGGGGACGGGTACCCATCAGCATCAGATGGAACCCACTACTCACCTTGAAGTGGTCTCGTAGCTCAATCGCAAGCCTCGAGAGGGCTCGTCTATTCCGAACCGCGAACTCATACAGCGCCTTGTTGTCAACCATCAGGATTCTGTACATTTGCCCGAGCGGTATGATCTGAATGTTCGAAAGGCCCGCCCTTCCCGCAAGCCGACGAAGTGTGGACTCCGGGAAGTACCGCGCATGCATCTGCTCTACTCGCAGGGTCTGTCGGGCGAGTGTCCTCGGGCGGCTCTTGAAAACCTTCGACCCATGAGTGTACTTGACCAGTGTCGCCTTCGGGCGCAGATAGAAGACCCGACGGACCTGAAAGTCGCCGTCGTTGTACTGTTCGACATAGGCAGGGTTTCCGCCGATTGTCCTAACCGTGCGGAACCTGCGACCTGTTGACGCGAGCAGGTGGTTCATGGCGTCCATTGCGACTTGCCCGCCGGGACGCAGGACCCGATAGATCTCGGAGAGCGACCGTCCGGGATCCCTAACATAACTCAGGGCTACGCCCCTGCTGAAGACCGCGTCGAAGGTCGCGTCCTTGAAGGGCAGATGACAACCGTCCACCAACGCGAATCGAAGACGGCGACGAGTTCTTTGGCGGGCAGCACTCTTGAGAGCCTTTGAGATCATTCCGCGTGAAAGATCCGTGGCGACGAGGCGCCGGACTTCCTTGGCGTGTACGAAGGTACTACTCCCCGTTCCGCAACCGATCTCCAGAACGATCATACCCCGTTTCAAAACTGATGAGATGAGTACGTCCGCTTCGTAGTATTGGAATTGGTGGGCTCCCTTCTTATCGTAGACCTGCCTTCCCCAAGACCCGGCCGTGTCGTCCCAATACGCAGGCGGAATGGGGTCGAACGTGGCGACTCGGCTCACGGGAGTCGGAGGACTCCAGTACCCTTCAATCTTGTTCTATCAAGGATGCACCATGGGCGGGGTGGCAACGCTGAAGCGGACCCTCATCGCGGTCATCGACACGGAGTGAGCGCGGAGGCCGCCCGAGGAGTGATGCGAGCGACGAGGACGGCCGGGTCGCAGATAAAGCTCGCGCGGCCGCGGCCTCCCGCGCGAGCATTATCGCGACCCGCGCGGTCGAGGACAGGACCGCGATGAGCGCGGGGGCAAGCCCGAACTACAACTCAATTTGAACAATTGTCGGGAGGGGCGGCTCCATTGCCGGAAGCTGCTTGGCGAACTCGGGAGAACGGACCTTACCTCCCCAACGCGCCCGGACTTCAGCCTGCGCGGCGAGCATCCCCATCGCGAAAAGGCCACCTACCACATTGATCTTCTCGCCTTCTCGGACTGGGTCCATCCCGTCAAGAATCGTGTATACACCGACTCGTGCCTCTTCCGGCGACGGTCTTCCGGATCCCTCCGACGATGTTGAAGTCCAATAACCAGACAACGGAATCCCGCGATATGATTCCATAGAGAGGGTGGGGTAACTCCCGAGGTGCCGGATGATGGCCGCCCCCTCGTCCTCGGACAGAAGCCTGAAACGAACGATTGGCCCGGCTGGAGCTTCGCCTATTCCGCTGTCTTCGACAATGTAGGCTTTTCGACGAGTCATTCGAAATCCCGTCCCGCCCTCGGACCAGATGATTTGGTCCATTCGCCCTTCCAGCCAGTTCTTGCTGAGCTCCGCCTTGCCTCAGGCCATGGCGTCATTGGGTAACCCGGACCCAGCTGCTCTGGGGGGATTTTCCGACGTGTATCCTGACCCGGAAGTAGGCCTCCGCGAACAAGTCTGTAGACACTCGCAGAGTTACTTCGTATGTGTCTGGTCCGCCGAGCAAATATTCGGCGTAGGTACCCAGGTAGTCACTGAGAAAGACGTTGAAGTCCAATAGTGCGTGGGATCGCGCGTGCGGGGGTTTGACGAATCGCCGGAGTTTGGAGACATCGTATGGCATACGTAAGATTGCGAACTTCCGCTGCCCTCCCGCCGGGATCAGAACATCGCTTGCGCGGACGCTGTCGAACTTGAGCTCGACCGGGCGAGGTTCCCACACTTTGTTGGTCGTCAGCGACTCCACCCGAGTGACATGGACTGCGCAATGCCAAGCAGTCTTCCGCCAATCTCCATTCACTATTTCCATGTGGAAGTACCGAGTTTCTGCACCGCCAAGGTCCGCATCGCGCGCTTCTGTCGTGTGGGGTGTCGCTAAGCGGAGGAAGACGCCACGCTTCCAGTTTCGCTTCCAAATCTTGTGCTTGAGCCTCCGGTTTATCTCGCGCGTCACGATTTTTGAGAGAGTCGCTCTATTGTCGAACGTCGTACAATTCCCCTGGAGGAACCTGAGGAAACCTTCGGAGGAATCGCCCGCATCGAATGCTCGTTTTTCTTGGAAAATAAGCGGGTCCAAGCGGAGGTAGGTCGCAACGGCGAGTTCTTGATGCGAGTAGAGTGATCGAGGAAAGCCCCACCTGACGTTCCGCACAGAAGCCTTCTTTGGGAGGGGGCGCGTGAAGTCCACGAAGAGGAAGTACTCGGACTCCTCGAGACGGCGGAGCATGTTCTCATTCAGGCCAGCTAGGGTCTGCTCGCGGGTCGCCAGATACGGGTCAAAGCCGAGCTTCCGAACTGCTCGCTCGACCGTAATCATGGCTCGACGTTCGGGACCTCGCCAGAGGCCGCCGCTAAGGAAAATCCGTGACCGGAACGGTGTTGTCATTGTGCAGTGGCAGCCGGTTACATCTCGTGCGCCCATAGGATGGATGATTGACCTCTTGGATTGTGGGACCCCTCTAAAGGTCCAACCGCAACGTGAGCGGGCGGCTCTGCGGGCTTCAGGCGAAGGAGACGCGCGGCCGATGGCGGAACGCGATGAGCGCGCGCAGGAGAGCTATCTTGCCGCAGGATGCGGTCTGCCTGGGCCGACGCGTAGAACTTTGATCAACTCCCGTGCGTCAATCACGAGAGAATTGTCATTCTTGTCATAATACACGATAGGGGCAGCAATCTTCTCCGGAAGGATTTGGGATCTGTATGTTTCGGGCTTGACTGACACAGGAGTGGAACCGAAGAATCCGTCGATGCCTTGGGCCTCCTCGGATGGATTGGCCCTTCTCACGGGACCGAGCTTCAGACGCTTACTCAGGACCTCCAAAACGGCGTCTTGTGTTTTCAGCCCGACAAAGGTCTTTTTAAGAACGAGGTCGCGAACCCATTCTTGGACCATCTCCTTGTCGATCAGCTGGGCGGTGGCCTGGTACCTCTGGACCTGCGCCCAGATCTTCTCGGTTGCGTCCGAGATTGCAGTCGGATGCTCAGTCTCGTACCATTTCACCCAGCCTTCATAGGTTCGTTCAGAGCAAGCTTGGACCAGCTCCGACATTTGCCCGACAACCTTGGGTCGAGTCCCTTGGGCCGTCTGGTTTGCGAGATTCATTATCTGGGTCGCGTACTTTGGGAAGACCGGTGGATTGCCCGCAACCAAACCCGCGACTTCAGAGAGGGGAAGCCGGTATACTCCAGAATCCTCCCCCGAGGCCATCCCGGGGCTGACAGGCGACCTCCATCTTCTTTCTACCGCCCGATGGTCTGAAGAGGTTTCACGCAGTTACCAATCGGCGGGTCGTATAGAGTTGGAATCAAGCACTTTAGAGTTCGGCACAGAGCACAGGTTGGTCTGCGTTGATGCCCGCGACTTGGGCGGAGTTGCACCGGGAAGTGTAGATCTCGTCGTCACCTCGCCTCCTTACCCCATGATCGAAATGTGGGACACATCTTTCGCTAAACTTGATCCCGAAATCGAGAGCCTTCTCCAATCTTCGGCGGGTGTGGCCGCCTTCCAGAAAATGCATGCAATCCTCGATAAGGTTTGGTCGAGCTGCGTAAAAGTGCTGCGTGAAGGTGGAATACTCTGCGTCAACATCGGCGACGCGACTCGAACGATTGGGGGGAATTTCTGTCTGTATCCAAATCACGCCCGTATAGCCCAGACCTGTCTAGATCTGAAGTTGAACGCACTGCCCACCATCATCTGGAGAAAACAGACCAACGCGCCAAACAAGTTCATGGGCTCCGGTATGCTTCCGGCCGGAGCCTACGTCACGCTTGAGCACGAATATGTCCTGATCTATAGAAAGGGTGGGAAACGGGAATTTCAATCTAAGGAAGCGAGCGAGAGACGTCGATGTAGTGCCTTCTTCTGGGAAGAGCGAAACCAATGGTTTAGCGACTTGTGGGAATTCAAAGGCGAAAGACAACGGCTCAACGACTCTGACATTAATCGACGCAGCGCGGCGTTTCCAATAGAGCTTCCCTCCAGACTCATCGCAATGTACTCCATCCAAGGTGACACAGTCTTGGATCCGTTCGTGGGGACCGGAACCATGACTCTGGCCGCAATCGCTCTCGGTCGAAACAGCATCGGGTTCGAAGCCGATCCCGGAATTTGTGAGCACGCGCGGAATCGAATTGACAAGAGTTGGCGAGAAGTTGCTCCTCTCAACTCGGAAAGGCTCGAAGGCCACCTGCGCTTCGTCGCGGACTGCATGGTCAGCGGCAAGGCCCTCAGTCATCAGAACGAGCGACACGGTTTCCCTGTAATGACCCAGCAGGAAGTCGACCTGCAGCTTTCGATACCAACCGACTTAGTGCCGAAAGGTGGGCGTGGGTTCAAGGCGACGCACAGGGTCCTGCCCCCGCAGAGCACGCAATTCCCTACAGTTGGAATCGGTCGCGTAACACCTCAACCCACTCTCAAAGTCTGGGAATAGATTCGCTTCGCCGGAAATTTCCCGAGGCGCGCCAGCCTCGAGCAAGCTCCTTGCGATAGGCACTCGCCCAGTCCAAGATGAAGGGCGGGCTTGACTACAGAGTCCTCGGACTCAGATAGAGCCGGAATTCCCGCACAGTCGGAAAATCGTCAAGTTGAAGTCGAGTCGCCTCGGGATCACGCCCTCGTTCAAGAAGTTCAGCAAGGGCGCGAGTCAGGTCTGCTTCGGTTTGGCTCGCGGAGGTCCCGGCGACAAGGATTTCAGGGAAGCCCTCCACAACGCCGATGAATGAACCGTCCCCGGCATCCAGGACCCGCAATCGAAACTCGAACATGCGACCCCCCCAGACGACCGCGCGGCTGGGTCAGACCGGCCTCGACCGCGCCACTACACTCGCAAACGACTCGCCGGCGTCCAGGTCCCGGAGTTTCGCGTGGAGCGCCCGGAGCG
>JBAQJJ010000021.1:0-52540 GCA_049300255.1 Thermoplasmata archaeon
CCCGATACGATGTAGTTGTCGACGCTAATGACCCCGAGGGCGTGCGAGCCGCTGGTGACGACCACCCTGGTGTAGTTGTAATAGGAAGTCGGGCCCGGCACGATGGTCTCGAGCACGTACGTCCCCACGGGGACCTTCAGCGAGAACGCTCCGCTCGCCGTGGACGTGTTGTTCCCCAAGGCAAAATTGTCGTAGCTGGGGTTGAGGAGTTGAACGATCGCGCCTGCGTACGGGGACCCGAGGTAATCGACTGTTCCCGTCAGGGCCGAGGTGTACGCGCTGAGGGTGACGCCCGTGATCTCTACCGGCGAGCTGGAGGACGTCAACGTCTGCGCGCTTTGATAGGCGAACACGGGATTCGGGTTCTGGGGTTGTACGGCACAGGGCGAGCAGCCGACGAGACTATCGTTCGCCTGCGGTGGGACCCAGACTCCCCACCAACCCGGCGCGAGCGCCCCCTGCGTGTTCGTGAGCGTGAATTTGAACTGCCCACTCGTTCCCGGAAGGGTCGTGGTCGTGTATACCGTGTGGGTCGCCTGCGACATGAGGTCGACCGTCACGCCGGCGAGGGAGGCGGCACCTGAAGATTGGGTCACGTAGCCGACCAGGACATAGTTGGGGGACGCGGCTCGGGTCAAGGGCGTGCCCATCAAGGTCGACGTGAAGAATACGACGAGGAGCAGCCAAAACGCGAGTCGCAACGTTCGATTTCCCAACGATGCCACCGCTCCCTGATCCCATTCCCTATCGGCGAACTCGGCGCCGAACCTTGCCCCTCTACTTATAGCTTGCTTGCTTCGATTTACAGGCGGGGGGCAGTCTCCCCCACCCACACACCCTTTGCTTCTTCCGGAGCCCTTCAAGCAGTCGTTTTTGCGGGAGTGTCTTGCCCCCATTTGGACCCGATTCAGAGTGCTGCCGATAGTCCCAAAAATCGAGTGAAATGGGCCGAGAATCAACGCTGCCGCATCGGAGAGCGGAGAGCCTCGCCACTCTCTCCCCGGTAGGGTTGCCTGAGTGGGTCCACACACCGAAAGGAACAGGTTCGATTCTGACCGAGCCCATCTGCTGATCGGGGTTGTACCAACGGCCGTCCAAACGATACCACCCTCATTTATGGTACGTTTGGAGAGCAACGTGGCTTTACTATTGCCCCGTTGCGGAACGGGAGTCAGCGAGTTCAGCTGTCAATCTCGGTTTTTGCGTCGGCTGGGGCCAAAGAAACGTGCCATGGTCCGCCCGCCAATCTATTACTTTGATCCGAGTCCGAGCGACGCGATGACCGCTACCGACCCCCCGTATCGAAGTGGTTGAATGCCTGTCGCCCACTTCTTTAAGGAAGCTCCGCGCTCTCGCCGAGTGCTTGGTTTCGAATCTCCCGGTCAACGAGCCCCGACTCGGGTCCCTATCCTGGCTGAAAAACTTGGAAATCGATCACGGTGAAGCGGCCATCGACAGGATCCAAGTCATTTCGCGAGAGCCTACGAGATCGCCTCACGGCTTTCCGTCCTGAGATTCTGTCAGTTGCCCGGGAGCAGTTTTTGGACCATACGAGGGCCAGCGCTCTGGTCGATGGAGTTTGTCGATCCTTGCGACGAATCATTGTATCTCGAACAATCCTCGGTAGGCTGGGCTTTTAACACCGAGGAGGAACGCCGCATGCATCACTCGGCCCCACAAACGCGGCCGGATTCGACTCCCGAAGGCCTTAGGCCCCCATCCGCCGCCGTAATTGAACTGCATGGTCTTGATTGAAGTAAAACCGGCCTTCGTGACCATCCTCCGAACCGCGGGAATTGTGGGATCCGAGTGGTTCGAACTTCCAAATTCGCCGTTGAGAACGAGTATCGATGGATCTCTCCCCGACCGGATTAAGCCCTCCATATACAGCGTCCCGCCCGGAGCCAGCAGTTTTCGTATCTTTTCGAGGGCGTAGATCGGACTATGAAGGTGGTAGTAGACTCCGAAGAAGAAGATAACGTCAAATTTTTCGGCTAGTTGGTCGCATTCGTACACGTCTAAAGTATGAAACTCAACGTTAGATCCTCGGACCCGCTTCGCCAGTTGAAAACCGGCCGAACCCGTGGGATGCGCCTCAAGATTCTTTAGATTGTCAATAGCCACTACCCTTCTGGCTCCACGTTCCTCCGCAAGGAAGCTGAAGTACCCATCCCAGGCCCCGATGTCGAGTACGGATCGGCCCTCAAAACTCTGAGGGAGGCAGGAACCGAGCCAATCTTGAGCAAAAGAGCTGGTTTGTCCCGGGGTCACGAATGGCCCCACCTGTATCCTGTGCCACCAGGGGATTGCTTGAATCTCTCTCCACAATGCCTCACGATCACCCTCGGCATCGCTCAGCCCAGGGCCGACTGGCGAGGCCCCTAAGTCTGAAGGCGACCTTCCGCTACTCGTCGTAACTCTCGACTCGTTCACACCGACGCCCCTATCTCCACTTCGATATGATGGATATGAATCCTGGGCCCTCGTGGTCCTTTAGGAGCGGGCCGAATTCCGCGTGCCGTTGACTGCAACGAATTGACCGTTCAGGATTCGGGCGCTTTTGGTCGACCGACCCGGTATCAAGCCGCAGCACTCCCGGTCCTTCTAAGTTTCGAAATGGGACGATCGTGTGCGTTCCCCACAAAGATTCGTGCGAGCCCAGAAGCCCGTTGATCCTAGTCGGAGAGGAACGCGCGAGGTTTGGTGATGGGACGCAGAACAGAGGGCGGTTCAATGCGAAGGTATCTCCCCCCGAATGCTCGGCGGTATCTGCAGTTTCTCCCCTCGAGGACGCACGACGCTCGGCCAAGCACGATCTATTTTCGGTACACCATCAAGCTAGTAGATACTGAACGATCTCGTTGTTGGAAAGAAAGTCGTCTACCAGGAGGTCGCCTAAAGTAGGAGCCACCGCAACGAAGTAGGGGCGATCGTTCGCCAAAAAAGTGATTTGGTGGTCCAGTGACGCGGCCGACAGCTCGTAGACTCCTTCCTTACCGGGGTCTGCAACGTAAACGCTCCCACGGTACGCGGCTACACCCACCGGGTCGCCTCCGATGTCGACCGTCCTGATGGTGAGTCCCGATGCTAGATTGATGATGGTAATCCTTCCCGACCCGGCGTCCGTGACGAATAGCTTTCCTAGATCCACGACCAATAGTTGGGGATTGGCCCCCACCTTGTAAGAGGTGAGTACCGCGTGGGTGCGACCCGACACTACCGTTACCGAGTCGGCGAAGGAATTGGATACGTAGACTGTACCGGTGCTCGCGTCGACCCCCACTGGTCCCCGGCCCACCGCAACCGTGGCGGTTACGTGGTTGGAATAGTCGTTAATCACCGTCAGACTGTTGGAAGCGAAATTCGCAACGTCGATCTGATGATGCACGGGGTCGTAGGAGATGCCCTCCGGCTGAACACCGACGGAAACCGTCGTTGTGACAGATCGAGTGTTCGCGTTGATCACCGATACCTCGGCTTCCAACTCGTCGGTGACATAGATCGCGTTCGAGCTGGGGTCATAAACCACGCCGTACGGCCCAAGGCCCACAGTGATTCTTTTCAGAATCTTGTTCGTCGCCTCAGATATCACTATCACGGTTCCCGAATCGTATTGCGCAATGTATTCCTCCCCCTGCGACGTGACCGCGACGCCGGCCGACAGGCCCGAATAGACGGTACCGACTGGATTGAACCACGGTCCATTCACATCCAGGACCACGCCGTTGTTGCTATTCGGAATGTACATTTGTCCATTGCTCGGGTCGTAGAAGGGAAAGGCCGCAAGGCCCGGAAAATTGACGCTCTCGAGTGCCTGCGAGCCGCGATAGATCACAAAGTTCACTCCGTTAGTAAAGAGAAGCATCCCCGTCGGCGGGTAGAAAGCGACCGCTCCATCCCCACATCCCTTGTCGATGAAGAAGTTCTGGAGCACGGTCATTCCGGAAATGACGGTCACCGCGCTGCAGCCGTTAGAACCAAGTCCGTACCAGTCGACTACGTAGATTCTGGAATCGATTGGATCATAGGCCACGCCCAGCGGATTGTTGCCCACACGGATGGTGCCGACTATGGACGTAGTCGTTGCGTCGATAACCACGACCTCGTTACAATACGAGAGGGTAACATAGTCGAGACCATTTCCGGGGTCGAACGCGTCCCAGTTTGCAAAGCAGCCTGTCGGGAACGCGATTTTAGCGGTAACGGAGTTCGTAACAGGAGAAATGGCGCTCAAATTCGAATTCGGGTTCCATGGGCTGCTATCGAGGACGTACATCAGATTCGCGATTGGGTCGTAGATCACCCAATTCGCCGATGGGCCGACCTCGATGGTCCGAATGACCGTCAGTCCGCGGATTACGGTAACGTTCCCGCCGGCCGCACCGACAAAACCCCTGTCCGCCACATAGATCTCATTCGTCCGCGGGTCTACGGCGATTCCCCAGGGAATGATACCTACCGGAATGGTTGCCAAGGTCTTTCCCGTAGTGCTTGAAAACACCGAAACGGTATCGGCGGCGGCGTTGGTTACATAGAGATCACCCGTCGCCGGATCAATGGCCCCATACGTGGCCGTAGCCCCGGCCTGAAGATTGGGTTGGATTGAAGACGACCCGTTGGAAGAAACTGGGAGAACATCGTGCGGTGATAGTAGGGGGGAATCGGCGCGCAGTGCCGGGTCAAACGGACTGGAGATCGTCGGCTGGAACGAGACGGTGAGAATGAAAATGATAATCGACAGGAGGATCCATACACCGACTCGTGCGGATATCGGCCGCCTGACCCTCACATGCAGCCTTCGAATGCGAATTTCATTTCGAGGCTTAAGCTCACCGTTCGGCGCCGGATTCGCAATCGATAGGCAGCCCCGGCTGCCCGAGAACCCTCCTCGAGCGTGGCGGCAGAGCGGGTAACAGTATCCTGAAGCTCTCTAACCGACGGAGGAGCCGGAAATCTATAGCTGAACGGATGCTTCGTAGCCCTGCCTCCTGCCGAGCGGGGAAATTGAGGGTTGAGAGCTTCCCGCAGGAACGAACGTTGGAGGATTCATGGGCAGACCGCTCGGCTTGTGGGGGCCTCATCGGGTGTGTGGGTGGGAGAGACTGCCCCCATCGACTTACCGGCGAGGCGTATCGGGGCGCGGACGCCTAGCGGTAGATCGCCTGCATCGGTTCTTCGCGCTTGCGGCTCACCCGTTCTCGCATCACTTGCTTGGCGAAGTCCTCGTAGAACTTGAGCGACTCCGGATCCGACGAGGCATGCGTGATCTTGAGCGCCTCGTCGAAGTGGGCCATCGTCACGGTCGTGGCTTTGATATTCTCCCGGATTGCGGTCAAGCCGGCCTCGCGGCACAGGGCGGCCAGATCACTTCCCACGAACCCTTCCGTCCGTTGCGCGAGCTCGGTCAGGCTCACGTCTTCGGCGAGCGGCATTTTACGTGAATGGACCTTGAGGATCTCGAGACGTCCCGCGGCGTTCGGCGGTTCCACGTATAGCAGACGGTCGAATCGGCCGGTCCGTAGGAGCGCCTCGTCCAGAATATCCGGGCGATTGGTCGCCGCGATGACGAGAACCCGCTCGAGGGATTCGAGACCATCAATGGAGGTGAGCAATTGATTCACGATCCGCTCCGTCACACCACTCGAGGTTTGCATTCCGCGTTTCGGGGCGATCGAATCGACCTCGTCGATAAAGATGATCGCGGGGGACGCCTGTCGCGCCTTCTTGAAGATCATGCGGATCGCCTTTTCGCTCTCGCCGACCCATTTGCTCATGACCTCGGGTCCCTTGACCGAGATGAAATTCGCCTGACTTTCCGTTGCCGCCGCCTTGGCGAGTAAGGTCTTCCCGACGCCGGGGGGTCCGTAGAGAAGGATACCCCGGGGAGGTTCGATGCCCATATGCCGATAGGCTTGCGGATTCTTGAACGGCAACTCTACGGACTCTTCGAGGATCCGCCGAACGCGGTCGAGGCCGCCGACCTCCTCCCAACGCGTCGTCGGGATCTCGATCGCGACGTCGCGCAGGCTCGATGGTTCAATCTGCTTCAGAGCCTCCTTGAAGTCGCGCTCGGTGACTTTCATCCGCTCGAGTAGCGAGAGCGGGATCGGTTTGTCAAAATCAATTTCGGGCAGGAATCGGCGCAACGCACGCATCGCGGCCTCGCGTCCGAGGGCGGCCAGATCCGCCCCCACGAAACCATGGCTCAACGCAGCGAGCTCGCGCAGGACACGGTCGCGGTCCCGTTCCGTTCCTTCGATGGGCATCCCCCGGGTGTGGATTTGTAGGATCTCTAAGCGTCCAGCCTGAGTCGGAACGCCGATCTCGATCTCCCGATCAAATCGGCCCGGGCGTCGTAGCGCGGGATCGATCGCCTCCTCGCGATTGGTGGCGGCGATGACAATGACATTACCGCGACCCGAGAGGCCATCCATCAAAGTCAAAAGTTGCGCGACGACGCGGCGCTCGACTTCCCCGACCACTTCGTCACGGCGGGGAGCGATCGAATCCAGCTCGTCGATGAAGATGACCGAGGGTGCGTTTTTCTCCGCCTCCTCGAACTTCTCCCGCAACTCCTTCTCGCTTTCTCCGTAGTATTTCGAGATGATCTCGGGCCCCTGGATCCCAATGAAGTGGGCCCCCGCTTCGTTGGCCACCGCCTTCGCGATGAGGGTTTTCCCGGTCCCGGGGGGACCGTACAGCAGGACGCCCTTCGGGGGCGAGATCGCCAACCGATCGAACAGTTCGGGATGCTTGAGCGGAAGCTCGATCATCTCGCGGACCCGCCCAAGTTTTTCTTTGAGCCCGCCGATATCTTCGTAGGAAACCCTTGGCGCCGCGACCTCGGTCTCGCTGACCGTCTCCTCTTTGATGGTGATGAGAGAGGTGGGAGCGACCTGCACGATCCCCTTCGGCTGGGTCGAGACGACCATGAACGGAAGCGAGCCGCCCATCAGGAAGACTCCCGGGATCACGAACACGTCGCCGCGAACGAACGGGCGGCGGGAGAGCGCTTTCGAGACAAAACTCTCCAGGCCCGGCCCCAAGTCCATTTTGGCCGATCCGGCGTAAATCGGCGCGATCGTGATGGCGTCCGCATTGGGGCAGTCGACCCGCTGGACCTGCACGCGATCGCTGATGCTCACGCCGGCGTTCCTTCGAACGACCGCTTCGATGCGAATGAGACCCTTCCCTTCGTCGTCGGCCTGCGCGCGGCTCACGAGCGCGGGAGTTGTCTTTCTTCCGCGAATCTCGATAACGTCACCGACCCCGACTTTGAGTCGCTGCCGGGTCTGAACATCCAGACGGGCGGTCCCGAGGCCGATATCCTGTTGGAACGCTTCGGCCACTCGGAGGGTGATTGCCTCCCCCATCGATTACGCTCCCTTGGACCAGTGGTTTCGATAAATAGCTTGTCCTCGAGAGCACACGACGAAGGTCGTTGGACCGCGTAGCACGTACTGCGCCCTCAGGACGACGCATCGAGCGATCGCTGTTGCGCATCGCGCGCTGCGTTCGCGAGGTCGGACGGGGGCAGTCCCAGGACTTCTTGCAGGACCTGGGCACTACCCGGTCCGAAGCCCATGTAGTGGTTGTTGACTAGAGCGTAGACCGTGAGCGCCGATCGGCCCTCGTTCTCGAAGCGGTGGCGGAGGGATTCCATCTCCGCGCGCTTGTCGCGTTGGACGTGATCAAATTTCGTCAGGGCTCGATCGCCCACGAACCGGGCGTACAAGAACGGAGCCGTTACCCAGGCCGGAGGCTCGGCGTGAGGAATCACCGACCAAACGAGCGCGGCGGACCGTCCTTCCAGGTCACGCCGGGTCTCGTCCGTCCACCAGGAGGCGTGTCGGAGTTCCACGGCCAGTGGGTACTCGACGGGAATCGCATTCAGTAGTTCGGCCAGACGGTCGGGGGTCCGGTCCCGACGGAACGAGGCCGGGAACTGCAATACGACCGATCCCAGTTTCTGCGCGGCGTGAATAATGCGCAAGCCTTCTAGGAAGGCCTGCAGCGCTGCGGCACTCTTGGGGCCGGCCGGCCCGTGCGTGAGATCCTGCGGCGCTTTGAGTGTAAACCGAAATCCGTCCGGTGTGACGGAAATCCACCGTCGGACCAGAAAGGGAGACGGCGGCCGATAGAAGCTGGAGTCAACCTCCACTAGCGGGAAGACACGGGCGTAGCGTGGCAAGAATTCACCCGCCGGGGTCCCCCGCGGGTAGAACGGGCCGACCCAATCGTCGTACCCCCACCCGGAGCAGCCAACCCAGTACCGCGGCACAACGAGCTCGTCGCTCGAGGAAGCATCAGGGTTGCGGATGCGAAGTCTCTGGGGTCGACTCTTCCGACAGAAGCGAAATATGGGAGCCCCTCATGGACAAGACCCATGGCGCGCGGCGAGGGAACTCCCTCCATCCTGCGCCGACTTTTCGAAGCGGCCGGCTATCGGCTGACGGATCACTCGGACGGCCTGCTGGCCGTACGGATGCGCGACCGGCGGGCGGTGATCGTAGTCCGTTCGTTACGATCTCCGGCCGATCTCGAGAGCGTCTTTCCGACCGATGCCGTCCATCGCTCGATCGTCTATGCCGAAGAGCCCGGTGCGGTCGCTCGATCCCTGGCGGCGGAACGGAACATGGAAATCCTCGATCCCAGCACGTTGGGTCCAGCTCTGGGGGAACTTCTTCTTCCGTCGGCGGTAGGACCGTTGGGAGTTCTCATGGAGGAGGTGGGCGCTCCGAGCTTGCTGGAGCCGCCCCCGGCGCTTTTTCCGGAGGGGGTGCGCACGGTTCGTCCCCGGTTGAGTCGCGAGGAGGCGGAGGAACTGGCCGGCGTCGAGGGATTTCGGATCACCTTACGTTTGGTGCCTTTTTACGTCGCGGGGTATCGGGTGCGGAGTCCCGCGGCGCACGGGGGTGCGGGCCCCTCGAGCGAGCACCTGGTGGCCGTGAACGCGCTGTCTCGCCGGGTCGAGGTCTGGGAATCGGGGGATCGCGAGCTCGTTGACGAACTCGCGGAGCCTCACCAGCGTCTCGAACCTCAGGTCAGCGAGGCACAAGCCCGCCTCTTGGCAGAGCAAACCCTCCGACGGCGCCACTCGGTCAGTGTCGATCATACCGAACAGCATGGCGGGGCACTCGTTATCGAGACCCGCAAGATTTCGCCTGGTCCCGAGGATGTGCGCATTGGGGTGTTGACGCTCCTACACGTACCATTCTGGTACGCGGAGGGAACGGAAGGGCGGGTCGTCCTCGATGCCGTCACCGGGCTTCGATCGACCCCCGAGGGTGCTGAGGCAACGACGTCGCCTTGATCGAATCCTCCCCCGTCAAATAGCGGGGGACGATGGACCCGACCGTGTTACTCGAGCAGTATCAGGTCGGTCCGTATCTCAATTTCACCTATCTGGTGGCCGACGCCGAGGGAGGGGAAGGTGTCGTGATCGATCCGTCCTTTGGGATCGAGCCGGTCCTACGGGCGATCGACGTCCATCGCGTGAAAGTGCGGTACATCATGAACACGCACAGTCACCGCGACCATGTGGCAGGAAATGCCGAACTCCGTGAGCGGACTTCGGCCAAGGTGGTCGCCCAGGCCTCCGCGCCGTTGCGCCAGGATCTTTCGGTACACGACGGCGACGTGGTTGAATCAGGCCGAATCCGGTTCCAGGTGATCCATACGCCGGGGCACACACCGGATAGTGTCCTCTATCTGTTCGAGGGTCAGCTCGCGACCGGCGACACTCTGTTCGTCGGCGAATGCGGCCGGACGGACCTTCCCGGCGGCGACCCCTCGGCCCTGTACGACAGCTTGATGGGTCGGGTCTTGAAACTGGACGATGCGTTGGTCGTCCTGCCGGGCCACGACTACGGCCCCACTCCCACCTCGACGATCGGACGCGAAAAGCGCGAAAATTACGTCCTGCAGCCTCGGACCCGAGATGAATTTCTCCGGTTCATGAAAGAATGATCGGCACACGCGGGGCGACATGACTCCTCCACCGCTTCCTCCCTCCGAAACCCGCTCGCTCATCGCCGTCGGCGCGCGCCGGGCACGGCCGGGGATTCCAACCGCGGCCCAACTGATCCAAGAGCTCCGACGCCTCAATGCGACCGAATCGGCGTTCGTCGCGTTATTCGATGCGGCCGCAATCGCCGGGGAACGTCATCTGCTTTCGGCTTGGGCCCATTTGGGTCGAGCTCGGGCCCGTGGGGAAGAGCGCCTCCGCGACCGCAGCGCTGAGTACGCCTTATTTGTGGCGGGGGACGACCAACTACCACGCGCGCTGAGCAAGGTGGGATTCTCTGATACGACGGAACAATTCGTTGTGGTCATGGAGAAGCCCCGACAGCCGGACGCGGTCCTGGAGGCCTTCGGATTAGAGCCAGATCCCGCAGCCTACCCTCGAGCTCCGGATGCGACCCTCCTGGACCGACTGGGAATCGACGCGGCGGATCGCTCGGTGGTTCCCGAGGCTATCTGGGAAGCGTTAGTGCTCGAGCGGGTCGCTCTGCTCGAGCTTTCGGCTGCGCATTCGGCCCGACCGAGGGCAAAGCATTAGGCACGGAAGTCGGTCGGCGGCGAATGTCCGGCCAGCCGATGCAGGTGTAATCTAGTGGTAGGATGTCAGCCCTCCAAGCTGACCACCCGGGTTCGAAACTCCGGGCGACGGCCGTCGCCCGGGCGGAACTCCCGGCACCTGCATTCCCAGAGAGCGGCTGGCCGGGCTCAGAACGAGAGTTTATTCCGCGAAGCGGTGTGTTCCGAGCGCGGGTTGCTGAGGTAGCCTAGCCCGGCAAGGCGCCAGCCTTGAAAGCTGGTGGCGATTTCGCCACGGGAGTTCAAATCTCCCCCTCAGCGTTCCTCGGATCCCGGGCCCATCGGCGGGATTATATCGGGACCGCCGCTCGCACCGGAGCCGATGAGTGCGCCCGCGGCGTTGACGCCGCTGTTGGACCAGTACGAGGCGGTGAAAGCCCGCTATCCGGGGCACCTCGTGCTCTTCCGGGTGGGCGATTTCTACGAGACGTTCGGCGAAGATGCGAAGTTACTCTCACGCGAATTGGAGGTCGTACTCACGGCGCGCTCCGCCGATGCTCAGGGCCAACGGACTCCGATGGCCGGGGTTCCCCACCACGCGGTCGAGTCGTACCTCGGCCGCCTGGTGCGCAAGGGGTACAAGGTAGCGCTCTGCGATCAGGTCGAAGACGCGCGATTCGCCAAGGGGCTCGTACGGCGCGAGGTCACCCGGGTCGTGACGCCGGGCACGGTCGTCGAGGACCGGATTCTGGGCACGCCCGACCACAATTTCCTTGCCTGCGTGGCGATCCTCCCGGGGCAGCCCGGCGCATTTGCCGTCGTCGACGTCACGACCGGCGAGTGGTTCCATGGCTCCGTGGCGAGCGCGGGGGTCGAAGGGATCGTCACGGCGCTCGCCCGCTTCCAACCCCGCGAGATTCTTCTAGTGCCGCCCTCGGGTGAGTCCCCTGCTGGAACGCTCCAGCAAGCTCTGGCCAAAGAATTTCCGAGAGCGCGCCTCGAGCCGGCTCCGGCGCCCCTTCCCTTCGGAGAACTCCCGGTGGCGCTGTCGACAGTTCCGACGTTACCCACTGCCCTGGCCGACGTGGGATCGCGTCTGGCCGCCTACGTGAGATCGACCCAGCCGCGGCTCCTACCCTACCTCGAGCCGGTCGATTCCCGCCTGTTGGGAAAGCGCCAGCTCCTGGACGCGAAGACGCTTCGCCACCTCGAGATCAGTCGCCCGATGAATCCAGATGATCCGAAGGGAACGACACTCTTGGACGTGTGGGATTCAACGGTCACGGCCCCCGGACGGCGAACGCTCCGTTTCTGGTTGCAGAATCCCCTCGCCGAAGTCGATCGGATCGAGGAACGTTTGAGTGCCGTTCAAGCCTTGGTCGACCGACGCGCCGAGCTCCTCGTGCTCCGTGCGACGCTCAGTCGCATCGCCGATATCTCCCGGATCGGGGCTCGCCTCGCCGGCCGGCGGATCCGCCCCGCCGAGCTCGGCACTCTACGCGAAAGCCTGCGAGAGGCGCAGCACGTCGGGGATATGCTCGCGCACGGGCCTTCTACGCCCTGGATCGATCGACTGGCCGGCGAAGTACTCCCGCCGGTCGCTTTCTTGAATCGATTGAACACGGTGCTTCCCGATATGCTGCCGGTCTCTGAGGAGGACCATGGGTTGTTCCGACCCGGTCATGCGGCGGAACTCGATCAATTCTTGGAGGCGGAGCGCGCCGCGCTCGGGGAGCTTGAAGCGCTCGAGCGAGCGGAGCAGGTCCGCTCCGGAATCCGCAGTCTGAAGATCGGCTACAACCAGGTTTTCGGTTACTATTTCGAGATCTCGCGCCCCAACCTGGACAAAGCACCCTCGGATTTTCGACGGAAGCAGACCCTTTCCGGGGCGGAGCGGTTCACCTCCGACCGGCTCGGGGAGCTCGAGCGTCAGATCCTGACCGTGCGCGAAAGCGCCCGCGAGGCGGAGGCGGCACTCTGGGAACGATTCCTTTCCGAGGTCGAACAAGAGTTGCCGCGCATGCATCGTGTCGCGCGCGCGATCGGTATCGTGGATGCGTTGGCTTCGTTCGCGATGCAGGCCCAGGATCACGGGCTCTCGCGTCCCACCGTAGACGATTCGACCGAACTGGTGATTCGGGAGGGACGCCACCCGATCCTCGACCGCGCACTGAGCGGGCGATTCGTCCCCAATGACATCGAGATGGACGCGGCCGACGCTCGTCTGATGGTGCTGACCGGCCCGAACATGTCCGGCAAGTCGACGTTCATGCGCCAGGTCGGTCTACTCGTGGTCCTCGCCCAAGCCGGCTCGTTCGTACCCGCGAAGTTCGCGCGCATCGGAGTGGTTTCCTCGCTGTTCACCCGAATGGGATTCACCGACGAGATCGGCCGAGGCAAATCGAGCTTCATGGTGGAAATGTCGGAGGTCGCTCAGATACTTCGCACGGCGGACCCCAAATCGCTGATCCTGCTCGATGAAGTGGGGCGCGGAACGAGCACCTTCGACGGCCTCGCGTTGGCGTGGGCGACGATCCGGTATCTGCACGACACGGTGCAGTGCCGGAGCGTGCTTGCGACGCACTATCACCCGTTGACGGAGTTGATCGAAGACTTGCGTGGCGCGAGCAACGTCCACTTAGCCGTGGAAGAACGAGATGGAGGCATCGTGTTCCTCCATCAAGTGGTCCCCGGAAGTACGGACCGCAGTTACGGCGTTCACGTCGCCCGGCTCGCCGGCATGCCGGCGTCGGTCGTGCGAGAAGCGGATCAGCTCCTTCGGCGGTTGGAGGAAGGCGGAGTGACCGTCGGCGATTCGAAAGGAAGGCCACGGGGGCCAACGCGCTACACGCAAGCGATCCTTCTCGCGGATGCCCGCGCTCCCCGGTCCTCTGCGCTGGAGGCGGAACTCCGAACCCTTGATATCGATCAGTTGACCCCGCTCGAGGCGCTGCGCCGGTTGCACGAACTTCAGCAGCGCGTGCGCGCGGAAACGCCGACAGAGGATCCGTGACGGCACCCCCCGTGGAGCGCCGGCCTGTCCGACGCCTGACACCCGATCTCGTGGCGCGCATCGCGGCCGGCGAGGTCGTCGAGCGTCCGGCGTCCGTGGTGAAGGAGTTGGTCGAGAATGCGGTCGATGCTGGCGCAACCTCCGTCTGGGTCCGTCTCACGACCGGCGGGCTGACGCGTATCGAAGTCACCGACAATGGAATCGGAATTCCACAGGGCGAGCTCGGCCTGGCGCTCGAGCGACACGCGACGAGCAAGCTGGATCCCACCGGTCCCATCCACCGGATCGCTACCCTCGGATTTCGGGGCGAGGCACTGGCTGCCATCGGCGCGGTCTCGCGACTCGAGCTGGTCTCCCGGCCCCCTGATTCCGACCGCGCCCATGGCCGCACGGTGGAGGGCGGCGTCCCAGGAAAGGAGTTGGTGGAAGGCCACCCGATCGGAACCACCGTGCGAGTCCACGACCTCTTTTTCAATACACCGGCCCGGCGGAAGTTTCTGCATGCCCCGGCGGCGGAGCAGGTCGAAATCCTCTCCGTCGTCGAGCGCCTCTACCTGGGCCGCCCCGAGGTAGGAATTTCGGTCGAGGCCGAAGGGCACGTGCTCGCTCGCTACCCACCCACCGCGTCGCTGCTCGAGGCTAGCGCCCATGTGTTCGGGGCCGATTTTCCCGCGCAATCGTTTCCCCTGGCGGCAGAGCTGCCGACGAGTGGCTACGTTCGAGGGGTGCTCGGTCGCCCGTCGGTGGCCCAAGCGAATGCCTCGGGCCTCTACTTTGCCATCAACGGCCGTTCCGTTTTTAGTCGAGTGTTGGCGCAGGCGATCAAGGTCGCCTACCAGGGGTACATCCCCCGGACCCGCTTCCCTGTCGGGGTCGTCCATCTCGAGCTCGACATCGAGCGCCTGGATGTCAACGTGCACCCGACAAAGCGTGAGATCCGGATCGTGCGCGAACGCGAGATCGCCGATGCCCTGCGGCAAGAGGCTCGCCTCGCCCTCCAGGGCACTCCGATGGTCTCGGAACTTCCGGAGTCGTTGCCGGCGCCCGATGCAGTCGGCCGCCACCGAAGCTTGGGCGCGCTATCCGCGCAGGACCCGGTCGTGCCGTTGCCCGTTCGATTCGATTCCGGGCACGCCCGCCAGCGCCGGCTCTTCGACGAAGGGCCGCCCAGCGCGATACCGGGGCGCGGGTCGCAACCGACCTTAGTCTTGCAGGGCGTCTTATTTCGACTGTATTGGATCGCCGAGGAGGCGGAGGGGCTGGTGCTCATCGATCAACACGCCGCGAGCGAACGGGTCCTATACGAATCGATCCTCGCGAACGGGCGGCTCGCCCGACAAGAACTGTTGACCCCGGTGACCCTACATCTCACGGCGCGACAGGCCCAGCTCCTCCACCAATTGGAAGCAACGGTCGAAGAGGCTGGCTATGAAGTCGACCGGTTCGCGGCCCACGCCTATCGGGTGCGATCGGTGCCGGTCCATCAAGGTCACCACGCGCCTCCCGATTCGTTGATCGCCTTGCTCGACGAACTGGCCAGCGGCGGTCGCCCCGTAGTTCCGAACGGGGTCCAGGAGCGACGGGCGGCGTCGATCGCGTGCCACGCCGCCGTTCGGGCCGGCGATTCGATCGAGCGTCGTCAAATGGAGCGGATCTTGCAACAGCTCGAAGAGCTCCCCGAGGCGAACTACGCTTGCCCGCACGGAAGACCGATCCGCGTGCAGGTCACGCGGGCTCGGCTCGACCGATGGTTTCTCCGCAGCGGGGGCTGACGATGGCCGCGTCGGCCTCCCCGCTTCCCGACCCCACAAAGCGGCGACCGCGGGAATCTGAACTGGCCGCACCGGTCGAGCGCCACCTCACCTCGCTCGGGTATCGAGTCTGGGTGGATCCGGATGGGTCGGACTATTTCGACGTCGTCGCCCGGCGGGGTGAGGAGGTCGGCCTGATCGAACTGAAGCTCGCCGACTGGAAGGGGGTCTTGGCCCAAGCCGTGGCACGGCGGGGCTGGGGCAGCTGGACGGCGGTGGTGGTGCCCCGCGACTCGCTCGGGCAGCGCCTCTTGGCACACCCCAGGAACGAACGGACCACCCGCGTCGGGATCTGGTTGGTCCGGGACGGAGCGATCGAAGTCCTGCGTCCGGCTACGCCGTCGATCGCCCCCGGCGAGGACGACCCCTACGGGCCGCTGCGCGAGGAGTTTCGGCACCTGTTGGATGCCATGGAATCGGGGGCGCTGCCTCCGAACGTGGGCTGGACCTATCTGCGCGGATGGGCGCGCTTTCAACAGGGAGGCCGGCCCGCGAAGTCGTGGAGCCTGGACGAATTCTCCCCGTAGCTCACTGACCCACCAAGGGGGTCAGGAGCTCCTCCAGTCGCTCGGCCGTTCGAGGATAGGTGCGCGGGGCCACGAATTTCTGAGCCGCGTCGCCCAGGGTCCGGCGGAGCGCGGGGTCCGCCAACAGCTCGGCGAGATCCGAGGCGACGTCGCCCGCGTCGAGCGACCGAACGATGCGGACGACCTTGGTCCGGCTCGACGCTCCAACGGACGCTCCATCTCCGACGATCGCGGCCTTCCCGTGCCGTAACGCATAGAGCGGGATCGGGTCCTCGGTCCCGGCGGTGCGGGGTACCAGAACCACGTCGGCCGCTACGAACGCGGTGTCCACAGAATTCCGGTCGCGTTCGGGGAGAATGAGTACGCCGGGATCTGTATGGACCGGCACGCCCACGCCCACGAAACGGGCTCCCGGAAAGAACACCCGGATGCGCCGGAACGCTTCCAGGGCGAGGTCGAGGTCCGCCGCGCCGTTCGGTCCGGGGCCAGGGGCGTAGGCCACGACCGGCACGTCCAGCGGAATTCGAAGATGCTGACGGGTCGCCGCTCGAGTGTCGGTAAGCTTCGGCGCGGCGACCGGATCCAGCAAGAAGGCCAGCTTCGCGCGTTCGATCCCGTACACCGTTGCGATCCGATCTCCCAACTCCTTCTGACGAACGATCAGCAGGTCGGATTCTCGGATTGCCGCCCCCTCCCGCCGACGCACGACGCGTCGGTCCCGCCACTGGCCCAAGCGCCCAAAGATCCCGACGGGGGCAGTCGCCCGGCTCCCCACCCCATCGATCGCGAGCTCTCGGACGAAGGAAGCGATCTTCGGGATCCGTGGAGTTCGCGAGAGCGCGACCGATCCTCCGGCGCCCAGGGGGAGGCGCATCACAAAATCCGCATTTGGGGAGCGCAACTCCCGCGCGTTGCGGAGATACGCCTCCACATCCCCTCGGTCCGATGGATGCGAGGGAACGGGAACCGCCGCGACACCGGGCGGCGCGGGGGGCGGGTTTCCCGTCAAGGGGTCCGGGTAAAGCCCTCGCACCTGGTGTCCGCGTTCCGCGAGGGTCCGGAGCAGCTCCCACGCGGTGAATGCGGGGTCGAACAGCTCGTCGGTCGGCGGACCGGAGGTGAGCAGATCGATGGTCCAGCGGGCCATCCAGGAGCCGCCCTAGGCTGCGCCGCCGATCCGTCGCGCGAACGAGCGACCCGACATACGCTTCGGGACCGCCACGCCCATTCCTTCCAATACGGTTGGAGCGACGTCCAGCAACGATAGGGGCTCGGTCAAGCGTTGGGGAAGGACCCCATCTCCCGCCGCGATCAGGATCCCGAGCATGCGATGCGTTCCCGTTCCATAGAAGAACGTAGGCCGTTCCCGCAAAAGCGGTTGCGGGTAGCTGAAATCCATTCGGGGATCCGTGCGGAGGCCGTCGATCTTGACGAACAGCGAGGGGGCTTGCGCGAGGTTCTTGCCTTGGTAGATCTGCTGGGGGTCGAGCACTTCGATGTGCGCGTCCGGATAGGCTTCCAACTTCGCCTGGATCTCTCGAAGGACCTCCGCCGCCCGTTGCGGGGTCAACGTCGGGTTGCGCAGGTTGAGATAGATCCCTTCGGGGACGGGGTACGAGTACGCCAGGGTCTGTTCCCAATCGATCCGCTCGGCCACCGCTTCGAAGCTGGAGGCGCCGGTGATGTACGAACCGAACTTCTCGCGGACAGGGCCGCCGCGTAGAATGTCGGCGATCGGCTCGATCAACTTCTCGACGCGCGGGAACCGTTGCAAGACGAAGGCCAGCCGGGAAAGGGATTGGCGTCGGAGGCTCTCGCGCTGGTTACGGAACCGGAGAAATCCGTTGGCGGCGAGCCAACGATTGGTGAAGAAGTCGGACTCAGCGCGTCCGTGGCCGTGATCGGAAACGACGAGCGTTAGGGCGGGGGACCCACCAGCCCGGAACGCGGTGTCGATCACGTGACAGGCCGCGTCCACGGTCCGCCAGAACTGTCGCAGGTCGGTCGGGATCGCGTCGACGGGCCGGGAAAGTTCGCCCCAGTGCTGGTGCTCGACCCGGTCGGTTTCGCGGAACAGGACGAAGAGGAACTCGGGGCGCTCCCTCTCCGCGAGGATCGCGGCGGCGCGGCCACGATGCGCGACGTCGCGGGTCGCGAGCTCCATCCAGGCCGTGCGCTCGAACGTTCGATAGGGGGGTAGTTCGTTGGGATAGGGGGCCCCCAACTCCGCTTCGAGTTCCTCTTTCAGGTTCGAGGGGTAGCTGACGGGATCTTCGTTGAGCATCCCCGGGATGACGAACCCGTTCAGCGGGTAGCCGCTGTGAAGGGGGAAGTTGAGCACGCCGACTCGCACTCCATTCCGAGACAGGAAGTCCCAGATCGCCTCATGAGGCCGGAAGGTTTGCACGAGCTTGCTCTTACCCGGAACCGAATCGGGCTGCGTGAACCCGAAGATACCGAGACCGCCGGGGTCCTGTCCGGTCGCGAAGGAATACCATGCCGGGATGGTCTTGGGAGGGTAGACCGACTCGAGTGGCGCCCGAATGCCCCGCTCCGTGAGTGACCGGAGGAACGGAAGCTCCCCGGCCTGCATGAGCGGATCGAGCAGGTCGAAGGTTCCGCCGTCGAGACCGATTACGAGAAACCGGCGCCTTGCAGAAGACATTTGAAACGCCCGGTCCACACCGGACAACCGAATCAGCCGTCCCTTCGTATAAATGGGTTTGTCCAGCGCAGGACTCGCTCGAAAGGGAGAGCGCGGCCCCCGACCTGCTCCGAAGGTTAGAGCAGACGAACCGCTTCCAGATTGTACGGGGCGCGGCTCTCGAGATTGAACCGTTTGTGCAAGCTGGTCGAGAGATCGACCGCCTTCGACTCTTCCCCGTGGTTCAGCAAAATCCGCTGGGGGCGCGGGTCGAGCGTGGCGACGTAATTCATCAATTGGACCCGGTCCGAGTGCCCCGAAAATCCCTCGATCGTGGCCACTTCCAGTCGCACCGGCACGTTCTGCTGCCGAGAGCCATCCATGAAGCTCGCCTCCGAGAGCCCCCGCTGGAGCCGCCGGCCAAACGTCCCTTCGGCCTGGTACCCGACAAAGAGGATCCCATTCTTCTCGTCGGGCGCCCAGGCCCGGAAGTATTCCATGACCGGTCCGCCGCTCATCATTCCCGACGTGGCAAGAATGATGCACGATTCCTTGGTATCGAGGATGTTGTTCCGCATCTGACCCGAATCGACGCGGCGGAAGATGTCGGAAAGGAACGGGTTGTCCCCCTGCTGGAAGATCTGGGTCCGCAGCTGGCTGTTCAGGAATTCGGGGTACGCGGTGTGGATCGCCGTCGCTTCGAAGATCATTCCGTCCAGGTACACTGGGACGCGGGGGATCTTGCCCTCCCGCATCTTCTCCTCCAGCACCAGCATGACTTCCTGGGATCTCCCCACGGCGAAGACCGGGACGATCAGCTTGCCGCCTCGCCCGAGGATCGTGGTCGCGAGATGCGAGAAATCCTCTGTCGCTTGCTGCCGGCTTGGTTGCACGTCCCGATACCCTCCGTACGTGGATTCGAGCACGAGGGTCTCCAGCCGTGGGAACCGGTTGGTGGCGGGGTTGAAGAGCCAACTGCGTTCGAACTTGATGTCCCCGCTGTAGGCGAGATTGTGGTCGCCGTCGCCCAGGTGGAAGTGGCAGATCGAAGAGCCCAGGATATGGCCGGCGTTGTGCATCGTCAGTCGAATGTCGGGCGCAATATCGGTGGTCTCCCCCCAGCGCAGCGGGATGGTGCGGGTCACGAGCTCCCGGACATGCGAAGAGTCGTAGAGCCCCTTGCGCGCCTCTTGATTCACGACCTTGATCGCATCGAGTAACATCAGGGTCATCAGGTCGCGCGTCGGCGCCGTGCAGTAGATCGGCCCATGGTAGCCGTACTTCAACAGCACCGGAATCAATCCGCAGTGGTCGAGATGGGCATGCGTCACGACGACCGCGTCCAACGAGTCGAGGGGGAGGAGTTCGGGGGCGTTGAAGAACGGCGTGCGGTCCGACCCGGGATCGATTCCACAATCGATGAGCACCTTCGAATTCTGCGTACCGAGCAGGTGGGCGCTCCGGCCCACTTCCCGATATCCACCGAGGGCAGTGTTCCGGGCCCAGATCTTTTCGGGGAGGCGATCCCGCGCGATCCGTACCCCGACTTTCTTGAGGAAGGTCCGTCGACTATCGAATTCGTTCCGGAGATGGATGCGCACTTCCTCGACGGTCTTGGACGGGATCGGCGGTGTCCGGACGACGGTAGGGACCCACCCGATCCGACGCTTGAGATCATTGAGCACCGAACCGCCCCGGCCGATCGCGGCGCCCGGGTTCGACGCTTCGATTGTGACTTCCCCGGTTTCGGGCTCGAAGTACAGCTGCGTGATCTCGGCTTCGGCGGGAATGAGTTCGCGAATCGCTCCTTCCGCTTCCTTGGGATCGATCAGCGTTGCGGGATCGCTCCGCACGAGCACCCGACGGCGCAACCGCTGCGCGACCTGTCGGAGTAGGTCGCCTCCCGAGAGGAATGAATCGAGTTGCTTGGTGTAGAGAACAATATGGGGACCCTCGAGCTCGATATCGGTGACCTCGATGCCCTCGGGGAGCACCTCGCGTAATGCCTCTTTCGTTTGCTCTATGAGCGAGTCGAAACTCATCGTTCAATCAGAAATGGTTGGCGCGCGGAAAGGGTTCGCCCGGAGTCGGTAGGAAACTACGGTAACACGGGTGGCAAGGGAATCTTAAGCGCCTTCAAGCGTTTATTAATTTCGTCCTCGGAGAACTCCTTGTACTCCTTGGCCGTGATCGTGTTGACGATGTACCCGTCTCCGCTCGCGGAGTCCCGCTTCATCGCGACCGTGAGTCCACGCAGCGCGATATCGACCCCATCCGAAACCGAGAGATCGCGAGAATAGGTCTCCTCCAGTACACCGTACGCGAACGTCGAACCGCTCCCGACCGACACGTAGCGATCCTCGATGGAGCCGCCGCCGGGATCGACCGAGAAGACATGGCCCCCTTTGGAATCGGTGCCGCCGACGATCATCCAGGCGAGATAGGGGAACATTCGACTGCCGTTGAGGATATTCGCCAGGAGAGTGGCTGCCCCCTCGACGGAGAGGGGAGCGTTGCGGCGCAGCCGATAAAGGGACACTTCCGCGCGCAAGTAACGGGCCAACACCTGGGCGTCGCCCACATAGCCCGCGACGGTAACGCCGAGATTGTTATCGATCCGGAACAACTTCTGTGTCTGCTTGTTGGCGATCATCGATCCGGCGGTCGCGCGTCGCTCGGTCGCGAGTACGACTCCGTCTTTGCAGACGATTCCGATCGTGGTTGTCCCTTTCAGGAGCCGCTCTTCATCCGCGGGAGTGACAGTTTTTTGCATCATGGCCCCACCTAGAGTTGGAAGACGGCGCGGTGGACCCGAGCCCCCTATATAAGCGCTCCTCGAGATATTACGTCGCCTTCACTAGCGGGCCCGAACGACGCGCGATATTGACGCATCCGCGCGTCCTTGTTTGCTCGCGTGCGGGCTCGTCATCCCCTCGGCCGTGAACTAGTGGTTCGCGTCGCGCCCGGCTTCCGTCGAGGTTAAAGACTGACCCGATTTCCGGCCGGTCGAGTTTTCATGCAGCGGCACGACGTGGTCGTCGTTGGTGCGGGGCTCGCGGGCCAACGCGCCGCGCTCGCCGCGGTCCAAGCAGGGTGCGATGTTGCCCTGGTCTCGAAGCTCCATCCCCTGAGGTCGCACTCGGGGGCCGCGCAAGGAGGGATCAATGCAGCGGTCGGCAAGGAAGATTCCGTCGATACGCACATCTATGATACCGTCAAAGGATCGGATTACCTCGGAGACCAGGACGCGATCGAGTTCTTTTGCCGCGAGGCCGGGCCGACCGTCGTCGAGATGGAACATTTTGGAACGATCTTCAGTCGGGCCGACGACGGCTCGCTCGCCCGTCGACCGTTCGGTGGCGCGGGCTTCCCCCGCACCATCTATGCCGCCGATCGAACGGGCCTGGCCCTCTTGCAAGCCCTCTGGGAGCACTTGGAAACCTCCGAGTTCCGGCTTTACGAAGAGTGGGATCTGACGAACCTCGTCGTCCGGGATGGACGCGTCCAGGGGATCGTCGCGTTGGATCGGCGGCACGGCGACTTCGAGGAGATCGCCGCCCAGAGCGTCGTCATCGCGACCGGTCCGGCGGGCCGTGTGTACGGGCGTACCACCAATGCGCACACTTGCACCGGCGATGGCATTGCCGCCGCGTATCGGGCGGGCGCGTATCTCAAGGACATGGAGTTCGTGCAGTTCCATCCGACGGCGCTGCTAGAGTCCAGTATCCTGATCACTGAAGGCGCGCGAGGAGAGGGCGGGATCCTCAAGAACGGTCAAGGCGAGCGATTCATGGCGAGGTACGCTCCTCATGTCCTGGACCTGGCGTCCCGCGACGTCGTATCACGCGCCATTATCACGGAGGTGCGTGAAGGCCGTGGCTTCCCAGGCGGCTACGTGCACCTCGAGCTGATGCACCTCGGCCGGGAGCTGATCGAGAGCCGCCTCCAGGAGATCTGTGATTTTTGCCGGCTCTTTGCGGGGATCGATCCCGTGACCCAGCCGATCCCGGTTATGCCGGCGCAGCACTACATGATGGGCGGCGTCAGCACCAATATTCACGGAGCCACCAACGTCCCCGGTCTCTTTTCGGCCGGGGAAGCGGCCTGCGTTTCCATTCACGGTGCCAATCGATTGGGCGGGAACTCGCTCTTGGAAACGCTCGTGTTCGGAAAGCAAGCGGGGATCGCGGCCGCGGAGTACGCCGCGTCGGCGCCCGAGCCGGTCCTCCATGAGACCGACTTGGAATCCGAGACGCAGCTGTTGCGTAAGATGAGCGACCGAGCCGAAGGGGAGGAGCCTCAACACTTGCGCATGGAGATGCAGTCGACGATGGACCGACTAGTCGGGATTTATCGCCAGCCGAGCGAGCTGACGCAGGCGTTAACCCAGCTCCGCAACCTGAAACGGCGGTTCGAGAACGTGCGCGTGATCGATCAATCGAAGGTCTATAATCTCAACTTGACCGACGCGTTGGAGACGGGCCATATGCTAGAATTGGCGGAGGTCATCACTGCGGGCGCGATTGCACGGACCGAAAGCCGGGGCGCCCACAGCCGGATCGACTTCCCGAAGCGCGATGATCGGAATTGGATGAAGCACACCCTCGCCGCTCGCACTCCGGCCGGGCCGCAATTGTCGTACGCTCCCGTCGCCTACACGCGATGGGACCCGAAGGAGCGCGTCTACTGATGGCGACGGCGACGGTCTCCACTCCGATTGACGTCTTTCGCTACGACCCCGAGCGCGATGCGAAGCCGCGTTACCAGCGGTACACCCTCGACCTGCCGCCGCACACCCCGGTGCTGACCGCCCTCCTGCGCATCCGAACCGACATCGACCCGACGCTTACGTTGCGCTATTCGTGCCGGAGCGCGATCTGCGGCTCATGTGCGATGCTCATCAACTCCAAGAGCCGTCTCGCGTGTCAGACCCAGATCGGACCCGAGATCGCCGCCCATGGCCGGATCGTGATCGATCCGATGGGGAATCAGCCTGTCCTTCGTGATCTCGTAGTCGAGATGGCGCCGTTTTGGAAGAACTATCGTAAGATTCAACCGCATCTGATCCCCGACCCGGGGAAGCCGATGCCGGTTGGCGAGGCGAACCCCATGACGCCCGCCCAGGTCGAGCGATTCAAGGAAACCCCGCGGTGTATCGCGTGCGCCGCCTGCTATTCGGCCTGTCCTGCGGTGGAAGCGGATTCCGAATTTCCCGGCCCCATGGCCCTCGCCAAGCTGTACCGATTCGTGGTCGATCCTCGGGACGGGGGACACGAAGAGCGCCTGCTCCGAATTCAGACGGGAGGATTGTGGCTGTGCCTGCGGTGTCATCTCTGTACCGAAGCATGTCCCAAGGACGTGCGGCCCTCCGAGCGAATTCGCGACTTGAAAGAGATGGCGGTCCGGCTCCAGGGTGCGACGGAACATGGTTCGAAGCACGTCGTCGGATTCAAGGAGAACATCCGCGAGCGAGGGGTCCTGAACGAGTTCAAGCTCGTCCGCCAAACGTACAATCCAGTCGAGATGATCGGCCAGATCCCGCAGGGGCTCCGAGTGTATCGCAAGAAGCCCGAGATCTTGCATGCGCCCCCGAAGATCGAGGGTCAGGAGGAAGTGGACAAGTTGTACGAATTGCTCGAGGATTCGGATGGGAGTGAAGAATGAAGATCGCGTACTATCCGGGATGCGTCGCGCAAGCGTCGGGCAAGGAGCTCGACATGGCCACTCGATGGGTGGCACGCCGGCTCGGTATCGAATTAGTCGATTTTCCGAACTTCTCGTGCTGTGGCTCCGGCTTTATCGACGAAGCGAACTCAACGCTGAACCTCGCCCTCAACGCCCGTAACCTCGCGATCGCCGAAAAGGCCGGACTCGATCTGATGACCGTGTGTTCGACCTGTCAAGGCATGCTGACGCTGGCGAACCGTCGTCTCGAAGAGCCGGAGGTCCGCGCTAAGGTCGATGGGGCACTGCAGCAGATCGGGATCGCCTATCGTGGCACCGTCCATGTGAAGCACCTGCTACAAATCTTGGTCGAGGACATCGGCGTCGCGACGATCCGCTCCCAAGTGACGCGTCCGCTTGCGGGACTCAAGGTCGGAGCGTTCTACGGCTGCCATCTCCTCCGCCCGGCGGCAGAGTTGAAATGGGAGAGCCCCGAGGACCCGCACTCGTTCGAGGACCTCCTGTCCGCGATCGGCGCCGACCCCGTCTACTATCGGGGACGAGTCATGTGCTGTGGGTTTCCGATTCAGTTCGTACGCGAATCGACGGCGAGCCGTATCGCCGGCCGTCAAATCCTCGATGCGCGGGACCACGGTGCGGACGCGATGGCGACACCATGTCCGTTGTGCCACATCTCCTTGGACGCCTACCAGAACAAGGCGGCGAAGCAGGTGGGGGAGCCGCTCGACATGCCGATCTTTCACTTGCCCCAGCTGGTCGGCCTGGCCCTCGGGGCCACGCCCGAGGAGCTCGGACTTGCGCGCCATCTGGTGTCGACGGACCCCGCCCTCGCCAAGATCCGCTCTCCCGCCTCTGCGTAAGCGAGGCGCGGGGGCGCGCGAACCCGCACTACTATAGGACCGGCGCCTTTCCCCCCGCGATTGGAAGCCGACGAGAAGAAGGCTGCGAGCTCCGGGAGCCGCCATGGAGGCACGCATTTCGGGGAGGAGCCCGGGGAAGATCTCAGCCGCATTCTCGCGTTGAGCGATGGGGTCTTCGCCTTCGCCCTCACGCTCCTCGTGCTCACGCTCACCGTACCGGTGATCAATGCCCACGGCCTCAACCCGCAGCAGACCTCGGGCGCCCTCGGCGCCGCGCTCAATCGGGAGTATGGCCAATTCCTCGCCTACGTCTTCGCCTTCGTCATGATCGCGATTTGGTGGAGCGCGCACCACCGCACGTTCCGGTACATCGAGCGCTATGACTCGGTGCTGACGAACCTCAACCTGATGTTGCTGCTCGAGATCGCAGTGATGCCCTTCATCCTCGAGGTCTATTCGGCCTATCAATCGACCCAGGTCGCCGTCATTCTATTCTCGGCGATCCAGGCCGCCACCGGCCTCACGCTCAACGCGATCTGGACGTATGCGACGTCCCACCACCGGCTGGTCAGCCCGAAGCTGCCGGAAGCGACGATCCACTATACGACCACGCGGGGCCGATTGACCCCGGTCATCTTTCTCGCGGCGATCGGCGTCAGCTTCGTCAACGTATCGGTCGCTGAGTATACCTGGATCCTCGCGATCGTAGCGCAGCGCTTTCTCATCCGGTATGGCTGAGCGCGCCTACAGAGCGGGCCCGTGGATCGGATCGCGCGGTTGCAGGAGGACGCGCGCGCCCTCCCCCTTCGTGACGTAGACGTGGAGCCGATCGCACGTGTCGCGGAAGTAGGGACGTCCGTCCGACCCGAAGCTCGCGTGCATTCGCTCGGCGATCTCCTGGTCGTTCAATTGGGGATCGACCTCCGGGGAGAACATGCAGCGGAATATGAGAAATCGTCGTCCCTCAACGTCAATCCGGTCGGTCTCCGGTGCCTCACAGAACGGGCAGCGCAGCACGATCCGGATACCCCCTGAGAGCGTTTAGGCCTAGCGGGGCGCCGTCAATCGATGTAGCCCAGCGAGCGTAACCGGTCCTTGATCTGGCGCTCCTCCTCTTCCGAGAAGGGAGTGTCGCTGGCGGGTTGTTCGAGGAGCCGCGACAGAACGAAGGACACGAAGGAGTCCACCGTGGCGAATCCGCTTCCGTCGATCCGCTGCTCGAGGTCGTGGGCGACCTCTTCGGGGATCCGGATCGTACGCTCGCCCCCTGACGGCTTTCCCGGAGCGGTCACGAAGCGATTCCCACGGTGTCATCGACCCCACGAGTAGATAGGGTCTTCGCCGCCGCGAAGCCTACTCCCATTCGATCGTCGCCGGTGGCTTGTCCGTTACGTCATACAGGACACGGACGACCTGGCCCGGGAGCTCGCGCGTGATCCTTTCCGAGATCCGCTTGAGCACGGGGCGCGGGACATCCATGGCGACCGCCGTCATCGCGTCGATCGATTCTACGATGCGAACGCTCACGGCGTCCCCATAGACCCGATTGTCGCCGGTGACCCCGACGGTACGCGTCGGCAATAGGACCGCGAAGTATTGCCACGGGAGCGGCATCGCGCCCGCTCCGACCGCCCGCTCGACCTCCTCTTCGACGACTGCGTTCGCAACCCGCGCCCGCTCGACGCGTTCGGGCGTCAGCGCCCCGCCGATCCGCACGGCCAGCCCCGGGCCCGGGAAGGGCTGGCGGTCCGGATCGGGGATCTTGAGAAACCGAGCCAGCTCCCGCACTTCGTCCTTGTATAGGTCGCGCAGGGGTTCGATGAGGTGTAAGCGGCTGTCCTTCGGAATACCTCCCACGTTGTGGTGCGTCTTGATCGTGTCACGGAGCGCGCCCCCGCTCTCGATCCAATCAGGTGCGATGGTCCCTTGGACCAGGCGATCGGTTCCGAAGCGGTCCGCTTCCGTCTCAAAGACTCGGATGAAGGTGGACCCGATCTGACGCCGCTTTTCTTCGGGGTCGGACACGTTGGCCAGCGCCGCCAAGAAAAGCTCGGCGCGCGGGAGGACTTCATGGTGGAGGCCGGCAGCCCGAAAGATCCTCTCCACGCGTTCGACCTCGCCCTTGCGCAAGAGCCCGGTGTTGACGAACAACGCCTTCGCGCGGTCGCCGAGGGCTTGCTGCGTGAGAATCGCGGCCGCGGTGCTATCGATCCCGCCGCTCGCCGCGACGATGACACGACCGGGCGCGTCGGCTCGGATCCGCTCGATGGTGGCGGCGCAAAAATCGGACGGGCTCTTCATGGGGGCGGGACGGCTCCCCCGGATTCGTCACGCCACTTCTGTCGATACCGGGTCAGCGCGTCGACCAGCTCCGGGGAATGGAGGGCCAAGATCGCCGTCGCCAGAAGCGCCGCGTTCTCGGCGGCATCTAATCCGACCGCCGCTACGGGGATCCCCGGGGGCATCTGCACGACGGACAGAAGGCTGTCGAGGCCGAGACCGCGATGCAACGGCACGCCGATCACCGGTTTGAGCGTGCGCGCGGCGACGACGCCCGGGAGCGCCGCCGAAAGCCCCGCCATGGCGATGAAGACATCGACACTCGGGTCGGCGACTAGTCGGTCGACCTTCTCCGGATTCCGGTGCGCCGACGCGACGTGGACCTCGCACGGAACGTGAAACTCCGTCAATCGGGCCCGTACCTTCTCGGCGACTTCGAGGTCGGATTTGCTCCCGACTAGGACGACGACCTTCATCGAGCGCCCCGAACGGTCGTACCCTAAAGAGGTTCGCGCGCGCCCGTGCACGCGCCTACGAAAGGTCCATACCGCCTCTCGTTTCCCCACTCGGACATGGCGATCCGGCTGCACCGCGGCGGCCGCCTTCGTCGATGGCTCGGCACCCAACTCGGGGGTGACTGGGAGCTCGGCGAACGGGTGTGGCGACGCATCCTGCATCTGTTCGGAGGGTTGGCGCTCCTCTACTATCTAGTCCCGTCGAATTTCTTCGTCGTCGTCCCCAAATGGGTCGTTCTGCTCCTCCTCCTCGCGGTGATCGTGATCGTGGAAGCACTGCGCCACTCGATCGGACTTGAACTCCCCACGATACGGCCGTTCGAGACCCATCGGATCGGGAGTTACGCGTTCTACTCCGCCGCTTTGGCGATCGCGCTCCTATTCTTCCCTGAGCCGATCGCGGTCGCGGTCATTCTGGGTGCCGCGATCGTCGATCCGCTGATCGGCGAGCTACGATTACACCCGACCGCGCGCCGTTACTACCCCATCGTTCCGGGGCTCGTCTACGTGGCCCTCGCCTTTCCGGCGTTCTGGCTCGTCGGGGGCTGGACCGGGCCTTCTTCGCTGCTCTTCGCGTTCGGGGCGGCGGCCCTCGCGATCACGGTCGAGTGGCCTAAGCGCTCGTGGTGGGACGATGACCTCACGATGATCCTCGCGCCGGGCCTCATCCTCGGGCTGCTCGTCCTCTTGCTCCCGGCGGCGCCCCATCTGGGGGGCTAGGCATCGGAGCGCTCAGACGATCGGGGTCAGCTTGGCGTACGGAGCGCCCTTGTCGGGATCCGGGGAGATCGCGTGGATCGTGGTCCGCGGTCGGATCCCGTAGATGCACGGCGCGTTGTCGATGTTGATGATCCGGAAGTACGTATCCATCATATTGAGGATCTCGCTGGAGACCAGGAGCCCGGGCTTGAGCAGCCCGATGCCGAGGTTGCCGACCAGCTTCGTCTGCTGAACGCCGTTGAAGTACATCCGAATCGCGACCTGGTCGCCCATCAAGCTCTCGAGCGTGTCGAAGGAAGTGTACTCGATGAACGGCTTCTGTTCGGGCCCGCGCGCCGCTTTGGTCGCGGTCACCATCGCCCGCAACGCATCATCCCGACCGAATCGAGCCATCGGGACGATGTAGCTCTCCTCCGTCTCGTTCGCGGCGTAGTCACAGATCCGCACCCGTGTATCGAATACATTCGGCGGCGTATGCTTGGTCAGGGTCTCCCGCAACTTCTCCGGGGACTCGCCGGCCGCGAGCACCGCGATCGCGCCCCGGCCTTGCGCTAGGAAGTTCAGGTACGTCGGCGTGAAGAGCATGTAATAGTCGTCGATCCCCACGTTGACGTCGACCTCGAAGGCGTTGAAGCTGCCCCGCCGGAATCCTCCGCCAAGCAACTGATCGAAGTCGGGGATACCGGTCGAGTAGAACCGCTCGGAATCCGCCGTGGGCTTCCACATCCCCTGGGCCGCCGGCGTGTGGTTGCGATCCTGAATGCCTAGGGCCTCGAAGCGTCCGCCGTTCAAGGTCACCGCGTAGCGGGGGCGGCCGATGGCCGTGGCGCGCAGCTTCTCGAGCCGCAGGTGCCGGACCCGTCGCTCATCTAGTTCCTCGCGTTGGATCGAAATCAACCCGTCAACGAGGTATTCGATCCCGCCGGCCTCCGGCTTCTCGAGGATCATCACGACGTTCGTGCTCGACCCTTCGACGAGGTCCTTCTGAAGGGCCATGACGAACTCTTCCATCTCGAGTCCGTACTTGTGCGTCACACCCTCGAGGGAATCGATCACGAGGAGCGACTTCGCGGGTAGTGCGCGTTCGATCCGGTTGTAGACATTTTCCACTTCCGGCATCGGGTTCCGCTTGAGGAGCGCCTGGAGATGCGTGCGATCGACGCGCGTCGGGGGGCCATGTTCCTCCCCGAACGATCGCATTACTTCGCGGGCGGCACGAACCTTCTTCTGCTCGCTTTCCGGAAGCTCGGACCCCTCTCGCTTCCCTCCTGCGTTGATCGCATCGAGGAACAACTTGCCGGCATCCAGCACCCGAGAGCGCATCTCGGAGGATTTGAGCCACGGGAATTGTCGGTAGAGCGCCTCATCCCCGACGCGTGTGGAAAGATAGTACGATTCGCTAGGCTTCCCGATCCGTTCCAGCAGCTCGAGCCCGAACGTAGTCTTCCCCGTTCCGGCCCCGCCCTTGACGATCAGGGATCGTCCGCCCTTTCCGCTCAGGAATTCGATGACCTCGAGGGGGGTGCCCCCGACTGATCGTCCGTTGTTCTCCGTCATGCGCTATGGCTCCGGCCGGACCGCGGAGTCCCCTTCTTGCTGTCGCATTTCGAGTCCCGCTGTTATCATGGCTGCGAAGGGATGGTAAAGCTTTCGCCGGAAGTGGAGCGGTTTCCGGGGGCTCACCGCGCTACTCCGAGGAGTTGCCTACGAGCGGCTTCCAACGCCTCGGCCAGCGCGGCCCGAAGCGCCGCCCCCGGCTCGCCGACCGCCGTCGCCGCCGATGGATTGCCACCGCCTTTCCCTCCGAAGCTGCCCTTCACTCGCTCCAAGAGGGCTTGGGCCGAGACCTGCGCGGACGACGAGCCGATGAAGAGCGTCCCCCGGGACTCACGGTCGGCGGCGAGGAGCGCCACCCGGTCGGGGTCGCGCGTCAGGATCCGAGAGAGTTCCATCAACCCGGTTCGATCGAGATCGACGAGCGACGTGACGATCACGGCCGACCCCACGCGTCGGACGGCCTGCGCATCCTCCGACAGACGGCGCGCCAGCGAGGTCAGGTCTTCCTTGAGCTCGTCCCGGCGGAGGCGCCGGTTTTCGTCCAATTGGGCTTGGAGTCGTTCGATCCCCTCCGGGATCTTCTCGATCGGCACCCCCAGGCGCTGTGCCGCCTCGTGCAGGATCGTCTCGTGCGCTTCGTGCACCGCCAGGGCCCGTTCTCCGGCGGCGAACGTGACGCGCACAATCCCGTCCTGAATGCGATCGGTCGAGAGAATCGAGATCCCGCCCACTTCGCTTGTATGAGTGCAATGGGTCCCGCCGCAGGCTTCCACGTCGAACCGTTCGATCTCAACGATCCGCAGCTGCTTCCCGGGGACGGCTCCGCCCTGGTAGAGCGTAAATCCGAAGCGTCGCTCCGCTTCCGACCGGGTCTCGAAGTAGCTCTTTACCTCGCGATTCTCCCGCACGATCTCGTTGGCCCGCCGCTCCACCTGCCGCAGCTCCGCCGTCGTGAGGGCCTGAAAATGCGTGATGTCAATGCGGGCTCCTTCAACGCTCTTGTAGGCGCCCGCCTGCCAGACGTGAGGGCCCAAGAGCTCCCGCAGGGCTCCGTTCAGTACGTGGGTCGCCGTATGGTGTTGCATCAGCTGCATTCGACGCGGCGCATCGATACGGCCGTGGACACGCTCGCCGGCATGCCACGGAGACCGACCGTCCAGCCGATGAAAGATCCACGGACCGCGTCGGACCACCTCGACGACAGGGACCTCGCCGAGGAACCCCGTATCGGTGATCTGTCCGCCACCGGTCGGGTAGAAGTACGTCCGGTCGAGGACGACCAAGGCACCCTCGGTCCACACGATGTGCGCGGCGAACGACAGGGTGTAGGGGTCGAGGAAGTACTGCGCCTCCGTCGGCGGGATGCTCGCCGGTAACTCCGGAACGGTCGCTTCCGTCTCGGTATATTCGTTGACCGGCCGCTCGTTTTCATGGAGCGCAGCGACGCGCGCATAGAAGTCGTCCGGAATCGGCGGAGGGTGCTCCAGCTCTTCGGTGGCAATATCCGGCGGCACGCCAAGGGAATCGTACCAGTCGACGAGTTCCGATTCGCTGATCCGGTGCCCGGACTGGACGGCCCGCTCTTCGGCCCGCCGGATGAGGCCCCGGGCTCGGGCGATCGACTCGGAATATCGCATCTCCTCGGCTCGTACGACCCGGTGGAGGTCCTTGCGATTGGCCCCCACTTCTGGATAATCGCGGGCGACTTCCCGCCCGACGCGATCGAGCACGGCGATGAGCTCGGGCGCGTCGGGGGTCTTCGCCAGAATGCGGAGCATACGCCTCAGTACGAGGCGCGCGAAGTAACCTTCCTGACTGTTCGATGGAACGACTCCATCCGTGATAAGGAAATTCACCGTTCGCGCGTGGTCGATCAGGATCGCGCTTTCGGGCGCAGGAAAAGTGCGGCGCAGTTCGTCATACGGCTCGCCGTAGACCGCCTCGTACGCCGTTTTCGTTCCTTGCGACAACCAAGTGAACCGTTCCAACCCGTAGCCGGTGTCGACGACCGTCAGGGGCATCGCCTTCACGGCCGTCCCCTCGCGGATGTACTCCATGAACACGAGCGTCGCGATTTCGAGCCCGCTGATCCCCACGCTCAACGAGGGGCCCAAGTTCCCGCCGCCTTCCCACTCCTCTTCCTTGTACGTAAGGGCGCGCGGATCCGCCCTAAGCTCCTGGGTTATGAATTCATGGCAGAGTGCGGTGCATCGTTCCTTGAAGTACACCTCGTGGTCCGGTCGGTTGAACGCGTGGTGCGCCATCATCTCGAAGAGGGTCATGTGCCGGCCACTTCGACCGACTTCTCCGAGGTCGTTGAATCGCGCACACGGTTGGGAGATCGTCAGCGGATTCGCCGGCGGAGGGATCGCCCCGCTCGTGACCCAGGGCTGGAAGTCATAGATGCTCGCCTGAGTGAAGAAAACATCATTGCGCCATCGCGCGACCACAGGGTAGCGGCGAATCCGCTGATGCCCGCGTTTCTCGAAGAAACTCAGAAACGTCTCTCGCATCTCGGAGGGTGGATATGGCCGCTTGAGAGGGGAGTGGCCCACGAAACCATACGGCGTGCACGGATCCTCCTGGCATCGCTCGAATTCCCCGAGCGTCCAGAAGGCGTGGCCGCACCCGGCGCAGGTCTTCCGGTGAAACCCTTCCTGGTGGAAGAAATTCAGGTCGTACTCCGAAGGATCCATCGGCGTCCCGGTCGAGACGGGCGAACTCTATAGGCCTTTGGTCGGGGTGGAGCGGCGAGCCCTCGTTTTGCGGCGGGCGGCTCGGTCTCGAGAGGATAAAACGCCCGTTCCCGGCCGAGTTGATCGCGAGGGACGAGGGCGTCGCACGGTAGGAGGCCGATCCTCCGGTCGGGGTGGGTCGCGCCCTTCTCGCAGAGCGATTCCCGTGGCACAGAGGTCGGCGATCGGACACTGCGGACACCGGGGCCGGCGCGGCCGGCAGATGTTCTGCCCATGCTGTACCAAAAGCGGGTTCAGAGGGATCCAATATTGGGAGTCCAGCACTTTTCGCAAGCGGGCCTCCGTGTCCTCCGGGTGGTCAGTGCGAACGACCCCGAGGCGGTTCGCGATCCGATGCACGTGCGTGTCGACCGGGATCGCCGGAATCGCGTATCCGAAAACGAGCACACAATTGGCAGTCTTGGGACCCACGCCCGGAAGCGTCAACAGGTCGGGCAAATTCGCGGGCACCGCGCCATGGAAGCGGCGCAAGAGATCTTGAGCGCAGGCGCGGATCACGCGCGCCTTGACATGGTAAAATCCCGTGCGACGGATAAGTCGCTCCACCACCGGTAGTCGGGCCTTCGCGAGCGACTCGGGATCCGGGAATCGCTCGAACAACTGCCGCGACGCGATGTCCGTATTCGCATCGCGCGTCCGTTGCGATAGAATCGTTCCGATCAATACTTGGAATGGGGACTCGGCATGATCGCGGAGATAGGGGACGCGCCAATCTCCCGTGTGATAGAACTCCGAAAGCCGGTCGAGCACGAGTTCCCAATCAAGGCCGTCCGGTCGGCGGTTCATCGCGCCGCCCTGGCACGCGCCGCTGTTCCGTCGGAGATGGGCGTCACCGGATCGGAGAGATCCGGCTCTCCCTCCACGCGACCTTCCTGGTCGTTCAGGATCTCCCCCACGAGATAATCGCTGCCCGCCACCAGGGTGAACCCTACCCGATCGGTCGCCGCACGCGCTAATGCGAGCCCTTCCTTAGAACCCGGGGCACGCACGATGAAGGGAAATCGTCCCAATGCCGCCCGGCGCAAATCATCGGGCGAGGCCGTGCGATCGGATCGGACGGGGGTCACGACGATCGTCTGCGCTAGGGGGGCCAGCGCATCGAGCATTGGCTCGACCATTTTGTCGGCGAGGCAGCCGAAGAGGATCGCGTTGTCGGCCGCTGCTGCGAAGGGATAGATCTCCGCCAGGCTTTGGGCGAGCCCCCGCGCACTTTCTGGGGTGTGAGCGACGTCAAGGAAGAGGTCGGGACCCCGAGCGGTGCGTTCGATCCGCCCTCGCCATCGGGTTTTCGCCAACCCTTCTCGGACCCGTTCGGGATCCGGCGTGCGCCGGGTCGCTTCGAAAAGACGCTCGACGGAAGCCACCGCGACGGCCGCGTTGGCCGGTTGGAAGATCCCGAAGAGGGGGAGCTCGACGCCCTCGTAGTGACACCCGGGGGTAACAATGGTGAAGCGTTGCCCGCGCTCCGAGAGCACGCGATCCTCGCACCGCAGCTCCCGCCCCCAGTGCGCGAGCGGGACGCCACGGTCCCGGGCACAGCGATCGATCTCCGCGAGCGGCTCGGACTTGATCTCTCCGATCACTCCGACCATACCGGGGTGCAAAATGCCCGCCTTCTCATGCGCGATTGCGGTGAGGGTCGTCCCCAAGAATTCGGTGTGCTCGTATTCGATCGTCGTAATCACGCCGACCGGGGCCCGAATCGAATTGGTCGCGTCGAGTCGACCCCCCATGCCCACTTCGACCACCGCGACATCGACCCTTTCCCGTGCAAAATAATCGAAGGCGAGCGCGGTCGTCGTTTCGAAGAACGTCGGGGCCTGGTCTATGGCGCCTTGCGTGAGGAGGGATTCAGCCAACGGTCGGATCCGGTCCAATCCCTCGACCACCCCCTTCCGCCCGATCGGCGTGCGGTCGATCTGGATCCGTTCGCGGTAGCTCTGCAAATGCGGCGAGGTGTAGAGCCCGGTTCGCAACCCGTGGGCGGACAGGATGCCCGCGGCCATGGCCGCCACCGATCCCTTTCCCTTGCTGCCGGCGACATGTACCGCGGGGAATGATTGCTCCGGACGCCCTAGCCCCGAGAGGAGCGCGTGAATAACGTCCAGCCCGGGATGCATGCCGAACCGACGGAGGCGAAACAGGTGGTCGAGCTCGTGGCGGTAGCGCTCGATGAGCGCCGTTGAGTCCTTGGACTGCGAACGGCGCCGGGGCGAGGAGGAAGGCGCCGGCGACACGGAAGTCAGTACATCGATCGTTCGCGATACGTGCCGTACACGTCCTGGAACGCGTGGACGAGCTCGCCGAGCGTGGCGTGGGCTCGTAGCGCGTCGAGGATCGCCGGCATCGTGTTCTCATCTTCCGTCGCCGCCACTTTCTTCAATCGCTCGAGCGCCGTGGCGTGACGGCGCGGGTCGCGTCGGCTCCGCAACGCCTTCAATCGACGCGACTGAGCCGTTCGGGCCTGCTCGGAGATCTTGAGGCGCGGAACGTGGATCGGCTCGTCAACCGTGTAGGTGTTGACGCCGACCACCTTTTCCGCACCCGACTCGACCGCTCGCTGATACCGGAACGACGCCTCCTGGATCTCCCGTTGCAGAAACCCTTTCTCGATCGCTGCCACGACGCCCCCGAGTTCGTCGATCCGATCGAAATACCGTCGTGCTTCCTCTTCCATCCGATCGGTGAGCCATTCGAGGTAGTAGCTGCCCGCGAACGGATCGACGGCGTCGGCCACGCCGCTCTCATGGGCGAGGATCTGCTGCGTTCGCAAGGCGATCCGGACGGCGTCTTCCGTGGGCAGCTGGAGCGCCTCGTCGTAGGAGTTGGTATGCAGAGATTGGGTTCCGCCGAGGACCCCGGCCAGTGCCTGAACGGTCGTGCGCACGATGTTCAATTCGGGTTGCTGTGCGGTGCACGAGCAGCCCGCCGTCTGGGTGTGGAAGCGCAGCCACTGGGAGCGTTCCTTCTTCGCGCCGAACCGATCGCGCATCGTGACCGCCCAGATCCGGCGCGCCGCCCGGAATTTCGCGATCTCCTCAAAGAAGTCGTTATGGGAATTGAAGAAGAACGAGAGCCGCGGCGCGAAGGCATCCACGGCGAGACCGCGTTTCACCGCTTCCTCGACATAGGTCATCCCATCGGCGAGGGTGAACGCCAACTCCTGGACCGCCGTCGACCCGGCCTCGCGAATGTGGTAACCGGAAATAGAGATCGGATTCCAACGGGGCATCTCGCGGACCGCGAATTCGATGGTATCGGTCACCAGCCGCAGCGCGGGACGAGGGGGGTAGAGGAATTCCTTCTGGGCGATGTACTCCTTGAGGATATCATTCTGCGTCGTACCGCCCAGCTGGGCGCGGGGGGTCGTCATCCCTTCGGCGGTGAGAATGAACATGCCCCAGATGATGTTCGCCGGTCCGTTGATCGTCATGCTCGTTGTGACGTCGCCGAGCGGGATGCGATGCAGAAGACGGCCCATATCTTCGAGCGACGAAACGTTGACCCCACATTTGCCGACCTCGCCGAGGGATTCCCGATCATCCGCGTCCAGTCCGTACAGGGTGGGATCGTCGAAGGCGATGGAAAGTCCGGATTCTCCATGCTGGAGCAGGTAACGGAACCTACGGTTCGTGTCCTCGGGGGTACCGAATCCCGAGAACATCCTCATCGACCAGCGGCGGCCTCGATACATGGTCGGGTGAACCCCCCGGGTAAAGGGATACTGTCCCGGGTAGCCGATTCGACGAAGGTCATTGGGGTTGGAACGAGGTGTGTACAATCGATCGACCGGGATTCCGCCCAAGGTAGCGAATCGGTCCTTCCGCTCGGGGGATTTCGCGAGCGCAGGAGCGAGCACCTCCGCCTGCCATCGTTCATCCGCGGCCCGGACCGGGTCCGTGGTCGACGTTCGCGACCGCACCGCCGAGGAACGCGACCGGTCGGATCGGCTCGCCGCCATTAGCGCACCAAAAACGTAGCGCGGGATAAGGTCGCCGACTACGCGGACGGCGGCAGCCGCAAGCCGACCAGATCGGACCGTCCCCGGCGATGCGTTCGGACTCCGAGCCGCCGAGCGAACCGGCCGAACGCGTCGCCCGTCCAAGCCGTATTATCCGCCAGCACGACGGCGCCCCCGGTCAGCTTCGGCGCGACGGTGGAAAGCTCGAACGTCAGATGGTGGGGAGTGTGGAGACTATCGTGAAGGAAGAGGCCGAGCGACGGAATATCGCCAACGAGTTCGGGAAGTCGCTGTTGGCTCGCACCGATCCGAAGGTCCCACCCCGCGCGAAGCGCTTCCGGCATCGCCCAGCCGGAAGAGCGTCCGGGGGGAACGCTCACCTGGGATTCGCCGGGTCGGAGTTCCGGGGAGGCTTGGATCAGCGGTCGATCGATCGAGTGGAGCGTCCCGCGACCATTCCGTCGAAGGGCGGTCAAGAAGTGCGCGGACGAGACGCCGGATGAAACACCGGTCTCCACGACGTGGTCCGGTTTCAAGAGTCGAACGAGCGCATACAGCTCGAATGGCGCCCGGAACTGGGCGTAGAATGCGCGCCCTCCCTCCTGATGCCGTGCGCGGATCGTTCGCTCGAGCGGAACCAGTTGACGCGTTTCGTTGAGGGTCCGAATGATTCGACTCTCCGGAATCTCCGGTAGCAACGCCCGGAGCCACTTCATGTTCGGAGCCGCCCGACGGTCGCCGAGCGCGGCTCGAGCGGTTTCGACTCCCGACAGAAGGGAAGCGGATTTCGGCACGAACTTCACCGGGAACCGGAGAGAGGATAAGACCCACCCTCGCGAACCGTAGCGTCGAGAACGCCCTTGTCTTCGAGATGCGCGCGACGGATTGTAAGACGCGTGGTACTCCCGCGCTCCGACACCTCCTCCTCGTCGATCACTAGTCGCTTCCGGAAGAAGGGGGCGTCGACCACGAGGGTTTCGAACTCGCCTCCCTCGCCGGCCACGTTCAGGCGACGGATCTCGCGGCTACGGCGTTCCAACTCCTTCAACAGGGTCCCGTCCAATCGTTGTCCGATCAGGCGGGGGTCCAGGGACTCGGCCGCCAAGTGCACGAGCCGGATGTCCAAGCCGGATTCGATCTCGGCGCGGACGACCGTGCCAGGTTCCTTCCCCCACAACGGTGTGAACAGTCGACGCCCGAGCCAGTAGCAGACCCGATGGAGCCGAGCCCATTGATACGACGACTGGATGGCGCCCGCCACCACCAACCCCTTTGATCCCGAGAGGGCCCGTTCGAGCGCTTCCGATTCCTCATCTTCACCCGATCCGTTGGCGGAGACGGCGCGGTGGAACTTTCCCCACGCTTTCGCCTGCAAGGCGACCCACCGGAGGTTGGGGGTATGGAAGAGCATCGAATCGGGGTCTTCGGGGGCGATCGTGAGGAGCTCATCGATGACCCAACCTTGTGTTTCCGCAAGATAGGCCGAGTAGATCGAATCCTTGCCGCCCGAGACGAGCGCCGTGGAGGTCACGCCGCTCTCCTACGGGATTCCGACGCCAGCGCGCCACCGTTCGTAGAGCGAGATGAGCTCAATGACCGCGACGGACTTCTGGTTCCAGTTCAAAACCCCGGTTCGGCGACGAGTAACTTGACCCAGCCGGACGTGGGGCATCCCCCGTAGCAAACGAGTGAACCGAGATTCCTCTCCCGCTGCGACCTCCACGGCGAAGCGCGAGCTCCCTTCGGCGATCAAAGCCGCTTGGGGGCTCGAGAGGCGGGTGGCCGCCAGATCCGCTATGAATCCAAGTTCGCCTCCGAACGCCATCTCGCACAGGGTGACGGCCAGGCCGCCGTCTGACACGTCGTGGACTGCGCGGAGGAAGCCGGACTGTCCGGCGGTCAGTAGTTTATCTCCCAATCGCCGAAGACCCTTCGGATCGGTCGGCGGGAGTGCGAGGCCTCGCAGTCCGGCGAGGCGGGCCCAGAGAGAGCCGCCCAGCCCCTGGGACGATTTCCCCACGAGATAGACCGGATTCTCCTCTTCCTTGAAATCGGATGTGATCGCCCTCCGAAGATCGCGCACGATCCCAGTCGCCAGGAGAACCGGAGTGGGAGGTATCTCCGCGCCCAGGCCTCCGTTGTAAAAGCTCACGTTCCCGGATGGGACTGCAAAGCCCAGGGCGTGAGCCCCTTCGGCAAGTCCTGCCACGGCAGAGGCGAAATCGCCCATGACCTTCGGGTCTTCCGGATTGCCAAAGTTGAGGCAATTGGTGAACGCGTCCGGGCGCGCGCCGACAGAGTACAGGTTTCGCGCGGCTTCTTCGACCACCGAGACGCTCCCGAGGCGAGGATCTTCCCGGCAGGCCCAGGGTTGTGCGGCGGTCGCAATCGCGAGCGCTTGCCAGCTTTCGGGGCGAGGCTGAACAACGGCGGCATCGCCGTGCGAGGGCGAGGTGACGCGACCGTGTAAGGATTTGATGACCGTCCGGCCCTGGACCTCGTGGTCATAAACCCGAATGATCGATTCGCGTGAGACGGAATCCGCGGCGAGGACCATCCGCTCCAAGAGTTCCTCGAGGGGCTCAACACCGACCTTGGCAGACTTCTGGGGAGCCGCAGGCCGGCGTTTGGTCCTTCGCCGCGCGGGTGGCGGATCCACACGAAATCCAAGTTCGAGCTGGGCGGCGCACCGACCTTCCCATCGAAGATCTTCCAACGGCCCGTGTGTGATTTGCCCGACGTCGGTCGCCGACACGTCATGCCGTCGAAAAATTCCGAGCAATTCGGCGAGGTGCTCCGGTCGCACGTCCAGAATCATCCGTTCTTGGGATTCCGATACCCAGACTTCCCAGGGAGCGAGTCCCGGCTCCCGGAGCGGAACTAAGTCTAGATCGATGCGGGAACCGAACCCTCCCGCATGCACCAGCTCGCCGGACGCCGTGGCGAGGCCTCCACCGCCCAAGTCTTTGAGCGCCGCGACGAGCCCTCGGTCGAAAGCTTCCAGGCACGCGCGAATCAGCGGCTCTTTCAGGATGGGATTGCCCAGCTGAACTGCTCCCCGCGATTCTGCTTCGCTTCGGTCGCTCAACTCCCGGGAGGCGAACGCCACTCCGCCGATGCCGTCCCGGCCAGTGTGACCTCCCACGAGCACGAGCCGATCCCCGGCGTGCTGAGCGAGATTCGGAAGCAGCCGAGCGCGGGGGAGGAATCCGACACACCCCACGTTGACGAGCGGGTTCACGACGTAGGCGGGGTCGAAGTAGAGCCCTCCGGACACGGTCGGGACGCCCACGCGATTTCCGTAGTCGCGAATTCCTGCTACGACGCCCGACATGATGTAGCGGGGACTCTTGACGCCCCTCGGTACGCTCCCGGGAGGCGGGTCGAGCGGCCCAAAGAAGAGCGGGTCCGCGAGCGCGATGGGTTTGGCGCCGACCGCCAAAATGTCGCGGAGAATTCCTCCGATACCCGTCGCAGCCCCTCCATAGGGTTCAATCGCCGACGGGTGATTGTGCGACTCAATGCGGATTGCATAGGCGTAGCCATCTTCGAACCGGAGGACTCCGGCGTCCCCGGTTCCCAGTACTTTCCCCGAGGGATGGAGAGAGCCGAAATAACGACGGAGGATCGGCCGTGAGCTCTTGTAGCTACAGTGTTCGCTCCAACTTTGTGCGAGGCCGGCCAGTTCTACGTCGGTCGGGTCCCGACCGACCGATCGAAAGTACTGACGGATCCGTGCCAGCTCACTCGGGTCGAATCCCAAACCCCTTCGCGTCGATAAGGCCAGCAGTTCCTTCGGCGAGGCGTCCCGCACCGGAATGGTGAGCGCCTCGGGCGCCCACTCGGACACGCTCGACCCCTCGCGTCGGGACATGGAGCTCACGTTTTTGATGGGAGGACCGTGACCCGGTGAATCACCGGGTTAGCCAGCAGTCGGTCCACGGCCTCGGCCGTGAGCCGGCGTGCCTCTCCTTCCGAAACCCCGGAAAATTCAAGGTCATACACTCGCGCGGTGGAGACCTTCGTAACGGCGGGGATCCCCAGAAGATTGAGAGATTTTTGGATACTTTCGGCCTCAGCGTCCTGAATTCCGGGCTTCAACTCGACGCGAACTTCCACCCGCACCGGACCTCGTATTGGCTTGGCCAAAGTTTCCCGGCCCTCCAACAGGGAACCGGCCTCATAACGCTGAGCGCGCGGATTTCCCTCGAGCCGTCTCGGGCCATTGGTCAGTAACCCGCCGAGATCACGGGAGCTTTGATGGTAAAGTGACCCTGGAAAATCGCCTGGACGCCGAACGCGCGCGCGAGCCAAGCCAAAGCCTATATACAGGACCATTTTCGGCCGGCTGCGCGCAGGGGGCCGCGAACCTTCTGATGGAAGAGCTCATCTGTAGTGTCGAGTTTCTCCGCGGAAGCGCCGAGCTTGTGGCGCGCGTGTCGAGCGAAGCAGGTGGGGTCCGGGAGTACCGGGGACCATCCGCGGGGGCCGTGATAGACCAAGTGATCAACGACCTCCAAGAGGAGTTTGAGTCGGCTCCGGCCATCTAGTGGGGATGGGCACGGGGCATCCGCACACGTCGTAGGGTTGTGTACAGTACGTTCGAAGGGGAAAACATGGAGAAACCAACCGCAGGCAAGGCGCCGGTCAGCCGGGCTGTCGAGAGCGCGTTCACCAAGGTCTGGGGGGATGAATCGGTCGTCGCGCTGATCGCCCTCAAGGTAGAAACCTCCGAGGCGGATACCGTGGCCTCGGAAGTAAGCAAATTCACCGAGGTCGAGGATGTATTCCTCGTCACGGGGGACACTGACATATTTCTCAAGGTCCGGTTTCCCCACTACGAAGAGCTCAAAGAGTTTGTCCTCCACCGATTGCCCACGGTCCGCGGCATCCGCGAAACGAAGACATTGCTCGTTGTGACGGCCTACAAAGAGGGCGGGGAGGCCCACCGGACATGAGCCCGGCACCGGCTGCGAATGGGAGCACCGTCGCGTTGACTCCCACCGTCGCATTCCCAGAGACCGAGGAACGAAGGAATGCCGTGGGTCGGATAGTGGAATCACTAGGGCAGCTCGCCGAGGACGGATCCGTTCCTCGCAACGTACGCCGCGGCGCCCAAGGCGCGAAGGACGAGCTTGCGAAGCCTCGGGTCGCTCTCGATGTTCGCATCGCGAGCGCGGTGTACGTGCTCGATGACCTCGCGAACGATCCGAATGTCCCGACGCATGGACGCACGGCGATCTGGTCGATCATTTCGAATTTGGAGAGTATTCAGTGAGCCCGCCGAGGCGAAACCTGAAATACAGCGCTCGGGTCCGGACGAACCGGAACGGCTACGGGCCCGTAGCTCAGCTAGGTTGGTCGGACGGCTCTGCCGTTGGCCCTAGAAAGAGCATCTGGCTTTTAACCAGGTGGTCGGGGGTTCGATCGGGAGGCTCCGTGCACACGTCGGAGCCTCTCCGGACATCCCCCCGGGCCCGGGGCCTTCCCGAGGTTCAACCATGAGTCCTACGCGAGCGCGGCCCAAGAAACGTATCGGGAAGGGCGCCGCCGCCGCGAACGCGGCGCCGCCGCGTCCCTTTGTAGCGCATCACTTGGTGCCGCCCCACGAGCTCCTTTCGGAGAGCGAAACGGCGGAGATGGTCCAAACCCTCGGTACGTCGATCGAACGACTTCCCAAGATCCTACTTTCGGACCCAGGGCTCAAGACCGATCCTAAGTTCGTGGCCGCGAAGGAGGCGCACGAGCTCTTGGTGGGCCGATTGGTCCGCATCCGCCGGCCATCCCAGACGGCGGGCGAAGCGATCGCCTATCGTGTGGTCATTCCGGCCGCAGGAGACTGATTCCACTCCATGCGAGAAATCGTAGACGCCTTCTTCCGAGAGCGATCGATCGTCAACCATCACCTCGCCAGCTTCAACGATTTTCTGCCGACCTCCGATAATCCGAATTCTCGGATGCAGCGGATCGTGGACGAGGCCCGGGTCAGCGAGGACTCCAGCGAACGCGGGATCATCCGGTTGGATGTCCAGAAGACCAAGAGCTCGATCTACGTACGCGTCGGTCGACGACGCGACCCGCGGACGGGCCTCGTCAGCCCTTCGGCGGAACCGACCATCCTGGTAGGGCAGCCCTTCGTCAAGGAACCTGTAGGATCGAAGCCCACGTTGACGCCGATGGAGGCCCGGCTGCGGAACCTCACCTATCAAGCGCCGATCTACCTGAACGTCACCGTCGTCGAGAACGGGGTCGAACGCGCGCCCGAAACCGTCCACATTGGCGACCTTCCGATCATGGTCAAGAGCCGCCCCTGCAACTTGCAAAAGGGAACGATCGAAAAGTACTCAGATTACGGACTCTCGGCCGAGGAGTACCGCGCCAAGCTCGTGGAATACGGGGAGGACCCGCTCGACCCGGGCGGTTACTGCATCATCGGTGGAACCGAGCGTGTGATCATCAGCCTCGAAGACTTGGCCCCGAACCGGATCTTCGCCGAATACAATGAGCGCTACGGGACTCCGATCGAGAGCGCGAAGGTGTTCAGCCAGCGCGGCGGCTACCGTTCCCTAACAGTCGTCGAGAAGAAGAAGGACGGGATTCTCCAAGTTTCGGTTCCGACTGCGTCGGGTCAGATTCCATTGGCCATTCTCATGAAGGCCCTCGGGATGAAGAACGACGAGGAGATCTTCCAAGCCGTCCTGGGCGAGCTGCTCCCGTTGGACGAACCGTTCGTCCAAACAATGAAGCATCTCCTCAACGTGAATCTGGAGGAGTGCATTTCCAAGAAGCTGTACCCGCCCGAAGGGATCCTCACCACCGAAGACGCCCTCCTGTATCTCGAGAAGAAGTTCGCCACGGGGCAGGCCAAGGAGTACCGTCAACGCAAGGTCGATGGGATTCTCGACCGATCGCTCCTTCCCCACCTCGGCGACATCAAGAGTGACCGGCTCAAGAAGGCCCTCTACCTGGCCCGCATGGCCCGCACCGTCCTCGAGCTCCACTTGAAGGTCCGAGGCGAAGATGACAAGGACCACTACGCGAACAAGCGCCTCAAGCTCGCCGGCGACTTGATGGAGGACCTCTTCCGCGTCGCGTTCTCACTACTCCTCAAGGATCTCAAATACCAACTCGAACGCTCGTTTGCGCGAAAGAAGGACTTGAGGATCGCGAGCGCCATCCGACCGGATCTGCTCACGCAGCGATTGGTGCATGCGCTTGCGACGGGGAACTGGGTCGGAGGTCGTGCGGGGGTCAGTCAAGTGCTCGACCGCACGAGCCATATGTCCGCGATCTCGCATCTCCGCCGGGTCACGAGCCCGCTCACTCGCAGTCAGCCTCACTTCGAGGCGCGCGATCTTCACCCGACGCAGTGGGGAAGGCTCTGCCCGAACGAAACGCCCGAAGGGCAGAACTGTGGACTGGTCAAGAACTACGCCCTCTGTGTCGATGTCTCGGAAGGCGCAGACGAAGAGGAAGTCACGCTCATCCTACGCGACCTGAACACGCGCGAGATCGGACCCGAGATCCTCCAGGACTCGTCCGCAACAAAAGGAAGGCGGGCGGCCCGCGTCTACGTCAACGGGAACCTGATCGGCCTCCACTCGAATCCACTCGACCTCGTGAAGGAGATCCGCGACCGCCGGCGCGCGGGCACACTTTCTCCGACGCTGCAAGACAAGACCTACGAGATCAACGTGCGCTACGACGAGGAGATGAACGAGGTCATCGTCCATTGCGACCCCGGTCGGCTCCGACGCCCCTTGATCGTGGTCAAGAGCGGAGTGCCCAAAGTGACGCGTTCCGACCTCGACGAATTGGGCCGAGGGACCCTCGCCTTTACCGACCTGATTCGCCAAGGTAAGGTCGAGTGGATCGACGCGGAGGAGGAGGAGGATTCGCTCATCGCCGTGGACGGGTACCATTCCCCCGAGCGGTGTCCGAAATGCGAACGCGCCCTTTCGCGTGGCGATGTCCGTTGGGTCTCGGTCGGCGAGCGGGGCGACCATGCTACCGTTCAATGCGGTCACTGTCAGGCCGAATTCGCTTCCGAGAATCTGCTCAACGAACGCCACACGCATCTCGAGATCGACCCGAACCTGATGCTCGGCGTCTGCACGGGCCTGATTCCGTACCCCGAGCACAACTCGACGCCGCGCAACACGATGGGATCGGGAATGGCCAAGCAAGCGTTGGGCGTCGAATCGGTCAACTATCGGAGGCGGCCGGACACTCGCGGCCACCTACTCCATTACCCTCAAGCGCCGCTGCTCCGCACGCAGACGATGCGCTACGTCCATTTCATCGAACGTCCGGCAGGACAGAATTTCGTCGTGGCGGTCCTCTCGTACGAGGGATACAATATGCAAGATGCGTTGGTCTTCTCGAAGGCCGCGATCGACCGGGGACTCGGTCGCTCGTCCTTCTTCCGTACGTACCGCGGGGAGGAGCGGAAGTATCCCGGCGGCCAAGAGGACCGCTTTGAGATCCCCCGCCCGGACGTCGCCGGCGCGCGAGTTGACACGGCCTATCGTAATCTCGGCGAGGATGGGTTGATCTTCCCCGAACTCGAGGTGACCGAAGGCGATGTGCTGATCGGCAAGACCAGTCCGCCGCGGTTCCTCGAGGAAAAGACCGACCTCTTGACCCCGCAGAAACGCCGCGAAACCTCCGTGACCGTCCGATTCGGCGAGTCCGGTTGGGTCGACAATGTGATCCTTACCGAGGGCGAGAACATCTCCAAACTCGTCAAGGTGAAGGTCCGCAATCAGCGGGTCCCCGAATTGGGGGACAAGTTCGCATCGCGCCACGGCCAGAAGGGTGTCATCGGCCTGATCGTGCCGCAGGAAGACATGCCGTTCACGCGACAGGGCATCTCCCCGGACCTGCTGATCAATCCGCATGCGATCCCTTCGCGCATGACGGTCGCGCATGTGCTCGAAATGTTGGGCGGCAAGGTTGGAGCGCTCGAGGGCCGAACAATCGATGGAACCGCGTTCTCGGGTGAACGGGAGGAAGCCCTCCGCGAGGGCTTGAAGGCGCTGGGATTCCATCCTTCGGGACGCGAAACCCTCTACGACGGACGGACCGGTCGGCGGCTCGAGGCGGAGGTTTTCATCGGCGTGATCTACTATCAGAAACTCCATCACATGGTCGCCGGGAAGATGCACATGCGCTCCCGCGGCCCCGTTCAGATCCTGACGCGCCAACCGACCGAAGGGCGGTCGCGGCAAGGCGGACTCCGGTTCGGAGAGATGGAGCGCGACTGTCTCATCGGCCATGGCGTTGCGATGGTCATCAAGGACCGGCTGCTCGACGAATCCGATGGTACGATCCAGTACGTATGTGGTAATTCCGAGTGCGGCCATATCGCGATCCCGGACACGCGAGCGGGCTCGCTGCGCTGCCCAAGCTGCGGGAACACGTCGTCGATCTATCCGGTCGAAATGAGCTACTCCTTCAAGCTGCTCCTCGAAGAACTGGTCAGCCTGGGCGTGATCATGCGACTCCAACTCGAGGAGATGCGGTAGGAGGTCCTCATGGCGCAAGGTCTCTCGAAGAAGATCAAGAGTCTGCAGTTCGCGTTCCTTTCCCCGGACGAGATCCGTCGGATGAGCGGCGTCAAGATCATCACAGCCGATACCTACGACGACGACGGGTATCCGATCGAGATGGGCTTGATGGACCTCCATTTGGGGGTCATCGAGCCGAATCTGCGATGTCGCACGTGCGGCGGGCGCGTGAACGAATGCCCCGGCCACTTCGGGATCATCGAGCTGGCGATGCCGGTCGTGCACGTGGGCTATGCCAAGGAGATCAAGCGACTGCTCCAAAGCACCTGCCGGGCGTGCGGTCGGCTCTTGCCGGATGCCCCCTCGACCCGGGGCGAGGCAATCGCGGATAGCGACGATGCGACCCCGGCCCCGCGAACGCGCGAGCCGAAAGAGGAGCGCGTGTGCCCGCACTGCCACGAAGTTCAGCAACGGATCATCCTCGACAAGCCCACGACCTTCCGCGAGAACGGGCACAAGATCACCCCGAAGGAAGTCCGGGCACGTCTCGAACGTGTGCCGGACGACGACGTGCGCGCGCTTGGCCTGAACCCGAAATTCGGCCGTCCCGAGTGGATGGTGCTCACGGTCCTGCCCGTTCCGCCGGTGCAGGTGCGGCCCTCGATCACGCTCGATTCGGGGGAACGGAGCGAAGACGACCTCACCCACAAACTAGTCGACGTGCTCCGGATCAATCAGCGGCTCCGCGAGAACCGCGACATGGGCGCCCCGCAGCTCGTCGTCGAAGACCTGTGGGAGCTCTTGCAATATCACGTCACCACCTACTTCGACAACCAGACGAGTGGGATCCCGCCCGCGCGGCATCGGTCCGGGCGCCCGCTCAAGACGTTGGCCCAGCGGCTCAAAGGGAAAGACGGACGCTTCCGATCGAATCTGTCGGGAAAGCGGGTCAACTTCTCGGCACGGACGGTCATCTCACCGGACCCGATGCTTTCGATCAACGAGGTCGGGATCCCGAACGAGGTCGCCCGCGCGCTGACCGTGCCACTTGAAGTGACTCCGCACAATCAGGAGGTCGCGAAGGGTCTCGTGCGCCGGGGTCCCACGCCTCCTCAGGACGCCGCGGGTCTCTACCAATGCGGGGTCAACTACCTCATTCGGGAGGATGGGCAGCGGATCAAGGTCATGGACAAGAACGCCGAGGCGTGTGCCGAGCTCGTCCAGCCGGGGTGTATCGTTGAGCGGCAGCTCATCGACGGCGATGTCGTACTGTTCAACCGGCAACCGTCGCTCCATCGGATGAGCATGATGGCGCATTTCGTGCGCATTCTACCGAACAAGACGTTCCGATTCAATCTCTGCGATTGTCCGCCCTACAACGCGGACTTCGATGGCGACGAGATGAATCTGCACGTCCTGCAGAGCCAGGAGGCCCGCGCCGAGGCGAAGATCATCATGAAGGTCGAGGAGCAGATCCTCTCGCCCCGCTATGGAGGTCCGATCATCGGCATGCTCCACGACCACATCACGGGCGCCTTCCTCCTCACGTACCAGAACCCCACCTTCACGGAGGCCGAGGTCACCTACCTCCTCGACAAGCTGAATTACACCATCCCCCCGCCGGCCGGTAAGGACAAGGACGGCCACTCGTTCTGGACTGGGAAGCAATTGTTCTCGCTCACGCTCCCGAAGGACCTCACGATCGAGTTCCGGTCCAACATCTGGAACCGCTGCGACTGCCCGCCGATGAGCTGCAAGCATGACGCGTTCGTGGTGATCGAAGCCGGGATCCTCAAAGCCGGAACGATCGATAAGAAGGCCATCGCATACGAGAAGGGTCAGATCCTCGACGCGATCGCTCGGAACAATGGGATGGCGCGGGCTCGGCAGTTCCTCGATGAGGCAAGTCGCCTGGCGATCACGGCGATCGGGCTCAAAGGGCTCTCCACGGGGATCGACGACGAGGATGTCCCCGATGTCGCCCGCAAGGAGATCGACAAGGCGCTCGGCGACGCGCGCATCCAGGTGACCGAGCTCGTCGAGCTCTACCGGACCGGTAAGCTCGACCAGATGCCGGGACGTTCGCTTGAAGAGACCCTCGAGGTCCAGGTACGGCGCGATCTCGGGAAAGCGCGGGATGCGGCGGGCGATATCGCGGGCCGCTATCTCGGGCTCGAGAACCCGGCCGTCATTCTCGCGAAGTCGGGCGCCCGCGGCTCGATGCTCAACCTCACCCAAATGGCCGGCGCGGTGGGGCAGCAATCGGTGCGGGGGGAACGCCTGCTGCGAGGGTACTACAACCGGACGCTGCCGCATTACGAGCGGGGCGATCTCGGGGCCGACGCGCGGGGCTTCGTCTCGTCCAGCTACAAACACGGACTTTCCCCGACGGAGTACTTCTTCCACTCGATGGGAGGGCGCGAGGGTCTGGTCGACACCGCCGTTCGTACGAGCCGCTCGGGATACATGCAACGCCGTTTGATCAACGCCCTCGAGGACCTCAAAGTGGCCGAGGACGGAACGGTGCGGAACACCGCCGGTACGATCATCGAGTACGAGTACGGCGAGGACGGGATCGATCCCTCGCGCTCGTTCCAGGGCGCGCCCGTCCCGCTCGACGAGATCCTGGCGACCGTGCTCGGCCGCCGCGTGCGGCCCGCGGTCGACTCCAAGGGCGAGCCGATCGCCGGCGGCGCTCCGCCGGTCGGCGAAGAAGAGATGGACTTGCTCGCCGAGGCGCAAGCCGAGGAAGAGACCGAGGACGAAGAGGCCGAGGACCTGGCCACCGGGGAAGAAGGTCCGGACTTCGGAGGCGAATGAGCATGGCCGAGGAGAAGAAGGGAACTGCGCGCGAGACGCTCAAGGGTCGGATCGAGGAGATCGCCGCCAAGGAAGGCGTTGAGTTCCCGCCGATGCTGCTGGACGAGCTCCACGACAAGCTGCACAATCTCAAGCTCGCCTCGCCGGAGATCGTCAAAGTGGTCCGCGAGGTCGCGATCCGATTCCAGCGCGCCGAGGTCGATGCACACGAATCGGTCGGCATCGTCGCGGCGCAATCGATCGGAGAACCGGGCACGCAAATGACGCTGCGGACGTTCCACTACGCGGGAGTCGCCGAGATGAATGTTACACTGGGCCTCCCCCGACTCATCGAGCTCGTCGACGCCCGTCGCGTACCGTCGACGCCGATGATGACCGTCCTCGTGGAGCGCAAGACGCGCAACGATCGCGAGGCGGTCCAGGGGATCGCATTGCAGATCGAAGTGACCACCGTTCCCGACGTGGCCGCGATCGGAACCGTCGTGGAAGAGCTGAAGGTACTCGTCTCGCCGCAGTCCGCATTGATGCAGGCGCGCGGCGTCAAGCGGATCGATCTCGACAACGCGCTCAAAGAAAATCTGGACCTGCGTCAGATCGAACTCCGCAATGGGAGCGGATCGGGCGAAACTCGCAGCTTCGAGATCCTGCTCAAGGAAGGCGCCGCGGTCGCGCCGCGAGGCAAGAAGGACGAGATCGTCGAGGAGATGCCCTTCAAGAAACTCTTGACCGCCAGCGAGCAGGCGAAGGCGATCCGGATCAAAGGCGTAACCGGCATCAAGCGCGCGCTGATCCGCAAGGAGAAGGATGAGTACGTCATTTACACCGAAGGGTCGAATCTCGACGGCGTTCTGGAGATTCCCGGGGTCGACGCTAGCCGGACCACGACCAACTCCGTCTTCGAGATCTATCGGGTGTTCGGCGTGGAAGCCGCTCGCGCTGCACTGATCCAGGAGGCATCGCGCACGCTCTCCGAGCAGGGCCTGGGGGTCGACATCCGGCACCTTATGCTCGTTTCGGATGTCATGACGAACGAAGGCGATATTCGCGCGATCGGACGCCACGGGATCTCGGGCAAGAAGACCAGCGTACTGGCGCGCGCGGCGTTCGAAATCACCGCAGCGCACCTCTTGCGCGCCGCGATTACCGGGGAAGTCGACGAGCTCAAGGGCGTCGCCGAGAACATCATCGTCGGGCAACCGATCACGCTCGGCACCGGAGCCGTCAACTTGGTCTACCGGCCCACCGTTTCCAAAGCGCACCCGATCCCGCCGCCGGCCGAGGCACCGGCTCCCGAAGCGCCGCCCGCGCCGGTCGGGGAGGCCTGAAGATGGATCTCGCGCACGCGCTCAAGGTCGCCCTCGAAACCGGCAAGGTGAAGATCGGCCTGACCGAAGCGCTCGCCACCGCCCAAAAGAAGAAGGCGAAGCTCCTCATCGTCTCCAACAGCTGCCCGGAACCGAAGCTCACGAAGGAATCGCGGTTCGACCGGATCCCGATCTACCATTACGCGGGCACGGCGGTCGAGCTCGGGGCGGCGTGCGGCAAACCGTTCCCCATCAGCGCCATGGCGATCTTGGACCCCGGCTCTTCCGCGATCCTCACGCTCGAGACCGGCTGAATCGATCCTTCCATCGGCCGCAGAACACTTTCCTCCCATGACCGAGATCGCGTTCGATACCGAATCCCTCGGGTACATCCGACTCTTCGAGGAGCGGACCGGCGCGCGGGTCAAAGATTGCCTGGAAGCGGAAGATAAGCTGGTCTTTCTGGTGCTTCCGGGAGAGATCCCCAAGGCGGTCGGACCCGGCGGCGTTCTCGTCGACCGCCTGAAGGGGCTCCTGCACAAGGAGATCCAGGTCATCGAGTACTCGGACGACCCCGAGAGCTTGGCTCGGAACATCTTCTTCGCGTTCAACCCGCGCAAGGTCGAGCTGACGCCGAAGGGCAAGGGCCGTCACGCGACCGTAACGGTGGATCCAGCGTGGAAGGCGCGAGCGATCGGCAAGGCCGGGAAGAACCTCAAGATCGCCCGGGCCGTGTTGATGCGCCACTCCGACATCGTCTCCGTGAGCGTCGCATAACCGGGGCCTCCGGCCCCCGTGAGCGACGGTCAGCGTAAGACCCCCGAGGGCCTGGGGCGTTGGTGGCGCCGAACTCGAAAGCCATACGGGCCGTCTTCTTCGATCTCGGCGATACGTTGATCGACGTCCGCAACTATGCCCTCTGGCTCGAGGTCGCGCGCGGTGTGATGGTCGACCTCGACTCCGACGCGCTCGTGCATGCGGTCCAGGAAGCGGTCAAAGCCAACGACCGGCCGGATCCGATATCCCACATCGAGTTGTGGCGTCAGATCCTCGCCGCGGCCTCGGACCGGCCAGTGACGACGCACACGGCCGCGCGCTTTCTCGCGGACCTCGGGGATCGGGAGCCCACCGGCCGTCTCTTTTCCGATGCTCGGCGCTGCCTCGATGTATTGCACGCAGAGGGTCGCACGCTCGGTGTGATCTCGAACTCTCGGAGCGAAGAATCGATCCGGATGCTCATGGAATCCGTCGGGATCCTCCGCTTCTTCTCGGTCGTGCTCTCGTCCGGGACCGAAGGAGTCGCGAAACCCGAACCCGAGATCTTCCTCCGCGCGCTGAAGCGTGCGAACGTGCGGGCGCCGGAATCGTTCTATGTCGGCGATCTCGCGTACACGGACGCCCTGGCGGCGCGCGCCGCCGGTCTCCACTCGGTCTGGCTCCATCGGGACGGCACGGGCTTTGGCGAGGATCCGCCGGAGATCACTTCCTTGCTCGAGGTCCCCCTCGTGATCCGCAAGATCGAGCAAGGATCTTAGTCGCGGGCGGATCGCAGCGGCGCGCTCGCGAGTCCGCCGAAGAAAGCGGCGGCTCATCGAGCCCGTTAAATACGGACCCCGACTTCCAACCGAAGCCGCGCCGGAACTCTTCGGAGATCCGGGGAGGCGACGCCACCACGGCGAGCCGGGGACGCATGAACCGCGCTCTTCCAAGGCGGCGTCACAGATGGCCCGATGGGGCGTGGAGCCCCGAGAAACCCTTCCCGGAGACGGGAAGTGACCTCTCGGGACCGACAGGGGAGAGAGCTAGAAGCGTACGCAATTAGTTCAGTCGATAAAAAGAAAGAGCATAGTTCCGCCAGTCAGCGAGGATCGGTCACGACCACATGTATTCCCGCGCGTCATTCACGTGCAACAAATCCGGTTGATCCTGCCGGCGGGCACCGCTATTGGAGTTCGCTTAAGCCATGCGAGTCGAGAGGGGTAAGCCCTCGGCGCACTGCTCAGTAACACGCGGACAATCTGCCCTCGAGACGGGGATAA
>JBAQJJ010000022.1:0-4481 GCA_049300255.1 Thermoplasmata archaeon
CTTCACCGGCTAGATCGGTAATGTGCGGCACGTGTCGCTTGGGTTCGAGGTAGGAGAATCCGGCGATCTCGCCCCCCCTGCTGGTCGTCAGTCGCCAGAGCCGGTCTTCCCATACCTGAACGCGGTCTAGCTCCTTGTCGCCTTCGGGACCCCGACAAAGCCTGCAGCCGGCCGGCGTCTCGGACATATCGACGGTGACGCGCGAGCGAACTAAGGCGTTTGCGAGAATTCCTTCTGGTAGAGCCGATCGGCGGTCCGGCGACGAGGCCGGCGGACCGTGCCTCAATTTAGCCCATCCGTCGTCTTCCCAAACTCGCTCTTGCCGAGGCAGATGCGTCCCGGTTTTCGAGGGGGGTCCACTGACGTGGCCCGCTCCAACCTGATTAGGTCGGGCGCACCCCAACGTTCCGCATGAGGCGAGCATACTCCCTCTTCCCGAGCCAGGTCACGCGAAGATACTCCCGAAGGTAGCTATCGGGCACTCCCAGCCTGCGCGCTTCCGCAATCGAATATGCATACGCCTCCACTTCCGTCGGCCGATCGGCATATGGGATCTCCCGTTGGGTCCAGATTTCTCGTCCTTGCTTTCTCTGGAGAATGTGAAGGAACTCGTGGATCACGTCGAGGTATACGTCCATGCGAGGACTGTTCACAAAGTGGGATCGGGACACGACGATCACGTCCTCCGTAGTCTCCACCATTCGAAATCCCGCTGCACGAACCTCGGGAGGGGTCCTGGGTGGGGCCACGTACATCCAACCCGGGCCGTCGGTCAACTGGACCGTAGTCTGTTGAGCTGTCTTCAGAATGCGACGATCGTCCCCGGGATATTTTCGAAAGGGGACGGTGTTCTCCAGGCCAACGAAGACGTCGAGAAAAGGGTAACTCCCAACTGGGAGGCTCCTGTTCGGACGAAACTCCTTGGGGACCGCGTAGACCTCGCGCGTCTCGCCAGCCCGCACCTCGGGGAGGTCAATGCGAGGTCGTCTCGTCCGCGCCATGGCGGCGACCCTCGCCGGCGTTTATAGCGATTTGTGGCGCCGGACTAACCTAGATTGACTCGAAGGAGTCGGCCGCCCCTCCAGAACCGGCCCCGCTGGGAGTCGAATTGTTTGCTCCGCCTCGGCGGACGGGTTCCCCGTGGAAGAACACCGAACCGGACAACTAGCGAACAAATTCGACGTGGTCGACGGTCCGGAACGCCGGATCTCCGGTCAGGAACGGCACCTGCAAGTGTCGAGCCGAAGCGTAGCCCCACGCGTCGATGTAAGAGCAATCCCGCTTCTGCGAGCGCATGAGGTGGCGAAACTCTCCAGCCGCAAGAGCGACGTCCGGAGGAATGGGAACGGCTATGGGGAGGAAACCCGAAGAGAGTTCTCGGGCCTCCCTCCGATCCAGCCGGCGTAACAAAGTAGCGTAGACCTCGAGAACGTTCAGTGCGGACGTCGCGAGGCTCTTGCGACGGAAGATACGACTGTAACGTTCGTTCCCTGCGAGAAGCGCGACCAGGGCGTAACTATCGGCGAATAGGTCAGTCAACCTCCTCACCTTCATTGCTGAGACGAGTGAATTCCTGTGCCGTGAGACGTCCTTTCAGTTTACCGGCGAGAGATAGGAGGCGCGGAACGCGTTCGAACCGGACCAGTAGCTCATCTCCAGGAGCCAAGGCGAAGTCGCGTACGATCTCTCTCGGAAGCGGTAGACCTAGCGAATTTCCGGTGCGTCGCACGACCAATTTCGGCATTGCCGGAATGTAATACACCACGTATTACATAACCTCGACCACCCGAGCGCAAGGTGAAAGCCATAGTCGAATCCCCGCTCAGACGGAAACTAGGCTCCGGAATTGTAGTCTTTGGCGGACCCGAAACCGAAAGTCCGCTTCTGCCCGGCCCGAGGTGTATCGGATCCAACCACAAGGGCGTCCAATGCGTTGCTCCTCCAACGGTCTCGGTCTGGAGCCGTCGCGGGATGGAACAAGGGCAGCGGGACGAGAACGCCGAACAGGGATCCGTCGAATCTCGAAGGTGAGATTTACACGGGGGGGACATTTCCGCTCTGTGAATCGGGCCCGCGAGCCGTGCACTCGGGGCGGCGTCAACAGCCCTTCCGCGGTAATCTATACGTCCGGCAGCCTAGATCCGACGTCGTTCACCTCCGTGACCGACCCGGAAGCGCTCGGCGATTCATCCAACCAATTTCTTGTCAATTCCGGAGAGCTGGATATCACGCCAGTACGCCGCGGCCGAACCAACCATTACGAGGGCGCCACCAATCACTAACAAGCCCGTTCCGGTCCAGTTCCAATTCGGGTCGAATCCACTGAGTGCCGTGATCCCGAGCAGCATCAGCGTCACGCCGGCCGCTAACGCGCCGAACGCGGCCTCTCCGCCCACCGTGAGCCAAATCAGTCCGGAAATGAAGAGTATGATGATAGCACCAAAAATCACCACGCTCAACCCCGCCAGGAGACCACCGTCAATCGGGGCGATCAACCCGCCCGCAAACAGCACAGCACCGTAGACGGTAACGCCGATCCACCGGAGAATTGCGTCCTCGAACCAAGCGAAGTCTCGGGGGTCATAACCTGGGGGAGGAAGTTCGGTATCGAAGCCGCTCCGGGGTCCCGGTTCTAAAGTCGCGGACGCCCTGGTCATCGCCTAGATTAGTGGAATCGGACCCTCCCTACTAAGAGCTATCCCCTCGGTCCGGAAGGCCGGGATGGGGTTTGAAACCGAAGATCAACTCAAGCGGGGCCGATGGTGGATTGGATCGACCCACGCGTAAGTCCGATGGCCAGCAGAGGCACCGGGACGCAGAACTAGGGGGGCGGCGGAGGGGGAGGGGGTGGCGGGGGCACTGGAGGGGTCGACCCCGCGGTCGGTTCGGTCGGGGGCCCGGCGTTGGTAACGGCCTTCTTGCGGCGTCGGATAAGCATCAAAGCTACCAGCCCTAGCAGCACGGCCAGCGCGATTCCGCCGATGAGCGCGTACGCCTCGATCGGAGGGAGGCCCAGGATCTTTGGCGAGCTGGACCCGTTCGCCGGGGGAGTAGTCCGCGCGACTTGGAAAGTGATCGACTGGGTGACCGCCGTCCCTTTCACGTCCACTGACCCGTTGCTCGGATTTGCCGTGTACCCTTGGACCGATTCGACCTCGAACGCGAAGCTGCCATTGTCTTCCGTGAAGTTGATCGAAGCCGAGGATGAAGCGAGCAGGCTTCCGTTCAGGGTCACCCCCCACGCGGTTCCGGCGGGAAGTCCGGACTCATCGAAGGTAACGACGTATTGACCGGGCCCGGGAACCGGTGAGAAAGAGATGTCTTGGCGAACGGGGCTCCCGGAAACAGTCACGTTCCCTTGATCCGGATTCGCCACGTACCCGGAGACCGCTTCGATCGCGAAAGAGTACGTACCGTTCGGTTCGAAGGTAACGATCGAGCTCGTGTTCGAAGTGAACATTTCACCGCCCAGCATCAGCGACCACGGGGTGTTGGCCGGCAAACCGGTCTCGGCGAGCGTTACGGGGAATCCCGACTCCGCTTTCCAATGCGAGTCGATCATACCGATCCCGTTGATCGCTGTCACGTTATCCGAGGCCGAGTTGGTGACAAACAGAAGCTCGTTGGATGGGTCATAGGCGATCCCGCTGGGCCCCATTCCCGTCCCAATACTCGGTACCACTACCATTTCGGTCGCCCCGTCGATCACGGTCACGTTGCCCGATACAGAGTTCGCAACATACAGGTCCTCGTTCGACGCATCGTAAGCAATTCCATAGGGCCCGGTCCCCGTCCCGATACCCAAGGCCGAGGCTTGGTTGGTGGTCCCGTTGATGATCGTCAGGTTGTCCGAATCGTGGTTTGTCACATACAGATTCCCGTTCGAAGGGTCATAGGCGATTCCCTCGGGCTCGGTGCCCACGCTGATCTTCGGCACGATCACCAGGTTCGTCGAAGCGTTGATCACCGTCACGTTGTCCGAACCGGCGTTCGTCACGTAGACTTCCCCGTCGGACGGGTCATAGGTGATCGCAAATGGATTCATCCCCACGCCGATACTCGGGACCACCACTTCGTTCGTCGTACCGTTGATCACGGTCACGTTGCTCGAGTCAAAGTTCGCAACGTACAGAAACCCGTTCGCCGGGTCGTAGGCGATCCCGAAGGGACTCATCCCTACGCCAATGCTCGACACGACGACCGTGTTCGTCGCCCCGTCAATGACGGTCACGTTATCATTTCCATCGTTCGCCACGTACACGTCTCCGTTGGATGCGTCATAGGCGACCCCAACGGGGTTAGTGCCCACGCCGATGCTGGGTACCACCATCATACCGGTCGCCCCGTTGACCGGAGTCACATTGCTGGATTCAAAATTGGTCGCGTAGAACCATCCGTTGGCTGGGTCATACGCGATCGCTAGGGGGACGTCCCCCGCCCCAATGCTCGGCACTACCACCGTGTTTGCTGCGCCGGCCACC
>JBAQJJ010000023.1:0-5676 GCA_049300255.1 Thermoplasmata archaeon
CTCGAAAAACGGAAGCCTTAAAACCGACCGCCGGCAGTTTAATTCCTGACCGACTAGTTTGCAGGGATCCGGGTACTTGCACCACTCTTCGGCGCTCACGCTCCATGCCCCGGATCCGCTCCATAGCTGTCACTCTCGCGCTAGCGCTCATCGTACTTTTTGCGATTCCGACTTGCCTGGCGCCGATTGCGGCCGCGGAAACGGGTCTTGTGCTTGCGGGGTCCTCCGGGTCCGCGCTCGCGATCACCCTCGCTCTGAACGCCTCGCCGATCGATCTCAACGCGTCGTTTTGGGGAACCACGATCTCCGCGGGTCCTTCGCTATTCCCAAACGCTTCCTCCGTCGTCGAAGCAACTCCGGCTCGTCTCGTGGTCTGGCCGGGGGCGAATGCGGGAGACAACTACGATTATCAGACCGGGCTCGTTTGGAGCAACAACAACACCGCGGTCCCCGCGGGCACGACGGAGGCCGAGTTCGCGGCCTGGTGCCTCGAGACGCACTGCCAACCGATTGTGCAAGTATCGGGGGTGATCGACAATCCCGCGTTCGCGGCCGAGGAAGTCAACTACACGGAGCACACGCTGGGTCTGCATCCGGCGTTCTGGGAGATCGGAAACGAGCCCGGCTTCTGGAACCATTGGGGTCAAAACTGGGGGAACTGGACGGTCACGGTTCCGGGCCCCACTCCCATGCAATACGCGCAGGAGGTGCAGAACTACACGCTCGCAATGCGCCAGGTCGATCCGACCCTACGACTGATCGGTCTGCCGGCCGTCGGCCGGACCGGGCCGGGCGACGGAGCGAACGTGTGGATCAACGACATCATTGAGCTCGACGGACCGAATCTCTCGGCGCTGGCCGTCCACATTTACCCGGACCTCACCCCCACCCTGAGCACGCTCCCCCAGTACTATTCCACCCTGACCCGAGACAATGCGCAATCGATTCCTTCCCGCATCGGCAAGATTCGCTCGGAGATCGCGGCGGCCGCTGCTGCCACGCCGGGTTGTTCCTGCGCTGGAGTCCCCGTCTTCTTCACCGAGCTGGGTTCGGCGATCACCGGACATCCGGATGGCGCCGCGTACGCGGAACAATTCCCCGGCGCGCTCTACATCGCAGCCGAAATCACGGAAGCGATGGATTTCAATGTGACCAACGTCGACGCGTACGCCACTGAGCTCAACACGGTGAACTCCTGGTTCGATACTTCCGGTCAGTACCGACCTGAGTACACCCTCTACTCCACCATCCTTCCGCAACTGGGACCCACCGCATACGAGGTCAACATCACAGATCCCCGGGACGACGCGTACGCGATCGCCACCTCCAACGCGACCAATGGCGGCACGGAGGACCTGATGGTTGTGAACACCGACACGACCTCGAGCGTCTCGTTCACTCCCGTACTTCCGGGAAGGTTGACCAACGCCCCTACGGAGATCTGGTCCTGGGTCGACGGCTCGACCCCGGCACCGGTCGCGACGTTTACCGGCGCACTTCCTGCGCAATACGTTCTCCCCCCGCAAAGCTTGGTTCTCTTCGAATCCAAGCCGGGACCGGCCGAGCCCGTCCAATTCGCTGAATCCGGACTTCCTTCCTCCTTGCGCTGGTTCGTGGGCGTGGCTGGCGCCATGCACACGAGCACGGGGAGCAACTTCTCGCTCCTCCTCTCCCCCGGCTCCTACGCGCTCACACCGGGAGCCCCCATCTCGGTGCCGGGCGAGGCCCAGCGAGCGCGGTGGGTACCCACTCCGCCCGCGACCTTCGATGTGACGTCGGGTGCGACCAACGTCTCGGTACCCTTGACCCTTCAATACGCTGTCAATGTTTCAGCCTCTCCGTCCGGAACCGGATCGGTCGGGCAGCCGCTCACCTGGGTGGCGGGGGGGGCGACGCTCTCGCTCACGGCGATGCCGGCCCCCGGATATGTCTTCGTGCGCTGGCAAGGCGGTGGCCCCGGGAACTATAGCGGGTCCGTGGCGAATACGTCCTTCAATCCCGTCGGGCCGGACCGAGAGACGGCGATCTTTGCGAAGGGCTACGCCGAAGAATTCCTCGAACAAGGACTGCCAACCGGGGCTACGTGGAGCGTCACCGTTCGCAACGAAACGTTCACGAGCGCCTCGAGCACCTTACGCGTGGTCGAACGCAACGGTACCTATGCATACCAGATCCCGTTGGTGTCGGTATACACGCCCCGCCCCTTCAATGGAGCGTTCGTCGCAGGGAGTACCGGCCCGACCGTAGTCAAGGTCTCGTTCGTAAGCCCCCTAGTCCCGGTCCGATTCATCGAAAACGACCTACCCGGGGGAACCGATTGGTCGGTTCTGATTGATAATCGAACCTCGACATCGGGAAACACTTCGGCTCTCACGGTCTATCTCCCGAACGGGCCGTATGGCTATCGCATCCCCGCTCTCCCCAACTATGTCGCAAAGCCCCAGGGCGGCTCTTTCGCTGTTACTGTCGGCTCCCCGCCGGCGATCGAAATCAACTTTAGTCTCGTCGGGCCGGGCTCGCAGAGCCCCTCCTACTCCTTCCGCTTCCACGAACAGGGGCTTCCCACTGGATGGCAATGGACGGTAACGCTCACCGCCGGAGTAGCCTACCCCGTCTACTGGAGTTCTACCACGAACAATCTCACGATGTCGGAGCCCAATGGAACGTACTCGTTCGTGACCGGTTCCGTGTCGGGTTACGCACCGTCGCCCGGTTCGGGAACGGTGACCGTGAACGGCACCGGAGGTCAGGTCATTGTGATCGCGTACCATTCCGCCGCGGCCACTACCGGGGTCGTGAGCCTTCCCGGCCTCTGGATGGAGGTCTTCCGAGCCGTGATCGTTACGGTCATCATCGGAGTCACGGGATTCGCGACGTTCGCGGCGCTCTATTGGAGAGGTCGCCGGCCGCCCACCTCCCCCCTCCCGCAATGGGTGCGCGATGCCACGATCCAGCCTCCGGAACTGCACGAGGGGGAGCACTCGGGAGCCGGGTAGAGGGACCGTACCTCCCTCCCCGAATCAACCTCGAGAGAATACTGAATGTCGTTGACAGGTCCGCTCCTTGGAACGGTCGAGTTACCGGTTCCTGCCCCCTTCGATTTCTTCCGGACCCTTGGGGTACCGCTGGGAGCCCTCCCCATCGGCCTCGTCCTCGGCTACTTCTTGTTTCGCGCCATCGTGTTTCTGCGCGACCGAGGCCGAACGACCGAACCGGGAGCGGCAGCCCCCGGGCCGGAACCGCGCGAGGAGGTCACGGTGGTCGTGACCACCACCACGACGTCGGAGTCGACCGTGATTTCACGACCCCCGCATCCGTCCGCTCAGCCGCCCCCGAAGACGAATCTTTTCACGCTGGCCCTTCTGATCGTGTTCGCTTCGTTGGCCGCGCTGTTCCTCCTCTTCTATCACCTCCTGTTTTCGCACTACAACGTGCTGGTGGCATGGGTCGGGCGAGCGATCTTTTGGCCTACCCCCTGGCTGAACACCCACGCCGACGCCCTCGGAGGGCCCGGGGTCTTCGACTACATTTTCCCCATGTACCTCGCCCTCATCCTCACGTGGATCGCTGTGTTCAGCTTCGGGCCCGGGGCGCGAAAGTTACCGCGCGGGAGGCGGACGCTCGCGGTGGGGATTCTCGCGCTCTACATCGCGGTGGAGCTCGTGATCGACTCAGTGTTCTTCACGATCCAAGGGGACCCCGTACGGAACTTCGGACTGATCGTTCGCGCACTCACCGGAGGACTCTTCCTCACTCTCGTAATTTACACCACCTTCGCGGTGCCGGCTCCGCTGCTCGATGTGCGGGCCCGGTTCCCGCGAGATCCGCAATCTCGCTGGCTGTTCTTTGGACTGGGCGCGGTGGCGATCGCCGTCGCCGGAGTCTCGCTCTACTTCGCAGGAGTGTATCTTCACTTTCAGGGCCTCATTCCGGCCTTCACCGTCGTGCTCCTCCTCCCGTCGGTAGCGATGCCGCTCTGGGTGTTGATGGCACGGCCGTTCTACTTCCGATCCCGCCGACGCCGGCCACTGCCTCCCTTGTCGGAGTATCATCCTTCCGTCTCGATCATCATTCCTGCCTACAACGAGGAAGAGAACATCCGAGAAACGGTCGAAGCCGCCGATCGGGCAAGCGCAGGCTATCCGGGCCCCGTCTCGATTGTGATTGGAAACGATGGGTCGACCGATCACACGAGCGAACTCGCACGCGAAGCGATCGGCCACCTCCAGCACGCCACGGGCATGGTGGTCGACCTCCCGCATGGCGGAAAGTCCGACGCGCTGAACGGGGCGCTCCATTTCGCCACCGGAGAGATCATCGTCCGGTGCGACGCAGACACGCGGATCTCGGAGTATACGGGATTCGGGCCGGCCGTGCGTTATTTCGCCGATCCCGAAGTCGGAGGCGTGCAGGCGCAGCTCCGCCCCCGACAGAAAGAGGGCTGGACCCGGAAGATGCGAGCGATGGAGGTGGCCTGGCAGCACCTCTTCGTCCGACCCGCGGCCATGGGTGCGCGCGCCGCGGAAGTGCTCGATGGGGCATTCTCGCTGTTCCGGCGGAAGGATGTGGAGGAGTTGGGCGGATGGCTCCCCTGGAACGGGGAAGATACCGAACTCTCGATCCGTCTCCAGCGGCTCGGATACCGAGTATGCCTGGCCTTCGAGGCGATCGGGTATGAGGATGTGCCCCCGACGTATCGGACGATCCGCAAGCAGCGGATCCGCTGGACGCGCGGCGGGATTTTTGCGAATGCCCGTCACTATCCGACCTTATTCTCGGCGGCCCCTGAATTCGGAGGGTTCGCGGTCCTGTTCTACTACCTTCTCGTGCTGCACGCCGGCGCGCGTTCGTTCGTCTACGTCTACTTGGGGCTGCTGACGCTCATCCTCGGGATTCCTGGGATCCTGCACGCCTTCTATCTGCTCGTAGCGCTCCTCGTGCTGCGGGCCATCCCGCTCACGTACTATCTGGTGCGGATGCGCCGCTACGACGTCCTCCCATGGGTCCCGGCTTGGCCCTTCTTGGGGCTGGTTAAGAGCGTCTTTCGATTCGAGGGCTTCGGCAGCGTTCGCTACGGCCAAGCCAACGAGTTCGTGTAGCGCCGATCATCGGGCGATCAACCGATCGCTGGAATGCCGGCTGGAATGCGGCCAATAGGAGCGCCGCGGGGGAGGCCTCTTCCCGCGTTCCCCGAGTTCCCAGCGAGGGGGCGACCCAAGGGGCGCGGACCGCCTCCCGGACTGCCACTTTTCGCCGATTGGGCCCCCGGACGGGTCATTTCGGCCAGCGACCCGATGTCGGCGGGAGCGAATGGCGTATATATGTGTATAAATGCGTATTATACAGCGCGGGCCGTTCTCCGCATTCCATTCCGGAGCCGGCTGAGTCAATAGGCGTGCGGGGACATGGGGCATTCTACAACCAAGATCGTGCTCTCGGTCGTTCTACCGGCGCTCCTAATCCTTCCGGTATTCCTGTTCAGTACGACGGGTGCGTTGGGTCCCGTAGGACTAACCCCAGCGGCGACCGTCGCGAGCGGCGGTCCGGCCCACTTCCCTCCGGCGATCGCTCCGGAGATAGCCTGGGATGGGATTGGCTACAACAAAACCTGTGCCGCGTGCCTCCTTGCCGATGCGCAGGTGGCCAGCGCCCCCGGCTACGTGTTTGAGATGGTCA
>JBAQJJ010000024.1:0-214896 GCA_049300255.1 Thermoplasmata archaeon
CCCAACCTCGTTTAGTAGTCGGCAGCAACTGCCGTAACGAATGATTCTACCCGGGCTCATCTCGGCAGTGTTCTATCGGCGTCGTCCCAGCACGGTCCAGATTATTCTGGGGCTCGCCTTTACCATAGTCCTGTCCGGACTGCTCGGATACATCCAAGACGTCGGGACCTCCCGCGTGTGGGAAAACGTCGCGCTCGCGATCGTGGGAGGCGTCATTCTCTACCTGGCCATTCTCGCCTACCTCGTCTACCGATACTTCCCCAAACGGGCGAAGGCGGGCGAGCAACCGACCCCTTCGCCTTCGGCGCCTTCGAACTGAGAGGGGCGCGCGGGAGTAAGCTGTGTTCCCGGCGCAGAGGGTGCAAGACACGGTTCGCCCTGGGTTCTAAACACCCTATGTTCGGATGGGTGGGACAGTCTTGGGATGCCATCTGTTCCTAAACGGGCCCGTTACGAATCTCCCTTTCAGGGGGTTTCGGTCAGGGACGACTTAATCTAACGGAAGCAGGTTTGGTGCCGTGGCCTCGGTCCGCCGTCTCGCTGCTATCATGTTCACCGACACGGTCGGTTACACCGCCTCGACGCAAGCCGACGAGAGCCGCACCCTCGACCTGCTTCGCCAGCAGGCGGAACTGGTCCGCCCGACTGTGGCCCTTCATCAGGGCCGAGAGATCAAATCGACCGGCGACGGCTTCCTAGTCGAATTCGACAGTGCGCTTAAGGCGACCCAGTGTGCGGTGAATATTCAACGGCGGATCCACGAACGCAACGCGGAGGCGGGCCTCGCTCCGATCCGGATCCGGATCGGGATCCACATGGGCGACGTCGTGCAGAACGGCGCGGACATACTCGGAGACGCCGTGAACGTCGCCGCCCGCATCGAACCTACCGCTCAGCCTGGGGGCATTTGCGTTTCGGGCTCGGTGTACGAGCAGGTCCGCAACAAGATCCCGGAGATGCTGGAGAAGCTCCCTCCGACGGCGCTCAAGGGATTGGAGGCCCCCATGGACATTTATCGGGTCGTACTGCCTTGGACGATTCGCGAGCCGTCCAAGGCGGACGACGGACCATCTCATCTCGACAAGAGCCGAGTCGCCGTCCTTCCGTTCGTGAGCATGAGCCCGGACCCGAACGACGAGTATTTCGCCGACGGACTCACCGAGGAGCTGATCGAGAGCCTCTCGCTCGTCAAGGGGCTCAAGGTCATCTCTCGCACGTCCGTCATGAATTACAAGAAGAAAGAGAAGAACCTCTCGGTCATCGGGAAGGAGCTCGGGGTCGGTACCGTCGTGGAGGGGAGCGTCCGGAAGGCCGCGAACCGAATCCGGGTCACGGTCCAGGTCATCGACGTCGCGACAGACGAGCACCTCTGGGCATCGAAGTACGACAACAACCTCGATGACGTCTTCGCAGTGCAGAGTGACATCGCCACGAAGGTGGCAGGATCGCTCCCGGGCAGCCTTTCTGCGACGAAAGCCCCTGCCCCTGCGCTGCAAAAGACCGAGGACACCCAGGCCTACACGTACTTCCTCCAAGGACAAGCACTGGTGTGGCAGCAGGAGGAGGAGCCTCTCCGGCAATCGTTGAGATTCTTCGAGCAAGCCGTCGAAAGAGACCCGAACTTTTCCAGGGCGTACGCGGGTACAGCCAGAGGCTACATGTCGCTGGGCAGCGGAGGATTCATTCCCTGGTCGGAAGCCATCGAGCGCGGAAGGGCTGCCGCGGAGAAAGCCCGCTCGATCACTCCCGACCTGGCTGAGGCGCATTCCTTGCTCGCAGAACTGTCGTTCATGGCGGACGACCCGTTCGAGATCCGAGAGAAAGAGGCCAGGAAGGCGCTGGAGCTGAACCCCAACCTCGCGGAAGCCTACACTACTCTGGGAAACGTTGAAGGACAGAAGGGAGACCTAAGAGCATATGTAAGCCACATCGAGACGGCCTATCGGTTGGATCCGCTTTCGCCCGACGGGATAAGGTCACTCGGAGGGGCCTACTTCTACGCGGGAAGGGAGGCGGACGCCCTGGAGCATTGGAAGAGGACCCTGCATCTCGATCCGATTAACTCGTACCGAGGGATGACTGACTATTACCTCGCTAAAGGGGACCTGGAAAGGGCGGGCGCCATGGTGAAAGAGCTGGAGAGGCTCGGGCCGACCCAGTGGTTCACCTATCTGAACCGCGGATACCTCGCCGCCCTTCGGGGAGACACGGCGACCGCAATGGAGATGATCGCGAAGCTCGACGCCTACGGGCCGGGATGGACTAGGGCCTATTCGGCGGGTTACGTCTATCTCGCGCTCGGCGACGAAGACAAGTTCTTCGAGTACATGTTTGCGTCGGCGAAGAACCACACACTTTTTGTGTCCGAGCTCATGTTCTCTCCGCTCTTCGCCGAAGTGAGGAAGGATTCCCGGTTCAAGCCACTCCTAGAATCCGTCGGCCTCAGCGTTCCCCCTGCTTCATAAGAACAGCCCGGTCATAATCCATCCTCCCTAGGGCGAGGAAACCCACCGGTTACGGTTCGGGCTAATCTGTCTGCCCCGCCTAAAATAGAGAATCTGATTGAGGGGCCCCGCAGCACCATGAAGGCGAAGTTCACCTACACCGGAATCCGGGTAAAAGATCTTGACGCGACAATCAAGTTCTACACAACAATCCTTGGAATGACCGCCCGGTCGCGGAGTACGATTGCGGCGACGAAGGGAGTCGTGCTCGACGTTGTGAACGAGGAGGATAGTCACCCGCTCGAACTGAACTTCTACGAGAAGGGGAGCCCGTTTGACACAGAGTACGAAGTAGGAGAGGCTCTAGACCATCTGGGCTTCAAGGTCACCGACCTCGACGCCGCGATCGCTGCGGCAGAGAAGGGAGGATGTCACGTTGTCCAGGAAATCAAGAGCAACGGCAGCAGATGGGTCTACATCCGGGACCCGAACGGGATCTGGATTGAGTTGTCGGCGTGACCTGCCGCAAATGTCTTCCCCGAGCGAAATCCACCCTTTCCAGTCGCGTCAGCCGAGTAAGTGCAAGAGAGTTTCACGTTCACTCCCGAATCGGGGTACCCTCAATGTAGGTCCAACAGACACTGAACCTACTTCTGTTTCACTCCAATGATCGGGTGAATGCTTGATTTCACCCAGGATGATCCGCAGGGCGCCGATTATTCGAGATGGCTCTAGCTGACAAACTGAATGAGGGATGTCAGAGCTCGTCTTGCGGAAAGGTTCAGTCAGGTCTTTCTCTTGTTTGATGTCGCCAACCCCACCGACGATCCCATAGAAGGTGCGATACGCGAGAAGCAGCTAGCTCACGTTGCGTACATAGCAATCGGCACGGGTCCAATTGACTTGGTCCTGGGGTTCAGCGGAAGTCGACCAATCAGCCACCCAAAGGAGGAACTAGTCGGAGACGAATCTAATAGTGATGTGGAGGGCCCGCCGAGGCGTCGGCCTCTCGCTAGGGATAATCACCGTCTCGCTGCTACTCGCTTTCTCGAGCGTCGGGTCGGCCTCGAAGGTAGGCATTGGCTCGACACCGGTCTCGACGAGTGCCGTGCGGAGCCTGCCAGCACCCGGCGGTTCAGCAAGATCCATCATCCTCGACGGACCCGCCGCTCCTCCCGTCGGTCCCGCCAGCGCCCAGCCGGAGGCGAGCTATACGGTCACGTTCACGGAAACTGGACTCCCCTTCGGTATGGGAGTACCGGACAACGGTCCCAACATCACCTGGGAAGTCCAACTCGGCAACTGGACCGGGCAGGCGACAGCGACTTCGACGAGCTCCTCCATCCCCTTCACGGGGGTCCCGAACGGCACGTATCCCTTCAACATCCCCGGAGTCGTGTCGAACTTCGGAGTAAATGCCTCGACCCCCTCTTACGGAAACCTCACGGTGAACGGAGGGAACGTGGGCTGGGACGTTTCGTTCGACTACTCGCGCGCTTACCCGGTGACGTTCATCTCCCCGGCGCTGCCCTCCGGTGCGAATTGGTCAGTTATCTTTGACGGCGTCTCGTTCCCCTCCAATCCCGAGGCGGATACGATCAACATTGGGCCGCCACAGCCAACAACCAATGGGAGCTACCGGTTCGCCCTCTCGGGCGTCGCTGGATACCGAGGAACCCCGACATCGGGCGTGGTGACTGTAGCGGGTTCCTGGACGAACGTGACCATTGCTTGGACACGAGTGCTCTACAATGTAACCTTCTTTCAAACAGGGCAGCCGGACGGGAGCCAGTGGGGGATCGGGTTGAATCCGCCCACGCCGCCGACGATGGACTATGGTGGTGGAACCGAAAATACCACTACGTCCACACTGGTGTTTCAGGTGTCGAACGGAACGTTCTCGTTCATCGTGGATACAAGTCCGACCTGGCTCGCAACTCCCGGTTCAGGCTCGATCACGGTGAACGGGGCTCCAGTCAACGAAACGATCGGTTTTGTAAGGGCCCCGCCCGGCAAGGTGTGGGTTACGTTCATTGAAACCGGCCTGCCTTCGGGCGCGAGCTGGTCGGTGATCCTGAACGGAACTATGACCAGCTCCTCGAGTCTTACGATCGATTTCGGCGAGCCGAACGGCACCTATACTGCGACGATCCCGAGCGTAGGTGGATTGGGCCCCACGCCCGCCAACGTGACAATCAAGGTTCCCGGCATCACCGGGCCTTTGGACGTATTGTTCCAGAAGATCTATCCCGTCAATTTCACGGAGTCGGACCTTTCGGCTGGAACCAATTGGTCGGTGTCGATCACTGGAAACTCGACCGAAAGCGTCCTTCTAGGCCTTGCTCCGTTCGACATGGGGTCGATCTCCGTCACCCGCTGGTCGGGGGGCGCTCTGACGATCCAATTTTATCTGTCGAACGGGACGTACACCTACTCTTCTTCGGCCCCCGGGCAGACTGGGAGCTCGGCCCCCCTCGATGTCAATGGTGTCGCGCCGTCCCCGATCGCGTTGACATTCCACCCGACTCCGGCGTCCAACGGGACAATCCTCGGCGAACCATACTGGGTCTTTGCTGCGATCGGTGGGATCGTCGTTGCCGTGATCGTCGCACTCCTTCTTGTTCGGAGGAAGAGGAAGGCCGCCCCCGCGGTCCGGGCGGCTGGGCTCTCCTGAGAATATTGGGTGTAACGGCTCTTGCACCCAGTCGGTTGACCCCACGTGAAAGGGGTTCCCTTCGAACGTGGGGCTCAATCACGATTAGTTCGCACTAGGCGAGGTTCATCTTCTTCAGCAGGGATTGGAACCGGGGGTCGCCCCGCACCTTCTCGTACACGAAGTCCCCGGCCATCGCCGAGAGGTAGCCGGAATGTTCTTCATACGCCCGTTCGAGCCAATGAATAGCATTGTCCGTCTCGCCCAGCGCAGCGTAGACGCCGGCCAACGCGGTGGAGTAAGTATGCCCGGCCTCGCTTATTTGGAGTAATTTCGTCAGGAGCCCTCTCGCCGCCTCCACTTTTCCCGCTCTGACATACGCGTACGCGAGGTCCCCGAAAGCTACCGGAATGCCGGACTCGTCCACGGACCGTTTCACTTCTTCGAGACCTTCTTCGACCATCCCCTGCTGGATGTGGGCGAGGCCGAGGTTGTCCAGATAGAACGAGTTCTTCGGGTCGAGCTCGAGGGCGTCTTTCAGATGGGCGATTGCCTTGGCATACTTTCCGGAGTAGAGGTACCATGTCCCCGCGCTACCGGCCGTTTCGACTGAAAGCGGGTCGAGCTCGAGAGCACGTTCGGCCTCTCGTTCGCAGTCGTTCCACTTCCCCTTGAAGGCATACTGGGCGGCTAACATGCGGTGGGCGTAGGCCGAGTTGGGGTCCAACTCGAGTGCCTTTCGAAGCGCTCGCTCCTGACCTGGAAAGTCGTACTTGGGCATTATCGCATTCGCGAGAGCAACGTAGGCCTCCGACAGAGTTTCATCCAACTTCAGAGCTTTGCGGGCATACTCCTCAGCTTTGGGGTAAGCTTCGTTAGGAGGGAGGATATCTTGGAATCCGAGTTTGGCGTAAGCTTGAGCCAGCCCGACGTAGGCCGCCGCGTACTGGGGATCCTCCGCGAGGGCATCCTCAAAGTACTTGATCGATTCCAAGAGCGAGCCCTTGTCCCACCGGTTGAGTTGAAATTTACCCTTTAGTAGGAGGGTGTATGCGTTCATCTTTCGCGGACCCGCTTGCTCAATCCTCTTTCGGTCCTCGTCAATGAGTCGGACTTGTAACGACCCAGCGACCTGCTCAGCAATCTCGCTTTGTACCCCGAAAAAGTCCTCGAGATTCCTGTCATAACTTTCCGCCCAGAGGTGGCCTTCGCTGTTCGAATCGATCAGTTGCACTGTGACTCGTATCCGGTTGCCCGCCTTCCGAACGCTGCCTTCGAGGAGCGTCCCGACCGCGAGTTCCCTCCCAATTTGAGTTACGTTCTTTTCTTTCTTCTTGTAGTTCATGACCGACGTCCGGGCGATCACTTCCAACCCCCTTAGAAGGGAAAGACGGGCAATCATTTCCTCGGTAAGTCCGTCGGCGAAGAACTCGTCGTTCGGGTCCGGGCTGATATTGACGAAAGGGAGGACGGCGAGTCGGGTCGGCGGATAGCTTGTATGTGGCCGCTCCGGTTCCGTCCAAGGCAGAACGACCCGGTAGATCTCCATCGGGAATCGAATGTTTTTCAGCGCTTGCGGCTCGAGCTTTTCGAGCGGGCTCGAGATCTTGTTTCGGACCTGGCCGAAGACCGGTTCGGTGAGACAGATACCTCCCGGTACCGCGAGCGGTTCGATACGGGAGGCGATGTTCACCGAGTCACCGAACACATCGTCCTTAGTGTGGATGACGTCCCCCAGATGGATTCCGATCCTGATTTGGATTTTCGATTCGAAGGGGGCGGAAATGTTGTGCTCGTGGAGGAGTCTTTGGATCTCGACGGCGCAGGAGGTCGCGTCCAGCGCACTTTCGAACTCGACAAGGAATGAATCGCCAACCGTCTTGATCTCCCGACCATGGAATCGAGGGAAAACAGGCCGGAGAAGCGTGTTGTGCTGGTCGAGGAGGGTCAAAGCACCGGCCTCATCGGCCTGGCTCATAGCCGTGTAGCCGACCATGTCGGTAAACATAATGGCGGCGAGGCGGCGCGTAGATGCCACGGTTCGAAAACTTCTTCTGTTAGATTAATTCCCCGCCCGCCGGCATCCCCCGCAGGATATTGTCCGAAATAGGGCCGTTTGAGAGCGTGCAATCGCTCATGAGGCTATCCTTGCCATTCTTGAATAATGGGTGCTTTGAACACTGGATGCAACGCTTCTTACACCCAGGCCAGCTCTGACTCCTGAGATCGCATCCGGGGATCCGCGTGAATGGTGCTGGGAATACTTGGTGAGTTAGTGGAGAGATCAGCGAGGAGGTGCTGAGCCCGGTGTCAGGAGCTCCTGAAGTACTTCGAATAGCGGCTGTCCGTGGGGCTCTCTGAGACACGGTGAATATCCATTGGAGATTCAAGCCCTCCGACTCGACCGCACCGACGACATGCCCAGGGCCGGTCAATCTGCGGCAACGGGGCTCCCCCCTCGACAATCGACGCGGGGCTACGGGTGTGAGAGGTGAGCGGAGTTAGTGCCGTCGCGGCCCTCTCCTCGGGGACGGAGCCGGCTGGGCTCTCTCACCGAGACTGGGCCATCGTTTCGCTGCTCTTGCTCGGAACGTTCATGGCGGTTCTCGACGGATTCATCGTCAATGTTGCCATCCCCTCGATTCGTTCCGGTCTCGGAACGACTCCCGCCGATGTGGAACTCGTCGTCGCGGGTTACTTCCTGACGTATGGTTCGTTCCTAATCACAGGAGGACGCCTTGGGGACATCCTGGACCGCAAGAGGGTCTTCCTGTGGGGAATGGCCCTTTTCACGGCCGCCTCCGCATTCTGTGGGCTTGCACCTACCGCCACCGACTTGATTCTTAGTCGCGCCGCACAGGGCGTCGGAGCCGCTCTGATGTACCCCCAGGTCTTCTCGATCATCCAGGTCCGTTTCACTGGCGCACGACGGACCACGGTACTGGGAGCATACGGCGCGGTCGTGGGCCTGGCGGCGGTCGCGGGGCAACTGATCGGTGGATTTCTAATTCAGGCCAATGTCGACGGGCTAGGATGGCGGGCAGTCTTCCTCGTGAACGTCCCGATCGGAGTTGTCAGCCTCGCGCTCGGCGCACTCGCTCTTGAGTCGTCACGTGCGTCCCCACCTCCCAAACTGGATCCTGGGGGCGTGGTGCTCATCGGAGGCACCTTAGCCGCTCTAATCCTCGCGCTCACCGAGGGCGCCAGCGCGGGTTGGCCATCGTGGTCCTTAGTCTTGTTGGGACTCGTTCCCCCGCTTCTCGTTGCGTTCGTTGTGTACGAGCGGAGGATAGCTCGGGGGAACGGAATCCCGCTGGTGAACCCCGCGCTGTTCCGGGAACGGGCGTTCTCTATCGGCATCCCGGTCGCTCTCCTGTTCTTCGCATTTCTGGGGGGGTTCTTCTTCACCCTAACAATCTTCCTTCAGGACGGCCTAGGCCTGACCCCTGTTCGGGCAGGATTGACGTTCGCTCCGTTGGGTCTCGGCTTTGTAGGCGCCTCCTTGCTGACAACCCGATTGATATCGAGGTTCGGCAAGCGTCTGTTGGCCTTCGGGTTCGGATTGGGATTCTTCGGTGTGCTCCTCGCAGTAGCGCAGCTCTCGATCACCCCCTCGAGCATCAACGAGGTTACGCTGATCCCGCCGCTTGTGGTGATCGGATTCGGGTGGGGATTCGGACTCTCGCCGCTCGTCGGCACCGTGCTCGCGAGAATCCCGCCGAACGATGTCGGATCGGCATCAGGAATGATCTCGACGGGCCTCCAGGTCGGACTCGGTCTAGGGGTCGCCATCGCAGGACCCGTCTTCTTTGCCACCCTCTCGGCTGGCAGTACTCTATCCTATGCCGCCTACACTCACGCGTTCTCGTACACGCTCGTACTCATCGGGTTGTTCCTTCTCGCCTCCGCGATCCTTGTGCTGTTCCTACCCAAATCTCAAGCGACCGTGGGCGACGTTTTCCTCGGGCACCGAGCCCGCCACCTTTCTCGTCTCGCCTACAGTTTTTACTATCTTACCGGCGGTCGAGTACCGAAAACCCTTTTGGACCAGATTGTTGAAGAGGCAGCCCCTCGCCGCCTGGCCCGAATGGAATCCGCGCCGGACGATTTCGGGGAGTTCTTAGCTTACCACTACAAGGCGGCGGCAGCCGACATGGAGTTGCTCCACGCGATCACTCTGGAAGCTCTGGACTATCGGGGAGGTCCTGTCGCAGGGCAGGAAGCCAGGACGAGGATTCTCCGGAGATCGGTCGAGGAGATTAGGGAGCGGCAGTCCAAAGGTACGGTTCGGCCTGACCTCGACCCCGAGTGCCTTCGCTTGATGGCGTACGCGTTGGTCACTTATCCGAGGATATACGGCAACGTTACGAAGGATCTTCTCGGTTTGACACCCGACGATCCGAGGTTCGAACAACGATGGACGCAGTTTCTCACGGAGATAGGCAGAGCATTGTCCTCTTCCCGCGATCCCCCAAGTGGTCACTGAGGAGATTGGAGGCGTGGGCGGGGGGTGCCGGGTCGTCGGGGGCGAGCGCAGGGTCCCACTTGTCGGATCCGGCGGAACGCGTTCGAGGGCGCAACTGTATCTGAGGTTGGGGCGAGGCCGCTCTTTCTGGCCAGTCCACTCTAGTCCGGTCGCCGCATAAGGGGAGTACGCAAGGGCACCCTGTGGGTGCGACACCCGCTGCACCCTGCATTCTAACCCCACTATGTTCAAAAGGGTGGGATAGTCTTGGGGCGACTAATTGTTCCAAAGGGGGCCCTTTGTGTCCGCGAGAAGCGCCTCTCGGATGTTCAAAACCGGAGGGTCCTGAGTTATGAGAGAGACATTTCGATGAAGTTGTAAACCCGTAAGTCGTTCCTGGCGTCGATGGATTCGGCTCCTCATCCGAAGCCGCGGATTCGCCTGCATTGGTGGGGGGCGGGAGTGATCGTGGCGGTCGTGGTGGTCGCCAGCACGTTGAGTGTCCTGTATTTCATTCCGTTCTCCCAGAGCGCGACTGAGACAACCGCCTTCGCCATCGTAGTTCCTTACAACGCCTCGGAACTGGAATGTACGTTGGTGGGATTCGACCACACCGGTACATACGCATTCGAAGTCCAGTTGCCCATCCAGGCCACCGGCGACATTTTCCTCTTGATTGCCACCGGGCCGAACGGTAGCCAGCCTTACCGCAGCCCGGGCAACGTTTATTTCGACGGGAGTTTCCCGGTAAGCGATTCCGAAACGTTGTATCGATTCTGTCTGGAAACGGTTGGGATTAACTACACGCCCCTCGGAGGTGCCGCGGCAGGAATCGGGACCCTAACCTACGCGCACGATGCACCGATTCTCTGAGACAAGCAAGAAGTGCACATCGACCTCGCTGAGTTCATTGACGTTCGGTCCGTACACGATTCTAACGGGCCGAGGCCGGACGCTTGGGGGCCCCCGGTAGGATGGGAGAAAAGAAAACTTCTTACCCAGCCACAGAGGCCCGAGTGGAATCCGGCATTCCGCCCAGACCGGACTTGATAAGCAACCTCTAGCTAGGTCTCAACCGTACGGGGCCGATCTTCGGTTCCGTCACCGGCCGAGGGCAGCGTTACGGTTCGACGTAGCCGCGCTCCCAGTTCCGGTAGGGATCACGGTGCCTCAGGTCGAGCGAGTGATCCGTTACCGACTTGAGATTCATCAGGATCCCCACCCATCCCGGTGTCATGTCCAAGATGTCCTTCATCGGAAGGCCCGAGTTCGTCATCGTGAGGGCGGTCCCACCCTTTCCGTCGGGCTCGATATCGAACACGACTTTCGAATCATCGAGGAACTCGAAGGCGAAGCGTCGAGGTCGCGACCTCTCGTACACCTTCATCGAGGCCTCAAATCCGGGACCGAACGTCCAAAGAATGCTGTCCCCTTTCTCCTGGGTTCTCTGCACCCAGAATCGGCTTCGGCCTTCGTCTGAGGCCACGACGTCGTAGACTTTCTCCGGAGGGGATCGGAGGTGTAGACGCCACCGAATCGTCCCCGGTTCCGGATTGAACTCGGTGGGCATGTGGTCATTGAGTCGGGCGCACGCAAAAATCTTTTGGAAGCGCATATTGGCTGACTTCTAGCTAGACAGCTCAGCCGTCTCACCGCGAATCGAACCAATTCGACCCGCAAGCCGTCCCTTTCGGCCTCTGGCGAACACCGCGCTCGACAGCCTATAGCCCCCACTCGCCACCACTACCAAAGAGGAGGCACCGCCCTTGAAGCCGGAAGCGTTTCCTATGTGTATTCTGCTCTACTTACGTGCGCCGAGCGGATGAGGGTTGCCGACGAGGTCGGACGACTCCGCGAGGCTTCTTATCGGAGAAGTCCATCCGCTCAACGGGAGCCCGCCGGCTAGGGACAGACCCCGGAGGAAGACCGTGAACAAATCAGAAGACGTAGTTAGTCGGTTCCAGAAGGCGATGGCGAACGGAGACGTTGCTGGCGCGCGGACGCTGATGCACGACGATTTCAAGTTCTCCGGGCCGCTCGACCAATTCAGCAGCCCCGAACCGTACCTGCAGGCCCTCGGTCGCCTCGCTCCGATAGTAGAGCGCGTCGACGTACTCAAGCGGATCTCAGAAGGCGATGAAGTCGCGCAGTTTTGCAACTTTCAGTTCAAGCCACCCATCGGGCCAATGTTCGTGGCGGAATGGTACCACGTGAAGGGCGATAAGATTGCCGAATTGCGTATCGCCTTCGACGCGCGGCCGATGGCCGCGATGATGCCGAAGTAGCCTGAGAGCACTCACCCATCATAACTCCGTTCCGTCAGGGTGGATACGTCGGCATCCCGGCGCATCACAAAGTGAAACCTTCGGGCTAACCCATCCTATTCCGGAAAAGGAGCCTGACCCGGACCCAGCATGCGTGGATTGGACTTTGCACTGACAAGTGACCCCCGGGGTGGAAAGACTCGATTGGCTTCAGGTACCTGGGGTGGATGGGTTTCGCATGGCGCGAATCAGCGATCCAGAAGGCAGTAAGTTCGACGCTCCGCTCGATGTCGTCTGGAAATATCTACAGCACCCAGAGGCTCACGGAAACGCACGCAAGAACTCTCGGAACCGGGCTATGAAACCCCTCACCGACAATTCCTTCGTTGTATCTTGGGAACAAAAGATGGACGATATGTGGGTGAAGGTTGCAAATCGGATCACTGTTTTCCCGCCACTTGAAATGGTCGGCGAAGCCATCGAGGGCCCGATGACCGGCTCGAAGATGTTCAAGGTCTACACTCCTCACGGGGACAAGACCGAGGTTTCGATCCATGCCGACATGCAACTGGCGGGTGTGCCGCCGGCCCAGCTCGAGCAGATGGTTCGTGGCGTATGGGAGATGGCTTTCGGCGAGGATTCCGCGGGAATTCGTGATTTCACGAAGAGCCAGAAGTAGTCTGGTGCCCCCGAAAATCCAGCATTAAACCTCGCTCCCCCGGGGTGACCCTGCCCAGAACCAACGAGAAGAGTATCTGAGTGGTAGAGTAGCCCTTCATCCCAAAGTCGGCCCGACCTCTAATGCTGGGTTCAAGGGGCGTTGCACCCACCGATCTTCGTAACAGTCAGTCGAACACGTCCGGGTGGCGGCATCGTTCCGCGTTTGGCCCAACCCCGTTTAGTAGTCGGCAGCGACTGCCGCAACGAATGATTCTACCCGGGCTCATCTCAGCCGTATTCTATCGGCGTCGTCCCAGCACGCTCCAGATTATTGTGGGGCTCGTCTTTACCATAGTCCTGTCCGGACTCCTTGGATATATCCAAGACGTCGGGACCTCCCGCGTGTGGGAAAACGTCGCGCTCGCGATCGTGGGAGGCGTCATTCTCTACGTTGCCATTCTCGCCTACCTCGTCTACCGATACTTCCCCAAACGGGCGAAGGCGGGCGAGCAACCGACCCCTTCGCCTTCGACACCTCCGCACTGAGAAGGGCGCGCGGGTTTTCACCCTCGGTAGGGAAGGGTGGCCGCAACGCGCCTCACGCCGAGAGTATGTGTAATCTTGACATGATGGGTTCCGCCTATGCCTCGGCGGAACGTGCATCGGAGACGACGCATATCCTTCCCCATGGCGTCGTCCGAAGGGACTCTAAGCGGAGCGAATTACGTCGGGCTTGACGTACACCGAAAGAGCGTAACGGCTAGCGTTCTCGATGAGGGGGGACGCTTGGTCCAGCAGACCAAGTTCGGACCTACCGATCGGGAGTTGATCGAGTTCCTCGGGCAATTGCACGGACATCGGAAGGTCGCCCTCGAGGCGTGCTCGATGTGGGAGCACTACTACGATGCGGCGGTCTCGACCGGGGCGGAGGTCGTCCTCTCGGATCCTCTCAAGACCAAGCTTATCGCGAAGACCAACCGAAAGACCGACAAGGTCGACTCAGAGGCCCTGGCCACTCTGCTGCGCCTGAACTCTCTTCCGTCGGTGTTCGCTCCACCGCCGGAGATTCGAGCGCTGAGGAGCATCGTGCGCGAGAGGGTCTTCTATCGTCGGAAGGCCACTTCGATGATGATGCGGGTTTACCACGAGATGCTCTCGAAGGGCATCGAGTACGAGGATCGAATCCTCGTCCATCGAAGAAACCGAGAGGTGCTTCGTCAACTCGGTCTACCTCTCGTCGATCGAGGACTTGACGCGATCCGTGCGATGGAGGACACGGAGAAGCTGCTCAACGGAGCGATCGAGGAGGCCTGGGAGGCCTGCCCGGAAGCGCAACTGCTCGCTACGATCCCGGGGGTTGGGAAGCTGACGGCCGTGGCGCTGGTGGCGTTCCTGTGTCCCATCGAACGATTCCATTCTGTTGACGATATCTGTTCCTATGTCGGGTTAGTCCCAAGCACCTACCAATCCGGGGAGCATCTGTATCACGGACATTTGAAGAGAGACAGCAATGGCCTCCTGCGGACTCTTCTCGTCGAGGCCTCCTGGACCCACCGTCAGCGTGTTCGGGGGGGTGCCGTGTCGAGGATCGCGAGGCGGGTGAGTCGTCGAGGGGGTCGGGGGAAGGGTTCCATCGCGGCCGCGCACAAGCTCCTGAAGATCATCTTCGCAATGTTGAAACGGAAGGAAGCCTTCCGTGCTAACGCTCCAGGGCCGTCGACCGCGATGCAAGCGCTGCGGCGTCGAAAGACGACCGCGTTCCAATCTTTGCGGCGTGCGGCTCTGGGGTCCCCGACCGCGAATAGTCTTTCTGCGTCATAGAACGCGAATAACTCAGGGCGGCGGGGCCAAACTCCAAGCTAGGCCATGTGAGCTCACGAGTCCCGGGGACACTCCCCTCCAGCCAACTCGGGGGGGCGGAACCCACATAACTCGAGATTGCACCCACTCCCGCCGACTCGGTAAGCCGGCTCACTTCTGGCGGGAGTGCCGGTCCGTGAACTCGAGGATTCGCTTCCACGAATCCTGGCAGGCCTCGCGGTGCTCGGCGAAAGTGCGGTCGAAGTAGCTGTGCGGCGCGCCCGGATAGGTGTGCGATTCGACCTCGAGACCCCGCGCCCTGACCTGCGTTGCGAATTCTTCGAACTCGGCCGGCGGGGTCCCCTGATCAGCCCCCGCGAGCAGCATGAGGAGCGGGGCCGTCATCTTCGGAATGGCCGGCCCCGCCCGGTCCATGGGTTTGCCACCGTAGAATCCAATGCAACCCGCGAGTCCGTGCCCCTCCCCGGACTGCCGCCAGGAGTTGGCGCCGCCGAAGCAGAATCCGACTGTGAAGATCGGAAACTTGGGGTCCTTCGCGTCCGCCCGGAGCCTTTCGACCGACGCGCGCACGTCGTGCGCTACCCCCTCAGGCGTCACCGTCTGAAAGTGCGACTTCCAGTCAAACGAGTCATCGCGTTTTCCAATGCCCGCGCTTCGACCGAAGTAGTCGATCGCGATGGTTGTGAAACCAGCCTCGGCGAAACGCATCGTGAGATCCTCGTAGTAGGGGTGCAAACCTCGAACATCGGGGAGAATGACCATCCCGCCCGCGCGGGCCGCCGCCGGAGCGGCACGGAACGCTCGGAACTGGTTCCCGTCCGATGTGGTCAACTCGAGTTCGCCATGGTCGCCGATGGGCCCCTTGCGCGGGGGCTCGGGAGCCCGCGAGTCGTCCGTGTGGCACATGCGAAGGCCGAAGCGAGCCTCCCTTCTATGCCTAACGGACGCAAGGGGCAACGCGCCTTGCATCGACCTGCGCCGAAATTCGGCACGAGTGGTTGAGGGCGGCGGTTTGCAATGAAGCATGCACCGACTCCTGCCAACGAGTTCCCCGGGGAATTGCGTTCAAACGATATCTCGACTGTCGACCGAACCCGGCGAGTCTGGGTCCAATCGAAGTTGGGACTACAAATCATCAGGGGACGCATGTGGTAATTTTCTGATCTACGGTCGACGTCGTTAACTTTCTGTTTTAATCGGAGTTAATTAACGAATTTCTGTTAGTTGGCCCCGTTCGCGACATCCAGCCCTCAATGCCCGATTCCTTCCCGGCGGAATCCTGGTTGAAATCGACCTCACAACCACTCGAGGGAGATACAGCCTAAGTGAGCCTAGCACGCCCTGCGCCCTAACTCCCTCCAAAGGAAGCGTGACCCGGAGATGTCTTTAAGGTATTATGCGTAATACACGTCACGGATGACCCCTGAGGTCCTCTACAGTAAACATGCGCGTCAGCGAATGGTCCTTCGCGGAATCTCACGGAAAGAGGTCGAAGCCGCGATTCGATCCGGCTCGAAGACTCGGCAGGGAGGTCGGATTGTCTCCAACTACCACTATTTTGCCGTGGTGTACGTTGTCCAGAAGAACAGGTGCTTTGTGATTACAGTGAAACCTCGGTGGTAGTAATGGTAGAACGGTGCCCTGCGTGTGGAAAGGGAGTCCTTCGACCCGCTCGTGTTCACGAGGAGATGTTTGGTGTCGACCTCGGCGTTTACGACGGCGAGGTCTGCGACCGGTGTGGCGAGTCATTCCTGACGGGGAAGAGCATGGACCAAGTGGAGGCGCGGGCCAAGGAGCTTGGGCTGTGGGGACTGGCAACGAAAGTCAAAGTCGTTCGATCAGGCAATTCGCTCGTAGTCCGGATTCCTTCCCCGCTCGCGAGATACCTGAAGCTCCGGAGCGGGCAAGAGGTGCTTGTCGCGCCCGATAAGGGGCGACGCCTCGTGCTGGAGTTGGCCTGACCGACCGGCCGCGGCCAATGTGTGCAATCGCGCTTACGCACACATAGGTCACAGGGCTCAGAATTGGTTTCTTAGTAGCGAGGTCGTAGAGCGACCCTACTTACGCCCCATAAGTGCTTACGGGGCATAAGTGAAATTGGCACTCGGTGATCAAGGGGGGCCTGCTCCCGCCGAATGGGTGCAACCATGATTGCACCTAGTCGCACCAGTTCAGGGCTGTGCGGGAAGCGTGTGTAAAGGTTGTTGTACACTGATAGGGCCCCACTTCCGACCAGCAGATACGCACTTAGATTCGGCATGCGCTTTCGCTAAAAGATGAGGAACGCTCGACCGATCCTCTTCCTCGTCCTTCTCACTCCGTGCGTTGAATTCCTTACCGGCTCTACCTCGTTTGGAGCCGCGATCACTGTCCCGTCTGCGGCGTTCACATTCTTCCTGCTGACGTGGCCGAGCTACGCTCTTCCGGTGCTCTTGATCCGGGAGGCCGTGGTCGCCTGGAACAAATGGATCGCCTCGCTGCTCGCGTTAGGTATCTCGTACGGTGCCCTGAATGAGGGACTCCTCGCTAAGACGTACTTCGCGGTGAACCCTAACTCACCGGTCCTCGGCGGAGGGGAGGGCCGGTGGATTGGGATAAACTGGCCATGGGTGACGGAGATCACCCTCTTTCACATGATCGTCAGTATCTCCGTTCCGGTGGTACTGAGCTTTTTGATTTTTCCGGAAACTCGCCAGGTGCGGTTTCTAAGCGACCGCACGATTCGCTGGTTCATTGCGCTTATCCTCTTCGAGGTGCTCGGAATACTCACGCTCCAGTCGTTGTTCAGCGCGACCTTCCGCGCCCTTCTTCCGCTAATGCTGCTCCCGGTGGGAATATTGCTCCTCGGAATCTATCTCGCCCGAAAGCTGCCAACACCCGATCCGGCTCTGAGCCTTGGTGGACGGTTCTCGCAGCCGTTCCCTCTGATTATGGCATCCGTCGGATTCTTCTTCGTAACCTTCATTCCGGTTCTAGCCTACTTCCCGCTTCCGTTTGTGCCGGATTGGGTCCCGGGAATGTTGCTCTGGAAACTGGGGCCGGGAGCAGCGGTCATTGCCACAATCTACCCGATTGGGTTTGCGTACCTCGCCCTTCGATTCTTTGGGTGATACTCGCTCACTCAGACTCAGACACTTTCGGTCCTAACCGGCGTGATGCTGATCCCACTAACTACAGCCATAGCTGTCCATGACATCCCCCAAGGAGATTGGTTTGCGGCAGGAATCTACATCGCGTGCATTGTGATGGCAGCCCGACGTATTCGCGCTCGTGCGGCGGCCGCTGGGCTGAGCGGACCACTCCCTTCTGCGTCCGACTGATTAGACGCGAGCACTCTTGAGCGCAACTGTGTGCACTCGAGAGTTGTACCCAACCCTGTCGTCTCCGAGAGGCGAAGAGATTCGAAACCACCCGGCCTACTTGGGAGGTTGAACGGGTCTGCCGTGCGTCGACATGAGCTCAATGAATCTTGCATCCCTCCTCGCCCCCGCAAACAGCGGGGACATACGGATCCGACCAGCCTGCATCGTGTGCGCTTTCGCTGTAGAGAATATGACCTCGAAGAAACGGTCGAGATCGCCAAGTGCATAGTAGATGAATCCGACCGAAGACTGGCGGGCGTACCCCTCGCGAGAGGTCTCCTGAAGCTTCTCGATCATCTTCATTGCGGTGGGACGATCCCCCGTTACCGCCGAAAGCCATCCCCGGCAGAGAAGGGCTAAGTCGCTGGACGGAGCGAGGCGTTCCAAATCCTTCACCATACGTTCCGCCGCCTCGAAGTCTCCCTGGAGCATGTAGTAATCCGCCCTTCCACGGAGAGCGTCGATTGGGGCCAGCTCCATAGTCTTCTTCCAGTGGGCCAGGGCCTCGTCGAACCGACCCGAGAAGAAGTAGGCGTTCCCCAGGGATCGGATCGTTGGGGGCGAGAGAGGATCCAGCCGGTACGCCGCCTCGGTCTCCGCGACGTATGCCTCCACGATACCGAGGGATCCCGCGAGGGCTGCCAAAATAGTATGCGCCTGAGCCAAGTTGGGGTTCAAATCGAGCGCCTTCCGCACCTCTCGGTCAAGAACGTCGGCCGGCTCGTCCGCCATGAACGCGATCTCGGCTCGCAGGCCGTGAGCTTCGGATAGGCCCGGGTCGATCGCGGCCGCCTTCTCGGCCGCCGCCCGACCGAGATTGCAAGAGTCGAGCCATGACATAAAATTCTCCGCTCCGAGCCCAATGTACGCGCGTGCCATGCCTGCATATCCTCGCGCGAAGGTCGGGTCGGTCTGAAGCGCCTTCTTGAAAAACTCTAGGGAACTACGCAGCGAATCCTCGTCGGTCTTCCACATTAGAGCCTGGCCCTGGAGGTAGAGAAGGTAGGTCTCCGTTTCCCGGGGTTTCGCGAGTTCGGGAATCGTGGGATTCTCCCTCTTTAACCCTCCCGGGAGGGCGGTGGCAACCTTCGTCGCGATGTCTCCTTGCACCGCGAAGATGTCGTCGAGGTCGTCGTCGTACTTCGCCGTCCAAAGATGTTCCTCGGTGGCCACGTCGATGACCTGGACCGTCACGCGGATTCGGTTCGCCGACCTCCGGACACTCCCTTCCACAACAGTGCCAACCCCAAGCTCCTTCCCAATCGTGGCGACGGACTTCTCGGTCTTCTTGTAGCCAATGACCGAAGTTCGGGCGATTACCTTCAAGCCCGGCACGAGCGAGAGATTCGCGATGAGCTCCTCAGTCAGCCCATCGGCGAAATACTCGTCCGAGGGGTCGGGGCTGATGTTGGCGAAGGGGAGAACCGCGAGCCGGTTCTTGTCGACGGAACGCGATGCATCTGCCACCGGTCCGTCGCCATTATCCATCCAGGGGAACAGCACCCGATAGAGATCCATCGGGAATTCTATCCCTTTCATCGCTTTCGGTTGAAGCTTCTCGAATTTCTCGGTGACCTTGGTCCGGACTTGATCATAGACGGCGCTGGAAACGCAGACTCCACCCGGCTCGGCTAGGGGTTCGATTCGGGCGGCGATGTTCACGGCATCTCCGAGAATGTCGGTCCCGTTTTGAACCACGTCCCCCATGTGGACGCCAATTCGAATTCGAATGGGAGCCAGACCACCTTCGGAATTCCGCTCGTATAATCGTCGCTGGATGTTCACTGCGCACTGAACCGCCTTGAGCGCGCTGTCGAACTCCACGAGGAAGCCGTCCCCGGTCGACTTGATTTCTCGACCCTGGTGCAGGGCAAGCAGCTGCCGAAGCATTTCTGACTGCTGGCGGAGCAGCTCGAGGGTGCGACCTTCGTTGGCCTGTGTGGAGGCCGTGAACCCAACGGTGTCGGTAAACATGACGGCGGCGAGACGGCGGCCTTCTTCCACGAACGCCGGAACCCTCCGGCCCCTTAAGCCTGAGTGCGAGGGACGAGCTCGGGTATGCTACGCTCCGGTTGCGTCAGCGCGGTTGCAACGCGACTTTCGCCGAGGTGTGTGCAATCGACATTCTACCTCTTTCAAGGTCGAGTGGTTGCGCTTCTAACGTCCCCCAAACATAGAAGTATACATGCATGCATGCACAGCACTGCATGACAACGACGACCATCAGCCTCGAGCGCTCAGCGTACGAGCTGCTCAAGGCGCGGAAGAAACCCGACGAGAGCTTCTCCGAAGAACTGCACCGACTCCTGGGAAGTGCGAGTCCCGACCTGAAGGGTTTCCTCGACATCGTCTCCATCCAGGATGGCCGGACGATCGCGGACGCGATTGAGGCAATTCGAGCTCAGGATTTCGATGAGGAATTGAAGAAGGCGAATCGAGGCCGAAAGCGGTATGGGCGTCGCGCTTGACTCGACTCTGTTCGTCGACCTCGCTCGACGGCGTCCATCGGCCCTCCGCAAGATCGAGGAGCTGGATTCGAGACGTGAACTCAAAGTCATTCCAACACCCGTCGCGTACGAAGTACTCTCCGGAATACTTCAAACGAAGTCTCGGACTCAGGCGGCACTCTTCCGTGGGTGGATTTCAAAGTTTCACATCGCGGGGCTCGACCTGAACGGGGCGGAGAGGGCCGCAGCCATCCGAGTCGAGTTATCTCATCTCGGCAGGGTGAAGGGGACGGGGGACATTCTCACCGCGGGCATCGCATTGGCCGGTGGTCATTCCTTGGTCACCCGCGACACTGATTTTCGAGCCATCGCGGAGGTAACGGGTCAGGTTCTGGAACCCTACTAAACAGATCGACCCGCATGCCACCTCCATTCGAGCGACTTGACCCGATCGTTTGTTCGCGGAGCGCTGCCCAGTTGACAGGTCGTTCAGCGAGAGCCCCCCTCAGCCGAACTGGGTGTAATCGCGCTGGCACCTTCCGTTTGGAGCCCGAGCTAGACTCGACAGTCTGCATAGGCCGTTATCGGAGGCAGCTCCTTTCGCTACCTGGATGCCGTCCAAACGACGGCTCCAAGACCGGTCGCCTCGCAGAGACCGATCCCGAAGAGGAACGGCGCAAACGAATCCGGAATGAGCGGCATTGAGTTCAGGTATGAGTAGACGGTCAGACCATTCTGGATCACGAATGCCCCAGCGAAGACGAGTAGGGCGAGAGCGAAGCCCGTCCTCGCCTGGGTGTATAGTCTCCGGTACAGTGCGAACAGCACGACTGCGAGGGCGATGCTAATCAGGCCCAGCGCCACGCTCGCTTCCATCAGGAAATTTGTCATCGGACTGCCTCCACCGTGCCGGGAATCCGTGCTCCCCTACGAACTACCGAACGCAGGCCCGCCTGCTCGAAGAGTGTTCCTCTCAGCTCCCGGAAATGTTCCGCCAAGTACGGTGAGAGCTCGTACGGGGCGGCATACGCGTCGCCAACGGGGCGGGCGACCGCCCCGTTCCGCTCTAACAAGAGCAGGTGGTGGCGCACCGTGCGATAGTCGAGACCGAGGTAACCCGCGAGCTGATGAGCATTGGCCGGCGAGCGATGAAGCCGCTCGATAATCCGCACTCGATTCGGCCCGCCCCTGGTTCCGCAGAGGAGGTACCACATCAGCGAGCGGAAGCTCGGATTCAGCATCCGCCCGGTGCGAGAGGGACACTCCTTATCAATCCCACCTCTGCATCGTTTTCCTCGTCTCAAAGCTGGCGCTAGAAGGCAGCCAAGCCTTCGGATGTCGCAGGCAGTCCCATGACGGCGTTGTGGATCGTGAGGCTCCCATTCCACCCGATCGAAAACTCCTGGATTTCGGGAGTACCCACGTCCGAGACAAACAGATAGTGACTTCCCCAGCCACCCACCGCCAGGTCGGTATCGCCAGCAGCGGTCGTCGCGGCGATCGCTGTTACGAGCGTCAACGCTCCTTGACGATCAACATCGTACGTTGAGATCGTACCGCTGTGAGCGTTCGAGGTATAAGCGATTTGACCTCCATCGACGGTGGCTACCCAACACGGCGCGGCCTGACCGTCCACGTCGGCCGGGTTCACTACCGTCACGACCCCCGATGAGGCGACGACGTACGAGGAAAGGGCGCCCGGTCCCGCGTCGCTGACAACCAGAGTGCCGTCGCGCGCCCAGGCGAATCCGTAGGGGGTGAGACCGCCGGAGGGGGTTACCATCGGACCGGATGCATATCCGTGACGGTCTACGGTGTAGGTGTCCAAGACGCTCGTGTTCTTCTCCGTGACAACTAGGACGTTGCCAGCGAGATTGAAGGAGACTTGCGCTGGTGCGGTCGACGCACTCGTGCTCAGGGGTTGGCTCGAACCGATGAGGGGCACAAGCTGGCCGTCGTGAGCGAGGCGGTATCCAAAGATATTTCCGGGAATCGAGGATGTCCCGGCGTTTAGTACGTAGACGAACGAACCGGACACGGAGATGCTCACCGGGAGCGTGCCGAACGAGCTCACTTGGTCGGTGAGCTTGAGGAGTGATCCATAGTACAGGTTGGGGTTCACTTGGAATACGGACACCGTGTTGCTCCCCGCGTTGACGACCAGGAGCCATCCGTGGTCCGAAGTCAGAATGAGGGACCCCGAATCAGCTAGACTGGCGCCCGTCCCCGTCCCCCCGGTGCTGAAATCTCCGGCAGGAGTGAATGACCCGTCTTGCGCGATCTTGTATGCCAGCACGACGTTGCCGGCGGGGGCGTTCGTCGCCGTAAAGACTGCCCCTTGTATGCCGTGGCCGACACCCGAATCCGAGGTCTGGGCGGCAGACGCAGCCGCGGCGCTCGACGCGACGAACAATAGCACCGCAGCGATCGGCAGAACCCAGAGTATTCTCTTCCGCGCCATGGCAGGCGTCAGCTCATCTCCGCGACTTAAGGGAAGAGCAGTTTCTGGCCACAACCCGGCCCGAATTCAATCCTATTTCGACCCGATTCGATCTTTGGAACGGTCGACCACGTCTCATTCGGCTCTTCGAGAGCTGCTACGCTGGAGGCAAGAACGACGGAACTCACCGCCAATCTTGTTCAATGGCTACTGCTCTCTCCGACGCTTTTCAGATTGTGGTCGGCAATGACACTGGTGGCCTCGAGCGAGCGGCAGCAGTACGCGTGAGCGGTGCCAGGGGTGGGTCAGAGTTGAAGGCTCGGCCCACGTGTGTGTAACCACGGTCTCAACCACGCGGGACCTCCTCAACAGGAGACTGGACCCGATTTCTCTCATTCCCGGGCGACACTTTGGGAATGTTTATCCCGCAGATGTTGTGAACCCAGATATGCGGCATCTCGTCCGAGGAATTGTTCCTGCAGAAGTCGGCAACAAACTTGATGCATCGGGGGGCCCGGGGAAAATCATTGGCCACGTCATGACCCGATTCAAACCCGAATGCGCCTATACGAACTACGAGCGGCGAGAAGTCTACCTGGTGGTAGACTTTGAGACTCCCGCGAAGCAAGCAGAGTTCATGATTCTCTGGTCCAAGTGGTTCGGGAACTACAGCGAAATGACTCCCGTTCACCCGATGTGGGACACGCCCGAGATTGCCGAAGAGGCGATCAAGAACGCGGGCAAAGCTCCGTAGGGCCCCTCACGCGCTCGTACCCCGAGGGATCCCTTATCGGGGTCCCCCGGTACATTCTCGCCGCCGACTCGCAGGCGCGATCCCGCGCCCTAGAAATCTGTCCCGTGAGGCCCTACGTCAACCACACCTCAGACCCGAATGAGTGCAATCGCTCTTGCACCCTCACACCCTCTCAATCACGTACTAACAAAGTTAGAGCGATGAGACTATGACTTCCCCAACAGGATTCATCTGGTCTTGGGAGTTGCTCCGGTCATGAACCAGACTGGACCCGAAATCGGCCAGGCGGCAACGAGAATCGGATTCATCGGAATGGGTCACATGGGGAGCTCCATGACTCGCAGGCTGCTGGCCGCGGGTTACCCGGTGTTAGTGCAAGATCGAACAGCGGCAAGGGCTAAGGAAGCCGCACAATGGGGGGCGACCGCCGCGCAGACGCCAAAAGAACTGGCCGCGAATTCTCAAGTGGTTATGGTCTGCGTGACGAACGACGAAGCCCAGCACGCCGTGATGTTCGGCCCGAACGGTGCGCTAGCTGGATTGCGTCCAGGTTCGACGGTAATCGATCTGAGCACGGTTTCCCCCGGCGCATCCCGCCGACTCCATCAAGCCGCTGCCGAGCAAGGCGCCTCCATGATTGACGCCGCTGTTTCGGGCAGCGTGCCGCAAGTGGAACAGGGCAGCCTTGTGATCTTTGTCGGAGGGGAAAAAGAGACTTACGAGAGTTGCAAACCGATCTTGGATGCCCTCGGTCATCAGAGCTTCTACATGGGCGCTAGTGGAATGGGCACCACCATGAAACTCGTGGTCAACACCCTGCTCGGCTTGGGAATGCAGGCTCTTGCAGAAGCGATCGCCCTTGGCCAAAAAGCTGGGATCGAGAAGGGGCTGTTACTCGATATCCTGGGGCAGACGTACGTGCTCAATCCTAGCCAGAAATCTAAACTCGAAAATGTCCGGCGAGAGCAGTACCCTACTAACTTCGCTCTTTCGCTCATGCACAAGGACTTCGACCTAGTGCTGAGGGAGGCCCACGCACTCTCCGTCGCGATGCCGGCAACGGCGGCGGCTCAGCAGATGAGCGTCGCCGCCACGGCAGAGGGGCTCGAGGGGGATTTCTCGATCATGATTAAGTTCATGGAGGATGTGGCAATTGGAACGTCCCCGTTACGAAAAACGCCCTAGGGTCTTCCAAGCGATCCCCACGGCGGACTGGGTGCAACCGCCCTTGCGCGTTTGGAAATGGGTAGGGTGCTAACTTCGTCCCGCCCATATCGCCATTGAATTGAGATACCCCTACCGTAAGATCTGTTATTTCTGGTAGCGACACGCTTCTCCCCGGTATCGGTTTCCTTCCCAAAGGGGAGTCGGACCCGGACCTGTTCAGACCCTCCGTACGGAATCTAGGTGATTATCGGTGAAAGATTCAGTTTCTTCAGCACGTTCCCGAACCGGGGATCCACTCGGACCGGTTCGAACTTCGGTTCTACCCGCCATATCTGGATGGCCAGCTCATTCCTGTCGAGCGCAGCGTCGAGATATTGAAAGCACCTATCGATGTCGCCCACGGCAACGTGCCACTGCGCGAGTTGATTCAGATCGGGCTCTCCCGGTCGGGCTTCCTCCTGCTTGATCAGATTCCAGGCCTCGTCCTTCCTTCCGATCGCGGTGTAGTTCCAGATTCTAAGGTTCGTTCCTTCGCCCGGTTTGATCCCGTCCAACAGATCCGCCTCCTTGAGGGCTTTACCGAACTCGGACCGAGCAAAGTGATAGAAACCCAGGTTTCCGTGATAGGAGCGCCCTTCTCGATCGATCTCTCGGAGTCTCTCCAGCCGAACCGCTTCCTCGTCCAGTCTTCGAAGGAAGAACAAGAGGGAGCAATGCCATGCCGAATAGAACACTGAAGTTGGGTCTAGCTCCTCGGCGAGCACCAATTCTTGGAGGGCCTCTTCCGGTCGGGCAAACGTCAGCAGAAGTTGCCCCAGCGAACTGTGGGCAGTCGCATAGCTCGGATTGAGCGAGAGGGCCAGCCGGAACTCCTTCTCGGTCTCCAAATTCTTGTGTTCGTCCCAGACAATGTTCCCCATCGAGCAGTGGGCCTCCGCCAGGCCCGGGTCGAGGGCCAAGGCTTGGGCAACATTATCGCGGATTGCTTGATCCAGTTCGCGGGCGACCGTTTCGTACCGGCCCCACTTGAGATGGATGAGGGCATCTGCCAGCCCCGAATGGGCCCTTGCATTCGTAGGGTCCAGGGACAACGCCAATTCGAACTGCTCCCGGGCATCGCGGAAGATCTTCTCGGACCAATCCGATTGTAGAAGGGATCGGCCCTTGAGATAGGCAAGATACGAGTCCGGACGCACGGAAGGCCTCGCTTCCAGACGTGCCGTTTCGGTTGGTCGGAGTTCGATCTTTAACGCATCCGCCACTTCCGCGGCGAGCTCCGCTTGGACCGCGAAGACATCGTCGATCTGTCGGTCATACGACTTGGCCCAGACGTGGTCCTCGGACTCGACTTCAATCAATTGCGCGGTCACCCGAAGTCGGTTACCTGCTTTTCGGACGCTTCCTTCGAGGATCGACGAAACACGGAGTTCAGCCCCAATTTGGGATACGCCTTTGGAGCTCGATTTGTACGGCATCACCGAGGTGCGAGCGATTACCCGAAGCTCCCGCAGCTGAGACAGGACGGCAATGAGCTCCTCCGTCAGGCCGTCGGCGAAGTACAGATCGGCAGGGTCCGTGCTCATGTTTGTGAAAGGAAGCACGGCGAGGCGGATTGGTCCGTTACTGGCGGACGGCTGCTCGCGAACGTTCCACGGTAACAAAACACGATAGATGTCGATTGGCTCTTGCAATCCCTTCAGAGCCGTTGGCGGAAGTTTTTCGAATCGATTCGGAATCTTGTTTCGAACCTGACTATAGACCTCGCCGGAAATGCAGATCCCGCCGGGCGATGAGAGTGGCTCGATCCGCGACGCAATGTTCACGGCGTCGCCGAAAATGTCGGTCTCGCGCTGTTCGACGTCCCCGAGGTGAATCCCGATGCGAAGCTCGATGGGACTCGCCCCCGGTTGCGAATTGCGTTCGTGTAAGTGTTGCTGGATGTCTATCGCACACTGGACTGCCCGCAACGCGCTATCGAATTCCGCGAGGGATCCGTCGCCAGTCGACTTGATCTCGCGTCCCTGGTGAGCGGCGAAAAGGGGGCGCACCAATCCCGCCTGCTCGTCCCGGAGCTTGAGGGCCCCTGCTTCATTGGCCTGCGCCGCGGCGGTCGAGCCGACCATGTCGGTGAACATGATGGCGGATAGGCGACGTACCGAGGCCACGGTCCGAAACTCGCTTCCGTTAGATTAAGCCCCCTGCCTCGGAATCGGATAGGTCCCCTCAGAGACGCGGCCTCTCGCTTGCTTCCGCATGCACCGACCGGCGATTGCAGCCCGATCATCGTTCGCGACTGGGTTAGCCACACTCCCTGGATCCCGAGTGCAGGTCCAACCACTAACAGCCGGGTGAAAGCAAAAAGGTGCTCTTCGACCTCAATCTGGTTGTCAGTGATTGCCCAGAGTTCGAATAGGAGTACGTAGGCAAGCGCACCGCCGACGAATATTACGAAGGCGAGTTGAACCGAGGTGTATGACAGCCGCGTCAAACTAATGGCCGTGCCAACTACGACGATTTCAATCAGGTAGAGCAGGAGCGCCAACTGGCGATCGATTAGGAGAAACCTAAGTCGAATCCGAAGAAGCCCTTTGTTGCCTTTGTTATTGCTTTGGTGCCCAATCGCAAATAGATCCCCAAGCGCGTCAGATGATCGGATGCTCTTCAGGGCTGAGTAGCCCAAGAAATAAATCGTGAGCCCGCCCAAAATCAACACGAGAAGGTAGATCCAAACTGGTGCCGGGAAGACGAGGAAGATGATCGGAAACATACCGAACGCGAGCACCCCTGAATCTGTCAAGAGGAGTAAACCCCCTCGTTTACGAAGTTTAACCGCGTCGGTCTCCTCCCAGAATCGGGAAAAATTGTTAGAACGCTTTGACAGGTATCTCAGCTATCTATATCGGGACGTCAAATTGAATGAGGCACGGAATAGGCTGATTGCGAAGGCAGCGATGGCGACCAAGCTTCCGACGATTGCAACCGCGGCCTCGAGCTCTATGAGGGGTGGCCCCGACATGGGTTCATCGTCGAGGGAGCACCCGTCGTCTGTTAAGCCCCGGGGTACTAGAGATGCTCTTCTCGCAGCGAGTACATTGTATACGCCTGCCGGCCGAACCGCTTCCTCCTGATGGTAAACCGGGCCACTAACCGCCAAGGAGGGGGGATTTTCTCCTCGCAGCGCGCGCTACTCTAAACACGCAATGCTGCTTGAATCAACGATTGTTAGTTGGACCAGCCCTTTCGAGATAGGAGCAACGAGGAATGCAGCCTACTTGGTCGCAGGTGTCGGTGCAATCTACGGGATCCGTGTAAGCGGGGCGTGCACCCGTACTCTGACCTTCGCGCCGCAAAAACACGGAGCGTGCACTCGCTCGCAAGAATCCGGCACCGAGTAACGGAGCCACATTACCGTCAGAGAATCTGCCGTCGCCGGGCATCAATCTAAGAACCCCTTTCGACCTTTCCTCACGCATGCACGGACGCGTGAGGATCGTGAAGGAAGCCAAGAGTTGGACTCCCATCCCCGACCCCGAGGATCGCTATTCGAGCGGCATCCCGGATTTCGATCGTCTTCTCGGAGGAGGGTTCCAGCGCGGCAGCCTAGCGCTCTTCGAAATGGACGAGACTGTCGGGCAGGACGACCTCGACCTCCTCCTCTTCCCTACGATCCTCAACCTTCTCTATCAGTCGCGGGGTGTCATCGCCGTACTCCCGTCGGCCGACTCCCCCCATGACTTCCGGACGAGGATGTCGCGCTTCGTGACGCGAAGGCGGTTCGATAACCGGGTCCGAGTCGTCGATTACACGGGTGAGGACGAAGGTCCGGCCTATGTCGTGAGTCTGAAAGGCATGCAATCGAACCCAAAACGAGTGGGCAAGCCCAACTGGAGCTCGAACCCGAAGGTGATCCAGGAGGATGTTACGAAGATGCGAGCGGCGGAGAGAGCGGCGCAAGGGAACCGCAAGAAGTCGTACCTAGAACTCAATGCCATCGAGGTCGCCGATACGTTGGCGGGAGGGGAAGCCGCGAGCCGGATGTTCTTCTTTGGCGTAAAGCGCGCCCGCAGCGAGAGGAACCTCGTAATCGGTTTGCTCACGCCCGGGGTCGAGTGCGCCGCCGTGATCCGGAGGATGGCCGATACGAAGTTCGCGCTCCATCGTGACGAGGTGGGGCTTGTCATCCGGGGACTCCGTCCCTCGTTCCCGAGCTACGTGGTGAGCGGGGATCACCCGGCGGGCCCGCCGCACGTCGCCTTTGTTCCCCGACCGTCCTGAAACGAAATGGAGAAGGCCGGGCGATTTTTCCCCTCGCAGCGCGCGCTACTCTGAACACGCAACGCCGCTTGCACCGAGAGTGGGTGTAATTGCGCTTGCACCCACACGGGGTTCAGCAACGGAAGCACCATGAAATCGACGGGTCAGGGCTCTCGTGGCTACGAAGGTAGATCCTTGATCCGGCCCGACGTGTGGTCCCACGTGATCCAACTGACGACCGGCGCGTCGGCGTCGATCTGCCAGAGTAGTGCATTGAGTTCTCCGCGATGCTGAAGCTCCTCCTCGACCAGATGCCAAAGCACCTCGCGCACCGGAATGTGGCATTCGTGGTCTTGCCGCCCCCTCTTCTCCCTAACAATCGTCCGTGAGAGTTCATCTTGGGTCAGTTCTGCCATGACCCGCTGGATCTGGGTCTGAACATACGTCTCATCTTTCCTCAACACATCGATTGAGGGCGGAGCGTCGGAGTCTCCCTCCTGAGGCGGGAACGGGAACGTCGCGCAGCTCTTCATCCAGAAATAGAGGGCGCCCTGAGAGTGCGCGAAAATGTCGAGAAGGGTGGGGTACGATGCACCTCGGTCGCGCGTCAGCTCTGCCGGTGGGAGCTTCGCGAGCGTCTCGAGGTAGCCGCGGCGCGTGTCGGCGAGGTACGCAAACCATGCACGAAAGGTCTCCACTTCAGAATCCATACCAAGCCCTTCGGGTCTGAAAGGGCCGGGCCACATATGACCTACCGGGAACGGACCGGTGTTACCAAACAGCTACTTTGGTACGCACCGCGATTGGACCGGACAATGTGCGACGCCCTCAGTCGACCCGAGAGAGGACAGTGAGCGCCCGAAGGGTGATCATTTTGCTCGCTCGTCGCGCCGTCTCGAATGATAGCGGGGACGGCCGATCCTTCGGATGCTCCTTGAACCACGCCTCGTATCTTGGACCCCCGTCCGGGTGAACTGCGTCGAGATTCCACCGGCCGTCGGCCCTTCGTCTCTTCTTCAAGTGCTCCAGCGCGAAGCTGAGTCTTGGGTCGTCCCCGTAGCCGAGGGACGTCAAGACGTCGAGTCCGACGAGAAGGTCGTAGAAGTAATGGACTGGCCAATGAAATCGGTACCACGGCTCGTGGCGTGCCCCTTGCCTGTGCAGTTCTCTATCGAGAAAGAACTCGGCTCCCCGTTCCACGCATTCCTTCATCGCTGGGGTCCACTTTGAACGAGGGTACGCGGCGAGGGCGCTCAAGCCTTCCCAGCCGTCGAGCGTTCGGCCCTTCGCGGGTCCATCGCCGAATGACCAGCACGTCCAACCTCCTTTCGGATGAGCAGTCTGGACTAGCCAAGCGAGGGCCTTGCGAACACGCGGGTCGTCTGCGTATCCGAACTTGATCAGGGCCCGGGTCATATTGCCGGTATAGCAGTGATGACCGTGACCATTCGACATGCCACCGACACCCCCTCCGTTCAGCGGGGACTTTTTCATCCAGTACTCGCATGACGTCTCCACTTCGGGAATCGTGCGGGTCGCGCCGAGATCGGACAGCGCGAGCATATTCCAGTTCGTTGCGATGTATTTGGGCCACATCGGATGTCGATCGCGGACCCACCATCCTCCCGGGTAGCGGCGAGCCAGTATGACCGCGACCCACCCGGCCTTTGAAATCCGGGCCCTCGCCTGCCGGACTTCCGAGTCGGTCTCTCTCCTTTCTAGAATGTGGGTCAGGGTGAGATACTGGATGGAAGGCTGGTCCGGTTCGAGGAGCCAATCGACGACTTTTTGGGACGCCACGACAGTTCGAACGCGTTCCGGCGGCATTACCTTTCTTCGTCTCGTTCAGATTACGGCTCCGTAGTGGGCCGCTCGGCCAACCTCCCAACGACCTGCCGCACGATTCGGGCCGTCCGAGGTGGGGAGTCCTTGCCGGCTTTCGGTGAACTCGGTCGGGCTGCGCCGGTTCGAGCATCCGCGTTCACAAGTCGGACGATATGGAGTTGGTAGTCAATCACCCAATTGGTCACCTCGCAGGCACGGATTTGGTAATTTTTCCTCGTCGCCTTCAAAAGATGGGCGACCTCTTCGGTCGGTACCGTCAACGCTCGGACCGGCCGACAGGGTAGCGCAGGAGGGGGTTCTGCGGGGTCGGAGTCGAGTCGGGCGTCTGATCGCGGTTCGATCGATTACTCCCCCTCAATCCGAGGCGCAATCTCAGTCGTCATCGCCAAGGCCCAATCCCGGTAGCACTCGGGTGTGCTCAATCTGCACTGCTTGCAGATCGTTCGGGTCCAGCCCGAGCAGCTTCAGGATCGTCGGTGCGACTTGCGTGATCTCGACCCAGTGGTCATTCGAGCCGGGGCTCACCGTTCCGGGGGCGTAGACCAGAATCGGAACGTCCCGGTCCGCGAGGTTGCCCCCTCCGTGCTCGGCGATCTCATAGGTCTTCGGGGTGAGGGCCGGCGGGGTAGTGTAGATGACGCCGATCTGGACGCGCTCGAACACGCCGGGGTAGCGCCCGTCGGACACACGCACGCCGAAGTACTCGGCCGCGGACCTACCGAAGATTACGCGGGCCCTGCTGGAACGCGCCTATTCCGCTGAGGACTGCCGCAAGATTCTGGGCGGTAACCTGCTGCGGGTCTGCCGCGAGGTTGAGGCCATATCGAAGCAGCTGCGAGGTGAGAATCGCTTCCGTTAGATTGGACCCGCGACTGCATTTCTCCCGTAGCGACAGCCTGGAAACGGGCCCGTACCCAGGTGGGACGAACGGATTCGGGCGGAGGAAACTCATGTGGGGAGAGATTCCTTGGCCGGAATCTCGAACTGGGACACCCTATACAACTCCCGGAAGCCCAGCCGTCGGTAGACTGGCTCACCCATCTCCGTCGCGATGAGAACTCCGACGTCGTATCCTCGCGCGCGCCCGTCTTCTAGGGCGGCGAGTGTCATTGCGGCCCCGAAACCCTGCCTTCTCGCCTCCGGAATCGTGGCTACTCCGTAGATTCCGACGACCCCATCGCTAAGAAATCGGAGGGACGTGGCTACGGGCACCTTATCTCGATAGCCCACGAAGCAACGAAGGTGGGGCTCCGGTCCGCTATCCGACCAAGAGGGTCGAAGCAGGTCAGGAATCGAGCGCGCGATCTCTGCGGGCGCTTGGAAATCGCCGTCATTGAGCGTCCGAGCGAATGCCTCCCCATCAGCCCTAGTATTCACGGGGGCGATCTCGAGTCCCGTCGAGGAGGACGGGCGGGGAAGTTGGTTAAGGCCGATCGCCATCGCCGGAGCATCCTCTCGCTTGAAACCCGCGGTTAGCAGCCGATCTCGAAGATCCGCCGTGTTGTCACTTGGGAAGATTCCCCAGATGAATGGCAGGCCCCGATCCCGGAAATAGCGAACTGTTGCTTTGATGCGAGCATCCGTTTCTGATTTGGAGACGCGAGTTTGGAGCGCCCAATTGAAGATCGGGAAGGGGATTCCCGAACTGATCCGAATATCGCCCCCGCTTCGCTCCAACTTCCCTCGGCGAGCTCCTGCAAATCGAGAGAAAAAAGAGATCGCGTTCGCTTGGAGGGCGACGCGTGTCTCCGACCCGGAAACGCGAGTGGGCTTGGACACGCCGGAGCTCATTTACGGTCGGCCCAAAAAGGCCTCGATTCACCGGAGCGGGCCTAATTCCCTACCGAAAGAAATCGAGCGACAGATCGTCACAGGAAGTTTCTTGACTGGAAATCCCTTCGGCTAGGCGGCGGCAAGTGATTTGAATGGATCTCGGCCGTATGGGTCAGAAGGCATTCATAACGGGCGGCACCGCCAATATCGGGCTTGCCATCGCCAACGCGCTGGCTCACGAGGGAGCCTTGGTGGGAGTATGTGCTCGTAGCCGAACCCATTTGGACGTGGCCATCGCCACTATCCAACGAAACGGCGGCAAAGCGATTGGAGTGGTCGCGGATGTCACGGTTCCCGACCAGGTTCGGGCAGCGGTGGAACATGTGGCGAAGGACCTTGGGGGTCTCGACCTTCTCGTAGCCTGCGTAGGAGGGAATGAGGGCAGCCCCTGGCTGATGGAGTCGACTTCCTCAGACTGGTCCGCCACGTTCCAATTGAACGTCGTCCATTCGGTCGACGCGGTTCGTACGGCCGTGCCCTACCTGCGGAAGAGCGGCCAAGGTTCCGTCCTACTCATTTCTTCCATTACAGGTTGGCGCCCCGGACCTGCCTCCTCCTACGCCGCCGCTAAGGCAGCACTCATTCACCTCGCAGCGACCCTCGCCCAGGAGCTCGGTCCGTATGGGATTCGAGTGAACGCGTTGAGTCCAGGATCAGTAGGTGACACGGACGGATGGGAAGAGTATCGGCGTGATAACCCGACGGAATTTGCCGCCCTCCAACGGGAGGATCTCGCGCTCCACCGGCTAGTCACAATGAAGGAAGTGGCCGACGTCGCCTGCCTCGTCCTCAGTCCCCGAGGTTCAGGTATCAACGGCGCGAACATCGCCGTAGATGCGGGCCAGTATCGGCCCCATGCGATTCGATTTCCGAGCGACGTTTAGGTCTCTGATTGACCGGCCCCAAACTCCTCTCCGATTACTGAGTTTCGTTTCCATCGACTCGCAGGATTTACGTGTAACCACGATTGCACCTAGTTCGGGCGTGGGGACGGCGATCGGGTCGCTGATCACAGTGGAGTCTCAGGGCCAAGATGAAAGGATTTCGTTCACTACTCTTGTCGATGGGAACGGTTGCCGACCACCCCGGGTCCGCGGAACTTCCACGGAGAGTCCAGGGCACCGCTTCAACGGTTCGCGAAAATAGCTAATAGAGGCTTTATCCATAGCCTCTATGGTAATGTCCCATGAGCGCCACGAGTATTGCAGTATCGCAAGAAACCCGAAAGCTCCTGGAGAGCCTCAAGACCGGAGGCGAAACCTATGATGACGTGATTCGCGGCCTAATTGTAGCCAACCCGAATCGGCTGACGATGGCCGAGCTAACGCGCCGGATTCGGGAGGGTCAGCGCCACTCGATTGATAACCTGATCAAGAAAAGCCGGCAACAGCCGTATTGAGTCACCTGTGGCCTTTCGGATTGAGTCTATCGACGAGGCCGATGTCGAGTTCCTCGGCCTCCCACCGAGCGTTCGGGAGATCTTCATCGCGGCATTTCGCGAACTGGCAGTTTCGGAAACGCCGATTGTGCAAGGACCGGGATGGTACGTCGAAGAGTTGCGTCAGAATCAGCGTATTGTGCCGGAAGGGTTGTTCTCCCTACATGTCGGGGGGCTCTGGCGTGGGGCCTTCTGCCGGACCCGGGGTAGCCTTGTCTTCATCGGGTTCGGCTACCGAATTCCTGAATTCTACGACAAACTCACCCGCCTAAGCAAGACAGTAAGGGAAACCCGCAAGTGAAGATAGGGCTCGATCGAAGGCAGGGTGTAATCTCTCTTGCACCCAGCAGAGCACGAGGTGGAGATTTGTGCCCGAACGTTGGATCACCCAACTCGAGACAGAACGCTCAGAGCCCGAAGGGTAATCATCTTACTCGGTCGTCCCACTTCTTCGAACGAGAGCGGAGCCGGCCGTTGTATCGGGTGCGCGGCATACCACTCGACGCCCTCGGGGTCCGGGTCCGGTTGAATTCCGTCGAGGTTCCATCGCCCGTCGGATCGCTGCTTCGAACGTAAGAGATCGAGCGCGTACTTGAGCCGAGGGTCATCGCCGTAGCCTAGAGCCGTGAGGATATCCAACCCGACCAGCAGGTCGTAGTAGTAGTGCACCGGCCAGTGGAATCGATACCACGGCTCATACCGGTCTCCTTGATTGTGGAGCTCGCGCTCAAGATAGTACTCGGCGCCCCGCTCAACGCAGGCCTTCATCGAGGGAGTCCACTTCGAACGGGGATACGCCGCAAAGGCGCCCAAGGCCTCCCACGCATCGAGCGATCGGCTCGTGGCCGGCCCATCCTTGCCGAACCGGCACGTCCAACCTCCCTTCGGATGCGCGGTCTTGACTAACCAATCGAGCGTCTTTCGGACCCGTGGGTCGTCTTCGTAGCCGAGGCGGATTAGCCCACGAACCATGTTCGCGGTGTAGCAATGATGGCCCTTCCCCTTTCCAAAACCCCCCACGCCGCCCCCCTGGAGAGGGGACTTGGCCATCCAGTATTCGGCAGACGCCTGGACTTCCGGGATAGCACGCGCCGCCGCCAGATCCGCGAGCGCTAACATATTCCAATGCGTCCCAATGAATCTAGGTTCCAACCAGCCACGATCGCGAACCCACCAACCCGCCGAATTTCGTTTGCTGAGGATCTCAGCAACCCATCCGGTGGTAGGTATGCCTGCCCGTGCCTCCTTCACATCAGGATCGGTTCCGCGTTTTCTCTGCAGCTGCGTCAGCGTTAGATATCGGATCGACGGCTGGTCCTTTTCGAGGAGCCAGTCAACAGGCTTCTTCGTGCGCATTTCGATTCCGGCAGTTCCTACGCGCCTTAAACCATCGCGGGGAGCCTGTCTAAGCAACTCAACGCAGAGTGGGCGCAACCACAGTTGCAACCAATCCTAGGGGTGAGTATGTGAGACTGCCACCTTCCGTGTGAGCCAACTGTATCGATTGAATGATATACATCTATTACATGTAGGACATCCAAAGATATGGCGTCTAAGACCGTTGCCCTCGACATTGAGGCATACGAATTGCTAAAGGGCCAAAAGCGGGCAGAGGAGAGCTTCAGCGACGCCGTCAAGCGACTTGCGCACCCTCGACGGCCCATTTCCTCGTTCACTGGGGTGTGGAGCGACATGTCGACGAAGGAACGCAAGAAGCTAGACCAGATTTACTCGGACCTCCACAAGGCCGATCAACGCAGAGCGGAGAAGATTCGACGCTCCTGGGGGTAGTTTCTGAAGTGCCTTGATTCGACCTTCTGCATTGACCTCGTCATGGGCTCGAAGGACGCAGCCGCCAAAGCCGAGGAGCTCTCGACGGCCGGAGAGCGGCTCGCGATAGCCGCGCCGGCTCTCACGGAGTTCCTAGTGGGCGCGTTTCATCAGGGAGGTAAACGACTCAGGCAAGCTCTCGAATTTGTTTCCGAACTCGAAGTGCTCGATGTCACCGAGCCAATATCAGTCGACGCTGCGCGAATGGGTGCCGAATGCATCCGTCGGGGGGAGGCTGTCGGGACACTTGATCTACTCATCGCGGCGACCGCCAAGCACCATCACGCCTCCCTCCTTTCCAGGGACCGAGATTACTCCCGGATCGCCGGGCTCACTCTCGAGACGTATTGAAACGTGCCCCCTTCGTGGCCCACGTAGGTTTGGGGTTCACCTTAAGAGGAGAACGTCTGTTCGCGGCACTCAGAGGGGGAACGATGCCGGCGTACCTGGTTGCGGGACTTGACTGGACCGACGCAGCGATCGCGAACGAATATCGAGAACGACTAGGCCCGACGTTGGAAAAGTACGGGGGCAAGACCCTTGTCGCCGGAAAGCCCGAGACTCTTGAGGGAGAGTGGATTCCTCGACGAGTGGTAGTAATCGAGTTCCCAAGCATGGAACACTTACAAAAGTGGTACCATTCTACAGAGTACGCCCCACTGATTGAACTTCGACAAAGAGGGTCCACGGGAGACTTGTTGGCCGTCCAGTTCTCGCCAGGTTGATTGGCGCCGTTGTGTAACGAAATCTCGATGATGACCGGTCTCAAGGGGCTACCCAAGATCTAACCCGGGTTTGATTTTCCGAGCAGGCCAAGAGTCGGGGTTCGCCCCCAAGTCCGAACGGAGCCAGTGGGCGACCGTGGGGGCCTTGAGCGTTTTGGCCCGCGTCGATTCGACCTAGGTTTCGGTCGACTCTCGACGATTGTTAATCGACTGGCACGAGCCACTGAACAGACTGAACTTCGCGTTAGGTTTTCCAGTCGGGACGTCGGCGGCGCGGTTCATGTAGGGCACCGGCATTGCGATTCGATTGGGAGTCCCAATGAACGATGAACTCGTCCTCCGAGAGGTCAGCGAAACGGACCTACCGATCTTGGTCGAGTTCGAGACAAATCTCGAGGGGCGCTGGATGGCTGCGTTCGGAGCGAAAGACCCGATCGATAGAGAAACAGTTCTGCAGCACTGGCGAAAGCTCTTACGTGACGACTCGGCGGTTGTACGCACTATCGTCCTTGAGGGTAAAGTCGCAGGCTACGTTCTCCGGGCTGAACTCTTGGGGAAACCCTGCGTCGCCTACTGGATTGGCAACGAATTCTGGGGGAAGGGTGTGGCCACCCGGGCCTTGCGAGAGTTCCTTCGACAGGTCGAACTTCGACCGATTTATGCGCGAGTGGCAAAGGACAATATCGCGTCTAGACGCGTCTTGGAGAAGTGCGGATTCACTGCATACGGCGAGGAACACAATTATGCGAATGCGCGTCAGATGGAAATCGACGAGCTTCTCTTCATTCTTCCACGATCCTAGTCCCGAAGACAAGAACCGACGGTAGGTCCGTAGACGTTGCTCGCCCGGCGAGCGATCGGGCGCCAGACTACTGCTAAGTCCATTAGCGTAAACTGACGATTCCATTTCGAGACTCCGCGAACTCGTTGCGCCCTTTTGTCCGGGTCTGAGTTCCCCCACCGGCAGGCACGCTAGCCCTTGAGCCCCTCTGTCGATCAACTCGGGCGGTATGGTGAGCTGAGGTCAAACGGCTCGGGTGTCCCTTTCTCAAGGCAGAGATTCTCAGCGGTCCTTGGAAGCGGGCTCGTTCTTGGTAATAGCAGCAATTTGCGCTCGCGCGGCCTGGGCAATATCGGCGCCCGTGTTGGCATGCCCGCTGATTCCCCAGCCACCCTCGGGAGATTCGTAAATCAGGACCCACGTTCGCTCGGCTAGGGTCGGATCGTGGGCGGCTTTCGAAATGATCGCAGTAAGCTCCGCCACCACGCCCAGTTGTTTGTCGCGATCCAAGACGCCTACCGGGGTCAGAACCTGGACCCGAACGTAGTCACTATCACCGTCAACGTTGGATAGCGAGTCCGCCGGCATATCGTGAACGAACGCGGCCGTGTTCTTCTGAAACAGTGGAATCTTCGGTACCTTTTCCCATCGCATGACGGCGGCGGCCAGGTCCTTGGCAAGGGTGTGTTTGTCCTCAAAGGTCCCCGTCGCTGCGTAGACATCAATCATCGGCATGTTCGTTCTCGACACCCATTATGATGGTCGTCATATATTCTTGGGTGGCCCAAACCAACCTCCCTCGGAAGCGGTGGCTTAAGATGGCGATGGACCCTTCCCTGAGTTCGAATGCCAAAGGACAGCCGTCGTCGAATGGTGGTGAGCGCTGCGTCGCTTATCGGTTCCCGCGGTGTACACGCAACCTCCCTCTCCGATATCTTGGACGCTAGCCAGGCGCCTCGAGGATCGATCTATCACCACTTCCCTGACGGTAAGGAAGAACTTGTCGGGGAAGCTATGCGTTGGACGACGGAGCAGGTGCTCGCATTTCAGAGAGGTTGCACGGCCGCCAACTCTTCGGGCGTTTTGGACCACTTTGTGCGCCTATTTCGGCGATCGATGGTATCGTCACGATGCCGGGCGGGGTGCGCCGTCGCTGGCGCGATCATCGACACCTACGAGGGCCAGGACAGGCTCATCGAAACCGGGCGTTCCAGCTTCCGCTCCTGGACTGGGCTGCTAACGGGCCAACTCGTGGGGGTCGGAATCCCCCGTCGAGACGCAAGGTCGCTCGCGATCACGACCATCGCTGCGGTTGAGGGAGCGCTGATTTTGTGCCGCGCCGAGGGTAGCGTTGCACCCCTCGATACGGTGGCCGCAAGTCTTCGCCTACTGACCTCGCACCCCAAGCGCCGGCGATCCGGTCGGGCGAAGCGTGTCTGAACATACCACCTATTCGTTCGCGATTTCGTCGGTGCAAGCTCGTTGAAGCGTCCAATCCGATCTTGTTGATTCGTCAGAGCCGTGATTTGAACAATCGGTTCACGGGGTTTTGCACCTCGCCCCGCCCAGGTTTCAATGCCCGGCCCGGAAAGTTGGGTGAAACAGTCGAAATCATTCACGATGGATTCAAACTTCGTAGTACTCAACCGCGTGGTTAAATCGCGGACCGACTCACTTTGAGTCAGGCGCCAGAATCAGCAACGTTGAGGTCGCATGGGCGTACAATCGCTGCTTGGAGTCAAGGAGTCGGGCCTCGGTTGTGGCCACTCGCGAGCCGGCGTGAATGACGTGACCCTCGGCGCGTAGCGTGCCAACCTCGGCCGTAACTGACTTCAGGAAGTTTACCTTGAGTTCGAGTGTGGTATACCCCTTCCCAGCCGACAGACACGTGTGAAACGAACATCCCATCGCGGTGTCAAGAAGCACGGTGATGATCCCCCCGTGGACGTTCCCCAACGGGCTGTACATGTACTCAGCGGGATCGAACTCGAACACGACGGAGGAGGGTTCTACCGATACGATCCGAATCCCGAGCAGTTGCATGAACGGCGGTGGAGGCAAGTCCCCGGCCAGGAACGCACGCATGAACTCGATCCCGCTGAGTTTCTGGATCGGCTCTTCAAACCGGGCCGGATCCTGCCATCGGACCGTTCGAGAACGCGGATCGGCAGTGTCTACCATCGCTTCCTCGTAGGGATTCGACCCAGCTACCCGTTCGTACGTCATCAAGACTCGGGTCCGTCGAGACCCTAGTTACTAAAGGCCATCATGACAACATAGGTCCGCAAGTCGAGTTCCCGTCTCATGATAAACGGTCGACAGGTGCGTGATATTGGTCCACACACCGCTCAACCGAGCCACGCACAAGGTCAATCTCTCGTGGGGTGACTGCAATGCGGCTTGAACCCACCGGGAGCCTCACCCTTTCTAACACTTCGGGCAGGGGCACCAACGTTCAGCGGCGGCCCGAGGAAGCGTTCAAGGCCGCCGCGGCCCGGATCAGGGACTTGAAGGCTTGCTCGTCAATCGCGTCTCCATCATGGATTACGATGGCCCGTGTGACACCCTGAAGGTTGGCGTTGAAGCGGCCACTCGGGTCCTTGAGAGAAGCTCCGTCGGCGAAGGTCAGCCTTAGGTGGTCCTTGTAAGTCTCGCCGGTGCAAATGATCCCATCGTGATACCACACAGGAATGCCGGCGGGATTCGAGGGCTTCTTCCATTTCCGCTCCTCGACGATTTCGGGGTCGGCTTCTTGGATGAGGCGGCGAATGCGGGACATCGTCTCGCTACGCCAGTCGGGTCCCGAACCGATGCTCGGGTCGTTCCGCTTCGAACCAGACCCCACGATGCGCTTGGCCTTCTGCGATGGGGCCATGATCACGCCCCGGCTTCGTTGGTCTGAGCCGAGGCGGTGGAACCGACCATGTCGGTGAACATGATGGCGGCAAGTCGGCGTCCCTCGGCCACAGCCCGAGAACAGCCTTTGTTAGATTAAGTCGAGTCTGAGGGCTCGCGTCGAGCCGGGGCCGAGAACGTGATAGTTCTGCAAGGCCTAACCAGCGCCCCAGAGACCTCTCGCAGAGTGGGCGGATGGACCGTTCCACGACCTCTTGGTCAGCTCAAACACCAGCCGTATGAGTGGTGTGCGGAGCGCAAGAGTGCCATGAGCGAGAGTCTTGAGATGACGGGCCACCCGAAGGATGCGAATGTCGTCGAGTGGCTTCTCGAGGAAGGTCAGCCCGCCGTCCGTTACGCTGTGTTGGTCGATCTGCTCGATCGGAGGGAATCCAATCCCGAAGTCCGAGCGACCCGCGCGAAGATTGCCCGCCTGGGCTGGGCCAACGATCAGCTACGCCGCCAAGGACCCAAGGGGTTCTGGGAGGCGCGCGAGCCAAAGAACGTCGGGGAGTGGGTCAACTTCCTCTACTACCCCGTCTTCGGCGCAACGAACTGGAGGGCCCTGCTCCTCGCGGACTTTGGGCTCGATTCCTCGAATCCGCGGATCAAGAAAATCGCCGACCTCTTGTTCCAGTACAAGCTTCGCTTCAGCTCGCCGTTCAATTTCTTCTATGAGGAAATGTGTATCTCGGCGAATACCGCCCGAATGTTGACCCGGTTCGGTTATGGTGACGACCCCCGGGTCCGCAAACTCTGCGACTGGATACTCGAGGACCAACGGAAGGACGGGGGTTGGAACTGCTCTCAGGGCACGCCGGGGACCCTAGACGTCTGGGAGCCGCTCGCTGCTTTCGCATCGCTTCCGAAGGCGAAGCGCACGCCCAAGATGGAGGAGGCGATCTCGAGAGGGGCTGAGTTCTATCTCGAACGCAAGTTGTTCAAAGAGGGCCGACCGTACCCCCCTTGGCTCCGTCTTCACTATCCGAACCACTACTACTACGACATTCTGGTGGGGCTAGACGTGCTGACTCAGCTGGGTTTTGCCGGCGACCGACGGCTCCGCCCAGCGCTGAAGATCCTCATGGACAAGCGGCGACCCGACGGAAAGTGGCTCATGGACCGTCTCCACCCGGATATTGGACCCAAGACGGAGATCCATCCGGACAAGGAGAAGATCAAACCGCTCGTGATCGAGAGGCCCGGCAAGCCCAGCAAGTGGATCACGTTGAAGGCACTCCGAGTCCTGAAGCGCGTCGAGGAAGCTGGCTAGCGGTCGAGGGGGCCTGCCGAGCATCCGCGTCGCTCGAAGACCTGTGCGATCGATACTATCGGTATTCTCGCCTCAGTAAGCCGCAAGCCCCTCAGACATGCTTCTGAATGGAACTACTCGCTCCCCGAGCGGAGGAGTACGGCGCGATACCCGATCGGCGCGTCAACCAAAATCACGGGTTCGGAGCCCCCAAACTGGGCCGGATCGCTACTGATCTTCAGGTCCAGACCCGTCGCGATTCTCTCCATCCCGGTTCGCAGTTGCTCTCCAAATCGATTGAGCTCTCGGGTCCGGTTGCGGACCGGGAGAACGTGCAGTTGCGCTTCATTCAGGGAGGTAACGACGTCGACGTAATGACTATAGACGTTCACGATGATGTCGGGCTCGTGCAGTTGGAAATGCGACCGGAACAGGTCCGTCCCCAGCGCCAGGTCACGAACGACTGAAAACACTCGAAACTTGAGCCGCTCTCGGCTCCGAATGACCCGATCTTGCTCTCGTCGAGCCCGCTCCTCTGGATCCACAATCGCTCTTAGTCTCCGGGAAGTCCGTTGTGTCTATACGAATGCGGGTCAAATGGCCTCACCGGCAGGACTCCCATGAGAGGCGTGATCACGACCGGAGTGCGTTTGACGATTGGGAACCGACTGCCGAATCGCAGGGAGCGATTGAGACGGTGGGCGCAAAGGGCCATTCGCCCTACGATGAGGTAGGCGCAATCGGCGTTACACCTACAACGTCCAATAATCCGTCGTCCCTTCGCGCGTCGTGCCTAGCAACCCCGCCGCGCTCCAAATTCGGCCGGCCGAGCGGTCCGACATTCCGGCACTGGTCCGGTGCGCAACGACGTCAGTGAACGAAAGTGAGGATATTGGATTTGGGCGTCCATGGTCCGAGCGGACGTTCACGGATTCCGGAAGACTTTCGGCCGAGTGGCTGGAGCCGAATCGGGCGGGGACCGAGGAGATCTTCGTTGGCGAGGCGGAAGGGAAGGTGGTGGGTTACGTCACGGTGGAGGACCGGGGCGAAGCGTTGGAGTTGAACACCATCGAAGTGGCGGGCGATTACCAAGGGAGGGGGTTTGGCAGGGCCCTCGTCCAGTTCGTGGAGGAACGCGCACGGCGCCAGGGAAAGCGCGCCGTAACCCTGGGGACCAGCCGAAATGCACATGGTGTGGCCTGGAAGTCGTTCCCATGGTGGCAGGCCCGAGGCTATTGGGTCGAGGGGGAATTGGAGAATGATTGGACGCGTTCGATTGGTCCGAGGGTTCGTGAGATCCGGATGCGTAAGGAGCTTGTCTGACGCTGAGGGAGGGCGGGAACAATCTTCCCCTCATTGAATCTCCGAGCCGCGGCCATACTCGATAGGATTTTTGTCAACCGGGAGAATTCTGTCGTCACCCTCCGCGTCTGGATGAAGGAATGTCAAAGAAGAGACTTCGGCCTGAAGAGGGGAGCGATAGCGTAGAAGCCTACATCTCGGGCTTCTCGAAGGGCGTCCAAGCGAGGCTCAAGGAGATCAGAGCAGCGATCAGGGAGGTAGCGCCCGACGCCATCGAGACGACGAGCTACTTCGATTTCCCCGGCTACTCCTATCCCGGCTACGACTACAATGGGATGTTTGCGTGGTTTAGCTTTCATAAATCCGGAATTGGCCTGCACCTGCGTCCCCCTGTAATTCAGAAGCACGCTAAGGAACTCGCGGCGCACGCTACGACGAAGGCCATCGTACGATTTCCGCTAGAGGAGAAGATTCCGACGGCCCTAGTCAAGAAGCTGGTCAAGGCGAGCCTGAAGGTGATGAGAAGCTCTTGATTTTCGAGAACTTCGATGCCGGTTCTCCTCTGTACTACGGTTACCCGTAGGCGGTGATCGAGTAGCTGAAACTAGGGCATCACGGGGAGGAAGACAACCCCCCGACTTGGGGTAAGGTTAGGGGAGTCGAACAGAGTGGGCAAATCGGTCGGCGCGCATCGAAGAGCGAGAGCGCTGACTTTCCACCGCAGTACGGACAGGTGACCGTCACCCCGGCAATCTGTTCAAGGCCCCGCTCCTGGCGTGATTCCGCGCGAAGTTCCGATTGTGCCATCCCGAGCGATTTTTGGACCGAAGAGGCCGACTCAAGTGGGTTTGACACCGCGGGCCAGGCGAATGTTTTCACTCTATACCCTGACGGATCCGCCGGCCCTACGGTCCAGGGGATTCGGTAGCGAAACATGACCGCCCCCCCGGAGGAGGATCCAGAATTGACGGAAAGGACATCCCCGATAGGGACGGAGTCGACGCCGTGGCCCCGCCATCCCGACACCCGAACCAAGCGCTGGTTCGTGAGGGCATACAAAGCGTGATGCCATTGCTGGTATACCACGTACAGGAAGAATAGCACGAGTCCGATCAGGAACCACACGAAGGGGTTTTCGATGTATCCGACGCCCGCAGTTCGAATGGGAAGTAGGAGTACGAATAGCACAATAGCGAGCACCAGCGAACGGCCCCAGAAGCCGCTCAGGAACGATGGTCGAGTGGCGAACAAAACCCGTTCACCCGGGCCCAACGCGTGCGGCGGGAACAGTTCAGGTCGATTTGACGCAGGACTAGACGTCAGACCAGGAAGCCCAAAGAATGCGCACCCGGCAACAGCGGCGCGAGTCGCCGTCGCTGGGAGTATAGATCCCGGCATCTAATTGTCATTCGCGTTCACCTGAATTAACCCATCTCGAAGCGGGCAGCCCATTGGATTGCCATCTGCCGCTCGACACCCTCTCGGCTTCTGCGAACTCCGATGTCCAGTTCTCGATAGGCTCCTTACGCGAGTCATCTTCAGCCGACCCGAATCTTAGTCGGGATTCCACATTCTGGCGGGAATTGCGACCACGGACGCTTCTCCGCCAGAATGACTATAGGGCCCTGCCCACCATCGAGTATCCAATTATCTGTAACCTGGAGGGCGGTTCTCCTGTGCCACGCACCATCAGCGACCTTACACTACCAAATCAATCGCCGTCCGAACTTTGGCCCGCATTGACAAGTTGGCTCGGAAGGAACAGCTTCATCATTCTGACCCCCAAGTCGGACGGTCAACAGCAGGTTATTTCGCATTGGGATGGCGCTCTGCTAATTCGGCCCAAACCAGGTACTTGTGTGGCCCTTCGCGAGATGACGGGTGGCGGAACAATCGTATTTGAGGCCGGGATCTCGCAGCCCGCTGGCGTGACGACAGTCCACTTGGAGGGCTACGTCACCGCACGAGGACCTGGATGGAAAGGGAAGGAGTACGACCTCATCCCGAAAGCCTTCGCCATTGCGGGTGTGCTCAGAAAGCGGGGCCTCTTGTTGTTGGAGGACTTACAACAGGTACTCCTTAGCAGGGCGACGGCTTCGCCCGCAGGACTGCCTTCAGCTGCGACTAGCAGGTTTGCAAGTCCACCGACTCGAAGCAATGCGACTCTCCCGCTCGCAATCTCCTCGCGCCCGCAACCCACGGCTTCTCTTCCTGCAACGATCACATCGATTACCAGCGATGGGCTCGTGGGACCCTCCCTGCCCCTACTCCCAGAAGAATCTCTTGTCGGACGCTTCAGCTCTAGTACGGAGGGTGAGACGCGGGTCGTCTCATTCAACATGTATCTGTTACTCGCGATCTCGCTGGCGGTCCTCTTCCCATTCTTTGTGTTCAGCGTCCTGGCCAGACCGTCTAACCTAGTAGCCCTCCTGGCCTTTCTGTATCCTCCGCTCCTGTTCGGTGGGATGCTCGTCTACCAGCGGTACTCGATTCGGCGAAAGGGTCCCACCACGGTCTTCGTAACCAACCGAAGGATTATCGTCGATCAACGAGGAAAGGAAACGTCTACCTCGATGGCGCTCGAAAACGTGGGTCACGTAGAGGTCAACGTTGACGCTCGAGCAATTCGAAGAGCCGGGGTGGCCTGGGTCTACGTTATGCTGATGGGGACGCCCAAGGCACTCGTCGGTGGGGGACGTAACCGGCACGCGGCGCCGGGCGTTCTATGGGTCCCGGCCGTACCCCTCGACTCGGCAAACTCTCTTCGGAACCTCATCGTCTCTTCGGCCAGGGATGTTCAGATCCAGCTTGGTTACCCGGCGGCGTCTCTGGCTCAATGAGGGACAGTTGGAATGTTATCGGGTGCCAACGGCATCGCGCACATTAGTCGTCGGAAGTCGTGGAGATCAGGCGCCCCAGCCAGCGGCTCCGGCCACCGGTCGGTGTAGCTGTCAGCACATCCTAAATTCCCTTAATCCTTGGGGGCTCCCAACCGTGCCGACTTCGAGCCTAAGTTTGACTCCTCCGCGCTCCCGAGGAATGCCCGCAGCTGATCGCGCCATGTGGAAACGCCTCTACGCTGAAGCTTCGCTTCGGGAACTCCCTTGGGCGAAGCTGGGTCCATTTCCTCCCTTAGTTCGAGTCGTGGAGGACGGTTGGTTAAGTTGACCCGGGCCCGTCCTCGACGTCGGTTGTGGAATCGGCACGAACACATTCTGGCTCGCAAGTCAGGGGTTTCAAGCCACCGGCGTCGACAGCGCTCCAGGCGCTGTTAGCGCGGCAGAATCCAAGCGAACACCCAAGACGCAAAATCCGAATTTTATCCTCGATGACATCCTCGCTAATTCTCTGCCCGGGGCCCGATTCCGAGGGGCAGTGGACGTAGGCTGTTTCCAGACCCTCCCTCCAAAGTTGCGGGGGGCATTTTCGATAAGCGTCGCCCGTTTGCTCTCCCCGGGAGCAAGCTACGTTCTCTTCTGGGTCGCCCGCGAGGAGACCGGCTCGTGGGGTCCCCCCCACCGCTTGTCAGTCGGCGAAGTCACGGACGCGTTCGAGCCGCAGTTCCTCGTCGAAAGTGTCCAGTATCGCCCTCGTAAGGTCCCCCTCACTCAACGGGTGAAGCGGTCTGCTCGCCCCCTCGCAACTCTCGTTGGTTACAGAGCGAGGCTCGTGCGTCGGCGCATACCTCAAGCCCCGGTTCGATGACCCCCCTCAGGTCGCGAAGGGAATACGGAGGGACTTTCGCCCTCCAATTGTACCGGTTCCTCTTGCACCCTATCCGCCCTTAGCGGATGTTATCCACCTTCATTCCCTCAGCCGACCGAACATGCCCTACCAGCGACTCACGTACCGTTTTTCCGCAAAGTTAGCGGCGCCACGGCCCCGAGCATACGGCTGGGCCACGGACTACCGTTCTGACGACTTCGAGCTCTCGGGTTTACCAGCTACCCGCAGAGTCGAGAAACTGACGGAGGATCTCGTCCTTCTTACCGATACGTTTGACGACGATCCCTTCGACGCGCGGACGGGGGTACGCACGGTGAAAGTGAAGTTGGTCCATCTATTTCCTGATCGATGGATGTGGACCTCTACCCACGTTGCGGGTCCCGCGCAATATTCCCAATTCCTCTACCAACTCACGTCCCGTGGGAATTCGGACTGCACGCTGCACTTCACGGGAAGTCAAGTGGAACGAGTCAATCGTCGGCCGAGCCGCGCATCCCTAGCGCACCGTACACAAGAGCTCCGGCACGCGGACTCTCAGCTCTGGGTTCGGCTGGCTGCTGCGCTCGCAAAGGAGCGCGCCCGACGAGCAGTCCAGACCAGCGGCAATTGCACGATCGACCCCATGCGAGTGCAATCGGGCCTACTCTCGAATCCGCCTCCGATGCGCCCGACCAGGATGGCTCTTTCCGCCCAATCCGCATCGCCGGGCGAGTCGGCGGTGTTCCGCTGAGGATATCCATTCGACCTTCAGATAGTCGAGTAGCTGCCGCTTCGTCATGCCGATACGCTGCCCTTCTCGGATCGTGAGTCGATAGGCTTCGATCTCGGACGGGGCATCCACGTAACTCAATTTCGGATAGAAGAGGGGACGTCCCTTGCGAAATTGCCGGACGTGGCACAATTCGTGCACCAGGTCCAAATAGACCGTCTTGAAATCGGAATCCTTGAGGTGGTGGGTACTGATAATGAGGTGGCCGTCAACGTCACTCGTTCCCATGTAGCCGAACCGTGCGGAGAAGAATTCGACCTTCACGCCCCGAAGAACTCGGTTCGTCTGCGCTCCAAATAGATCACGAACAGTCGGTACCGTTTCGAATCCCCGGAAGAATCTCGTAAATGGATACAGTCTCGTCGGTGCGGCTCGCTCGATACGGACACCCAGGTCGGATTCAATTGCCATCTCGCCGCTCACCGTGTGGCAAGGAGGTACGGGAGGTCAAAGTGGCTTCGGTCTGGGGAGCGGACTCCTCGGCAGCGGACTTGCAACATCTCGCTGACCAGCTAGATCCAAGGGGCGGTCGGATTGAATTGCATTTACGAGAACGTGGTCCACCGTCGTTCTGGAGAAGTTTGGAGACTTCCCGCGGGGTGTTTCAGGACCTCTCCGCAGCTTTGTAACCCCGGCCCTGGCCTAGGCAGATAGGAGTCACCGACGATGGAAGAAACGATCGCAAAGGCGAAAGAGTTCATCCAAAGGAACGCCCGTCTCCTGGAACGGCTTCGCTATTCGTACCTCTTTGAAGACGGACCCAAGGCGGCGGTGCTGGGCGCGTTGGACGCCTATCAAAACGAGGACGGGGGATACGGGAACGCACTGGAACCGGACCTTCGCGGTCCGGAGAGCCAGCCGATTCCCGCATGGGCGGCGCTCGGACTGCTGGACGAGTTACGGAGTGTCGGAGGAACACGGGTCCGGAAGATCACCGGTTATCTCGAGAAGATTGAGACCAAGGGTGGTGGAGTTCCCTTCGTCCTACCGTCTGCGAATCAATCACCGCACGCTCCCTGGTGGGACTCTAAGGCACGAAAACCGCCCGGCTCGATCAACCCAACCGCGGGCATCGCCGCTCTCCTGCACAAGAATGGGGTTCCGAGTTCCTGGCTCACCCGGGCCGACCGGTGGTGCTGGAAGTACATCGAGCAAATGCAGGACGTGAACCCGTACGAAATGCGTGTCACGCTGTCTTTCCTCGATCACGTTCCGGATCGCGCCAGGGCCGCGCGTCAGCTGGAGCGTCTTCGCCCCAAGATCCTCGCGAAGGGTGTCGTCGAAATGGATGTGGACTCCAAAGCCGAAGTGTTCCGACCCCTCGATTACGCTCCCAATCCTGACAGTCTCTCCCGCAGTTTGTTCTCAGACAAGGAGATGGACCGTCAGCTTGACGGGCTGGAGCGCGCTCAGGCGCCCGACGGTGGTTGGACGATCAACTTCCCGATTTGGACGCCGATCACCGAGTTCGAATGGCGCGGCGTGCAGACCGTCGAGATGTTGAAGGTTCTACAAATGAACGGGCGGTTGGGCCCTTGATTCAGGAGTGTGGTATTCCCTTCTAGGGACTGGCGGGACGGAGGTCGCGGCTTCTGGGCCGACATTCTCCGCCCCGACTCCGCGTGTGAATTGTGGGAACGGGAAAAGTGCACAGTGCTTCATCTCGAGTCCGTAAGATCCCTAGGAATGGACTAGGAGTGGTCAGCGCTCGCTCTCCCTGACCAAGGAACGAACGCCCCGGCGCCGGAGCGGCCCTGGGGGATGGCGGATCAGTACGGCTCCACCACCACTTTCGCGACCCACGGGGAGACCGCTTCGAGCAAGGAGAGATCGATCGAGTAGTCGTGCATGGTGTCTTGGTCCAGGATCGCCGTGGTGTTGGAACCCGCCGCCCCCACCGCGATCGCGTAGAGGCCGCCTACCACGACGTCATGGAGGAAGGTCTGGTTCGCGTCGATGAGGTCGAGACCATAGTAGGTGTTCGCGGTGATCGAATTATGCACGATTGCCGCCGGAGCCGCAGGGCCCTCGACCAAGATTCCGGCATCGACGTGGTGGATTGAATTGTCCGCCACGATCGTTCCCGGTGTAATGCTGGCGAGGAAGATTCCCAAGTCTTGATCCTCCGTCAACGGGTTAACGCCGCACGGTGGAGTGATGGGGAAGGGAGCGCTCGTACAGATGAAATTGTTGACCTTGTTGTTAGTCACGACCGCCGAGGTGTCGACGACGGCAATTCCCCCATCGGATCCCGGCACACCCACCACGAGGTTATTGGAGACGGTGGACACGCCGTAGACGACAATGCCGTACGCCGCCGTGTAGGGCCCCGGCCCTACTCGAACCAGATTGTTCTCGACCGTGGCCGTGCTTCCACTGGGTCCCCGGACGCCGCCGACGGAGATCGAAAAGATGTCGAATCCCACGGTGGAGACGTGCTCGATCGAGCCATGACCTTCCACTTCCACGTTGGAACCAATACCCGGGCCGTCGTCCAAACCGATACTAATCGCGCGACCGAATGATAGCATGCCCGCACTGCCGTGAGTCGTGCACGGCATGTTCAGGTTTGGATAGGGGCCAAACGCCACCAGATTCACATCCCAGATCGTGAGGGTCGAATCCCCTCGTACATCGACCCCTCCGCCGGTGGCGACCCCAATACTATTCGCCAACATGCACTGTTCCGTCACTTCGACGGTGATTTTGGAAATCTGGACCGAGGCATGGTCGCTCACCTCGATCACGAAGACGTTGCCGAGAAAATCAGGGACCATCTTGGCGGGAGATTGAAGGATGGTATTTCCCTCGCCTGCGCCCACCAGATTGAGGTCCTTTGCCACACGCAACTGGCCGTTGAACGTGCCGGCAGGAAGATGAACGGTCGCACCTGGCGAAGCCTGGTCGATTTCCGCTTGCAGACCCGAAGTGGAGGTCGCGCCGGCTGGAAGAGCCAAGACCTGCGCTCCCGCCGAGGATTGGAGTTCGGCGAGGGGTTGGCTTGCCGCTGCCGCGGGGATCATCGAGAGAATCAGAGTCACCATTAAAGCCGCTGTTAGGACAGCCGAGATCCATCGGAGTCGACTCGCTCCCACGAACTTAATTCCCATGGACTCGCCCCCAGGAAAGTTGGGTAGTGGGTCCCTGTTTATGCGACTTTCGCGGCGCCTCGCCCGCTCCTCCGGCATCGCAGTAGGCTTCGGCGAGCCTACGGGATTCAGCCCCCAGCTCGAGACAAGTGGGTGCCATCGAGAACAAGCACCGGTCCAAAGAGGAACTTAGCCAGCGGGGTCACTCAATCTCAGGACGGTCTCAATCTGCTCGTTCAACCAAGCCCGAATCGGCAAAGTAGATCGGCCGTACCAAAGAAACACCTGGTTCACCGCCGGTAAGTGGGCCACACGCGCCGTCAGCTCATCGAGCTCTGCGGTCGTGGGCGCGGACACCCATAGGGACAGCTCGGCGGTCTCCTGTGTGGGATTGGGTAGGGTAGGTCCCCAGGTGGGGAACGATTCCGGATGCAGGGCTCGAATCTGCCGCTCGACCTCCTCACGCCGGTCTGCGGGCTCGACGGTCGCGACCAAGACCGCGAGCGTCTGGTAGAAACGGGAGAACTCAAAAATCGGGTCGAAAATCACTGCCCCCTCATCGAGCAGGGAATCAAGCCGACGTGATGTCGTTCGGGTCGACTGACCGACTTCCTCAGCGAGTTCCCCCACGCTGGCCTCTGGATTACGCCGAAGCGCGAGCACAAGCCGCCAATCCGAGCGAGACATTCGGTGTGAGCACGGAGGGTACTCAAAGAACATCTCCGGACCGATCTCCCTCGGGCCCTCGGCCCCCTGAAGTTGCTTCAGTCGTCGTTCGGCTTGTGACGCGGAATCGACGAAGTAGACTGCCAAGAGCATAGTCCGGGCCGGAACGATTTGAATCATTCCGTCGATCAGGCTCAGGGAAACTATAGCCCGCTCCTGAGCGATCGGGTTCGGAAACTCAATCATTCGCGCGGCCAACCGTCCCCCCAGCAGCCCGGGATGAGGTAGGACGTCGTATCCGAGGAAGAAACCTCGACGGCGCCACATCGTAAGGCGACGTCGTACCGTGGCCGGACTTACCTCCAGTCGCTTGGCAATGTATTCAGGCGACCGTCTGGGATCGAACCCCAGATCGGCGGTACCCTCTCCGGAGCACTCTCGCAGAATTGCGAGGTCCAACGACCCGAGCGCATTCTTCCGCCGACCGGTCGACGGAGCTCGGGGGTGCACTCCGTTGACGACGGGCGGCCGAGGAATTCCGTCCATCGCCCGCACACCGCCCGGAGCCGAGCGAGAGGACGACTTCACTCCCGACATAGGCTGTCGTAGCTAAGGTTCGCACTGCTCTTCAACATTTGATTTCGGTCACGCGGCGATCGAAATCCGATGTTTCTGCCAACTTCCATCGGAATTCGGTCCTTTGTCAAGCGGCAGACTTGATTCTCTCACCGCAATCCCATCTACCATGCGGCTGGCGTTTCCGGGAGCGCGAGTGGGTTCGTCTGGATTATTTCACAAGGGGTCGACCCGCGTTACGTCCGTCGGTATCGCGATTCTTGTCTTGTGTAGCTCGGCCGGCTTTGCAGCACTCTCCGGGGCGGCGCTCCCCGCATCCTTTCACGGCACGGGTTCGAAAACCGCTCTCGACTTGCACGTGACGTATCTGGGGAAGACGCTGACCTCGAGTCAGCCGAGCCCGTACTGTAACTATGGAACCGAGAACAGCCCCTTCCTTCTCTTGTGCTACTCTCCCGAGGATCTCAAAGTCGCCTACGACTATCCAGCGGGCCTCACCGGTGCCGGGCAAACCGTTGTCATCGTGGACGCGTTTGGCTACCCGACCGTTCAAGCTGATCTGAATACTTTTGACGCCCAGTTTGGTCTCCCATACTCGCAGGTCCAGATCGTGTGCCAGGGGGGAGTCTGCCCCGTCTTCAATCCAAATGACCCGGATCAAGTTGTGTGGTCCACGGAGATATCTGAGGACGTTCAGACAGTCCATTCGCTGGCTCCGGGCGCTCACATCGTACTGTTCGTAGCTACGACCGATGACGACCTCACCCTGGAGCAGGCCGTCCTATCAGCGATCGAGACATTCCCGCACAGTATCATCTCGCAAAGCTGGGGCGATCCGGAGCTCGATATGCTGCAGGGTACTTGCTTCGATGACACCGACAATCCCTCAGGCGACTGTAGCCCCGCGTATGTCCAGGAAGTGCTGTCTACTGGAGAGAAGGCATACCGACTTGCGGCAGCGGAAGGTACGACCGTATTCGCATCCGCCGGTGACTGGGGGGCCGACAATTCTGGTCTTTGCTCCTCCTTCCCCAGTCCATGTGGCTTCACCGCGGCGAATCCGATCTACCCTTCGTCATCGCCGTGGGTCACAGCGGTCGGTGGCACCGAGGGGAATCCGTACTACAATGGGTCCAGCCCCGCGAATTGTGGAAGTGCGGCGGTTTGCAGTCTGGGTTTGGTAAAGTTTCTGAACACGCCATCCTGCCAGCTCAATACCGAAACTCCGACCCCTCCGATCGAATGCATTCCGGTGGGCTACGGGGGCGAGCAGGTGTGGAACGAGCCCCAGTTTGACCTCGCCACAGGCGGCGCTCCGAGCTTGATCTTCGGTACTCCCTCATACCAGGGTGGGCTCGGCCTCCATTCGCGGACCACCCCGGATGTTTCCGCCGACGCCGCAGCCTCCGGTGGGGGCCTAAACTACTGGAGCGCGATCCCCTCAGAAGCCGGTTGGATGGACTCGCTCGGGACGAGCTTCGGTTCTCCGATATGGTCAACCATTGCCGCCCTCGCGAATCAGTACGCCGCGGAGCACCACCAGGGCACGATCGGATTCATCAATCCCGCCCTCTACCTGATCGGTGAGATACCCCTGCTCTATCACCTGGCCTTCCACGACATCACGATCGGCAACAACGCCGTCTACGGCAGCACGGTCGGGTTCAACGCGGGACCGGGCTGGGACGATGCCTCGGGCTGGGGCACGCCAAACGTGGCGAATCTCGTGCCGCTGCTTGTGGCGTTCTCCTAGTCAGCGACGTTAAGACGGTTCGTCCATCGAACGCGACCGGGTGCAAAAACCATCACGCACGATGACATTGCACCCCCTGGTCCAGCGCCGGGTTCCCCAGGTTGTTTCAACATTCGTGATTGCAATCAAGGCTTGGCCAGGCTGGGCAGTGTATCGCGACGATGGGGGGAATAGGACATCGATCGTCCAAACTCCTTCTCGATGAGGTCCACGTACTTGTCCCATACCCGATTGAATAGTGCTTTGTACCGTCTCAGATCGGGCAGTCGGGTAACCTTCCACGCAGTTCGAAAACGCATCTCCAGGACGGTCAGCTGAGGTCGTTTGCTGATGAGCCGATAATCGCCCTTCTCGTCGTCGGATACGCTGAACTTGTCGAGGTGCCAGCGGTTGGGAGGCTGAAGGGTGATAATTTCTACATCGGTGCTTCGGTTTCTATTTCGGCCCGGCACAGTGATGATTCGAATCACCCTTGCGCGTTCGCTGAGGACAATTCTCGATCGGTATTGATAGATGGAATTGGTCAGGCGGTCGTCGTCGTTTCGATAGTCGGTACACCAGCGATAAACGAACGGAAGCGGGGCACGAATGAGCTTCCGATATCGGGTCGTGCGGTAACGCACGCGGGTGCTACCCAGGGCCATCGATCACGATCCAACCGGGGAGGCGATGAAGCGTCATCTGTCTATCGGGAGGCGAAGGAGTTCTCCGTTATCCCCACCGATCGTAATGCAACCCCGAAGGGTTGGGTGCGATAGTACTTGCACCCAATCGGGTAGCGCACTTACGAAGGAGATTACTTGCAGGCGACCGAGGACCGCGCCAGATTGAGTGCTCGCAAGCTTGCCTCTAGGCAAGGGCACTCAGTAATCCAGGTCGGCGTTCCGACCTCTATATCATCATGGCGGCGCGTTGCTTCGCGACTTTGATCGAATTCTCGATCGGCTTAGGAAATTTCACGGTTTGGTGAATCTCAAAGGTGATGTAGGGGTACCAAGACGCAATTGCTTCCTGGAGCGCTTCGGGTGACACGTCTCCGGAAATAAAGTAGCCGCGATCGCCGTCCAAAAAGGCGTGAGCTTCCTTGACGATGCCGCTCTTGACGTGAGCCTGGAACAGGGCAAAGAACGCCTCGTTCTGCATCACGAGCATTTTGGGGTCAGGTGGGGGAGGCACGGTCGGGTTCAACTTCCACAATCCGAAGAAGGTCGGAATACCCGCGGTTAACAAATCTAACTGTTTCTAAGTCTGTAGTTCGACTTCCGACGATACGACTCGTTTCAATCGGCGGGCGGTGCTCGAGCTTGCATGCCCTAGAGACGACTTGCTATGCTCCGCCTAGCAAGGGGCCCAGCCGCGCCGCCGTTCAAGGATGCGTACTCTTCTAATGGACTGCCGAACCCGATTCGACCTCCGTCACGCGAGATTCATCTTCCGCAACAACAGCTGGAACCTTGGTTCAGTTCGGAGGTGCTCCAGCCGCGGGTCGAGTCGCAACTGCTGGAGCGGAAGCGCATGACTCTGGTACGCCTTCTCGAGCCACCGGAAGCACGAGTCAAGATCATTGAGCTCGGCGTATACCCGGACGACGTTGTACGCGACTTGTCCGAACTCCGGCAGGGTCTCCGCCTGTTGCAGAAGGACCTGCGCCTGCTCCTTTTCTCCCGAGAGGGCGCAGCGGAGGGCCCGATGGATCGGCTTCAGGTCCGGATCTACCTCGCACCTCTCAACGCGGTCTAATTCCTCGAGGCACGGCTCGAGTTCAGATCGGGCGAGGTAATGCTGGGCCAGGGCGAGATGGACCAAGGGACCGACAGGTTCCAATTCCCCAAGCACCTTGATTTTGACGAGTGCCTCGTCGTGCCTCCGCAGCCAGGTGAGGAGCAGAGCCAACTGAAAGAGGGTGTCCGGACCAAACGGGTCCGCTCCTTCGGCCAGAGTAAACTCCCGCAGGGCCTCCTCGGAGCGGACTTCCTCCTCGAGCAGTCCGGCGTACCAGTAATGCGCTAGCGAGTAACTCGGGTTGAGCGACAAGGCCTGCTGGAATTCCTCTTCCGCCGCGGTGAACTCGAAGTCGTCCCACAGTACAATTCCTCGGGACGCATGAGCCTCTGCCAGATTCGGATCGAGCTCCAGTGCCTGTGCAACCAGACGTCGGGTAGTCTCGTCCCACTTCGTTCGCGGGATGCCCGGGTACCGCCATCCCGCGAGGCGCGTCGCATCGGCTAAGCCGGAGTAGGCGGCCGCATTCAGCGCATCCAGGGAAATGGCACTCTCGAATTGTCCCTTGGCTGCTTCCAGGGAGGCTCGCGTAGCGGTGTGCAAGAGAGTCCGCCCTTTCAGGTAGGCGAGGTACGAGTCCGGTCGCACGGATGGTCGCGCTTCGAGTCGCGCCTGTTCCGCCGCTCGGATAGTGATCTTCAGTTGTCTCGCCACCCGTTTGGCGATCTCGGTCTGGACGGCGAATATCTTGTCGAGCTTCCGGTCGTACGTGCTTGCCCAGGTATGCTCCTGGCTTGCCACGTCGATGAGCTGCACGGTGATCCGGAGTTGGTCTCCCGCCTTTCGAACGCTCCCCTCCAGGACGGCATCGACGCCCAATTCGGCTCCGATCTGGGAAACGGATTTGTGCGTCGACTTGTACGGGATCACCGAGGTTCGAGCTATCACCCGAAGCTCGCGCAATTGCGAGAGCACTGTGATCAGCTCCTCCGTGAGGCCCTCCGCAAAGTACTCGTCTTTCGGGTCCGGGCTGATGTTGGCGAAGGGAAGAACCGCGAGCCGAGTCAGCCCCGAACCCGCCGATGGCCAATTCGGAACGCTCCAGGGCAGGACAACTCGGTAGACGGCCATCGGGAAGCGTACGTTCTTGAGGACTTTCGGCTCGAGCTTCTCGAGCGTGTACGGGATCTTGTTACGGACCTGACCGAACACCGGTTCCGAGAGGCAGATGCCCCCGGGTTCCGCGAGCGGCACGACCCGCGCTGCAATATTCACTGCGTCGCCGAAGATGTCACTGCCCCGTTCCTCCACGTCCCCGAGGTGAAGGCCGATACGCAGCCGAATCTGCGTACGACCAGACTGAGCGTTGCGCTCCTGCAGATGTTGCTGAATGTCGGACGCGCATTGGACGGCCTCGAGGGCGCTTTCGAACTCAACTAGGAAGCCGTCGCCCGTCGACTTGATCTCCCTACCTTGATGCGCCGCGAGGATCGGGCGAACGAGTTCCTCCTGCTGCCGCAGCAACTTCAGCGCGCTCGCTTCATCGGTCTGCGCCGCGGCGGTGAACCCGACCATGTCGGTGAACATGATGGCGGCGAGCCGCCGGGTCGCGGCCACGAGTCGGGTACGTCTCCTCCATCTTAAGCCCCTGTGCGCCGCCCTCAGGGTGCGACAAGGAGACATTCGCCCTCTCGGCGGAGTGCCGAAGTAACGCGGACTTCGGTGGCCGGTCGGCGTCCCGGGCTAGGCAATGCGGCCTAGCGCTGGCCGAGGGACGACACTCCTTCCCAACACCCCGAAGCGACCGGAAGGTTGGAACGGTCTATCCCCAAACGTTGGAGCATGCTCTCGTTCACACGCGAGGGGAGCGGTGGCACGAAGAGCGTGGAAGCGGAGCTCAACTCCGCCTCCAACAGCCGCCCAAGCGGGACCGTTCGAATCGAAGAATCGAGCACTACATACGGGGACGCCTCGTAGATAACTGCGTCATGTTCCGGAGAATAGTAGGAGACGAGCACGTCCCTCAGAATGGAAAGACCCTGGCGATTGTCGCCCAACCCGTCAAGGAGAGACTCGACCCTCCCAACCAGACCGACCTGCCAGAGGATGAGCGAGCTCCGGGGATCGATCCTTCGTTCATTCACCAGGAAATCCGTGGCTTCGTAGCTCTGACACCCGCTTCGACCGGGATCGATTCCCAAGTCCGCGAAGAGGCAGTCTTCCGCAGAAATCCCGGGCAGCATGCGGGCCTCATAGCCCTCGGAACGAGCGATGCGGATCGCTTCGTGCGAGGGATACACGAAGACCCCCGGGTGGCCGTAGAACGCGACGCACACTTTCAACCCGCTACGGACCGGGGAGAGCATCCGCTCCACCATGGCTTCGTACGCGCGCGCACGCGATTGGCCCTCCCGATAGCAATCGGCGAGCGACTCGGCCGTAGAGTTCAACCGCCGTACCCACTCCTCTGCCGCCGGGTCCCCGACCAGATAGAGAAACTTGTCCGCCCCCTCGATCTCCGAACGCGCTTCCGAAGTGATCTGACATGCCAACCGTATTCCAATGCCGGTCACCACGAGGCGACCGGACATGGGCGCACCGGTGCGGAGCGGCCGGCCTAAGGCCGAGGGAAAACGACAATTATAATGGGGTGCGGCCCGTGGACGAGTAACATGCGACGGATCGCTTTCAAGTCCGCGGTGATGATCGCTTGGATGGCCTCCGGACTCAGGCCATGCTGTTTCATGACTTCCTCGGGGTTCTTCTTGTAGCGCGCGAAGAGCGCTTCGTCCTCCGAAACCTGCACGAAGAAATCCGTGAGGGAAGTGACATCCGCCATGATACGCCCGACCGGTCCTAAGTCGATAAAGATTCGCTCAGCCACCACCGGGGGCGAAACTCCGATCCACTGGCGAACCGGGGAAATGGGCTCACGTCCTACGCGAGTGCGACCGGATCGACCTTCCGCCCACCTTTCTGACGAGGGGATACTCTAGCGGCCGCGTCGGCAAACTATCTGCAAATCCATTCGGTCCTTCAAGCTAAGTTCATCCGCTTCAGAACCCCCTCGAACCGGGGATCCTCCCGTACGAAGGCGAGCAGCGGATCGAGTCGGAACCACAGGATGGACACCTTTCGGCCGTCGACCGCCGACTCGAGCCAACGGAAGCAGGCGTCGAGGTCACCGAGGAAGGCGTAGGTCATTGCGATCTGGGTGTCCGGTCGGCTCGCCTCGGGCAGCTTTTCGAGCGGCCGCAACAATTCCCGGGCGCGATCGCGCTGCCCTACGCGAGCACAGTACAGTGCGTAGGCCGCCGCCGGCTCTTGACGGCCCGGAGTGCGCTCGGCCAGCCAATCGATCTCCTTCAACACCTCGGCACTGTCGTCCAAGGCGACCGAGAGGTTGCTGCGAGCGATATGATACAGGAGGCCGAAATTGTCGGCCCGACCGATCTTCTTGAGCAGAACCGCCGCGGCGTCCAATTTACGTAGAACAACGAGGAGGCTCAGATGTGATTGCAGAATGATTCCGGAAAGCGGGTCGAGCTGGTCGGCCACTTCATACTCACGGAGCGCCTCCTCGGTGCGGCACTGATCGGCCAGCAACGAGGCGTAGCATCCCCGCGCCCATGCGTAGCTCGGGTTAAGCGACAGAGCTAGCGTGAATTCCTTCTCGGCCCCCGCGTGGTCGTACTCGAGGACCTGAATCAGCCCCATCGAAGCGCGAGCTTCGGCGAGGTTCGGGTCGAGCTCGATCGCGCGCGCAGCGTGCTGGCGGCTCGCCGCCCAAAGCTCCTCGTGTGGAAGAATGCGATAGAAGTCCCCCAATGTCAGGAGGAAGTCGGCTAGCCCGGCGTGGGCGGCCGCGTTGCCCTCGTCTAACTGGATCGCGCGTTCAAAATGCTCCTTGGCCTTTTGCGCGGCTTCCTGGGTGCTGTCGTGGAGACTCGCCCGACCCCGGAGGTACTCAAGATACGATTCGGGCTTGGGAAGCCTGCGTGCCGCGAGGCGGACCTCTTCGCGGGGAAGCAAGGTGACTTTGAGGGACCCGGCGACGTTCTTCGCCATCTCCGATTGGAGGGCGAAAATGTCGTCTAGGTCGCGGTCGAAGGAGTTGGCCCAGAGGTGTCCTTGGGTCCCGGCATCGATCAATTGCGCGGTGATCCGAAGCCGGTTCCCCGCCTTGCGGACACTCCCTTCGAGCACCGCCGCAACGCCCAGTTCGGCGCCAATCTGCGACACGGGCTTGGTCGTGGACCGGTATTGCATCACCGACGTGCGCGCAATTACCCGAAGCCCGGGGATCTGAGACAGGACGGTGATCAGTTCCTCCGTGAGTCCGTCGGCGAAGTACTCATCGCGGGTATCCGGACTGATGTTAGCGAACGGAAGGACGGCGACACCCGTCGGAGCCGAGGAGGGGGGTGACGTCTCCGGAGCATTCCAGGGGAGCGGGATCTTGTATACTTCCATGGCCACATCAACGCCCTTAAGCCTCGTCGGTGGAAGCTTCTCGAATCTGACGGGAATCTTGTTGCGGACTTGTTCGTATACGGCGCCTGAAACGCAGATACCCCCGGGGATCGCGATCGGCTCGATGCGCGATGCGATGTTCACCGCATCCCCAAAGATGTCGGACCCTCGCTGTTCGACGTCTCCGAGGTGAATACCAATCCGTAGTTGGATCGGCGTCACACTAGGTCGCGTGTTACGTTCGTGGAGTTGTTGCTGGATATCGACGGAGCACTCAACCGCACGGAGTGCGCTGTCGAACTCGGCCAGAAACCCGTCGCCCATCGATTTGATCTCGCGCCCCTGATGAGCGACAAAGAGCGGGCGAACGAGATCCGCTTGCTCGTCCCGGAGCTTGAGCGCTGCTGCTTCGTTCGCTTGGGCCATCGTGGTCGACCCGACCATGTCCGTAAACATGATGGCGGAGAGGCGACGAGTTGAGGCCATGCGACGCGAACGCCCTTCGTTAGATTAAGCCGCCTGCCTCCGAACCAGACGGGTCCCCATTCGTTCCACGGCCTCGCCATATTCGCTCCTCCCTCCCGCGTAATTGCGGTCAGGTCACCGACTGGGCCCGCCCCCATCATGGCAGCGAGCGCTCGCCCGCGACGGAGCCGTGGAGCCAAGCGAGTTTCCTCAGGTGAGGTTCAACTTCTTCAACAGCGCTTGAAACCTCGGTTCGGCGCGGAGGGAATCGAACGCCATCCATTGATAGAAGAGCCACAAGTCTCCCTCTCCCTTGGGCTGTTCGCGCTCGAGGCGCTCCAGCGCGTTCTCCTTCTCTCCCAGCACGGCGTGGAGCCCCGCGATCTGGGCCACGGAAACTTCCCGAGTCTTCGAGGCCTCTTCGAACTCGACCAATAGTAGCCGGGCCTCCTTTGGCTCTCCCAGCTTAGCCCACAAGATTGCGCGGGTCCAACGGCTGTTATCCTCCTTTAGCGGACCGGCCGAGAGCTTTGCCTCCGTCCGGGCCTCCTCCATCCGGCCCATCGCGGCGTGCACCAATCCGACTAAGGCGTGGCGCCCGGGGAGCGCCGGGTTTTCATCCCGACTTCTGATGGCCAAGTCCAGCGCCGTCTCGAGGTCACCCGCATGGAGATTAACAATCATCAGTTGCATTTTTGGCAATCGCCAAAGTGGGTCCAACGCGATCGTCGTCTGAAGTTCTTCCTTGGCTTCTCCAAATCTCTGGATCACTTTCAGCAGCGCGGCGTACCAAAAGTGGGCATCGGCGCTACTCGGGTTGAACGAGATGGCCCGCTTGAATTCCGCTTCGGATAGCTTCCAGTCCTGTTCGTATTGGAGAGCCAGGTTGGCGCGCGCCGTGTGGGCCTCGGAGGAGTTGGGGTCGAGCTCGAGTGCCTTGGCCACGAGGAGCTCGGCCCGGGGGAAGGCGACGCCCGCGGGCACAAAGATTCCGGATGTCCCGACGTAAGCATTCGCGAGATACGCATACGCCAAGGCAAAACTCGCATCTTTCCGGATAGCGTCTTCCAAGAATTTGATCGCCTCCACTTGTTCCTTTCTCGACAGGAGATGGTACAGGTGGATACCCTTCAGGAAGAGGTCGTACGCCTCAATGTTGGAGGTGGGTGGGGGCCGAAGGGAGACCCGCTGGGTTCCGAGTAGTTCGACCTTCAATGCCTCGGCGACGTGTTTGGCAATCTCGGTTTGAACCGCAAACACATCCTCTAGTTCCCGATCAAATGTCGTGGCCCAGAGGTGTCCATCGGATCGGGCATCGATCAGCTGAGCCGTAATCCGAAGCAGTTTGCCGGCCCGGCGCACACTTCCTTCGAGAATGGAAGCCACGCCCAGTTCGAACCCGATCTGGGAGAGCGCCTTCGTGGTCGCCTTATACTGCATGACCGAGGTGCGAGAAGTCACGCGGAGCTCTCGCAATTGGGAGATCACGGTGATTAACTCCTCCGTCAGCCCATCCGCGAAGTAATCGTCCTTCGGGTCCAGGCTGATGTTGACGAAGGGGAGAACGGCGATGCCTGTCGACGCAGGGTTCCGTCGTGTCGGCTCCTGGGTCATCCACGGAAGAACGACCCGGTAGAGCTCCATGGCGACTTGCAAGCCCTTGAGCGTCGTGGGCGGGAGCTTCTCGAGCCTTTCGGGAATCTTGTTCCGAACCTGCTCCTGCACCGCGCCCGAAACACATACCCCTCCCGGTTCGGCGAAGGCCTCGATTCGAGACGTTATGTTCACCGCATCGCCGAATATGTCCCGCCCCCGCTCCTCGATATCTCCCAAATGGACCCCGATGCGCACCTGGATCGGCGTGACCCCAGGCTGGGCATTGCGTTCGTGCAAACGTCGGTGGATGTCGATGGCGCACTGGACGGCGCGAAGGGCACTGTCGAACTCGACGAGAAAACCATCCCCGGTGGACTTGATCTCGCGGCCCCTGTGAGCAGACAGGAGTGGTCGGACGAGTTCCTCCTCCTCTTGGAGCAGTCTCAGAGTGCCGGATTCGTCGGCCTGGACTGAGGCCGTGTAGCCCACCATATCGGTGAACATAATGGCGACGAGACGGCGAGTCGAGGCCATGTCACGCAATCGGCATTCGTTAGATTAAACCCCGGGCCGAGCGCCGCACCCGGCCGCAGGGTCTGAACGGGCACAGTTCGACAAGGTGTCGGTTAGAATTTCTGCCGAGGGTAGAAATTGTATGGCCTCCGGACCCCCGTGCAGTTCCGATATGCCATCGTCGCTGAGGCCTGCCCCTTCATGCCATCGCCAATCACCGGCGCTCCGTTCCGAAAGGATGCAGAATCGCGCTCAGACTCGGCTCCATGGCGGTGGAAGCCTCCGTGCGTCCTCGCTCCCGTGCTAGTTTCGAGCCCGAACGTCATCATCCACGCTTTGCCCGAACACGATTCGACCGATGAAATAGATCCCCGAGAGAATCAGTTCCACGCCTAACACGATGACCGCCCCGTCCCGGCTAAACGGGGAGAGCAGCAGGGGCAGCACTCCCATGAAGCCGAAAACGCTGAGGAAGAAGAGTGTCGTGCCCAGTTTATCGACGAATCCTCCCCTCGGGGAGAGGCCGCCGCCTACTTCCAAGAATGAAAGGAGCCCGACACTGGTCACAGCTCCCACGATCCCCACGTAGGTCACGACAGTCTGGAAGTACTGTTCTCCCGAGAGCGGACCGAGGGGCGCATGAAACGGCCCCGGGGTGTCGAGAATGAGGACGAGGGACGTGAGGGTGAGGCCCATGAAGAACCCGAGCGCCGTGAGAGCTTGCTGATGGAGAACGCTCCCTTCCTTATCGACCAACGTTCAACGCCCCCTGCCCCTACCAACGCAGACAGCTTTAGAGGTCTCCAGGTAATGAATCACCGATAGGCAATGGTCTCACGAGATTCCCCCTTTGTGGACGATCAAGAGCTCGGAGTGGTCGCCGTCGAGATCGGACACAATGATGACATGGGGGGGACGAACGCGGGGAACGTTCCGCCAATATGCCATCCTCGGGGGGGCAGACGTGGTCGTAGATGGTCACCCGCTCATCCGCAAGGGACGGAGAGTCTGACCCCGGCCCTCTCCCGGTGGTGGAAAGGAGTCGTCCGCGCATGTAGGATAAAGCGAGGTCCCGGCCTTCGCCCTGCCTCACTCGCCGGCGAGAAGGTTTCTCTCGGCACATCGAGCTAGGTTGTCAGAGTCCCTTTGCCCAGGCGTTAGCCACTGCTGATGGACGCGAACCTCGTGGAGCGGAACCTGATCTACAACATGATTGAGCACAGCGCGGCTCAGATAAGCCTACGCCCGCTCGCCGCAGAAGCAAGGCGTCCCGAGTGCATGGCACGTCGACAAGTCGTGCGGAGCGGTCAGCCGGCCCTGGGTTTGCCATCCTCACGTCTATACCCACACAAGGTTGTCGGGCGGGACAGCGTGACACGGCAACGACGTCGGAGAAGTCGTGACGGAATCAGCGTGGTCATCAACCGGACTCGAAGTCCTCGCCCTGAAGGATTTTAGCGAGGGGCGTCTCAACCGACCCGGAACGTACGTCGTCTGCTTCGGGGCTGCTTGGTGCCGGCCGACTCGTCGCTTCATGCCACAGTTCGTCCAAAGAAAGGGCCGAGTTCCGGGCACCCTGGCCATCGCAGACATCACGGACCGCAATGACCCACTCTGGGATCTCTTCCAAATCCGGATCACCCCGTCGATCATTGCGTTTCGAGACGGATCCATTCAGTCCCGACTTGACGGTCGCCGCTTCTTCGGGTTAACGCCCGCCGATCTTGACAAACTTCAACAATCGCTCGGCGGAAGTCCTACTTGACTTTGGGACAACGAAATCCACCAGTATCCATACGATAGAAGGTTCGCCGATACGACAGCATAAGACCCATTGGGGCTCAGGTCGGCTCGAATTTCCGATGACCAAGTTGGGTTGGGACGCCCTCGCGAAATGGCGTGACTCCCGCATGGGGGAGGCGGGTGATCTCTGGCACCGCGCGCTGATCGACCCAGCGTTGCTAGCGATGCTCGGCTCGGTTCGAGGTCAGCGGATACTCGAGGTCGGCTGCGGCAATGGATACTTGACCCGACGTTTCCGGCGCCGGGGTGCGGTGCGGGCGGTGGGGGTCGATACCTCGCTGGCCTCCATTCGCTTCGCTCGTCAACGAGAGGCGGCTCGACCCTCGGGAGCCGAATTCGTCCACGGAAATGCGGCGAGATTGCCGCAGTTTGATTCCGAGACGTTCGACCGCGTAGTGGCCAACATGTCACTCATGGATATCCGTGATGCCGCGGCGACGATTCGAGAAGCGAGTCGCTTGCTGAAACCCAGCGGTCGGTTCGTGTTCTCGATTAATCATCCCTGTTTTGAAATCGACGAAAACTCCTCGTGGTTAGTCGAGCATGGTCCGCATCGCGAGACCATCTCTCGGAAGGTGGAAGGATATCGAAACGAACGACCGGTGCGCGCGGCTTGGCGCGTTTCGGAAACAGAGTGGGGCTACACCACTTCTTATCACCGGACGTTGACGACGTACGCCCAACACCTCTACGACGGGGGCCTGGCCATCTCACGCCTGGCTGAGCCGGTACCAAGACCCGAACTAGTGCGGAAGAGCCACCAAGGCCGATACATTGCAGCAATCCCCCTTCATCTCGTGGTTGAGGCCGTCCCTTGGAACAAGCGAGCGCTCCCGCGCGGACGTGGGCCAAGAAGAAGACGTCGTAAGGGCACAGAACACGCGGAAGGCGCGGCGGACAAGGCGACGACCGCCGGGGGGAGTGGGTGAAGGATTAACTCCCCCTGCGGATGGGGTGCCGAGTTCAACATGACCACATACGCGTTCGTAGCACCGATACGACCGGGAAAGCTAGACGATTGGAAGACCTTCACGAAGCAGCTCACCGGAGAGAAGAAGGCGGAGTACGTCGCCTCACGTAAGAGGGCCGGAATCACGCGAGAGACTGCCTTTCACCAGAAATCGCCCATGGGAGATCTCGTCGTAGTCGTAATGGACTCCCCCGGGGACACGGCTGCAGCCGTCGGCAAGCTATTCCAAAGCAACGACCCATTCGACCTCTGGTTTGCGAAGCGAGTCGAGGATATTCACGGAATCACCGGTGCGGATATGGCGAAAATGCCGGCTAATTCGGCGCACATCGATTGGCACGCGTGAAGTAGGAGCTCCCGTTCCTGAGGACTTGGAGTGCCTTGCGCAGCGTGGGTAGCGAAAGCCAAACCCCTGGCGTCCCGCTCTGGGGAAAGAGGCCGGTAGATGCGCTATTCGACTCGAACATCGAGAGTGGAATATCGCAGCGAGCGCCCGGATGAGCGTACGCCGATCCGACCCGCTCCAATTCTACTCGGTCCGGCTTCTCGTCCAAGACTTCGACAAGTCGTGGCGATTCTATCGCGATGTTCTCGGCCTCACACCCGTCAAGGGACACGGTCCTGGCCCGTACGGAGAGTTCGTCTCGAAGGGCCACGTCGTGGTCTCACTATACGAACGGAAATTGATGGCCAAGGCCGTCGGACTCGAGCCCGGTCGCTACCCCCGCGGTTGCGTTGGCAAGTCGGCGCTAGTCTTTGAGGTAAAGGACGTCGACGCAGCCGCTGCTCGGCTTCGCCGGCGCGGCGTACGATTGCTGCAGGGACCCACGGATCGCCCCCATTGGGGGCTGCGAACGATTCACTTACGAGACCCCGACGGGTACTTGGTCGAGATCTATTCCCCCCTAAACTAGCCGCTCGCCCCTGCGATGAGCGGAACCGGCGCGAGGCACGCCGAATCGAATCGCGAACCAAGAAAATTTACGATTCGGAGCCGCGCAGGTCTGCCTCGACGACCGGGTCGTAGTCGGGGCTGTCGGGAGAAGGCCCGGCTACGGAAGACCTCCCCGGCGGGGGTGTGTGGTAGATCGCGATGACCCCGCCGAAATAGGCGAGGAAAGCTCCAATGAAGAATCCCCCACCGGAGAAGAGACTTAGCAGGCCAAGCGTCAACGCCCCGACTCCGACGGAGCGATGCCAACCCCGCCAGGCCAGCGCGACCAGCGCTAAAGCAAGGAGGATTGCCCCCCCGGTCAAGGCGATGGATCCGGAAACGTAGGGCGATGGGCTGAGGAAGCTAGACGGGACCAGCCAGAGTACGTTGGGGCTCCAACGGTAGGCCATAAGGTAGATGCCCTCTAGCGTCATCGAAATGGCCGCGACGGCGAGCGGAACAACAGCGCCTAGAGGACAGTCGGACATCGTCCGCGCACTCCTCCGCTGGGGCGGAGTGGCCGAGCCCGAAGGAACCGTACCTCCCATAGATATCGTGGACCTAGTATCAAGCGCCTCCCCGTCAATCCATCGGGTGACGCCTTGTTGTCGCCGAAAACCACCAGAAGGGCCGGCTGCAGACCGACCCGAGACCGCTTACATGGGAGTCGCTGACGGGAGGCGTAGGAATCCCGACCGCAACCGCATTGCGCCCGTGACGCGGTCGATCTCTCCATGTACACCGTACGCGCGGCGGCCCGCGGCCTGGCTGATCATGTACCACCATACTTCGTACACGCTCCCCTTCTCCGAGGCTTCTCCAAAGTGGTAGCTTTCGGCGAGCCATTCGCTCTCGGCCATTGCCGCAAGATAGGTACGCTCCAGCGCCGCCTGCGAGGATCCCACGGGGCCCGGGGTTTGAGGTAGTTTTGCCACGTCCAAAGAACGGTCGGATCCAGACATGCCCGAGCCCAATGAGAGCCTGCGGAATCGGATATGGTAGCGGTCGGCTGTGTCGATTTCCTCGAGCAAGAGCCACCTCCAAGGATTCGTGCTCGGAAGGACCTCGGAGTACGCGAATCGACGTCGTAGGATGCCGGCCCTCCATCGCGCGATGCCTCGGAGAAGGAGATAGCCGCCGTAGACCCCTATGAGGATCCACGCTGTCTCTTCCCAAACTCCAAACGGGACGGTCCCACGCTCTAGAATCAACACCGCCATTGTGACTCCCGTGAGGGCCATCGTGACCAAGCTCACCGCAACGTCCGCGTTCAATCGAAGGGCTCGGCTGGAGAAGGGAAGAAGGGGTCGAACTGCGTAATTTGTGAAACCATCCAGCGCGAGATGAGAGAGCCCCCCGATCTCCATGGCAACGAAATAGAGCAGGGTCGAGGCGTGTGTGAAGTAGGGGAGGTAGGGCACCAAGACACTACCGACGGCGGCAATTACCGTCACCCCCAGGACGGTGTGGACGGCGCCGCGGTGATGGAGCGAGGGAAACCATCGAGTCAGCGGGAAAAGGAGAACGTCCGCGTCGGGAAGGCCACCAGCCAATGCTCCCGCGGCGATGTATTGAGGGGCGCCGGGCCCCCAGATGATGAACGAGAGAAGGTAGGCGAAGATTACGTGCGTGAAGAGATCCAATCCGATCCCCCTGGGTTCCGAGCGTACCGAACGCGGCAGATTATGTTGCCCATCGAATCAGCCGACAGGGGGCGAAGCGAGGGGTCACCGCCAGCCGTGCCCGCATGCAAGACGAAAACGGCGCGTTAGGCGTGTTTTGCACAACGACTCCATGAGGACCGCGACGCGAGCCGGGGCTGCCCAAGTCTCGACTCAATCCGATGATGGGGCCGCGGGCGCTCGAGAAGCTCTGGCAGGCAATTCTTGAGTAACGGATGCGCTAGCGATTCCCGGGTGGGCGGTTGGCCATCTGCGCATAGAATTCGGTCGCGCGTTTCGTCATCTCTTCTTGGGAAACGTCCTCCTTGTGAGTCGCAATGGACCACTCGTGGCCGAACGGATCTCGAATGCGAGCGTGCCGGTCCCCCCAAAACATATCGGTGGGGGCCATGACCGAGGTGGCACCTGCGGCCGTCGCCTGGCGATACACTGCATCGACATCCGGTACGTACAGCCACACGCTTCCCGAAACACCCCCGAGGGATTTGGGCGAGCGAGATCCCATGCCCGGAAATTCATCCGAGACCATGAAGACCGAATCCCCGATCTGGAACTCGGCGTGCATGATCTTTCCGTCGGGACCGGACGACCGGTTTCGTTCCTTGGCACCCAGCGCCTTCGAGTAGAACTCGAGCGCGCGGGCCGCGTTCTCAACGGTCAGGGCGGGGGTTGCGGTATGGTATCCATCCGGCACCGGTTTCACATGATGCGTCATAGCTGCGGGACGATGGCCGAACGGTTTTCAAGCCTTTCGGTCTTGTGAGTCATCTTCTCACGGTAGCGCTCCCGTGAGAGACCACGTCTCGGTTTCCGCGGCCCGGGGAGAGCATCCGCTTGCGGGGTTGGGTGCCCGGAAGAAGGAGCGACGGCGCGGCGATTACCGGGACGAGAACTTCGAAGCCGCAGGCCGCGCAGGCGTAGCCCATTATAGGACGCAAGTGGATTGCGGGCCCATTCATCGATGATTACCGACGAGGGGCCACCCGACCGAGCCGCGATGCTAGCGGCCGTGCCACTGCTTTCGAAACTGGACTGGGATCAAATCGGTGTACTCGCGGAAGTCGGCGAGTATCAAGTATTCCAAGAGGGCGAGGTCATCGTCGGTCAAGGCGAGAAGGGATTGGGTCTCTACCTGATCGTCGATGGTCTTGCCGACGTCCGCCGGTCGGGACGCTTAGTGGCGACGCTTTCCGCTGGCAAGTTCTTCGGTGAGTCCGCGTTGATCGTAGAGGCTCCGAGGACGGCGGACGTCGTGGCGGCAACCGACGTGCGATGCTTCGTGGTAACCCGTTGGGACTTCTGGTCGGCCATCGGCGTTGACCCTGAGACTAATCGAAGGCTGTTTGTGGAGACCGTTCGGCGACTCCGCTCCTTCACCGCCGAGCTCGTGGAATAGGCGCGAAATCCGATCATCGTAACGGCGTTCAAAGGTGCGGGGGGTTCGGCCCTTGTGAGGGGCTCATTCCGCGCACACTTCGGGTGGATTCCGATCGGCCACTCCTCTTGGAACCTCGAAGGGTACCGGAGCGCGTCGTCAGACCGCTATATACGACCACTCAACTCGAGGACACATGGTGTTCATTTTCGATGATTCGGGGGTCTTCGAGGCACCGATTGGAACGGTCTGGACCTATTTCAACTCGGGACTCGCCCACCGTTCGGCGCATCACCATCGCAAAAGTAAGTTGGAGGAGCTATCGGAGGCCAGCTTCGTCGCCTGCTGGGAACAGGATTACGAGGGTGGCCCCGTCGTCTTTAGGGTGCACGGCACCGAGTACCCGCCCCTCGGATTGGCCTATGAGATCCTCGAGGGACCGTTCGTCGGTTCGAAGTTTTTCATTTACTACACTCCTCTAGGAGATCGGACTCGTGTGTCGCTGGTCGGAGAATTTGCCTCCGATTCGATTCCAACCGCAGAGCTCGAATCGAAGGTGACCGACTTCTTTGCGACCGAATTTGAGCAGGATCGCATGGGGCTCCACCGCTTCCAGACCAAAGATTAACGAGCGTCAGCGGTTCCATTTTGAAAGTTCCCGCCCGCATGCTCTTATTGGGAGAGTGTTCCCCCCTCTACACGGCGCCGAGTGATGTCCCCGTACACGACCCAGCGTTTATCCCGCGCAACATGGCCCGATTTCGAAGAACTCTTCCGAGAGTCTCACGGCATGGCGGGCGGTTGCTGGTGCATGTACTATCACCGTCCCGGCCCGACCCCTGTGAACTCCAATGAAGAGCGAGCGGAGCGGAACCGCATGGATCACGCAGCGCTCGTAGATGGGGGTCAGGCCCACGGCATCCTGGTCTACGATGAAGGCCGACCCGTGGGTTGGTGTCAGTTCGGTCCCAAATCGGAGCTGCCGCGAATCGACGCGGGCCGAAAGTACCGATCTCTCAAGCTGCCGACTCCCACCCAGGCGGAATGGCGCATCACGTGCTTCTTCGTGAAGCCATCGGAACGCCGCCAAGGGATCACGAAGATAGCCCTTCGATCCGCCCTCTCCGAAATTCGGGCGCGGGGAGGTGGACGAGTCGAGGCGTATCCGGCGGTCGACCCCCGAGCGGTCGCTACTTGGTTCGGCTCCGTCTCGACGTTTAAGTCGGAGGGCTTCCGAATTGTCGCCCCCTTCGGTCAAAGCAACGTCCTCATGGAGCGGGTGACGCGAGCCGGCCCCCCTCCCCGGAGCCCAGGACGAGTCGCGACTCGGCATCGGGCGCACTAGAAGACGGCGCGGGCCGACGAGCTTCGAAGCCGTTCATGTAATCCTCCCCGCGAGAATCGTCGCCTTGCGCCGTTACGTAGGAGATAGTGATTGATCGAACCGATCAGCTTCATCCCCGGCCGTGTCTCGCCTCGCCCCCGAGGGTGGGTAAGATGGAATCCAACGTAGACCCACGTCGCGTGGTAGGCGCACGGAAGGGAGTGGAACACCAGAGTTTAACTTTCGACCGACGGTCTTCGAGTCGTGAGTGCTCCCGGTTCCGCATCACCTGCGCGCTCGGCCAATCTTAGCTCGGAAGATCGCAAATGGTTGCACGATAAGTTCGAGCGACTCGCGGCCGAGGAAGGCCAGCTCGCGGCCGGACGAACGGCATACTACGCGGCGATCGGCAGCGTGCTGGTGACGGCGGTCGTCGTGGCCCTCGCGGATCTCTCGAGCCAACGATTGATCTTAGCCACCGTGGCCACGTACCTGGCCTCGCTCGGCATTCTGATTTCGGTTGTCTGGGCCGTCCTGCTTCACCGAACGAACGACGCGCAAGCCCTCTGGCGCGAAACTGCATGGCGCCTCGAAGAGTCCGAGCCTCCCCTCGAAGGCACGTTGGTCGCGGCGATTACATTGCGGTCGCACGAAGTCCTGCCCGTCAATTTGTTGCGGCCCTATCAAACGCACCGGGAACGATTCTCCGCCTCCCGATCGATATCATGGATGGACCGTGTCAATCCTGAAACGCTGACGGAGATACTCCCCCTTGCATTTCTGTTTCTCTGGAGTGCGGTTTTCGTCTTCGCGTGGATCTGGTATCTCCTCTAGAAGCTTAGGAATTCGGCGCTCAGACATCGATCGTGGCCTTGACTCGTCCGCGACGAATGGCCCGCAGCAGCGCCGAATGGTCCCGCTGCGTCTGGTCCGCGTAGGCTTCGGCAAATCTCGCGATCGCCAGGTCGAACGAGTCCTTCGTTCCTAAGTAGCCCGCGATGCGGGCCGGGTCGCCCGTACGAGCGTGGGCCCGTGCGAGAGCCGCGCTGCAGAGTTCTCCGTGACCGGCCAGCAACTTGGGGCCCATTTCGGAAGGGACTGCGGCGAACTTCAAGTCCCGGAGTTGGCGGACGTAGAAATCCCGTTCGCCGATCGAACCCCATCCCAGGAAGATGTCACTGGCTTCTTGGATCAGGTGTTGCCCGACGACCACGCGCTCGGCGTGATTGGCGTACCGGCTCGGACCGGCATAAGGCTCGAGGGCTGAGGCGCTCGCTTGCTTGATCTGGAGCAGAAGGGGGTCATCCCTACCGCGGTCGCCCTCGAGTAGCATGAGGGAACATTCGGTTCCAACGCTTCCGACGCCCACGACCTTCTGGGCCACGTCGACCGGATGATAGCGATCGAGCAGCATCCGCCGTTCATCGGGGAGCGACGCGCGGTAAAGTTCGAAGAAGGCATGCGTCACTTCGGCTTCCTCCTCGTTGGAATAATGGACGATCAGGGGAGGCTGGTCGCGGATTCGGTACCCGCCTCCTTTGCGCTGCGTCAGTTTAGGAACGAGATGGAGCCCCGTGCGCCCCCGAGCTTCTTCGGCGTATCGATCGATGGCTTTGCGAGCCCTCCGAGCGACCGGTCGAGAAATATTTCGGGGATCAAGGCGAGAATACCAGATGTCCAGATACTGCATCGACGCGAATGCGTTCATCGACCGTCGGTATGATCGGACGGAGCGGAGCGCCACTCGTCGAGTAATCTCCCGCGGGAAGCCGTTCTGCCGACCCGCTACAACCAAGCTCGCGGCGAGTCGTTTGACATCCCACTCCCATGGGCCCGGCAATGTTTCGTCGAAATCGTTGAGGTCGAAAACCTCGTTGCGCTCGGGCGTTCCGAACACCCCAAAGTTGCTCAAATGAGCGTCTCCTCCGAGTTGGACTCTAAGCCCCGTCTGAGGGGTCTGCGCGAGGTCCCTCGCCATGACCGCCGCCGAACCCCGAAGGAAAGTGAACGGGGAGAGGGACATTCGGCCGAAACGGATCGGGACGAGACGTGCGACGCGGATGCGATTGGAGGCCTCTAGCAGGGCGATCGGATCCGGTCGGTCCCGCGGGGGCAGCCACGCGCCGTGGCTCGAGCGGGGAATGCGGCGACGTAGGTCCTTTCCCGCGCGAAATCGGTCGCGCCTCGATTCGATCGGAACTACCGGTTTCTTCCTTGGATGCCGCCCGGCCACGAGAAGCGCCTCTTCCTTCCTTCAACGGTCCTGGCTAAATGGGTGCTTCGGCCCGACCCCAAACCGCCAGGGCAGAGAATACTTCCGAGACCGGGTCCTCCGAGCCGTCACTCGGTTCAGTGCCTCGTTCTCTCTGGTCTTTCTCTTGGGCCGGGAAGATCTCATCGCGACATCCTCTGAATTCGACAAGAACCAACTCAACCCCGGAGGACTACCGCCCTGCGACGCGCTCCGCGATCCGTTCTGCATACCAGTCCGGATACGTCCTGGAACCCAAGGCAAAGGTGCGTCGCACGTTCGTGACACCGGGGAGTCCGATGACCTGGCTCACCATCCGCTCTACCGCGGTCGGGGCATCCGCGGGAACGAGGCCGGCGAGGACCGTGGCCGCGGTTGCAGGATCGAGTCCGAGACCGTCGCTCGCGACCGGCATCCAGGTTCGTGATCCCCGGAGGACCCGCGCCTCCGCCGAGGCTCTGTGGTTCGAATCGGAGACTTCAGCCCGGATCAGCGCGAGGGGAAACTCCTCGGACTCCGGTCCATGCGTCCATCCGCACGCATACGACTCCACGAGTTCGTGATATCGGCGCGCGGCGGTCTTGAGACTAATCCGCACCGTTTGGGCGACTTCCGCAACCGAAGCGTCCGGTTGCCGGCCGTAGGCTTGCAGCAGCCTCCAGTCGAGCGGGGAGAGCTCCCGCTCGCACGGCGGAATGTAGTACAATTGGGGCGTTCGGAGCTGACCCTTCGGGGCGAGTCGTCGGAGGAGGGCGGCCCGCCGAGTCGTCGTCGATTCGCCGTCCGAAACAAAGTGAACGCGCAGCAGTCGGTCTCCCTCATCCAGGGTGTCCCGGGCAAACACGACTCCATCGACGAGCGCTAGGTCACGGAAGACCCGCTCCGCCTCGGCGGTACCTTCGAGCGGGAGTTCAGCCACGAATACTTGGACTCCGAAGAGAGAGGGATTGAGCACCACCGCCCGGTCTCGGAGGTAGCCGCGCTCGGCAAGTCCCCGAAGTCGGGCTCGAACCCCGTTTTCACTGATGCCCACTTGCTCGGCGATTGCGCGTGCGGGAATGGTCGGGTCGATGAGTCGGCGTCCCGCCCAGAACCTTCCTTCGCCCCCTGGGGACAGATAGCGATAGATCGCGAAGTCGAGCGGGTCCATTGAATTTTCTAGAGGAGCTGATCGGACGGAACGCCAAAAGGTTGCTTAGAACGCGTAGATCACAGGGCGAAGGACTCCGGCGAGTAGGAAAGTGCCCCTCTCCAAGGAGAAGGGGTGGGCGCACCCGCCTTTGCGACGTTCTCGAGCCCGTTAGGGCCAAGTCTATGGCATCGCAGGGAGTCCTGAGAGCTGAATTGCTCGGCCCTCAGGAGCTCCCCGGGCGACCGCGGCCGGCATCGCCGCCAAGCCGGCGCCCTGGATGGCTCGCCCCTCGGGAGGTCTGGCTAGTGCTGGCGCGCCGGCCAGCGGACCGTTGTTGGCTCGGGCGTCCTCGCGCCGAAGCCACCGCTGCCCCCAGCGCACTAACCTCTGAGCAGGTGAGCGGGTGGCCGGCAGATACTCCACTTCGACGGGGAGTCGCGCGTCGAAGGCCCGAACATCCACAATCCGGTAGTCCGTCCGAGCGATCTGGGCAAGCTCGGCGCGGAAGTCCATCGCCGATTTCACCATCAACGCTTCGGGTCCCATTCGCATCATTCCGCTCACCTGGGGGGCTTTCCCAAGACTCTCAAAGGCGCGCACGGAGTAAAACCCGCCCGAATCATCTGAGTGGAAACACCCCCCCAGAAGCCCCTCTATTCCCGTTTCGGCGCGAAGTGAGGGGAATTCGGAACCGGGCCATCGCCCGTAGTTTGGTCGTTTCGGCCCTCGCGGTGGACTGAGTTGGTCTAGGTCGCTGCGCCGCCAGTCGTCCCGAGTGGCGAAGAAGGAAAGACCAGCTCGAACGCCTCCTGACCTTCGGGGTACTCCTTCGTTCGGACCACCGTTCGCACTAATCGGATTCCGTCGGAGGCGAGCGTCGAGGCTTCGCGTTCCAACGCGCTGCCGAAGTGGATGTTCAAGATCGTCTGGTGCGCAGCGGCGCCCGCGACCATTCGACTGGCTCCTACGATGGGGCTCCCCACCAAGGTGACGAGTTCGCCGACGCGAACCAGCTCGCAGGGACCCGCGTCGATGCCAATCGATAACCCGGTGCCCGCGGGGAAGTTTCGGGAGTTCCGACGTAGATTCGAAAGCAACGCATCGGCGGCCGAGAGAACTGTGCGGCAGAATTCGGGGATATTCGTGGCATCGACCGGACTCGATTTGGGAGGGATCCAGAACGCTACGAATCCATCGCCCGTGAACTTATCGAACCACCCCCCAGAAGCATTGGCCAGGCCCCGAACGGCCTCCGTGAACCCCACAATGAATCGGGCAAACAAGCTCGGCTGAATCGCCTCCTTCAGCACGAGGGAGGACATCCGCAGGTCCCCGACGACGACAACCGCCTCGATCGGCGTCGATCCCATTCGCAGCAGTTCTTCGATCGCCTCGTCCGATAATTGGGCGCGCGCGTCGGGGGGTCCTTGTCGGAGCGCAATGGCATCGAAATCAACGGTGTAAGGCGCTTCAGATTTCGATATGGGCGCGTTCAAGTGTCGTGCTCCCCCCAGTCGGTCGTCCGCCACAGTCGTGACCGGAACTTCAACCTGAGCCCCCTCCGAATTCATCGCAGCGGCCGAGAAGAGCACGCCCGGATCTTGCGTCTTTTCTTGCAATCTTCCGACCCGGATTGCGGGAACGTTTCATAGCTTCGAGTGATGGGCCGGCTCATGCGAGCCGTTGCGGTCGAGAATTTCGGTGCCGTTCCCCGCTTAATGGAATTGCCGAATCCTACCCCGGCGGCAGGAGAGGTGCTTGTACGCCTAAGGGCGGGTGGGATGAACCCCTTCGATTGGAAGATCGCCAATGGAACGCTCAAGGGTCGGCCGCACGTCTTCCCCCTCATCTTGGGAGTCGACGGTGCTGGAACCGTGGAAAGCGTAGGGCGAGGGGTGGAACGATTTCGAGTGGGGGATCGGATCTTCGGCAGTTTCCTCCACGACCCGGTCGGCACTGGTACCTACGCCGAATACGCCCCGGTCCCGGAGCATAACGCTGTCGCGCGCATTCCGGACTCTCTTTCCGATCAGGATGCCGCTGCCCTTCCGACGGCGGGAATTACCGCCTTCGAGGCATTGAGCCAATTGGGACCTGCGGAGGGAGACACGCTCCTGGTGGTCGGTGCTTCGGGGGGAATTGGCTCGATCGCGGTGCCCCTCGCGCACGGTCGCGGAGTTCGGGTATTCGCTGTAGCACGAACTGCGTCTGCGAAGCGCCTCCTGGCGCTCGGCGCCTCGGAGGTCGTGGATCCTACGCTACCCGATTGGCACGAACGAGTGCGTGCATTGGCCCCGGGGGGAGTCAACGCCGCGTTGGATCTGATGAATGATTCCACGGGGTTCGGTCAGACGGCGGCGCTCGTCCGACCGGGTGGTCGCGCTGGATCGACGATCGGGGCGGCGAGTGGGGGCTCGGCACCCCCCGGTGTCCGGGCGCTCAACATTAACCTCGAACCGTCCGTCGTCCTCCTCAACCAGCTCACGAAAGAAATGATCGACCGCGGGCTGAAAGTGCCAGTGGAGCGAACCATCGCACTTGAGGAGGCTCCTGGCGTCCTCGCAGAGATTCGATCGGGTCGAGCTACCGGCAAAACCGTTATCATGTTCCCAACGGCCTGAGCACGGCCCGCGAGCCGCGCGCTCGAAATCTACTCGAAGGCGCTAGGCGCCGAAGAACGAAACCGGTCGTCTGGCGGATCGGCGAGCGAAAGTCTGAAAATACGTGAGCTCCTTCAAAGTCGAAATGACCACCGATCGTCGCTTCTGCCGGTTCACTCGAACGGAGGAGGGGCACCCCTTCGGTCTCCGTTGGGAAGAACCGGGCGGCTTCTGCCTCTCCACGTTTCTCGTCCTAAGCGAGCCGGGGCGTCCGTCTTCCGTTCTGGTGGGTCGGATGAATCCGAGCGCGCCATGGGACCATCTCGAAGGCCTCGACGCGGGGCGGGTTGAGACGCATCGTAGCGGATGGCTCCTTCCAGCCTCCCATCTCCTGCTCCGGGAAACGCCGGACGAATCGGCGCGAAGGATCCTGAACGAGATGCTCGGCGGCGCGACCCCGGCTCTCCAGCCCGCCCGCGTCGTTTCGGAGGTCTACACCCCCCGTCGATCTCCGGAGACCCATAACCATTGGGACATCAGCTTCCTGTATCGAGGGACCTGGCAAGGCCCTCCGCCCTCGGCTCCATCCGTGTGGACCGACCTCCGGTTCGTGGACGTCAGTGCCGTGCGCCGCTCCGACTTTGCTCGCTCCCACGAAGAGGTGCTCGACCAACTCGGGCTCGCCGTTTCGAATCCCTGAGGCCGGCTCAATCCGGCGAGATAGGAGTTCCTCGAGCCCCTCCGTTCCCGTCGGAAAGTCCCCTTCTCCGTAGGCTCTGATGAGTGAAGTGAGAAGTATCCGTGCCCGATTGCCGAGACGGTGACCGGGGTTGGACGCAGAGGAACCCGGAGTCCGCTGGCTCCTCCAATCGAAGGACCCGTCAGTGCGGTACTTCGCCTTTACCGATATCCTGGGGGAGAAGGAGAGCTCCGGGGAGGCGCGCGCTGCGAAGAAGCTGATCCCGCAGGGAACTCGGATTCGAGCCCTTCTTTCTGGCCAGCGACCCGACGGCGGTTTTGGGGTAGACTGGTACAAGAAGTGGGCCGGCGCGACCTGGCGTCTGGTCTCCGCCGTTGAGCTGGGGGTCCCTCCGGAGAACGCCGTGGCCCGCCGGGCGGCGAACTACGTGCTCTCGCGGCTCCCCTTCACCCGGAACGAACCCACCAGATCCGCGGACGATTCGGACTTCACGCCTCCGTGATCGGCAACCCGCTGGGGGTGTGCGCTCGGCTCGGGATGGCCGACGACCCACGGGTCCGACGAATCGCCCATTCGCTCGTTCGTTGGCAATGGCCGGATGGGGGGTGGAACTGTGACTCGTCGGAGCGCGCGCGGCACTCCTCCTTCTACGAGAGCCTCGCCACGTTTTGGGGATTGAACGAATACCTCAAGGCAACGAACGACGACACGGTCCGCACGGCAATCGACCGAGCGGCCGAGCTCTTCCTGACGCATCGACTGTTCCGGTCCTGTCACGGGGAGAAAGTGATCGATCCCCGCTGGATACGACTTCACTATCCGGTCTACTGGCACTACGATATCTTGCAGGTGCTGCGCGTACTGGATCGGGCCGGTAAACTGGGCGACCCGCGTACCCGGGAAGCGCTGGACCTCGTAGAGTCCAAGCGGGCCGAGGACGGCACCTGGCATTCGGAGGGACGCTTCTGGCGCCGAGGCCCCATGAGCGCCGCCAATACCGAAGTCGTCGACTGGGGAGGAGCCGGACCTAACGAGATGATCACCCTGAATGCGCTCCGAGGGCTCGCCGGGTCGGGCCGATACCCCTGAGGCGGGCCCGAGGGGATTCGACCGCCCCGGGGGTTCGAACACAATGGAAAGTGCTCCCGGCGGCTTGTGAACTAACGTTGGGTCAGAACTTAGCAGAGATCAGCATCCGGATCCGAGACCTCGTTCCCGAGCCAATTCGAATTCGAATCCCGACTCAGCCATTCGTCCGAACATCGCATTATCCAGGCAGGCGGACCTTGGTTCGGAAATCGAGGTACCTCGGATCTTGCCGCAACCGCGCAAATGACGGGTGGATCAACACGACGTAGGGCCAAGTGTGGCCGTCGGCGAGGCGCATCAGCGCTGAGAACGCTCCGTCGAGATCGTTCAGGGCCGATAGGACGAACAGCTGAGAGCTGAGATAGGCGCTCTCCCCGGCCTCGCGCTCGATTTCTTGCAAGGCATTCCTCGCCTCCTCCGAATGACCGGTCAAGGCGAGCAGGCGAGCCCGTTCGGCCAGGAGCGGAACGTAGTGCGGATGCTCGCGGAGACCCGTTTCCAACACACTGGTCGCGCGCGACCACTCGCCGCGGAGTAGATAGTACTCTGCAAAGGCATCGATGACCTCGGGGTCGGACGGGCGAACGCGAGAAATCCTACCAAGCACTTCGAGCGCCTCCTGGTCGTGGCCCAGGAGCTGCAGCACCCAAGCGAACTCGGCGGCTCCGGTGACCGATAAGGGGTCGAGCTCGTACGATCGGCGGAACGCCGAGAGGCACTCCTCGCCGGACTCTGGTTGGCACCGAAGAACGGCCAGTGACCGGTACGCCTGAGAGGAGTTCGGATTGAGCCGGATGGCGGCTCGAATTTCCTGAATCGCGGACTCGAAGTCGTCTTGCAAGAGGTGCACACGAGCCAGGGCTTCGTGGGTTTCCGCTGATCGAGGGGACAATTGAACCGCCCGGCGGGCGGCCGGGAGGGCCTTCTCGGCGACATTCGACCACGCGACACCACCGTATTCAGCGAGCCACGCCCGAGCTAGTGCGAGCCCGGCGTAGGCGCGGCCGAAGGACGGGTCAAGCTCGACAGACTGCTCGAGCAACGTGACGGCTTCCCCAACGTCGGATTGCGTTTCCTCATGATAGAGCTTCATCGCCCGGAGGTAGAGCGTGTAGGCGTCGACATTGCGAGGCTCCCCTTCGGACGAACTCCGGAGGACCTCCTGGGACAGGGACCGGGCCACACTCGAGGCCACCTCGGTCTGAACGGCAAAGATGTCGTCGAGCGCTCGGTCGTAAGTGCTCGCCCAAATGTGGCCCTGCGAACTGACGTCCACCAATTGGGCGGTGATCCGAAGCCGATTGCCGGCTTTCCGTACGCTTCCCTCCAGGACCGAGGTGACGCCGAGCTCGGCTCCGACTTGGGCGAGCGGTTTTGAGGTGGACTTGTACGGAAACACTGACGTGCGGGCGATGACATCGACCCCACGGAGCTGAGAGAGCGTGGTGATGAGCTCCTCCGTTAGCCCGTCCGCGAAGTATTCGTCGTTCGGGTCAGGGCTGATGTTGGCGAACGGAAGGACTGCGAGCCGCGTGACGCCCGGAGACGGTCGCTCGCTCGTGGGAGTTCTCCAGGGCAAAACGACTCGGTAGACTTCGATCGGTTCTTCGATCCCCTTGAGAGTTCGCGCGGAGAGCCGATCGAAGTTGTACGGGAGCTTGGTGCGCACTTGGTCGAAAACCTGTGCCGACAAGCAGATTCCCCCCGGCTCGGCGAGCGGCTCGATACGGGAGGCGATGTTTACCGCGTCCCCTAGAATGTCCGTTCCGCGATGCTCGACGTCGCCGACGTGGATGCCGATCCGGATCCGCAACGGTCGCGTCCGATCCTCCGAGTTGTGTTCGTGGACCGAACGTTGCAGCTCGACCGCACCTTCGACCGCATCTCGCGCGTTGGGGAACTCGATGAGGAGTCCATCGCCCATCGATTTGATCTTCCGACCATGGTGGGCCGCAAGCACGGGGTGAACCAGCTTCTCCTGGGCCTCGAGAAGACGCAATGCCTCCGTTTCGTCCGAGTGGGCCAACGAGGTGAACCCCTCGAGGTCGGTGAACATGATGGCAGTCAGTCGGCGCTTGGAACTCACGCGCTGGAATCACGCCTCAGTTAGATTAACCTCCCGTCGGGGGTCGCGCCCATTCTAATCGTCCGGGGTCGGGGTGGACGAGTCGGTTCCGTCGCGCGGAAGATCCGAGGGAGGGAGCCCGCTTGCGCGGCGGGTGTCGGTGGAGGGATGCGAACCCTCCGGGGGTTCAACTCTCAGGACGATCGACTGAGAGCCCTGGGAAGGTTGTGCAGGCCCGAGCGGATTTGGTCGTTGATGGGTCCGCGCCCTTCCGAGTCGGGCTAAAAATGGGATGCGAGCCATTCGTGGACCGACGGAATCTTGTGCTCGAACAGAGTTACGTGGCCCTCACCCGGCTCGAGGTGCACGTCCGCGTGGGAGAGGTGCGCTGCCATCCATTCACCCATTGACAGTGGAACGATCTTGGCCTGTTTCCCATGCCATACCTGTACGGGGACCCCGATGGTCGAGAATTCGAACCCCCAAGGTTTGACCCATGCTAGGTTGTCATCTCTGAGGCCCGCTACTCCCGCTCGCTGGCCTTCCCGCACGGCCGCCCGAAAATAATCCACCAATTCGTCGGTAAATGCGAGCCGGTCCACTTCGGAGAGTAAGTCCGCCATGCCCTTCCGGAACTGATCGGGAGTAGGGGGGGATCGTATCCGGAGGATGCACCGACAGTCCGGCCTCCCATGCCGCGGGATCGCTCAACATTGACTTCCAGAACGTCGTGTGCCCTTGGCTCATCCCCTGGAACCAGTCGATTCCTTCGGCCGTCACATCAACGTACGGCACGCCCGAAGCGAGGCTGGCGACCGCGACCACGCGATCGGGCAGAATGGCGGCGCACGCGAGAGCGTGCGGCCCACCCCCGGAATGGCCCCAGATCGCAAACCGATCCAGGTTCAAGTGATTCGCGATAGCCAGGACGTCGAGGGCGGCGTCGGCGACGCGTCGGCCCCGCATGGGCGCTGAACTGCCGTAGCCAGGTCGGTCGTAGCCGATGAGGCGCAGACCCCGACGGGCGGCGTCCTCCACATGTTTCCGATACAGTAATCGGGAGCACGGGGTACCGTGGAGACAGAAGCCCGGTCGCCCGCGTGGGTCCCCATCCTCGACGACGCGCAGCGTTCGTCCGTCCCCAAGGGGTACGTCGCGTTCCGAGCCCGTCATAAGCCGACAGCGACTTTTGCTACTGGGCCCACGCGCGTACCGATGATTCGCCTGCAGAACGACGGGTGCGAGGGGAGGCTCGCAACAACGGTAGGCGCGGTCCCCACTCCGATCACCCGGGTCCCGGTAGCAACTCAAACCCGGCCTGCCGAAAGTCCGAGTCGAATCCAAACGCGAGCCGGATCCCGAGCGATTTCATGGTCACGAAGCTCAGGCAATCCGTCAAACTCCAACGTTTGTCGGGGCGACCGAGAAGAGTGTCCCACGCGGTCCAGAACCGGTCGGGGGTCGTCCAAACGACTTGCACGCTCTCGCTGGCCCTCACGATGTCGCGAAATGCTCCAACAAGAGGTGCGGGACCACGCAGTCGAAGATAGGTCACGGCTTCATCCAGCACGTAGTCCGTGGTCACCAAGCGTCCGTGGATTCCGCCGAGGAGGTCGCGTTGGAACTCGCGGGCCTGCCGGTGGAACCCGTCCCGCTGGTCCAACAACGCGATCCATGCACTGGAATCGACGAATATCATCGAGACCGCGGATACAGGAGCTTGTCGTGGTCCTTGGATCCCCAGGAGGGTTTGCCTTTCGTCCGGAGGAGCGGGAACGCATGGAACACCGGATCCTGCGGATTGACCCGATCGGGGAGCAGGTGGGCTCGGAGCGCTTCACGGGCCACTTCCTTCATCGACTTGCCTTCCGCTGCCGCTCGCTGCCGCAGGAGCTGATACTCTTCCTCACCGATCGCCGTCTGCACGAGCTTCATGGTCCATGTTACATGGAACATGGTATATAAGAGTCGCCGGGAGTTTGAGGGGTGCGCTGGCGCGACGGGCCCGAGGGGATTCGAACCCCTGACCTTGCGGTTAAGAGCCGCCTGCTCTACCGGGCTGAGCTACGGGCCCACGACGAGGCGGCCCGAGTCGGTCGGAGCTTGATAAACCCTGCTCTCGGGCGTAGTGGGATACCTACCGGCGGATGCGTTCAAGAGCGGCCGCCACCATCACCGGAAACAGCGTGGTCGCATCGCCGTCGACGTTAGTGTGGCGCGCCGTGGGCTTGACCTTGCCCCAGCTGACCGCCTCACGAGTTCGAGCGCCCGAGAGGCTCCCATCCCATTCGACCGCGGTCGTGACGTAGAGCGCTGCGTCGAGCCCGCCCCGGAACTGATTCCACCAGATGGTATGATGCTTGGAAATTCCGCCTCCGAGGATGATTGCCCCGGAACGTTGGGCCCCGAAGACCAGGTCCGATAATCGTTGCTCGTCACTCATGAGATCGAGACTGAGCTCCTTGTGGCGCTGCCAAAAGAGCCAAACTTGAGAACCGACGGCGCCGTCGGTGATCCCCGGGATGAGGATCGGGACCTTTCGGTCGTAGGCCGCTCGAGCGATACTGCCCATGCCCGCCCGAGCCGTGAGGTCTTCCCCGATCGCCCACGCGAGGTCGCAGGTGGAGAGTTTTCGTACGCCGCGCTTCCAGAGCCGCTCCAGCAAGCGCTGCATACGCTGTTCGATGATCGTTCCGTAGTTCGCCTCAGGGATGACGAGATTGCCCAGCCGGTAGAGGTGCTGCCGATGGAGCTTCGCATCGTCGAGCGCCCAATCTCCGTGAAAATACGGACGATACGCACGCGCCAAGTCGTGATCGAGTGTGCCGCACGTGGTGACCACGGCGTCCACGTACCCGCCCTTGACCAGGGAGGCCAGGACCCCCCGCATCCCCGTTGCGACGATATCCGCCGGAAATGCCAGAAAGGTGGTCATCTCTTGGTCGGCGAGAATGCGCGCGAGGAGGTCGACTCCCTCGGCGAACGCCTTGGCGCTGAAGCCCCCGGCCGCCTCCATGCGGCGGACGAGGGTGTCCAACGACGGGGCGTCGTCGATGCGAATATCTTCGACCCGGCGACGCATGCGGCGAACTCAGGCCAAGGGAGCCTAAAGGCCTCCGGTCAGACCCAGTGTGAGGCTCCGGAAGAGCACGAGATAAACGAGCGCGTATCCGACGAGGGCTCCGCCGTTCAGGAGCGGAAGTCCCGCCTGCGGATTGCCGCGCATCACGAAGCGCATTAGGATCGCGAAACCGATGAGCGAGCCGACGAGGGCTCCCATGGCCGCCCAGAAGTTGCCCCCGATCCCCAGAAACGCGGGGGAGGTCGGCAGCCAGATGAACGCCGACACGATGAGGGTGCCCGGAATCACGACATCGCCAAGACCCATGAACATCGCTTCGCGCTCTTCTGTAGGTTGGGCGCGCTGCTCCTGTAAGGTCGGCGCGCGCGTGTAATCGTAGCCGGCCGAGGAGGGCATGACCATCAGGATCGGGAGTTTCATCTCGGTCACGACATCGGCGAGCGAAACCATGTGCTTGGTTCCGTAGACGGCGACGGCATCGTAAATGAGGAGCGCGATCAGCAAGATGAACGCCGGCAAGATCGCGAACGAGATCCCGAGGATTGCGATGAGCGACCCCGCCGCAACGAATCCCGTGGCGTCCACGACGTACCACTGCGGTTCGATGAGCAGGGCCAGGAGCAGCCCCACGGAAACAAGGCTCGCGAAGAGGATCGCCGGGTCGAACGTGATACCGGAGGAAGCCGGCGGGAGGTAGAACGGGGCGGGTCCGATCAGACTGAACGTCTCGAAGAGCGTGAAATACAAGGCCCCGGCGATCGCGAGCAGGATCAAGATGCGCAAGGAAGAGAATCCGCCCCGCCGACGGACGAGCCAGAGGATGAAGAGCGGGGCGATGACGATGAGCGCGATGATGAACAACGGGGCCGTCGGACTCGACGGATTGGAGGTCGACGAAAGTCCGGCGGTTTTGAAAGGGATCGCAAGCAACAGGGCGACGACCTGCGCTCCGAGGAAAAGGGCGACAAGACCGAGAAGTCGGGCGCTGCGCATACCCAGATCAGGGTTGGACGATCGCGTACGCGTTGTTGCCGAGGACCTTCGTGATCTTGGCGTTGATTGTCGTTCCCCGTTGCGTCGCGCCGGTCACGAAGATCACGAATCCCTCTTTCTTCGCCACGCCGTCCCCCCGTCGACCGACGTCCTCGATCGTGAGGCGGTATACCTCTCCGACGACGACCGGCGTCTTCGGACGCTCCGGCGCGACGACGCGCCGCATCGTCACCGGGCGCTGAGCTCCGCACGCCTCGCAAATGAGGAGGGTGAATCGGCCTTCTTTGCTTAGGTGCGTATCGGGGCGCTTGCATTCGGAACAGATCACGTACTTATCGGTGTACTCCCGCAGTCGTTGGGCAATCGCATCCTTCGAAACGCGTGACTTGAGGATTCCCCGCGGTAGGTCCAAGACACCGGGGCAGCCGAGTTCCCGGGCCAGATACCCGATGACGTGGGCCGGATCACGTCGGAGGACTTGGGCGATCTCCTGGAAATTGCGAATCACCGTGTTCTTCCCGTCGGTCATGACGTCGGCCTCCGGGATCTGGAACCGCTCCGAAGCGACCTTCACGACGGGCAAGTTAGCCCGGGCACGATCGAGGAGCGCGCGATAATCTTCCATTGTTCTGCTGAAGAGAGCCGGGGGCGCTTCAAAAGGATTGGCCTCGGTGCAAGCAGCCGAGGTGCTGCTGCGGATCTCCGGAATCCGGAGAGGACGCTTCAGGCCCGTTCATTCAGGAGGGCCACGATCGGCGCCATATCCGAACCTTCGACCACGGACGTGGCCGCCGCGCGCACTTCATCATCTTCGGGATGAAAGGCGATCCGGATCCGGCTGCGGCGGAACAACCCCACGTCGATCTCGGAGTTCCCCACGGCGGCCGTAACTTCGGGCGTCACGCCAAGTTGGCGTTGCACTTGCGCTAAGACCTCCTCTTTGTGTTTGATCGGGACCCGAACGATGCCCTCGCCGGTCAAACGACCGTCCCCATCCACTTCGAAGCCGTTCGCCAGCACGTAATCGACGCCGAGTTCCTGGCCGATCCGGCGCGCGAGGACATCGATCCCTCCGCTCACTATCGCGGTAAGACAGTGCCGTTCGTGTAAGGACTGGAACAGTTGGGTTGCCCCCGGCATCAAGTGAACGCCGGCCAGGATCGCCTCGAGATCGTCGATCGAGAGATCCGGCTTATGCTTCCACCAGATGCGAATGTCGCTTCGAATGAAGGCTTCATCGTCGAGTCGATCTTCGAGGAAGAGTCGAAGGCTCTCGGTATTGGAATCACCGAAATGAGCATGCACCGCCGCCCAGGAGCTCTCGACATCGACGAGCGTCCCATCCATGTCGAAGGCCACGAGTTCAATCACGTTGACCTCGAGCGATCGCGTCCGCTCGCTCCAAGACCTCCGCGGAGGGTACGCGGTGCCATGCGTCCACCGTTGCGTCGACCTGATCGGGCCGGCTGGCCCCGCACAAGGGTGCCGCGCCTTGCGCGCGTAGCCAGTGGAGGGCGATCGACGTCATCGACTCCTTCGTCTCCTGGGCCAGGTCGTTCAGCGCACGGGCGCGTTGGAGGACCTCAGGGATCCACTTCTCCTCGGAGAGGCCGTGCGCCATCCGACGGACCTCAGGGGGAATCCCCTTTCCATCCAGGTAGCGACCCGTCAGGAGTCCACGGGCGAGCGGGGAGTAGGCCTCGATGAGAATCCCGTGTGATCGGCAATACTCCTGGATCGGCTCAGCATCCTCGCGATCGATCAGATTGAAGCGAACTTGATTCACGAGGATCGAGGTCTCGGAGAGCGCGCGCTGCGCCTCTTCGAGCTCTTCCACCGAGAAGTTGCTGACGCCAATCCCCGCGATCTTGCGTTCCTTCCAAAGGGATTCGAGGCTGTTCATCGTCTCCTTGAGGGGAACGTGCGGATCGGGGGCGTGGACGAGATAGAGGTCGACCGACGGTCGGCCGAGACGTTGCAAGCTCCCGATCAGCGCCGCGCGAACTTGGTTGGGACGCAAATGCTCCCACGATACCTTCGTCACGACAAAGGGATGGACCGACGGCGCGGTACGTTGGAGGCACTCGCCCAGCACTCGCTCCGACCGGCCGCTGCCGTAGACCTCGGCCGTATCAAACCAGCGAACCCCTCGTTCCAGAGCACGTCCGAGCGTCGCCTTGGTCTTCGCCTCATCTTCTCGGGTCCATCGTCCGAGCGCAAAGAGACCGAGACCGATGGGCGGATGCTGCAACCCCGAATTGCCCAGGCGAATCCCGACCTCCGAGGGGGAGGACTTGCGAGCTCGGTCCTTCGCCGGTTTAGCGGCCGAGGGGCGAGAGCGTCCGTCCTTTCGATTCGTGGGTGGGGGAGTCATGGTGTCGTCCCCGAACCGAGGGAGCGGTTGAGGTGATCGTCGATCAGGGCCAGCCGCTCGGTGAGTTCTCGCACCTTTTCGCGGGTCTCCGTGACCAAGGTAACAGGTGCCCGCTCCAGAAAGCCTCGATCGGCCAGGCGCGCTTGCGATTTCGCGAGGAGTTCGAGGAGCTTCTCCTGCTCCCGCTGCAGCATGCGGCGATCCACCTCCCGGGCCGGGGGCAGTCCGAGGAAGAACTCGCCTTGGAGAGCCACTCGGCTCGCCGATCCCGAGGGGGCGGGCGCTCCGGGCCCGATCAGCTCGAGTCGCTCGACGCGCGCTAGGCGAACGACCGTCTCCCGCTCCGATTCCAGTAACTGTGCTTCTACGGTGCCCGCAGGCCGAACCCACGCGGGGGCGAGCGCGTCGGCCGCGATCCGGTTCTCCGCTCGCAGGTTCCGCAGGATCCGCACCGACTCTCCGACGACCTCCATGGCGACTTCGGCTTCGGGATCGAGTGGTGCCTCAAGGGCGCTCGGCCACGAGGCGACCATCAGCGCGTCCCCCGTATGGGGGACGGCATGCCAGAGCTCCTCCGTCACGTGCGGCACCCACGGGTGAAGGAGTCGGAGCGTTCGCTCGACGACGAAAAGGAGCACTTCTCGCGTCTCGCGCGCCGCCGGCTCGCCTCGTTTGCCGCGAAGTGCCTCTTTGGCGACCTCCACGTAACGGTCCGCAAGATCGTGCCAAACGAATTGGTACAGTGTTTGGCTGGCCCGAGTGAACTCGAACGCGGCGAGGGCGGCGTCGACATCCGCGACGGCCCGCGCATAGCGGGACAAGATCCAGCGATTTTCGAGACGCGCACTAGTCTCGAGCGAGGGTAGACGATCGGGGGCCGAAGTCCCCGCGGGCAGCTGAGCGAGCGTGAAGCGAGCAATATTCCAGACCTTCGTGAGGAAGTTGCGGGCGGATTCGATATTCGACGTTCCAAACGGGCCATCTTGGTCGGTCGGGTTCGGGAACAGAAGGGCGAATCGGACCGGATCCGCCCCGTGCTCTCGGATGACCTCAAGGGGGTCCGGCGAATTTCCGAGATGCTTCGACATCTTGCGCCCCTGCTCATCCCGAACAAGACCGGTAAAATACACCGCGGAGAATGGCTTCTTACCGGTGAAGTAGAAGCCGGCCATGATCATCCGGGCGACCCAGAAGAACATGATCTCCCGCCCGGTGACGAGGACACTGTTGGGATAGTAGTGGGAGAGATCGGCGGTCGCCTCCGGCCAGCCCAGGGCGTGGAACGGCCACAGCCAGCTCGTGAACCAAGTGTCGAGCACATCCGGATCCGAGGTAAGCGAGGTTCCCCCGCATTGAGCGCACCGGGTGGGGACCTCGACCGAAGCGAGTTCGGCGTGACATTGGTCGCAATAATACACGGGGATCGGGTGGCCCCAGACGATCTGGCGCGAGATGCACCAATCCTGCAGATTCTCCATCCATCGAAAGAAAGTGAGATTCCATCGATCCGGAAAGATTCGGACGGACCCGGTCCGGACCGCGTCGATGGCCGGCCCCGCCAGCGGCACCATTCGCACGAACCATTGCGTCGAAAGCCGAGGCTCGATGACCGCATCGGAACGCTCGGAGCGACCGACCGAGTGACGGTACGATTCGCTCCGCTCCACAAAGCCCCCCCGGGTGAGTGCGTCGACCACCCGGGATCGGGCGACCTCGCGATCCATTCCCCGATACTCCGGGGGAACCCAATCCCCGACCAGGCGCCCGCGTGAATCCAAGACGCTGGGCGGGAGAGGAATTCCACTGTGCCGACGAAAGATGTCGTAGTCCAACGGATCATGACGCGGAGTGATCTTGAGGGCGCCGAGGCCGAACTCCGGATCGACGGCGGCGTCCGTGATGATCGGGACCGCTCGGCCGGTCAGGGGCACGACGACGGTCTTTCCGACGGCCTGGGTATAGCGCAAGTCGTCGGGATGCACCGCGACCGCCACATCTCCGAAGATCGTCTCGGGGCGTACCGTCGCGACGACGAGGCCGCCTTCCGATCCATCGGCCCACGGATACCGAACGAAGACGAGAGTCCCATCCTCCTCGGAGTGGATCACTTCGAGGTCCGAGACGGCGGTTTCGAGTTGGGGATCCCAATTAACGATCCGCTCGCCTCGATAGATGAGCCCATCCCGATACAACTTGACGAACACTTCGCGCGTGGTCCGTATTGCGGCGGCGTCCAGAGTGTAGCGGAATCGAGCCCAGTCCAACGACAACCCAGCGGCCTCTTCCTGCGCGCGGATCCGCGCCTCATGCTCGTGACGCCACGACTCGATGTGCATCAAAATCTCCTCGCGCGGCAAACGCTCGAGCTCCACTCCCTGTTTGGCCAGACGCCGACGGACTTCGACCTGGGTGGCGAGCCCGGCGTGATCCAATCCCGCGATCCAAGTCGTGGGTCGACCTTGCATGCGATGGTACCGGATCAGAAGATCCTGGATGGTGTCTCCGAGGATGTGACCGAGATGCAGGACGCCCGTTACGTTCGGGGGAGGAAGAATGATCGAATACGGGGTTCCGCGAGGAGCTTCGGGACCGTGAGCGTACCCTTGGCGCTTCCACTCGGCCTGCCATCGGGCCTCGATCGGTCCAAAGTCGGGGCGCGCCGGCAGTTCTCTACCCGTCATCGTCCCGCTCCCGCGCCGAGCCCGAGCGCCAGTGGCGCGCAGATCGCGAGTTCGGCGAGCGCGAGGCCTCCCATAGCGGGAAGCGCCTGCGAGAAGGGAAGCGCGCGGAAGTAGTCGAACACGAGGAGCGGCGCACCCGCAACGATGAGACCCGGGATCGACACGGCTGCGACCCACCACGCCCCTGCGTACAGGTTGACGATCGGCAGCCCGGTTCCTCGGGCACGACGGAATAGGATTCCGAGCTCGAGAAAGGCGGCGGCGAGGATGCCGGGAAGTTCTGCCAACAGGAAGAGGACAAAGACCGCGGGAGAGAACACGCGGAGCAACGTGAGGCTCAATACCAGGCCGGACGCAACGAGGTAGATCAGCGCGACGAGCGAGACCTTCCCGAGCATTAGCGATCGCTCGGCGAGCGGAAGGCTCCGCGTGTACGAATATCCCATCACTTCGATCGCGAAGAACGCTGGGCCAAAGAAGGTTGCGAGCAATGCCGCGGTCGCCACGGCGGCGAGCGCAAGATTCAATACATCAGCGGCGGCCGGCGCGGAAACGTACGTCCACAGACCGATGGCGACCGCGTCGAGCAACGGAAGGAGAATCAGAAACGCATAGCCGGGTGTGCGAGACGCCGTTCGCAGGTCCTTGGTCAATACGGCCCAACTAACGCTGCCGGTGCGAAGACGCGCGAGCGAGAACGATCGATCTCGGGCCGTGCTGACGGGGACACGCGCCAGCCGGCGGGGAGCGCTCCGAAGCCAGAGAAGCGTCCACGCGAACACCGCGGCGTACCCAGCCGCGGCTCCTAAGGCGACGGCGAACTCCAGCCCGTTCCAGCCGGAAGCCGCCGGATTCGCCGCCAACCCAGGGAGGAATCCGAGTGGAAATGGATACGTGACTTCGAGCAAGAGGAGCTCGAACGCGGGTCCGTGCGCGACCAAGTTCCCCAAGAACGTGAAGAATCCCGGCGCCGCGGCCACGAAGCCGTACATGGCGAACGCCGGGATCGCCCAGAGAACGAGATACGCCCAGCGGAGCACCGTGTGACCCGGACGGCTTGCGGCGTTCTGCACGCGATGGAGGAAGAACTGTCCGGTCAGCAAGGCGAGTACGAGCGCGAACGTGATCGCCATGGCGATTCCCAAGAGCGCCGCAAGGCCCGCGACCACGGACCCCAGCGCGAGGCCGACGGCGAGGGGAAAAAGGATCAGGGAAACGATGGCCGGAACATCAAACAGTCGTAGGAAAAGGAGCAACGTAGCCCGATCCAGAGTGCGGTCTTCGATCGGTAACGTCTCGAGCAGATCCACGATCCCGGAACCCAGGTAAGTGGGAAGGACCTGCAACCCCGTCCACCAGAGCAGCGCGATCTGAATGATGAAGAGGGCGCTGAGAACACCACCGGCGTAGTACGCGAACGGCAGTGCGACCGAAAGATGGCGAGTCAGAGGGAACCGAAGCAGTCCGAGAGCGCCGAGAGCCAATACTCCCATGATCAGACTGACCAGGACTTTGCTCTGCCGCACCCGACGACGCGCGCGCGGAACGAGTACACGAGGATCCGTCGGCGGCGGAACATTCCCCTGGCGGAACGCGTAGATCGCTTGGACCGAGAGTTCGGTGAATCCGATGGACGAAATTCGCCACGCTTCGCGCCAGCTCATCGACCGGCTCCTTGCAGCGCGCGCACCGCCTCTCGCACTCCCTCTTCCTCATGGGTGAGGCGCAGGAAGATCTCCTCCATCGTCGCATCACCGGAAGCGATCTTCTGTTGCAGCGCTCCCAGCGTTCCCTCTCCGCGTAGCACACCGGCATCCAGGATCCCGACCCGATCGCAGAGCTGCTGGGCGACTTCCATGGTGTGGGTCGAGAAGAGAACCCCGCGATGCCCGTTCTGGACGTACGCCCGGAGGAGTTCCTTCATGATCCGAACCGAGCGAGGGTCAAGATTGTTCAGCGGTTCGTCCAGAACAAGGAGCGGAGGTTGATGCAGGAAGGCGGCGATCAACAGCACCTTCTGCTTCGTACCGTTCGAGAGGGTGGAGATCGGTCGCTCGAACTCGGATTCGAGCTGGAACGCTTTGGCATACGTTTGCGCTCGCTGCGTCGCGGTCGCGGAATCCAGCAGCCGGACACTCGCCACAAATTCTAGGAACTCCCGCGGCGTCAGGGAATCGAACAACAGCGCCGTCTCTGGGACATAGCCGATCAATCGTTTCGCGCTCAGCGCTTCGGTAACGGGATCGATCCCAAAGATGCGAAGAGCGCCCCCGGCCGGTGTGATGAGGCCCACCACGGCCTTGATCGTACTGGACTTGCCTGCCCCATTCGACCCGAGGAGCCCGTAGATTTCTCCGGGACGGACCGTTAACGATACCTCGTCGACCGCGCGATGAGCTCCATACGCCACGACGAGGCGATCGATCACCAGCGGGGCGGACTCGCTTACCGAAGAAGGCCGCCCTTGCATGGTTGCAACCGTTCGATGCGTCTGGGAGGTATTAAGAGCGAATCGCCGGCCGAAGGCATCGAGGGTCGCGACCGCGGTTAGGGGACACGACGACGGCGCTGGGGAAAGAGAATCACTTCCTTGATCGAGGGGACCCCCAAGAGCGCCATCACGATCCGATCGACCCCGAGTCCTACCCCCGTAGCCGGGGGCATACCGTATCGCAACGCCTCGACGAACTCGGCATCGTATGCATAGTGATCGATCCCGCGAGCGGCGAGTTGCTCTTGAAAACGGCGCTCCTGTTCGTCCGGATCGTTGAGCTCGGTGTAGGCGTTGCCCAACTCAAATCCCTTGCAGAACAGTTCGAATCGTTCCACGCGACCCGGCCGCGAACGATGCCGCTTGGCGAGGGGGGTCGTCGACTCGGGATGGTCCATCACGAACGTGGGCCGGTCGAGCGTTGGTTCCACGTAATGCTCGAAGAGCTTGTCGAGAAACACCCCCGGGGGGGAATCCGCGGGGACGGTGGACCCGATCGCCCGAGCGAGCTCGCGCAACTCCTTCGGATTCTTCGAAAGAAGGTCCGAGATGCCGGACCTCCGCTCGAGCTCGTCGACAAAATCGATCGACGCGAACGCCGGCTCAAATTGAGCCGTCGCGCTCTGGATCTTGGGATCTTCTGGCGCCCACGCGCGGAGCTGAGTGGCGAGGTGGCGGAGCAGGCCTTCAACGAGCTCACGCATATCGAAATAGTCGGCGTAGGCCCAATAGAGTTCAAACATCGTGAACTCGGGGCTGTGCGTAGTGTCCCCGTCCTCGTTACGAAAGCAACGGCCCACTTCGTACACGCGTTCGAGCCCCCCCACTAGTAGACGCTTGAGCGGAAGCTCTTCCGCGATCCGCAGCTGGAGGTCCGCATCGAGGAAGTTGGACCGGGCCACGAACGGCTGGGCGGCAGCGCCGCTCGCGATCGGGACGAGAATCGGAGTTTCGACCTCGAGAAAACCGCGCTGGTCCAGGTACCGACGCAGCTCGGACACGATCAGTGATCGCAATCGAAACCGACTTCGGGACTCGGCAGACGAAAGGAGGTCGACATGGCGGTGCCGGAGACGTTCCTCCGGGTCTTGGAGCCCATGGAACTTCTCGGGTGGCGGCGTGAGCGCCTTGCTCAGCAGATTCAATTCGCGGACGAGCAGCGACGGTTCGCCCCGACGAGTCACCATGGGGGTTCCCTCGGCTCCCACGAGATCGCCCGGATCTAGATCCGCGAGCCATCGCGAATATACTTCGTCGCCTAGCTCGTTCACCCGCGCGAACAGTTGGAGCGGTCCAGAGAGATCTTCGATGTCCAAGAACGAACTCTTGCCGTGGGATCGGACCGCTTTGAGGCGTCCGGCCACTCGTACGCTCGCGCCTTCCTCCTGAGCGCCCGGCGAAAGTCCGGCGCATCGTGCGAGAACTTCCGCGATCGGGACCCGGTGGGGAAAGGTCCAAGGGTAGGGTTCCCGGCCCTCGTTCCGGAGCCGGGCCACCTTCTGGCGCCGTTCCTGGACAAGATGGGATTCTTCTTCCGCCGGCATGAACGCTGCCCAGTTCGGGAGACGTTCGGGGGAAAAAGCGTGTCGTTGAGCGAGCTCAGCTCGCCAGACCCTCGAGCGACAACCGCTCGGTTCCAATCGGTCGCATCAGCACGAGCTCCTCGGGATGCCCGGGCTCGGTCCCGGCGACCCGCGCCGGTTCGTAGAGAAGGAGGAACGTACCGAAGAAGAACTCGGCCGTAGCGTCCCCTCCCCCGATCCCGTAGCTCACGTAATCGGCGAAATAGACGTGCACCTGACCGGAATGGTGCCGGCGGAGGGCATCCAGGAAGGATCGCAGCGCCTCCGGACCCTTGCGCTGTAGTTCCTCGATCAAGTCGCGAAGGAGTGGTCGTTGGGAAAGCCCGCCCAAGCCGTCATAGGCGAGGTACACCGCTGGGCGAGGATCGAGGGCGACGACGTCCAGCCGCAACACGCCTTCGACCTGCTTCGTGCGCATGGTAGTCGCCGCCTACTCGCTCCGTGATAAGAAGACTTCGGAAGTCGAAAGTGGGAGGAAACCGATCTCCTCGAGGAGGAGAGTGGCGGGAAGAGGTTGGCCAGAGCGCCGCGTCAGTGGTCGTGGCCGCCACCGGGCGGGCCCGGCGACGACTTCTTGGACGCGATGATGTCGTCGATGCGGAGCACCATGTTCGCGACTTCGACCGCGCTGGACAGCGCCTGGCGCTTGACACGTGACGGCTCGACTACGTGAAGTTTCCACATGTCCGCAGCCTTGCCGTCCGCGAGATTGACGCCGACATTCTTGTTCGCATTCGGTCCGTCATGCGCTCCCCGTAGCTCGATGAGCGTGTTGATCGAATCGAAGCCTCCGTTCTCGGCGAGCGCCCAGGGGATTGACTCCAGAGACTGCGCGAACGCTTCGACGGCGAGCTGTTCCCGGCCACCAACGGTGGGCGCGAACTTGCGCAGCTTCACCGCGAGGTCGATTTCCGTCGCGCCGCCGCCCGGGCAGACAACGCCGTCTTCCAGCACGCTGGAGACAACCTTGAGCGCATCGTTGAGCGACCGCTCCACTTCTTGGGTCACGTGCTCGCTGCCGCCCCGAATGAGGATCGACACCGACCGCGGATTCTTGCATCCCGTCACGAACGTCATGTCATCGTCGCCGACTTTCCGTTCCTCGACGAGATTCGCCGATCCCAGGTCGGCGCTCGTGAGCTCCTTGATCCCGTTGACGATTTTCCCGCCCGTGGCGCGAGCGAGCTTCTGCATGTCGCTCTCCTTGACCTGTTTGACAGCGTAGATGCCGGCTTTCGCCAGGTAGTGGAGAACCACGTCGTCGATCCCCTTCTGGGCGACCACAACGTTCGCGCCGGACTCTTTGATCGAGTCGACCATGCGCCGGAACGTCTTGTCTTCCTCGTCGAGGAAGCTCTGGATCTGATTCGGGTTCTTGATGTTGATCTTACTCTCGATCTCGGTCTTCTTGATTTCCAAGGCGGAGTTGAGCAGCGCGATCTTGGCGCTCTTCACTTCGGAGGGCATCCGTGGGTGCCCGCGTTCCTTGTCGAGGATGATCCCCTCGATCAACGAGGTGTCCCCGATGGTTCCGCCGTGGCGCTTCTCCACTTTGATCTGATCGACGTCTGCGAGGACCTTTCCGCCCCGCGTCTCCGCGACCTTCTGGACGGCTTGAACGGCAATCTTGGCGAGTTTATCGCGAGAGCCAAAGACGCCCTTCGAGCCCATCGCGGTGGTCGCCACGTCGATGAGGATCTCTTCGTCCTTCGGATTGACCGTGCTGCCGATCTCCGCATCGAGGAGGCGGCGACCTTCGGCGGCGCCGATTTGGAATCCGCGCGTAATGACTGTCGGGTGAATATTCTGTTCCAACAGGTATTCGGCTCGCTTCAGGAGTTCGCCAGCGAGAACGACGGCGGTGGTAGTTCCGTCTCCGCACTGTTGGTCCTGAGTCTTAGCGACTTCCACCAGCATCTTGCCGGCGGGATGCTCGACGTCGACTTCCTTCAAAATCGTGACCCCATCGTTCGTGATGGTGATATCGCCCATCGAATCTACGAGCATCTTATCCATGCCACGCGGTCCGAGCGTCGTGCGCACGGCATCGGCGATGGCGCGCGCCGCGGCGATATTGCTCGCCGTCGCGCTCTTGTCCCGTGCCCGTTCTGTTCCTTCCTTCAAAATGAGGATTGGGGTCCCTTGCATCATGGTGTCCACCAAGTGTGGGAGACGAGCGCTTCTATATAATACTGCCTTAAACGAGGGCTTTGGGATTTTGATGCCCCTCGAGACCGTCGTGTGATTTTATTGGGCTACCTCGGATCTAAATCGCGGAAATTGAAACTCCGGTCTTGTTAAAATCCCCACGGCTTAAACGTGGCCCCGCGGTGTAAGTCGTCTTCGAGGCTCGCCGGTAAAGGCGTTCGCCCCCACTGAATCAAGTTGTAGGCGCAGGAATCCCGGTCGTGTTAAGAACCCGACGCTGTTCCGACTCTGAATTTGATCATGCGCGTTAGGCCCCGGTCTAAGCCGGCAAAATCGAAAATGTGGGGGGATTGACTCTCCCTTGGCGTCGGAGCCTTCGCAGCCCACCATAGGAGAGGGCGCCACGAGCGTTGCATCCCCAAGTCCGACGCTCGAGTCCGACGCGCGTCGCGCGACGAGCATCCTCTTGCTCCTCGCGTCCGCGGCTTTGATGGTCAATTACGTCGAGACGATGTTGGTGCCCGCGCTGCCGACGCTCGTCGCGTTTTTCGGAGGCGTGCCTTACACGACCATCGCCTGGGTCGTCTCCGCGTACCTTCTCGTGGGGGTTTCGACGACGCCGCTGTTTGCGAAACTAGGGGACATCTACGGAAAGAAACGGATGCTCGTGGTCGTGCTCGGCATCTATGCCCTTGCGGTGTCGGTCACGGGGTTCACGCCCCAACTCGCATCGGACTTCGGACTGAGCCGATTCAATGCGGTCTACCTTCTCATCGGAGTGCGTGGCGTGCAGGGAGTCGGTCTCGCGATGTTTCCGCTCGCCTTCGCGATGATCGGAGAAGAACTGCCTCCGTCGAAGGTCGCGCAGGCCCAGGGGCTCGTTGCCGCGATGTTCGCGATTGGTGCGGCCCTCGGACTGTTTGGGGGCGCATGGGTGATTCAAACCTACGGATGGCAGGATGCCTACCACGTCGTCATTCCTTTTGCGGCGGTCATCCTCGCCCTGACGTTCTTGACCCTCCCGGAGTCCCGACACCGGCTCAACGTTCGACTCGACGTTCCCGGTGCTGCACTGCTCGGCGCCGCTCTCGCTTCCTTCCTAGTGGCGTTGTCGCAAGGACCCGCGTGGGGTTGGGGCCAGTGGGCGGCGGTCCGATTCGGTGCGTTACCGTTTGGAGTTCCGGAATTGCTCTTCCTCTCGGTCGTTTTCGCCATTCTGTTTTACTTGCGAGAGCGGACGGCTGCCGACCCAATCATTCACCTCGAACGTTTCCTTCAGCGGAATCTCGGCATCAGCTACTTCGCGGCGTTGCTCGTCGGGACGAGTCTCTTTCTCGGCTTTGTCGGCCTGACGATTCTAGTCGAAACACCTATCGTTGGCTTGGGCCGAACGGTGTTCGAGTTCGGAGTGCTCAGCCTTCCGACCACGATGTCGATGCTGGTGGCCGCTCCGATCGTGGGCCGAGGGATCGCACGGTTTGGCCCGAAGCCGGTCATGATGTTGGGATCCGCCTTGGCCACGGTGGGATTCCTCCTCATTCTGACGTTCGATCATACCTACACTGAACTCTTCATCACCCCAGTCCCGACGTTCGTGGGATTGGTGATGATGCTCATCGCGATCCTGAACATGGTCGTACTCTCCTCCCGCAAGGGGGAAGCCGGGATTCAAACGGGTATGGCGGAAATGTTCCAGGACCTCGGAGCCAGCATTGGACCGGTCTTGGTGGCCACCATCTTGGCGAGTTTCACGGGAGCCTATGCGACAGGGATCGTCGGCCCCAACGGTCCGGTGCTGGTCATTTTGCCGACCTCCTCTGCCTTCCAGTATCTCTTCGGCGTCGGGGCCGTTCTCTCGATGGCGTGCGGAATACTCGCCATTTTCCTGAAGAACTACACATTCTCGCCTGCAGGAACGGAGTCAGAATCGTCGTCACCAGCCGGATTGCCTTCAGCTGCGACCGGGGTTTCGAAGGTTACGGAATCTACGGGCGTTAGGTAGGCGGTCGCGCCCGGAGGGGTGGCGAATCGACCAAGAGATTCGCCAGCCGGAAGAAGGCCTCGGGGGGAAGATTCTCCGGACGGAGCCGAGCCCAACCCTCGGGCCATCCGGCTTGGCGCGCGACCGTATCGGCATCGGCCGGAAGGCGGGCTACACGCGGCAGGAGATTCCCGAGTTGCTTGCGACGCGCGGAGAACAATGTTCGAACGACCGATTCGAGCCGTTCGATGGAATTAACGGGAAGTAGGCCCGTGCGAGCGGTCAACACGACGATCCTACCGTCCACGGCCGGCATCGGGGTAAAGGAGTCCGCGGGAACGACCTGGAATAGCTCGACGGAGCCGAAGGCTTGGGCGAGGATCGAGAGGCGACCGTAGACACGAGAACCAGGGCCGGCCGCGAGGCGATCCGCGACTTCCCGCTGGATGAGCGCGACGACCTGCGGGACACGAGCGTAGAGGAATCGCAGGAGCAACGGGGTGGCGATACTGAAGGGAAGATTCCCCACGACCACCGCGTCCGGCGGCAGCTCCGTCGTCAGAGCGTCCCCCTCGACGATCGCGACGCGAGTTCCAAATTTCCGACGCAAAAAGCTCGCGAGACGGGTATCCCGCTCGATGACCGAGATCGGCGCGAGCCCGCGTCGAAGGAGCGCCTCGGTTAGTATTCCCAGGCCTCCCCCGACCTCCACGATTGGCGCGCCGGGTTGAGGAGTGAGGAGCGCCGCTTCGGCATCCGCCACGAACGCATCCGATAGGAACGATTGTCCGAGGCGTCGAGACGGAGTGAGGCGCAACGTCGCCAGTGTCTGTTCGATCTCGGCACGCCCCGCAGGTATCTCGCGGAGGTCGCGCCGCGCCTTAGGGCGCGACAAAGAGCCGGTACTTGTCCTCGACACCGCTCAGTTCCTGCTCAATCCGGCCGACGATGAGTCGCTCGGGGTTCTTCACGTGAAGGCGCGTTTCGATCTCCTCGAAGCTTTGAAACGGCGCGCGCTTGCGTTCCTCAACGATCGATTGCATCGTCTTCTTTCCGATCCCGGGGAGCAGCTCCAAGAGATGGAATCGGCGGGAGACCGCTGGGGATTCATTGAAGAACCGCAGATACCGCGCGCTGTTCGCGCGGACGATCTTCTCGAGTGCGGCCGGCAGCTCGCCGCGCGCCGTCGTCGTGAGCTCTTCGTAGCCGACCCGGCGGCGAACGTGGTCGATCGGCGGCGGAGTATTCGCCATCGGGACGAGCGGGATGCGTGCGGCGACGGTCAGCTTCGCCCCCAGTCGCGGGACCAACTCAAGAAGCTTGAGCTCCGACTCACCCACCGCCAACGCGAGCGGCTCGCGATGGAATCCCCCCCCGGTCTGTCGGCCGTTGGGCAGATAGTCCAAGACGTACGCGTAACTTTCCAAAGGCTATCCCCCCGTTCATTTGTGCTGGGCCACGATCTCCAACAGGCGCTGGATTTGCGCCTCGTCGAGGACGACCCGCTCCTTGGAGAATAGGAGTCGGACCTCTTCGGGGTATTGCGGGAGGACATCGGCCAACTTGACGGCGATCGCGGCGTCGACGAACGGAAGGCTCCGGAGCTCGTCGATCAGCTTCTGCGTCTGCTCGACGGACAAGCGCACGAAGCCTTCGGTATGCTGTTCGGCCAGCATCGCTTCGCGCGGGAGCGTCCGATGCGTGGACTCCTCGGTGAGGAGCTGCTTCACCGTTGCCAACGAAACCGGATCAGGCATGGGAAGCCTCCGTGTGGGCCGCGGGAGCGAGATGGATCGGGTTGGCGATCAGTTCCTTCGGCTTCCCGCCATCCAAGAACTGGATCCGATAAGCGCGACCGACGCGCGCGACGACGGTGCAGGTCCTACCCTGGTAGCGCGGATGCGGCATCCCGTGGGGATCGGAAGCTTCCAGCCGGACCACCACCTGATCGCCGACCTCGAATGTTTGAAGGAACCGACTGACCGGCGGCATCCCGCGGTCCCGGACGGCCTTCGTGAACGTCCCGCGGGTGCGGGAGCGGAATCCTTTGGAACTCTTGACCATCTACATTCCCTCCGAATCGTGAATCTCCAGTACGTCGAGAAACTCGACCGTTAGGGGCTCCCCGAGGAGCTCCGCCAGACTTGGCACTGTTCGGCCTCCATCTCCTTCGACCCACTCCTTGACGTACGTGCCCGCTTCGGTCCTGAGATCGAGCGTGAATCGCCCCTCGCCGACCTCAACGACGCTCCCGGCCACGATCCGCCGGGTTCGAATCCGGTCGGAGCGTCGGTGGGCGACCCTTGTAGGCGTTCGCTGGGCGATCGCTCGGCCGTGCACGAACTCCAAGGCCTCATTAACCTTTTCCACGGGGGCGCGGCCGATCACGCCGATCCGGTAGCTCTTTTCGGGAGCCGCCTCTTTGATCCGGACGACCTCCTGAGAGTCCGTGAAGGTGAGCTCGTCCACTTCCACCTGCGCCCCGTGCCGCGACCGAACCTCCGCCACGATCCGATCCAGGTCGATGGACCGAACCCGAGGATGCAGCAGTTCGAGCACGAACGGGCGGCCGCGACCCAGCATCCGCGCATCGATGTCTTCGCGACCCATTCCATGAAAACGGCTCCCTTCCGCGTGGCTCACCTCGAGGGCGGGGCCGGCGATCAATTCCTCGACGCTGGTCGGATACGCCTTCCCCGTCATCCCACAGCGATCGCATCCTCGTCCGTCGCAGTGGCGGCACGGCCACTTGGTCTGGGGCAGGGTTCGGTCGAATTTCCGATACCGTCCTTTCATGTAGAGGGAGAGCACCGTGACCTCGATCCGGCCCACGGCGAGGTCGGCCAGGAACACGACTTCCGCTCGCTGGGTCCCCCCCGAGGCCCCCGTCGCCCCCTCCAACCGCTTCCCCAGTTCCCGATTGAACGCCCCTCGAGCGCTTTCGCCCCAAGCCGTCCCCACTTCGTGCCAGATTGACTCTTCCCGCGCCAAGATCTCGGGCTCCCACCTCGAGCCGCACGTGAAACGATGCCACTCGAATCCCTCGGCGGCCTTCCGACAACGGCCGATCCAGGTTTCCCAGCGGTCGAATTGATCCCCGCAGAGGGAACAGGCGCCCGAACGGGGTGGCGGAGCACTCCCCAGCGACTCCCAGAGGCGGGCCGCCCGCTCTGGATTGGAGAGCCCGTGGCCGAGCCGGCCGAAGAGACGCCCAAAGCACTCGGGGCAAAGCCCCTTGTCGCTCGCCCGCTGCGCCGCCGCCAGGGTCTCCGGGGTAAGGTCAAAGGTCGGAGCACTCACGGGGGATGCAGACATCGGAACGGGGTTGAGGCCCCACGGCACAGATGAGTTCGTCGAGGGGAGGAGAGTGCCATTGCACTGGAAGCTTCTTACTCTCCGGCGGATATTGAGATTTGGATTTATGGCGTCGATCACCGAAGAGGAGCTGACCCGAGCGATCGAACGGACGCTCGTGGTCCATGGCAAGATCGCCCCCGCCGAGGCGCGCCCGACCGCCCAGATGGTCCTGGGCTATTTCGGACTCGACGATGCCGTGCTCGACAACAAGCTCTCGAGCGAGGATCGCGATCGGTTCTACCGCCTGGAGGAGGAGGGGCTACTGACGAGCGAAGAGGAGGATGCGACCGTCTCCCGCGGCAAGACCTGGCGCATCCACTATTGGCTGCTCAAGAAGTCCCGGATCCGCGACGTCGGGCAGCGGGGCGAAGGGAGCACCGAGTCCGACGCAGAGGCAATCTACCGATCGATCGGCGAGTCCGATTGGAAGCGCGGCCAGGAGTCGTCCCGGACGCCCTCAATGCCACGTACCAGCTAGGGACGAGGGGCCGGTCCGCCTCTAGGTCGGATTTCTCGGCTTCACCGGCGGCGGACGGTACCGGCTCGAGAGCCCCATCGCTCCCGGGAAGTCGCTTTGGAGGATGATCCCCCGGGCATATTCGATCGCCGTCCAAGCGAACACAAAAGCGAGGAGCAAGCCGATCAGGTCCCCATAATCGGCGAACGCACTCGACACCCCCAGCACGGTCAAGATGGCCCCGAGCGAAGCCAGGGCGTTGAAGGTCGCGTGCATCAGGACGGCGAGCAGGTAGTAGCCCCCCGTCGCTCCGGACCGGCCGTTGATCTTGCTCTGCGCGTAGCCGTAGCCGAACATCGACGTCGAGCTTCCGTGCAGCAGCACGCTGGAAAGGCTGCGAATGACGATCAGCGTCACTCCCGCCGTAAGGCCGCCGACAGCGTACGCGCTCACGCCGTAGAGGAAGGTCTCGAAGAACCCGAATCCGAGCCCTACCGCGGCGCCGAATACGAGCCCGTCCGCGACGACCCGGAAGGCCGAACCCGCCCGCACGACGCCACTCGCCTTGAGGCCCTCCTCGATGAAGGGGGCCACGACGAGGACGAGAAAGAAAACTCCGGCCGTCGAATTACCGTTGAGGAATAGGAACTCGGGTCCCGGATAATGCACCGATACCGAGGTCCCCACTTCGACGATGATGAGCTCCAGGATCCCCGCAACGATCGTCGCAACGATCGCTCCATACGCGAACGACCCGAGCAATCCCCCCCAGGCCTGGCGGTTGTATCGCTCGGTCTGCCGTACCCAAGTAAGATAGATCAGGGCGGGAATCAACGCGACGAGGACGAGAATCAGGAGGTCTTCGAGGGCGCTCACGCCCCACCTTTCGCGTCACGGGGGTAAGTGTAGAAGCCTTCGCCTGACTTCCGGCCCAATTTCCCGGCCTGCACCATCGTACGTAGGAGAGGGCAAGCGCGGTACTTGGAGTCCCGGAACCCATCCCAAAGGACATCGAGGATTGACAGAGCCGTATCGAGCCCGACCAGGTCAATGAGTTCGAACGGCCCCATGGGATGGTGAAAGCCGAGTCGGTACGCCGTGTCGATATCCTCCTTGGTCGCGGTCCCCTCGTACAGCATCCACGCCGCCTCGTTGACGAGGACCGCGAGCGCGCGGGTCGTCACGAACCCGGGCGTATCCTTCGATAGCACGATCGTCTTTCCGAGACGCTCCGCGAATTCTCGGGCGGCCTGGACCGTCTCCGGCCGCGTCCGATGCCCGGGGATGATCTCGACGAGCGGCATCTGGAGGACCGGATTGAAGAAATGGATCCCGACGACGCGGCCCGGGTTCTTAAGCGAGGAGGCAATCGAGGTGATGGGCAAGGACGAGGTGTTGGACGCGAGGAGCGTCGCAGCCGGCACGATCGCTTCGAGTTCCTGAAAGAGCGCACGCTTGATCTCCAGCAGTTCGGGGGCCGCTTCGACGACGATCGCGGCCGATTCGGACCGGCGTAGTCCGATCGCGGTATCGATGCGAGCCAGGGCCGCGTCCTTGTCGGCGGGAGAGAGCTTCGTCCGCGCCACGGCTTTTTCGAGGGCGCGCTCGGCGTTCAGACGACCGCGTTGCGACCGTTCCTCGTCGACGTCTTCCAGGGTGACCGGATAACCGGCAAGGGCGCATTGAGCCGCGATCCCACTCCCCATGATGCCAGCCCCAGCGACGAACACGCGCTTCATCACCGAACGCCGTGGGTCACTTGAAGGCTCTAGGGCGGAAGACTCCGCCATCAGGCGCCCGCCTCCGTTGCCCCCGCCCCTTGCGCGATCCGTAGATACTCACAGGCCCGGCAGAGGCGGCTTGCCGACGGCTCTCCGCACGCCTCGCAACGCCCAGGGCCCACCCCCGGCGCTTCGTTTTCGGCCAGCAACTCCGCGAGCTGTTGCTGCGTGCGCAGCAGCGAGTGGCGTGTACCGGGGAGCGAATCTTCCAACTGCCAAACCACCTCGCGGAATACGTTGCGAGCCGCCGCTCGGGCGTGAGGACACTCTCCGTGGTCGAAGGGGAGGCCTTCCAATCGAGCGAACAGATACACCTCCCGCTCGGGGATGGGGGCGAGCGGAGCCAGCCGGGGTACCAAGCCTGGTTGTTGATGGCGGTGGGGGGCCATGCGGGCGATGCGCGGAAGCTCCGCTCGGGCGAGGTTCATGAGCACGGTCTGGGCCAGATCATCGAGATTGAAGCCCAGCACGAGCGCGTCGGCTCTGATCGCACGCGCGGCGCGATTCAAGAGTTGACGCCGCCACACTCCGCAATACGAGCAGGGAATTGTGCCGGCCATCCGAAGCGCGGCCGAATCAGTCGTCACGCCCAGCTCGTCCGCCGCTCGAACGATCACGTGCTCCACGCCCAGCGCGCGCGTCAGCCGCTCGGCCGCGGCGATCGTCGCGGGACGATACGCCGCGATCCCCTCGTCGACCGTAATCGCGGTAAGACGCACCGCGGGGCGACGAAGAAAGTAGCGCTGCGTTAGGGCGAGGGCGACCGACGAGTCTTTGCCGCCCGATAGCGCGACCGCCACCGTGCCGCCCCGGAAGCGAGGCAGCTGTCGATGTAATTCTCGTCGCACCCGCTCGCGGACCGAGTCTCGAAAGTGCCGGTCGCATAGGTGGCGATTCGCGTACGGTTGATCGATGATCGCCTCGTCGTCGCACTGAGAGCAACGCACGATCGACGCACGGTCCCCGCGTATTTGAGCGACGAGCGTCGCGGATGCTGCCACTCGGGGACAACGATTAACTAGCTCGCCCCGAGGAAGAGACGGATGCATGGCGGCAGATCCGGCCCCGCATCCTCGCAATTCCAGTCGACGACGGTTGGGTCCCATTCCCCCGGGGTCGGAACTCGAAGCGCCCGTGATGACCTTCTCGGTTCCGGCGCTCGTCGATCGGTTCCAACGTTCGCTCCAGGCCTTGGAACGGAGTCCGTGTACGGTCAAACAGTACGGCCACATCGCACGTACGTTCCTTTCTTACGCCCAGAAGGCTCCCGAGGACGTCACGCTCGCCGACTTGGAGTCGTTCCGGGAATACCTGGTGCTCCAACGACACTATTCCAAGAACTCCGTCTACACGACGGTGCGGGGTCTGGCGGCCTTCTTCCGATCCGTGGGGTTGACGACCGCGGATCAGCTCGAACCGCCGCGACGCCCGGAGCGACTTCCGCACTATCTCACGGAAGAGGAGATGCATCGCCTCTTCGAAGCCGTTCGATCGTCGCCTCGCGATTCGGCGATCGTTCACGTGCTTGCCTTCTGCGGTCTCCGGGTCGGCGAGCTGTGCCATCTGCAACTCGAGGACCTGGAATTTGAGCGGAACGTGTTGCACGTTCGATCCGGGAAAGGCGACAAGGATCGAGAGGTCGTGCTCGAAGATCGGACGCGCGCCGCGATCGACCGATATCTGACGGAACGAACGCTCGCCGGCGAATCGACCCCCCGCCTCTTTCCCGTTGGTCCCGTCACCGTAGAGCGATTGATCCGCCGCGCCGCGCACGATGCGCAGATCCCGCGCCGAGTGACGCCGCATATGCTGCGTCATACCCTCGCTACAGCGTTGCTGAGCCGCGGGTGCGACATTCGCTACATCCAGAAGTTGCTCGGCCATGCCTCGGTCGCAACCACGCAGATCTACACGCACGTCGACACGCAGGCCCTTCGGAACGCCTACACGCGCGCGAAGCCGCAGTATTAATCCCCCGCCCGGTTCCGGCTTCGCCGTGAGCGCCCCGCGATATCCTGTCCTCGTGCTGGGAGCCGGGATCTGTGGTACGGCGCTCGCCTACCATCTGACGCGGCGCAACGTAGGACCTATCCTGGTCTACGACCCCCGTACTCCGGCGGCAGGCGCCACGGGTCGGGCCGCCGGCATCGTCACGGAACAATTGTGGGACCATTGGGATGTGCTCGTGACCCGCGAATCGCATCGCGAGTATGCCGACCTCGCGAGCCGGTGGGATCCGACCGCATACCTCCAGAACGGTTTCGTACGATGGACGAGCGACCCCGTGGCCGAGCCGATCGTCTGGGAAACGCTCCAGCGACTCAAGTCGTGGGGAGTGGAGGTCGAGGAAGCAACGCCGTCGGAGCTCGCTCGGTGGCTGCCTCAGGGACACTTCGAGGACGTGCGGGCCGCGATCATCGGCCGTCACGATGCGTGCGTGACCCCCAGCGCGATCGCCACGATCTATGCGGAAGGGGCGCGCCAAGCCGGCGCAACGTTCGATTTCGGTCAATCGATGGAGTCGGTCCAGTCCTTGCCCGAGGGAGGATTCCTTCTCCGTACCGGCGGTCGGGAATTTCGAGCCGACCAACTGGTCATTGCGGCCGGTGCCTGGAGCAAACGACTCTTGATCGACCTGGGTCACCCCCTGCCCCTGACCCCGTATCGGACGCAAGCCGCCCTGCTTCGACCCCCGACGCTCCCGGCGGATCCGTTCCCATCGGGTCACGACATCGATCTCGACGTCTACGTGCGACCGGAAGGACCGGATCGGATTCTCGGCGGGGACGGAACCGAGCGGAAGGAGGCCAATCCCGAGAACTTCCAGACCGGCGGCGACGAGCGGTTCATCACTCATCTCGCCGAGAGCCTGACGCACCGATTTCCGGGGTGGGCCGACAGCGAGCTCATTTCGTCTTGGGCCGGGGTATGCTCCTCGACCTTCGACCGTCGCCCGCTCGTCGGACCGGTCCCCAACGCGGCGGGGCTGTTCGTTACCGCGGGATACAACGGCTTCGGGGTCATGCGGGCCGGTGGCGCGATGCGTCGGTTGGCCGACCTGATCGCGGAAGGACCCGAATCCGATGCGGCGCGCGAGGCGCTCCGCCCCGTGTGGCCGGGCCGGTTCCCCGAGCATCTGCCGGACTTTCCCCCCCGCCCTGGGTTCACTCTCGAAGGCGGAGATACGCCTCGTTTCTGACGCGGGACCAATCCCTCGCGACGGCACGGTTCCGGTCGGTCCGGTAGTTTCCCTTGGGCGGGGCGCGCCAGCGACTCTACGGCAGGGAGGCGCGGACTCGCTCGAGCTTCTCCAAGAATTCGACTCCCTCGCCGGTGGTCATCGCCTTCCCGTCCTCGCGTTGCAGGGGAAGCCCGGCCGAGGCACAGGCGGCTTCGGGCGTCGCACCCTTCAGAAGTTCCTTCACCGCACGTTGTTCCCGACGACTCAGATTGAGGCCTCCGAGCGAAAAATCCTCGAACGCTTCGTACGCGATCGGACAGACCGCGCGCGCAAACGTCGCGAGCTCGGCAGCGTAGAGACGGATCTCTTCTTGGGCGTGCGGATCGAGTCTCAAGGAGAGGAAGTGGAACAGGTTCCACAGGTCGATCTTCCAGTACCATTGGGTATAGTACGCCACAGGGAGCAGCAGTCGGGCCGTCTCTCGGGCGACTCCCTGTTCCAGCGCCTCCGAATACGCCGCGTATGCCTCCTTCGAGATCCGATCGAGATTGGCGCGGAACCGCTCCACCACGACCGAAGGGAGGAGATCTCCCCGCCCCTGACGGTTGCGCGTCGATTGGTGGCGCACCTCCTCCGCAACCGGTACCTCGTATTCGTCGGTGACGACCGAATACCGGGCGCTCGCTTCATTCAGAGACGCTGTCCGGTGACGGACCATCTGACGGGCGACATAGATGGGGAGTCGGATGAGAAACTTGAACTCGACCATTTCGAAGGGCGTCGTATGGCGATGACGCATCAGATAGCGAATCAGGCCGCGGTCATCGCGGATCGACTTCGTTCCCTCTCCGTAGGAAACTCGGGCCGCCTGGACGATGGCCGCATCGTTCCCCATGTAATCTACCAATGTGACGAACCCATGCGACAGAACGGGGCGCTTTACCCCGATGAGCGCGTCAACCTCGGGGGAGGAAGGCCGGCGCATCGGTACTTCCGGGGTCGACACAGTTCGGGGACGCAGCTTTCAGGATAAAAGCCGCACCGAAGGAGTGCGAAACGCCCCCCGGGGAAAACCTATAGGCCCGTCGTTCGGTCGAAGAAAGTTCAGGGAGGGGCGATGACGCGTATCTTTGTGGGAGTGGCGTGGCCGTATGCCAACGGCCCGTTCCACATCGGACATCTAGCCGGCGCCTACCTCCCGGGGGACGAGTTCGCGCGCTTCCACCGGTTGCGGGGCCACGAGGTGCTCATGGTGTCCGGATCCGACATGCACGGAACGCCGACTCTGGTGCGGGCGGAGCAAGAAGGGACGACTCCCGACGTCATCGCGAATCGCTACGACGCCATCAATCGCGAGGCGTTCCGGGAGCTCGGGGTCGCTTTCGACCTCTTTACGAATACGCACACGATCGTTCACGAGCGTACCGTCAAGGAAGTATTCCTCGCCCTCCTCGAACACGGGTTCATCCGGCGCCAAACCGAGGAGAACGCCTATTGCCCGAAGCACCAACGCTTCCTTCCGGATCGATACCTGATGGGAACTTGTCCGCATTGCGGCTCTCCCACAGCGCGGGGAGATGAATGCGACAATTGTGGGCGAGTCGTGACACCGAGGGAGCTCGGCGACCCCAAATGCAGCCTCGATGGCACTCCGGCGATCTTTCTTCCGTCGGAGCATTTTTACCTCGAGCTCGACAAGCTAAGCCCGCAGATCGGTGAATACGTAGCCCGCCAAGATCATTGGCGGCCTAGCGTCCTCGGAACGGCTCGCAATTTCTTGGAAGCGGGACTTCGGCCGACCCCAATCACTCGCGACCTTACGTGGGGCGTGCCGATTCCTTTGGACGGGTACGACTCCAAGCGATTCTACGTCTGGTTCGAAGCCTTGATCGGGTATCTATCGGCGTCCCGGGAGTGGGCGATTCGCGCCGGTCGTGAGGCGGCTTGGAAGCGGTATTGGGACCCGGCGGAGCGGGTGCATCAGTACTATTTCGTGGGCAAGGACAACATCTTCCACCACACGATCATCTTGCCGGGCATTCTCTTTGGAACTGGGGGGCTCCAAGTTCCTTATGACGTACCGGCTAACGAATGGATGAACATCCAGGGTGGCAAGATCTCGAAGTCGCGTACAGAAGACGCGGAGGCGTTCATCCCCTCCCTGCTCGCACGCTACGCCCCCGACGTCATTCGATTCTACGCAACTCTGCTGGCGCCGCAGAATCACGACACGAACTTTGATGGGCAGGAATTGGAGCAGCTCAGCGAGGAGATTCTCTCGAATCAGTACGGGAACCTCGCGCAGCGGATCCTGGTGCTGACCCGAGATCGCGAGCACGGCCGAGTGCCCGTACCACCCCACAACTGGGACCCCCAACGACCCGAGGGAATCGGCCGTCGCATCCAAGCCCAACACGAGCGGATCACATCGGAATACGAAGCTGTCCATCTGAAAGAGGCGCTTGACCTAGCCTTGGGAGAGATTCGCGAGGCGAATCGGAGGATCCACGAAGCCCGTCCGTGGCAATCCTCGGAAGCCGCGCGCCAGGAGACGTTGTATGAAGGTCTCTGGATCCTCAAGGCCGCAGCCATCTGGCTGTCGCCCGTTTTGCCGTTCTCCTCAGCGGCGCTCTGGAAGATGCTCGGGTACGCAACGGCTCCGTTCGCGGGAGATTGGGACCAAGCGCTCGTTCCTCCGACGCCCGGTCAGGAGCTCGGTCCGATCCAACCCCTGTTCCCCCGCCGCGAGGCTCCCCCCCGCCAGCCCGAGGTCGCTCCGGCCGACGTTCCGTCTTCCCAGGGGGCGGCTCCGCTGGTGATCCGGGCCGGCCAAATACTGCGGGCCGAGCCGCATCCGTCCGCCGACAAACTCTACGTGTTGACCATCGACCTAGGGGAATCTCGCCCCCGGACGATCGTAGCCGGGATCCGACCGTACTTCGCCGCAGATGAATTGGTGGGCCAGCGCGTCGCGATCCTCGCGAATTTGGCACCCCGCACAATCCGCAGAATCACTTCCCAGGGAATGCTCCTTGCCGCTGACTCCGGCGATCTCGTGGTGCTCTTGGAGCCCCCCGAGTCCGTCGCCAATGGGCGGCTCGTGCAGGGAGGCTCGGACGCAAGCCCGACGATCAGCTACGAACAATTCGATGCCAGCCCCCTCCTGGTCGGGGAGGTCGGGCCTAGTACCGAGCCACAGCGGTCGAATGTCGATGTGGGCGGTCGTATGGTTGCCGTTGCTGGGGAGTGGCCGGTCGGGACTAGGGTTGTGGTTCGTATCCGGCCGGAATCCTCGGGCGAGGGCGAGGTGCTTTCCTTCGGCCCGGAGTTACTACTCCACGTACCGGCGGGTCCGGCCCCGGGGGTTCGGGTACGGTGATGGACCGAATCCGTTTGGACCTGCATGTCCACAGTCGATCGTCGCCGGACTCCACCCTAACGCTCGGGGCGATCGCGGATCAGCTCGGGCTTGCCGGTCTCCAAGGATTCGCCCTGACCGACCACAATACGGTCCTCGGTCACGCGGCGTTACGCGAACTCAATCGCCAGTATCCGAGGCTGTGGTTCCTTCCGGGAATCGAGGTATCAACGCAAGAGGGTCACCTCCTGGTCTACGGATTGGCCGAATTGCCCCCCATCTACCGACCCCTCGCCGATACACTGGACTGGGTCCGAGATCGCGGCGGAATCCCGGTCTTGGCGCACCCATTGCGATGGTCGCACGGAGTTGGCCGTCGACTCGCGGCAAGGGCACCGGTCGCAGCGATCGAGTCGGTCAACGGACACAACTCAACCCTCGCAAATGCACGTGCCGAGGTCATCGCCGCGCGACGGGGGATAGGCTCCACCGGGGGAAGCGACGCGCACGAGCTCTCGGATCTCGGACGCGCGTTCACGGAGTTTCCGGGGGAGGTCGATTCGCTCGACGATATTCTCGAAGCGCTACGGCGCGGGCGCGTGACCGGCGCGGGCGACTCGTTGACGGGATGGGGTCGCGCCCGCCTCGCCTTTCGGACCACGCGGCGTCGATTGGGACGGGGCCTTCGACCGATTTGAATCGCGGCGCCCCGAGGGCTTTAAGCGCGGGCGGCCTCCCGACCGACCGCGCCGAGGTGGCAGAATGGTTAATGCGACGGACTGCAGATCCGTTTCCTGGGGGTTCGATTCCCTCCCTCGGCTGATCTTATCCGGATTTACTCATCTCGGGTGGGGGGACTCAGGAGTCGAGGCCGTTCCCCTTTACGGCGAGGCGAGGACTCGAGTCCTGACGAATCAATGAACGTTCGAGCCGTCTTCCTCGATTTCGGAGGCACTCTTGCCCAGCCGACGCCTAAGTTCAAGCGACCCGCGTCGGTTTGGACGGAAACCTTTCCCAAATACAACGTATCGCTAGCTGAGGCGGAGGTCGAGGAGGCGATCGAGCACGTCGACCTAGAGCTGGGGGGCCGAATCTATTCTTACGTGGGACGCACGGACGAATTTTGGCATCTGTACGACCGAGCCCTGATGGACCGGCTTGGAATTCGAGAGCGGAGAGACGAAATTGAAACGGCAGTGCAGGAGATTTTCGATGATCCTTCGAGCGTCCAACTCTACCCCGAAACCCGGGACCTTCTGACCGAGCTGAAGGCGCAGGGATACCGGATGGGACTGCTCTCCAACCATCACGATGGTCTGATGAAGGTACTCAAGTACCACCGAATCGACCCGTTCTTCGAAAGCGTGACCTATTCGCAGGAAGTGGGCGCCGAGAAACCCGCTCCCGCGATGTTCCAGCGCGCCCTGGAGCGGGCCGGCTGCGCCGCCTCCGATGTCGTCCACGTGGGGGATTCCCTATCGGCGGATGTCGAAGGAGCTCGGCGGAGCGGGCTGGTGCCGATCTGGATCAATCGCAAAGGCCTGCCTGGCTCGCCCGAATTACTCACAATTCAAACGCTCTCCGAGCTCCCACCGCTCCTGAAGCAGCTCAGTCGGGCCTCCTCGCCGTAGGGCCCTACCACGCCTGAGAAGAACTCCTTGGAGCTGGGGTGCCGATGACTAGTCCTGCGGTTGTCCGATCTTGGGAGTCGGAATATCGCCATCGACGGTACCTCGACGAACCCCCGATCGACTTCGTCAAGGAGATTCAATCGGCGTTGGCCGCGCGCGGGTTGAGCTCCGCGAAAGGGCTGTACATAGGTTGCGGGAACGGCCGAAACTACGTCCCCCTGGCCAACGGGGGCCTCGACCTAGTAGGGCTCGACATCTCATTTACGGCGCTGAGACAGCTCACCCAGCGGACGCCGGAACAGGTCCGGCCGCTCGTCCGCGGCGACCTCCGCGCCCTCGACACCAGGGTCCGGTTCGCCGTTGTCATCGCCATTCAAGTTTTCCAGCATGGGAGCGAGGCGACAACGCACCGGGCGGTTCTAGCGGCCCGAGAGCACGTTGCCCCCGGCGGTCTCTTCTGCATACGCGTAAACGCGATCGGAACTGAGCCGGAGTTCGCCCACGAGGTGGTCGAACAAGGCGAAGATGGACGGTTTACTGTGCAGTACCACGCGGGTCCCAAGGAAGGCGTGACGATTCACTTCTTTAGCCGCCCCGAGCTCGAAGGATTGGTCGGGGATGGTTTCCTTCCGGTCCTCCCACTACGCAGCATCGTAACCGCTCGCAGCCCTCCCCCGCGCGGACATTGGATTCAGTGGGAGGGCATTTGGTCGCGTCGATCGAACGCGGCGAGAATCGAGACGCCGGCAATCCCCCGCGCCGGCAAATCATCCATCGTGCGCCCCCATGGCCAGTAGCGCGGACACTTCCCCCCTTAAGCACCGTCGAGATTCCGAGCTTTCCTGTCGACCCGAAACCAGTTTCAAGCCCCTGGTCTTGAACGGACGTATCTCCGTCAGGGCACGCCCCCGAAACCCGCGGAGAACGGAGTGAGCATCTGACGAACTTACCTGACGGCCGCAGGCGGGTAGCGGTAGAGAATATCGCCCCCGTAATCGACGGCGGCCGGTTTCCGATCCGTCGGATCGCCAACAGCTCGGTTCTCGTTCGTGCGGATATCTTTGCCGACGGGACGGACGAGATCACGGCCTTCTTAGAATATCGTCGCGTGGGAACACGCCTCTGGTCGCGGGTGCCGATGCATCCGGCGGACAACGACCGATGGCAGGCCGGCTTCACCGCGTCCGAGATGGGCACCTATGAGTACCGTGTGAAGGCGTGGATCGATCCAATTGGTACTTGGCTCGAGGAGCTTAGAAACCGTACCAAGGGGGGCCAAACCGGCATCTCGGAAATCCCCGAAGGTATTGCACTGCTGCGGAAGGGGGCCGAAGGCGCCCGTGGATCGTTGGCGCGAAAGCTCCAAGAAGTAGCCTACGAACTCGAAAGCGCTCTCCACGCCGACCCGGCGGCGGCGGTGACCCGCGCGCTGACCCTCGCCCGCGCTGAGCTCTCGGTCGAGCCCGAACCGGCCCGCATCACGGTCGGACGCCCCGAGTTGCGGGTGACCGTCGATCCGAGTGACGCCGGCGCGAGCGCGTGGTACGAGATATTTCCCCGTTCCACGTCCGACACGGTCGGTCGATCCGGCACCTTCACGGACGTCGAGCGATGGCTTCCCTACATCGCTGGACTCGGCTTCGACGTCGTGTATCTCGCCCCCATCCATCCGATCGGGCGGACGAACCGCCGCGGGCCGAACAACTCTCCGGTGGCGGAGGCGACCGATCCGGGTAGCCCGTGGGCGATCGGGTCGCCCACCGGCGGCCATACGGCCATTCACCCCGACCTCGGCACACTAGAGGACTTCCAGAGTCTCCTCGTGGAGGCTCACGCCCTGGGTCTCGACGTGGCGCTGGATTTGGCCTTTCAGTGCTCCCCCGATCACCCGTGGGTAACGGAGCATCCGGCATGGTTCCGGCATCGGCGCGACGGCTCCATCCGTCCTGCTGAAAACCCTCCGAAGAAGTACGACGACATCTATCCGTTCGACTTTGACTCCGAGGCGTGGCCCGAGCTATGGGAGGCCCTGCGCGAGGTCGTCGAATTCTGGGTCGACCAGGGCGTCCGGCGGTTCCGCGTGGACAACCCGCACACGAAACCGTTCCCGTTCTGGGAATGGCTGATCGCCACGGTCCGATCCAAACATCCGGACGTGATGTTTCTTGCCGAGGCGTTCACACGACCGAAGGTCATGTATGAGCTCGCGAAGGTCGGGTTCACCCATTCCTACACCTACTTCGCCTGGCGCAACACGAAGGTCGAGCTGACGGCGTATTTCCAGGAGCTCCATGGGCCGGAACCGAAGGAGTTCTTCCGCCCCCATCTGTGGCCCAATACCCCGGATATTCTCACAGAATACCTCCAGCACGGCGGTCGGCCCGCGTTCATCGCCCGTTTGATTCTCGCCGCCACCCTTTCGCCCAACTACGGCATCTATGGGCCGGCGTTCGAACTCACTGAAGGCCGTGCGCTCGTGCCCGGCCAAGAAGAGTACCTCGATTCAGAAAAGTATCAAATGCGACTGTGGGACCCCACCTCCCCCCAATCGATCGCAAGCGTGGTGACCCAGATCAACCGCATCCGGCACGAACATGTCGCGTTACGGGAGGTCGGTTCGCTCGTGTTCCAGCGCATCGAAAATGATCAGATCCTCGCCTATTCGCGATCCGCCGAGGACGGAGGCGATCATTTACTCGTGTTCGTGAATCTTGACCCGAAGCACGTCCAGGCCGGGTGGACCGATCTCGATGTGGGAGTGTTCGGCCTGGGAGCGGAACAGCCGTACGAGGTTCATGACCTCCTCTCGGGCGGCCGCTGGGTGTGGCAAGGGCGCCGCAATTTCGTCGAGTTGCGCCCCAACGAGATGCCGGCCCATATCCTTGCACTCGCACCGAAACGGGGAATGCTTTGAACGCGAACGCGCAACCCGAGGACGACGAGATCGGCTCGAATGACTTTGCCCCGAACAAGTCGGATGCGACCTGGTACAAGGACGCTCTGATCTACGAACTCCACGTCCGCGCCTTTTCCGACAGCTCTGGGGACGGACAGGGCGATTTCGTAGGATTGACCGGGAAGCTCGATTATCTGCGCGATCTCGGAGTGACCGCGGTCTGGCTGCTTCCGTTCTACCCGTCGCCGATGCGGGACGACGGCTACGATATCTCCGACTACTGCAACGTCCAGCCGAGCTTCGGAACCCTCCGCGATTTTCGTGCATTCCTCCGGCGCGCCCACGACTACGGTATCCGCGTGATCACCGAGCTGGTGCTCAATCACACTTCGATTCAACATCCGTGGTTCCAACGGGCGCGGCGAGCGGCGCCCGGGTCACCCGAGCGCGACTTCTACATTTGGAGCGACTCGCGGGATCGATTCGCCGGCGTGCGCATCATTTTCAAGGACTTTGAGACGTCCAACTGGGCGTTCGACGAGGTCGCGGGTGCCTACTACTTCCACCGATTTTACTTTCATCAGCCCGATCTGAATTACGACAGCCCCGAGGTCCAGCGCGCGATCCTGGATGTGCTCGATTTTTGGCTGAATATCGGGGTAGACGGGCTGCGGCTCGACGCCGTGCCGTATCTGTTCAAGCGGGAGGGTACGACGTGCGAGAACCTTCCCGAGACCCACGCGTTCCTCCGAAAGCTCCGCGCGCACATCGACGCGAAGTTCAAGGGCCGCATGCTCCTCGCGGAGGCAAATCAGTGGCCGGAGGATGCCGCGCGCTACTTCGGAGAAGGGCGCGGGGACGAGTGCCACACCGCGTTTCACTTTCCCCTGATGCCGCGCTTGTTCATGGCGACCCGCACGGAAAGCCGATTTCCCATCGTGGACATTCTCGAGCAGACGCCGACGATCCCGGTGGACTCCCAGTGGGTCCTTTTTTTGCGGAACCACGACGAGCTCACGCTCGAGATGGTCTCCGACGAAGAACGGGACTACATGTACCGCGTCTACGCGGCCGACCCTCGCGCGCGCGTCAACCTCGGGATCCGCCGGCGATTGGCCCCGTTGCTCAACAACGATCGACGCCTGATCGAGCTCATGAACGGCCTCCTCCTCTCGCTTCCCGGCACTCCCGTCCTCTACTACGGCGACGAGATCGGCATGGGCGACAACATCTTTTTGGGCGACCGCAACGGGGTCCGCAGCCCGATGCAGTGGAGCCCCGACCGGAACGCGGGCTTCTCGCGGGCGAACCCGCAGAGCCTGTACCTGCCCGTGATCGTCAACCCCGAGTATCACTTCGAGGCGGTCAACGTCGAGATTCAGCAGTCGAACCCCCGCTCGCTTCTCTGGCACACCAAGCGATTGATCGCTCTCCGCAAGCAGAATCGAGTGTTCGGCCGCGGCTCGATTAATTTCCTTCGCCCCGAGAACGCGCGGACGCTCGCCTACATTCGAACGGATGGCACCCAGAACGTGCTCGTGGTTGCGAACCTCTCCCGGTTTGCCCAAAGCGTGGAGTTAGACCTCAGCGCCTACGCGGGGTCGGTGCCGATTGAGTTAACCGGCTTGACCGTCTTCCCTAAGATCGAGACCTCGACGTATCGGCTTTCGCTGGGGGCCTATGATTTCCTCTGGTTCCGCCTCGAGCACGGCCCAATCCCGGGGGTAGTCGCCCCCAGCGCCAACTGGCAACCCCTCGAATTGGCCGAACCGCCCGGTTGGGAGACGGTCGAACGCTACGAAGTTCGCGCGAAACTCCAGTCCGTCTTGCCGGGCTTCCTGTGGGGACGGCGATGGTTCCGGGGGAAGGGTCAGACCCCCACCTCGGTCCGCGGCAGCGTAGAAACCCAGATGGGACACGGCGACGCGGTGTTTCGGCTGGTCTCCGTGGACGTGGAGTTCGCAACCGGGGACCCGCAGCGCTACCTCATTCCCCTCGCATTCGCCGACCCGGCCCGCAGCGAAGAGATCCTCAAGAACACACCCTCCTCGGTGCTCGCGATCTTCCGGCCCGGTGATTTGGGCCGCCCCACCGTGCTCTTCGATGCGGCGCAAGATCCCACGTTCATTCGGGCGCTCGTCGAACACGTGGCCCATAACACGCGTCATAACTCGGCCGCGGGCGAATTGATCGCCGCGCACACCGAAGCGTTCCGACGGGATTCTCTCGCAATCGATCTCGCGCAACCCGTAGAGCCCGTGCGCGCGGAACAGTCGAATTCATCGGCCCGGGTCGGCGAGCGTTTCATCGTGAAGGTGTTTCGGACGATCGAACCCGGTCTCAATCCCGAAGCGGAGATCGGTGAGTTCCTCACAGCCGGAAATCGATTTCCGCACACCGCGCCCCTGCTCGGCACCTTGACGCTCGCACCCGAGAACGGCGCGGCCCAGACGTTGGCCACCGTCCACCAGTATGTTCCCAACGAGGGCGACGCCTGGGAAATGACGTTGCGGAACCTCTCGGTCTACTTCGATCGCGTGCGGGCGCGCTTGGCGACCGGCCGCTCCCTCCCGGAGGGCGTCCTCTCCCGATTCGAGCTCCGATCCGGGTCGACCCCGCCCGATGTCGCGGACTTGATCGGTCCGTATCTCGTACTCGCCCGCTTGCTCGGCGTCCGGACCGCGGAACTTCATCGTGCCTTGGCGAGCGATCCCCTCGACCCCGCGTTCGCTCCCGAGCCATTCGATCCCCTCTACCTGCGCTCGATCTACCAAACGATGCAAGCGCAGCGTCGCCAGGCGTTCGAACTGCTGCGGGAGCGACGGGCGACCTTGGCCGGCCCCGTCGCCCAGCTCGCGGAAGCCGTGCTGCCTCGCGAGGCAGAGGTCGACGCGCGGTTCCGGGCGCTCCTCGGGCGGCGCATGTCGGCGATGCGGACGCGGCTTCATGGCGATTATCATCTGGGGCAGGTCCTCTGGACGGGGAAGGATTTCGTTATCATCGATTTCGAGGGCGAACCCACGCGTTCGGTCAGTGAACGCCGGATCAAACGGTCGCCGCTGCGGGACGTTGCCGGCATGCTCCGCTCGTTCGATTACGCCGCGAACGCGGCGTGGCGGCAGTTGGTGGGCCCCCAACTCGGGAAGCCGGATCTGGGCACCGAGCTTGCGACGGCCGCCCGCATGTGGGTCCAATGGGTAGGTGCGGAGTTTCTACGGGCGTATCGGGGAGCCACGACCGAGGTGGCGTTCCTCCCGAAGGACCAGGGCGAGTTCGACCTGCTCCTTCAAGCGTTCGTCGCGGAGAAGGTGGTGTACGAGCTCTCCTACGAGTTCCGGAATCGGCCCGCGTGGGTCGAGGTGCCGTTGCGAGGAATCGAATACATTCTAGGCCCCCCTCGATCCGCCCCATGACGGGCTCGGAGCAGACCGCGCTCCACCGGCTAGCGAATTTGCAGGGAGTTCTCCCGACGTACGTGGATTCCGGGAACCGCCGGCGGACGGTGGTACCGGCTTCGCTTTGCGCGGTTCTTCGGGTGCTCGGGGTCCCAATCGACCGAGCGAGCGAGGCGCCTGAGCTGCTCGCCGTCGCTCGGGTGCGCCGGGACACCCGGATTGTTCCTCCGGTATGTGTCCTTCGCTCCGGGGAGCCCCGGAAGATCCACGTCTGCCTGCCCCGCCAGAAAGCGGCGGACCCGCGCCTATCGGCGAGGTTGATCCGCGAGGATGGGCAGGTCGTCTGCTCCGAGCTCACGGTCCGACGCGGTACCGTTCGGAGCAGGAGGGAGGGGCGCCCTCTACACTTGCCATTCGATCTTCCGATCGGATATCACTCACTCGAGCTGAAAGGAGATCGATGGAGCGCCAGTACGAATCTCTTCGTCGCTCCTCGTCGGCCCGTACGACCCCGGCTCGCTCCCCAACGTGCGTGGGGTGTATTCGTACCGACGTACGCCCTTCGAACCACCGGGACTTGGGGGTGCGGCGACCTCTCGTCGCTGCAGCGGGTCGTCCGCTGGGCCGGGCAACAGGGCGCGTCGTTCGTCGGAACGCTTCCGATCCTCGCCTCATTCCTCGACCACCCCTACGATCCGAGCCCGTATCGCCCCGTAAGCCGCCGCTTCTGGAACGAGATCTACGCCGACCCGACCATCGAACCCGAGTACCGATCGAGCCCGCGTGTGCGTGCGCTCGTGCGGTCTCCCGCCTTTCGACGGGCAATCTCCCGCCTCGAGCGGAAGGAGACCGTCGATTTCCGGCGAGTAGCTCGCCTCCGTCGGCGCGTCTTCACCGAAATGGCGCGCCAGCTACGGACGGCCTCCCCCCGTCGTTGGAAGGCATTCCATCAGTACGCCGCGCAGGCGCCCGACCTCGAACGCTACGCCGACTTCCGTGCGCGTGTCGAGCGCGGCCGACCGGTACAACCTCCGCCGGTATCACCCAGGAATAGTCCCGGTCGTCGCCACACCCCTCGCGGGGGGATCGACTACCATCGATACGTTCAGTGGGTGACGCACTGCCAGCTCGAACGTTTGGCGGCGGAGGGCCGACGCCACGGGGTAGCGCTGTATCTCGACTTGCCTATCGGAGTCCACCCCACCGGATTCGATGCGCGCGAAGAGCGAGAGGTATATGTCCGGGGCGCCGAGATCGGCTCACCGCCCGACCCCGGAGCTCCCGACGGGCAACGGTGGGGCCTACCACCGCCCCATCCCGAACGGATCCGCGAGCGGGCCTACCAATCCTTCCGCGCGACACTTCGCGCCCACCTTGAGGTCGGTCGTGCGCTGCGAATCGACCATGTGATGGGCTTCCACCGCCTGTTCTGGGTTCCTTCGGGTTTCTCCGCCCGGGACGGGGCCTATGTACGGTACCACCCGAACGAATACTACGCGATCCTGTCGATAGAAGCCGAGCGAGCGGGGGCCGTGTTAGTTGGTGAGGACTTGGGGACCGTCCCGCCCGAAGTTCGGGCCGACCTGAAACAGTACGGTCTCCTCCGTTCGTTCGTCGCCCAGTTGGAATGGGACCGGCCGGACGAACGAGGAAGATTTCAACGAGTCCCCCGGGAATCGCTCGCATCGCTGAACACGCACGACATGCTCCCCTTCGCCGCCTATTGGCGCGAGCGCCAAACGAGAGGTCCCGACCCCCGGGAGCGGTCGAATGGTGGGCCCTGGCCGCCCCAGGAATCCTCGACGAAGGAGGCGTGCCGGGCCGCGTTGCAGCGGCTCGCCGGCTCCCCCGCGCGTGTCCTTCTGGTGAACCTCGAAGACTTGGACGGGGCGACGATCCCGCAGAACGTGCCCGGGACCACGGGCCGGCATCGACCTAACTTTGCGCGTCGTATGGGCCGCCCTTGGTCGGCCATGGAGTCGGATCCCGCGGTACGAGAAACGTTGCACCTGATCGACGCGGCTCGCTCAGGCGGGAGGGACCGGTGATGACTCCGAGAACCCGCTCGGTCGGATCCCAAACGACGCCCGCACGAGGCGAATCGTCGCATACGTCGCTGAGCGATCTGGATGTCTATCTGTTCAACGAAGGAACGCATTTGCGATTGTATGAGCGCATGGGAGCCCACCCGGCCGGCGACGCGCCCTCGGACGGCACCTACTTCGCCGTCTGGGCGCCGAACGCCGAACGCGTCAGCGTCATCGGGGAATTCAACGGCTGGACTCCTGGCGCCGACCCGTTGGAGGTCCGGGGGAGCTCGGGCATATTCGAAGGGACCGTGCCATCGGCGCGCCGAGGTGCCCTCTACAAGTACAGAATCGACTCACGGTACGCCGGCTACCGGGTCGATAAGGCGGATCCCTTCGGATTCCTCCACGAACAGCCCCCGGGCACGGCCTCCCGCGTGTGGGACTTAGAGTACGAGTGGAACGACGCACGCTGGATGGCGGAACGGGGCGAACGGTTCCAGCTGGAGGCCCCGGTCTCGATCTATGAAGTCCATCTGGGATCCTGGCGGCGCGTTCCGGAAGAAAAGGATCGCTCGCTCACCTTCCGCGAAGCCGCCCCGCTCCTCGCCGAGTATGTGCCGAGGATGGGGTTCACGCATGTCGAATTCCTGCCGCTGATGGAGCACCCGTTCTACGGGTCGTGGGGGTACGAGCCGATCGGCCTGTTTGCTCCGACCGCGCGCTACGGCACTCCGCAAGACCTGATGGAACTCGTCAACACCCTTCATCGGGCCGGTGTGGGAGTGATCTTCGATTGGGTTCCCTCGCATTTCCCGCGCGACGAGCACGGGCTTGCGTACTTCGACGGGACGCACCTGTTCGAGCATGCCGACCCCCGGAGGGGTTACCATCCCGATTGGAATACCTTCCTCTACAACTACGGCCGTCACGAAATCCGGAGCTTCCTCGGGAGTAGCGCGTCATTCTGGCTCGACCAGTACCACGGCGACGGGATCCGCGTGGACGGGGTGGCGTCCATGCTCTACCTCGACTACTCCCGAGCGCCGGGGGAGTGGATCGCCAATAATGAAGGCGGCCGAGAGAATCTGGACGCGATCCGTTTCCTGCGCTGGCTCAACGAATCCCTGTACCGCCAGTTCCCCGGAACTCAGACGGTCGCGGAGGAGTCGACGGCCTGGCCGATGGTCTCGCGGCCGACGACCATGGGGGGGCTGGGGTTCGGCTACAAGTGGGACATGGGATGGATGCACGACAGCCTCGCCTATTTTGGTCAGGATCCGATCCATCGGCGTTGGCACCATGGGGAACTGACGTTCCGAATGATCTACGCTTACCACGAGAATTTCATCCTCCCGCTATCGCACGACGAAGTGGTCTACGGCAAGGGATCGCTCCTGCAAAAAATGCCCGGGGATCTGTGGCAACGCCTGGCAAACCTTCGACTACTCTACGGATACATGTACGCCCTCCCCGGAAAAAAACTGCTGTTCATGGGCGATGAGTTCGGACAGGAAAGAGAGTGGAATCACGATCAGAGCTTGGATTGGCATCTCGTAGGGACACCCCAACATGCGGGGGTGCAAGCGTGGGTACGCCGATTGAACGAAATTTATCGCAGCACGCCGGCGCTCTACGAACGCGATTACGACCCAAATGGCTTCGCGTGGGTCGAACCGAACGACGCGAACCAGAGCGTGCTCTCGCTCGCCCGGCGAGGCGCCGATCCCCAAGACCCCGTCCTGGTTGTTCTCAATTTCACCCCAGTTCCTCGGAGCGCCTTCCGGATCGGAGCCCCCCTTCCCGGTTCCTGGGAGATCCTCGCCAACAGTGATGCTACGGAGTTCGGCGGGAGCGGGGCGGGGACTTCCGGGAGGGTGGACTCGACTCAAACACCCTTGCACGGGTGGCCCCAATCGGTCGTCCTCGACTTGCCCCCGCTCGGCGTGCTCCTCCTTCGGCCGGCGAGGTGATCTCGCTGCACCGATCGGACCCCCTGGGAGCGACGCGTGCGCCGAACGGGGCGGTACGATTCCGTCTCTGGGCCCCGAAGCCTCAGCGAGTGGAGCTCGTGCTCCACCGGCCCTCGCCGAGGACCGAATCGATGACCGACCTCGGGAGCGGATACCTCGGTGCGGACGTCGCGGACGTACCGGTCGGAACCCGGTATCAGTTCTGCCTGGACGAGGGAGTCCCTCGCGCCGACCCGGCTTCCCGAAGCCAGCCCGAGGACGTCGAGGGGCCCTCGGAAGTCGTCTTCCCCGAGGAGTTCGCTTCGGCAGGGGAGGAATGGAACGGGATCGACCGCGCGGACCTGATCTTCTACGAGGTCCATGTAGGAACCTTCTCCACCGAGGGAACCTTTGCCGGCGTCCTCGATCGGCTGCCCTCGCTCGCCGAGTTGGGCGTCACCGCGGTCGAGCTCCTGCCGGTCGCCGCGTTCCCGGGCACGCGGAACTGGGGGTACGATGGAGTCTTGCCGTTCGCGGTGCAACACTCCTACGGAGGAATCAGCGAACTTCAACGGCTCGCGCAAGCCTGTCATCGACATCGGCTTGCGTTGTTCGTCGACGTCGTGTACAACCATGTGGGCCCCGAAGGGAACCATCTCGGGGAGTTCGGACCGTATTTCACGGAAGGATATCGAACGCCCTGGGGTTCCGCGATCAATTTCGATGGGGCCGAAAGCGACCACGTACGCCGTTACTTCCTAGAAAGCGCCAGGTATCTGGTGCAGATGGCCCACCTCGACGGCCTGCGCGTCGACGCGGTGCACGCGATCATCGACCCGACCGCTCGGCCCTTTCTCTCCGAGCTGACGGACTCGATCCACGACTTAGGCGCCGCGGAACAGCGGCGCGTGCACGTCATTGCCGAGAGCGCCCTGAACGACCCGCGTGTCGTCCAACCGGTGGCGAGCGGCGGGTTAGGCTTTGACGCCTCGTGGAACGACGACTTTCACCACGCGTTCCACGCGCGCGTGACGGGGGAGCGGGACGGCTACTACGCCGACTTCGCATTTCCCGACGCGGTTCGCGTCGCCCTCGCGGCCGGATTTGTCCTGGAGGGACAATATTCAGAATACCGTCGCCGCCGTCACGGCGCGCCGGCGGGGGATCTCCCGGCGGACCGATTTGTCGTCTGCGTCCAAGATCACGACCAGATCGGGAATCGCCCCCGTGGGGAACGATTGAGCACGCTTGTGCCCTTCGAGGCACTCAAGCTGGCGGCCGGATTTCTCTTGCTGCCGCCCTACCTACCGCTCCTCTTCATGGGAGAAGAATACGGCGAGACCGCGCCCTTCCTCTATTTCACGAGTCATCATGACCCAGTCTTGATCGCCGGCGTGCGCGAAGGTCGTCGCGCCGGGTTCTCGACCCGAGTCGCCGAGGGGGAGGTCCCGGATCCCCAATCCCCCACGACGTTCGAGCGATCCCGCATCGCGTTCGACCAGCTCGCTCGTCCCGGCCAGCGCGAGCTCCGAGCCTTGTATCGCGAACTCCTCCGGCTCCGCCGCACGTGGGGAGTGCGCCATCGCTGGCGACCCGAGGATGTGCGTTCGCTGGGAACGACGAGTTCCTATGTAGTAACGTTCCCGGCACCGGGAGACCAACGCGGGATCGTTGCGATCTATCACTTCGCCCCGCGCGTTACGTCGGCCACGATCGAGTTCCCGAAGGGAACCTGGCGACACCGGATCGAATCTTCGGATGAGCAATGGGGCGGCCCGGGGAGCTGTCTTCCCGAGCTGGTGGAATCGGGTTCGACGCACCACCTCGAGATGAATCCGACCTCCTTCGGCGTATTCGAGCGGGTGGAGTAAGACCGTGCGCTACATCTGTGTTCACGGGCATTTCTACCAACCCCCCCGGGAGAACGCGTGGCTCGAAGTGGTCGAGACGCAGGACTCCGCCGCTCCGTATCACGACTGGAACGAGCGCATCACGGCGGAATGCTACCGCCCCAACGCGTGGTCCCGTGTGGTCGACACGGCCGGATTCATTACCGAGATCCGGAACAACTACTCCCGGATCAGTTTCGATTTCGGGCCGACCCTCCTGCGATGGCTCGAGGCGAAGGCCCCGGACGTTTATCGCGCGGTGCTGAAAGCCGACCAGGAAAGCCGCGAACGATTTTCCGGTCACGGCAGCGCGATCGCCCAGGCGTACCACCACCAGATCCTCCCGCTGGCGAACAGCCGCGACCGACGAACCCAGATTCGGTGGGGCGTTCGCGATTTCGTTCGACGGTTCGGGCGGACCCCCGAGGGGATGTGGCTCCCCGAGGCGGCAGTCGATAACGAGACGCTGGGCCTCCTCGCGGAGGAAGGCCTCCGGTTCACCATTCTGGCACCGAACCAGGCCCGCCGCTACCGGCGCCGAGGGGCGAGCGAGTGGACGGACGCGGATTCCGTGGGGATTCCCACGACCCGCGCCTATGAATTTCATGTGCCCGGAGGCGATCGCTCGATCGCGGTCTTCTTTTACGACGGTCCCACGTCGCATGCGCTCGCCTTTGAGGGCCTTCTCCACGACGGCCCCACCTTCGCGAGTCGGCTCGGCGCCGGATTCGCATCGGACCTACCCGACGAAGAGGGGCAGTTGAGCCATATCGCAACGGACGGAGAGACGTACGGACACCACCACCGCTTGGGCGACATGGCGCTCGCCTTCGCCCTCCAAATGATCGAGCGGGAAGGTCCGGCGAAGCTAACGAACTACGGCGAGTTTCTCGCCCGCCACCCTGCCGAATGGGAGGTAGAGGTCAAAGAGAACACCTCATGGAGCTGCGCCCACGGGGTCGAGCGATGGCGATCGAACTGCGGCTGCAATTCGCTCGTGCATCCCGGCTGGCAGCAGGAATGGCGTGGACCCCTCCGTGCGGCCATGGACTGGCTCCGTGATACGCTGACCCCGAAATACGAGGCCCGGATCGGCGAGTACGTGACCGACCCATGGGCCGCGCGGGACGATTTTGTGGACGTCGTCGGCGATCGCGCTCCGGATCGGGTCGATAAGTTCCTCAGCGAGCACCGCCGTCGCTCCCTGACCGAGCCCGAAATCGTCACGGTCCTCGAACTGCTCGAACTTCAGCGTCACCTCCAGCAGATGTACACGAGCTGCGGATGGTTCTTTGACGACTTGGGGGGCATTGAGACGGTCCAAGTCCTTCGGTACGCGAGCCGCGCCGTTCAGCTCGCCGAGCGGCTCTTCGGGGAGCCGTTCGAGCAGGAGTTCAAGCGCCGGCTCGCCGCCGGACAGGGCAACGTGCCGACCGATGGCGATGGCGCGGCGATTTACGATCGGTCGATCACGTCGAACCGGGTCGACCTTCAGGGCGTGTGCGTCCACTACGCGCTCAGCTCACTCTTCGAGGAGTACGACGAGAAGGCGCATCTCTTCTGCTACGAGGTCGACCGGCTGGAACGCGAACTCCACATCCTGGGGGCGGCTCGACTCGCGGTCGGCCAGGCTTCGGTCGCTTCGGAACTTACGCGGGAGCGGGCGCATTTCACCTACGGCGCACTCCACATCGGTGGGTACAATCTCTACGGGGGAGTACGGCACTTTCTCGGAAAGGAAGCCTACGCCGCCAGCATCGGCGCGCTCAAGGCGGCGTTCGAGCGGGGAGACATCCCCGAATCGATCCGCTTGGTCGATCAGCACTTCGGCACCGGGACCTACTCGCTGCGCTTCCTGTTCGGGGATGAGCAACGTCGGATCGTGGGTCGCATGCTGGAGTCGACGCGGGTGGGAGTCGAGAACTCGTTCCGACAGATCTATGAGGCAACCGCTCCGGCGCTCCGCTACCTCGGATACTCGAATTCACCGGCCCCCCGCTCCCTCAGCGCGGTTACCGAGTTCTTCCTGAACCTGGAAGCTCAGCATGCGCTGGAACGCGAGCCCCCCGAGCCGGCCCAGGCGGCCAGCTGGCTCACGGAACTGGGCCGCATGCGACTTCCGACCGATGGCGCGGCGTTGGGGTTCGCCTGGTCGCGGGCTGCGGAGCGGGTCATGGAGAAACTCGCCGCACACCCCGAGGATGTCGCGACCCTCCATTTGCTGAACGACCTGATGGGCCTCCTCGACGTATTCCCGCTCGAAGCCGACCTAGCGCGGGTCCAGAACCAGTACTACGAACTGCTCCACCGCCCGCTCGGAACCGTGCGGATCGAACCCGGAGGAGACGAAGAGGCATCGGCCACCTGGTGGGATGACTTCCGCGCTCTGGGCAAGCGGCTCAAGGTCCGAGTCCGGTAGATGAACATGCGACCGACCGTCGCGACGTACCGACTCCAGATCGGTCCCGAATTCGATCTCCGTGCGGCTGCGCGCGTCGTACCGTATCTGGCGAACCTTGGGGTCGACACCCTCTACCTCTCGCCTTTGCTCGCGGCCCGTTCGGGAAGCGCGCACGGCTACGATGTGATCGACCCGACACGGGCGGATGCCGCGCGAGGGGGCGAGAGGGGATTGCGCTCGCTCGCGCGCGTTGCGCACCGCCACGGATTGCATCTCCTGCTCGACATCGTCCCCAACCACCAAGCGGCGACTCCAGAGAACCCCGGGTGGAGGGACGTCCTCGAACGCGGGCCTGCTTCGAAGTTCGCCTCGACATTTGATATCGATTGGGCCGAGGGTCGGGGAAGCCGGCCCCGGGTGGTGCTCCCCCTCCTGGCGCATTCAGTCGACGATTCGCTCCGATCGGGTCACATCAAGTTACAGGTCGGCTCCCGCGGCCTTTCTCTGGAAGTGCAAGGCAGCGCCTATCCCATCGGGGTTCGCGGAACGAACCGGTTCATTCACGCCGTCCAAGCCCAGCTCAACCGTGAAGCCGGTCGACGGAAGGGGGCGAAAACCGAGCCGGGGTCGATTGTGGACCTTCGTCGGATGATCTTCGCTCAAAGAAAACGATCGCCGGAGCTCGGAGGAGCCATCGCCCGCGCTCTCAAGGAATTTCAGGGGGCGGGTCCGCGGGGATCTCGTTCCGAATTCGCACGGGAATTGCTGGACGACCTCGCGTTTCGCCTCGTCCCCTATTGGGAGGACGCCGAGATCAATTACCGCCGATTCTTTGACGTGAATCACCTCATCGGGGTCCGAGTGGAGGATGCCCGTGTCTTCCAGCGGACGCATCGCCGGATCCTCGAGTGGGTTCGGCGGGGATATGTGGATGGATTGCGCGTGGACCACGTCGATGGACTAGCCGATCCCCGGCAGTACCTCCGGCGCCTTCAACGCGCACTGTCGAAAGCACGAGAGGGAGGAAGCCCCCCGGTCCAAGTTTGGGTCGAGAAAATCTTGGGTCGTTCGGAAGCGATCCCCGCCGAATGGCCGGTCCAGGGGACGACGGGCTATGACGCGATGGCGAGGTTGACGGGCGTGCTCATGGACCCCCACGGTGCCCCCGCCCTGGCCGCTGTGTACAAGTGGGCCGTCGGAGCGCCTGAATCGTTCGAGGATGCGGCGTACGCCGCGAAGCGGCAGGTGCAACGAGAATCGTTTCGGTCGGAGACGAAGCGACTTGCGTCGGGTATTATTGATGTGACGAGCGAAAACGCACGGGACGGACGGGCGGTCGAGGCTGCTCTCGTTGCGGTTACGGCCGGTCTTCCAGTCTACCGCACCTACGATCAAATCGGCAAACCCCCGCCACAGAGGGCCGCGGTCCTTGCCGAAGGCTGGCGCCGCGCTGCTCGGCGAGGGGCGTCGGGAAGGGGTCGTGCTCTGCGATTGGTGGCGCAAGGGCTGGGCCTCTACGGAGCTCAGAGAAATCCTGAGACCCAACGTCGCCGCGCCGAAGACAATCGACGGAGGTGGCAGCAATGGACGCCGGCCATCGCCGCCAAGGGAATCGAGGACACGGCGCTCTTCCGGTACATTCCGTACCTCGGGCTGAACGAAGTGGGTTCGGACCCGGCACATCTGGGAACCTCCCCAGAGGAATTTCACCAATTCATGATTAACCGGCGAGCGTCCGCCATCGCCTCGTTGAATGCTACATCGACCCATGACACCAAATGGGGAGAGGATGCGCGCGCGCGGTTGATGGGCCTCACGGAACGGGCAGTGGAATGGGGTCGTCGAATCCCCGTCTGGTTCGATTGGATCGACGGTCGGCCCCGGCCCCCGAGGCCCGAAGCTCCGATCCGTCGCGCGGAGATCTACTTGCTTCTCCAAGCGCTGGTCGCGAGCCGGCCGATCCACGGGCGCGAAGCAGCGGACTATCCTACGCGCTTTCGGGCCTATGCGATCAAGGCGAGTCGAGAGGCCAAAGTTCGGACCAGCTGGCGCTGCCCCGATCTCGCCTACGAGCGGGCGCTGGGCCGATTCGCCACCTGGCTCGCGACCGCACCGACCCCCCGGAGATTCCGAAGCGAGCTCGACAGTTGGATTCGATCCCTTGCCTACGTTGGAACCTGGAATTCCGTCGCGATGACCGTTCTCAAGATGACCGTCCCCGGCGTACCGGACCTGTACCAAGGCTCCGAGCGATCCGCGCTCCACCTGGTCGACCCCGATAATCGGCGCCCGGTCGACTTCCGTCCTCTCGATCGCTCGCTGCGCCGACTCGCCAAGCGCCCTGGGCCACTCTCCCCCTCCGAGCTTCGCCGCCTGAGCCAATCCTGGTGGACGGGGGATCTCAAGCAGTACGTGACTCAACGAGGTCTCCAGTTCCGACGGGCGCATCTGGATTTGGTTTCGAAGGGGCAGTACATTCCCCTGACGACACGGGGACCCGACCCCAACACCGCCCTCGCCTTCGCTCGCGTCTGGGGGGACGAATGGGCCCTCGTTGCGATCGGTCTGCATCTCGCTCGCCGCCGCGTTTCCGAGCAGCAACCTCCCCGTGGATCGCGCTGGACGGACGTCGAGATCGCGTTGCCCCCGAGAGCCCCTCGGTCGTGGAGCGACGCCTTGGTCTCTCGACCCCCCACGGAGCGGACGCGAAGAGGATCATACCTACGAGTCGCAGAAATCTTCGAGACGCTTCCCGTGAGCCTCCTGTACGGAATTGCGTCCCCAGATTATGTTCGAAGGACGCCGCGTAAAGGAAGTTAGAACCCGAGGCACGCGGGCCGCGACAGCTACGGGGGGCGGCTAGCCCGATCATGGTTCCCTTCGGACCTCTCCGTCGATCCGGATTTGCGCGTCGGTTTTCGGGCATATATTAGTACGGGCGCGCGGTAGGAGGCTCGTGACCCCATCCCCATCGGAAGTCGCTGTCGGACCGGCCTGCAGCTGTTGCACCTGCACCGCCTGTTGCCGGTGCTGTGCTTGCTGCTCGATCGGCAATGCGTGCTGCTCGAGCTGTCCTCGATAGGGAGCGCGACGCGCGCACGGCGACGGCCGTCTTCCAGTAGCCCACCGCCCCGGGCGTTGTTCTCGGTGGTCCGTCGACTTGGGGGACCCTTCGACCATCCTCGACTCGCCACCGGTCCCGGATCTCCCCCACCATCGGGGGGAAGGGTAATGAGACGACGCCCGCGTACTTTCCGGTGGTTCGCAGGTACGAATGCCGCCGTCCAGCACAACCCTCCGCCGATCGAGGGGTCCCCCGTGGTCCTTGGCTGCGACGGCGATGTGGGCGGGGATTCTGTGTCTCCTAATGGTCGCCCCGGCGGTGGGTTCAGGCGGGAACACGCACGTGAATCAGTGGGGCGTCACGAAAGGGGCAGGAGCCGATTCACCCCTCTCGCCGACCCCTCCTCCGGCGAGCGCGCCCCAGTACCTAGTGCCGATCAATATCACCGCCGGATTTACGCGACCGAGTCCCGCGGAGTCAATCGGCGCAACCATCGGCGCACAAGGGTACATTGTCTATACTGGGAATCAGATCTTTCAAACGCTTGATGTGGGTTCCGGGGTACAGCACGAACTCGATTACGGATGGGACGGAGTCCTCAATGGCGGTGTCTCGACCGTCTCCGGCGCGCTGATCTTCGGGAACAGCTACCCACCGGCAGGGGGAGATCCGATCCTAGAAGTATTCTCGCCATCGACCGGAGTGTTTGAGAACTACGCCACCTCGTTGCCGGCGGAATGGCAGCCCTTCGGGTCGGGCGCGACGCTGACTTCCGCCGGATACTCGAATGGAACAATTGGGGTCACAGAACTGAATGCAACGGGTCAGGGCAACAACGTCACGTTCGTCACCGGCCAAGTGATCCCCACGGTGTGTTCCATCTCGAATCTGTTCGGCGCGGCGACCGCGCCGACGATCGCCGCGGTCACCGAGGGGCTCTTCCTTGTGACCAGTTCGAATCGTACCGATCTCGTTGGCCCGATCGACAACAGTTGTTCGTCGATTCCGGTTACGCCCATCCCCGCCCTTGCGAACGTTTCCCTTGCCGACGATTCGGCCAATTTCCCGAACGGTGCGGTCGGGTCCGACGGGACCTTCTTCCTGCTCAGCGCCGCTCAGAAAACCGTCTACGTCGTCGATTCGGCCGACCCAGCCGTGTTGGGGCCTCATTCGCTGCCCGCCACTGCGGAGTTCGTCGTCGCTACGCCAGACGGGCCGGTGTTGGGCCTTTCCAATTCAAAGGGATTCTGGCTTTCATCGTTCGACCCGGGCTCGGGAGCCTTGACCACGCTCTCCTATTCGGTACCCTTTGACTTTTCGGCGCACGCACCGACGGCCTCGGCGGCATTCACGAACGGTGGACTTGCCGTGCAGATCTTCTCTGCCGCCGCCGGGCTTGCGTATTTCGACTATCCCACCACCGAAACTTCCGGTGTCTCGGTCCCGACCTCATCGGACTACGATTGGACGCCTAGCGAACTGGTTCCGAGGCTGCCGTCGGGCGACGCCGGCGGAGTTGCTGCGTTCGGAGCCGGACTCGCGTTTAACGAAAATGGCTCGGTCGGAGCTCTCTTTGGCGGGCAATTCCGCGGGACGATGGAAAATTCGACGTGCCTCATGCTCCGTGCAGTCGAAACTTGGAATTGCTGGGTAGCCGGAGCAAACGTCCCGTACCCCGCTCCCTCTCCTCGGGACAATTTCTCGTTCGCGGCAGACCCGGCGGCCAATACAGCAGTACTGTTCGGCGGAGCGATCAGCCCATCGACCCCGGATGACGACGCGTCGACCTGGATTCTCAATCTGACGCAAGTCGCCGCGGGCAACGAAAGTGGCGCTTGGACGAATGTCACCGGACCGATTGCCCCAGCGGCGCGCGAGGGGGCGGCCTTCGCGATCGACCCCTCTCAGGGGATCGGGCTGCTCGCCGGGGGCTGGAATCCCGATTACCTGGGATCGGGGCCGATCACCTTCCAAGACGTTTGGGAGCTCAACTTGACGACGTACAATTGGACCCGTCTCCCGTTCCAGTTGCCGGAGGCCGTCGGTGGGGCCAGCCTGGCCTGGGACCCCACGATTGACGCTTTCGCTCTCTTCGGAGGCGGTCCGATCGACGGAGGGAAACCGACGGCTGCGCTCTTCACGTATCGACCCGGCGCTACTAGCTGGTCGCCGGTAACAGCTGAGGGGACCCAGCCGTCCGCCCGAGAGTGGTCCGACTTCCTGTACGACCCGGTAACGGGTCGGATCCTGCTGTTCGGGGGGGACAACCCCGATGCGGGAGACGATGGGATGACCTACGGGGATACTTGGGAGCTCAATTTCACGAACGGAAATGTCGCGGCCTGGGAACGTCAGAACGCGACCGGCCCCAGACCGGGCTTTAACGTCCCCGCCGCGCTGGCCGCGGCGCCACGGAACGACAGCCTGCTGTACGTCGGGGGGAGCGGGGAACAAGAGGTGGCCACGAATTCCACTTGGTGGCTCTCCGCGACGAGTTCCCTCCTCGTGGTCGTTCAGGTCGGGGCGCCCCCGCCGTTCGAGCCGTACTTGAGCGGAGCGGCGGTGTCTATTCCACGCGTCGTCGGAATCACCAATGCGCTCGGCGTGGTGGTGCTGTCGGCAGTATCGTCCGGGCCCGTCAACGTTAGCACCACGGTTCCCGGCTATGGCAGCGCTTCCTTGGTCGTGTCGCTTCCTCCCGGTCTGGTCGGAGAAGCCTGGTTCAATGTTACGTCGGGAGCTACGGGCTCAGGCCCCACGACGATGGTCTTGGCGCACGTCACGGGGATTTCAAACAACAATCTCTCAGGGGCGGCGGTGAACGTCACGGAGCCGTTTCTGAACTTCACATCGACCCCATTGACGACCGATGCCGCTGGACAGGCACTATTCTTGGCCGTCCCGGTAGGCAACGGTTCGGGAGTCGTAACGGCCACGCTGTCAGGGTATCAAGGCAATTCGATCCCGATCACTCTGCGGGAAGGGATCCGTGCCTACGCAAATCTCACGCTCTTCCCACTGACACCCCCCTCACAAATCGAGCTGTACGTCAACGTTTCGATCGCACTCACAAATGAGCCGCTCGATGGGGCCAACGTGATCGTGGCCTGGGGGGCGAACAGTGTGCTGGGCATCACGTCGGCCCAGGGATCCGTGCTGTTGACTGTCCCCTTCACGTCGCTCGATTATTCCGCTACGGCGACGCTCTATGGCTATATTCAGAACGCGACGTATTTCACGCTCAGTGAGACCCCAGTCCAATCCGTCAACGTTTCACTTCCGCTCGCCCCCCTCACACCGCTCGATGTGCACCTCGTGGACTCCGACACACACCAATCGATCGACGAGGGAGCGGTCGACCTCGAGTATGAAGCGGTGGAAGTCGCCACAGCGACCTCTGCCGCAACGGGTTGGGCCAATCTGACTACGAATGTTTATCCGGCGACCTTCCTCCTGACCGGGTACGCGGCCGGATACGACACGAACGTCACCTCCGTCACGGTGGCGTATGGGCTCAAGAGCGTCGTCGTGGAGATGTTTCTCACCCCGACCTCAGGTCAGTCACGAGGAGGGGGAGGCTCGTCTTCGACGGGCAGCCAATCCGCTTGGAACTTGGTACTGCTTCCGCATACGGCGACGGCCGTAGCCTACTTCCTCGCGGTCCCGGTCGTGATCGTCCTCGCGGCGTTCGCGTATCTGAGCTGGATGCGAGGCCGAGACCGTGACCGGGAGCTCGCTTCGCCCGCCCGAGCCGAGGATTCGACCGGGCGACCGCCGACTCAGTAACCCGCAGGTGTCCGACCAAGTCGAAAATATGGAGTTATAGCCCAGCACGTGCTTCTCGAAGGCACCGAGGGACGCCTCTATCATGGCTCTGTTCCAGCGCAAGAGCGTCGAACCCGTCGTGGTTCACACGGTACGTTCCGTCGAGATCCCCACCATCACGTTGCTCAAGAGCCAAATGGCGAACGGATCGCTCGCGGCGGCGATGAGTACCGCCTTTCGCGCTGTCGTTCGCGATGTGGAACGAGCGTTCCGCCTTTCCATCCCGACCGGGTGGACCGATCGGGAGATCGTCACCCAATGGGGGGTCGTCCGCACTAATTCGCCTGCCGCGACTCGCTCCTTCGTGCCGGCGGAATTGCGCGATATGGTGTTGCGACTTTACGCGATGTACGAACCCGTCCGATTCGGCCCGCCGGGAACACCGTTGCGGGGGGATCCGGTCGCGGTCTTGCAGTCGATTTACACCTTCCCTCCGATGTGGCGATTGTACATCGGGCCGCTGGGCCCGCTCGAACCTGCGCCCGGTGAGAAGGCGCCGGACGGACCTAAGGAACCGGTCGCCTCCGCCGATGAGGAAGGAGACTAAGAGTCGTGTCGCTGTTCTCGACGATCGCGACGATACTTTTAGAACCAGGCGGCTACTTCTTCGCCGCCCTCTTGGTGATGGGAGTCGTCGTCGGTTGGATCCTCTGGTATCCTCGACATACTCCTCCGTTGATGCGCCCGTTGCGCGGCCGCCCCGACCCGGACGGAGACGCCTATTCCCGGGTCTACTCGTCGCTCGGTCTGAACAAATCATCGCTCGGGCTCTCGTATCTGAGCTACCAACTCGACTCCGCCGTGATGCGTCGTACTGGCCAGCATCCCGGGCAGCTTCACACGTTCTGGGCGCGCTTTGTCCGCCGGGAAGAGATCGACGATGCAGGCCGAGTGCGCCGCCTCAGCGAGGAGCTCGACCAAGCATACCGAACGGCACTGCGTCTCGAGGCTCTACAGATCACCGAGCCGCGGCCCAAACGGGAGATTCGCCGGCTCAGCCGCCGATTGAAGCGCCAGATCCCCCTGATCGTCCAAAGGACGAATTCTGCCGTGGTCGACCTAAGCTCGGACCGCTCGGAGCTGTTGCGCCCGGCGGCGGAGTGGATTTGACGTGACGCCGCCAGCGAATTCACCCGAACCATCGCCCCCCTCGCCCGAGTTCGACGCCTCACTGGGTTCCGCACCCGTTGCCCCCGCAAGTGCCGCCGCTCGTGGACCGATAGTATCGGGGAGCCAAGATCCTCCCAAGGTCTTACGACAATTGCAGGAATCGATCGGTCAGGCGGTCATCGGATCGGAGTCGATCGTGCGGTTGTTGACGGTGGCGCTCTGCTCGAACGGCCATGTGCTCATCGAAGGGGTACCGGGGCTCGCCAAGACGTACCTTGTACGTTCGTTCGCGACCTGCCTGAATCTCTCGTTCAAGCGGATCCAGTTCACGCCCGATATGCTGCCCTCCGACATCATGGGCGCGATCGTCATCAATCCAAAGAGTCAAGGATTCGAATTCCGGCCCGGCCCCATCTTCGCGAATGTCGTGCTCGCCGACGAGATCAACCGAGCGCCACCGAAGGTGCAATCGGCGCTGCTCGAGGCGATGCAAGAGCGTCAGGTGACGATGGAAGGCAAGGCGTATCCGATGCCCGATCCCTTCATGGTCATCGCAACCCAGAATCCGATCGAGCAGGAAGGCACCTATCCGCTTCCGGAAGCCGAGCTCGATCGATTTCTCTTTCGCATCCTGTTGACCTATCCCTCCGGCGAGGAAGAGTTTCGGATCCTCCGCTCGCGATCCGATACCGGCGACGTGTACCCGGACCGGGGACTGGTCTCGAGCGATCTGCTGAAGGCGTTCGCGGATCGCTCCCAAGCGATCTACGTCGGCGACGAAGTGCTGCAATACCTTACGAGTGTCGTGCGGGAGACCCGCGCGGAGCCCCGCCTTTTGATCGGCGCCTCGCCGCGTTCGGGCGTCCAATTCTTGCGCTCCGTCAAAGCCAGCGTCCTCTTTGACGGGCGGCCGTATGTGATCCCGGACGACGTGAAGTCGCTCGCGTTTGCCGTTTTGAACCATCGGGTCGTCATTCACCCCGAGGTGATGGCCCAACAGATCACGACCTCTCAGGCCCGGAGCGAAGAACTGCTCGGCGAGGTGATCTCGGCCCTCGTGGCAAGGGTCCCACCTCCACGCTAGTTTATCGCGCCCGCCCGGTGCGCCGTCCCCCGCCCCCCGACTCGATCGGAGCGCGTCGATGATCAGTCATCGGGGCTGGGCCTTGATGGCCTCGGGATTTGGATCCCTCCTACTCGGATTTTTCACCGTCAATCTCCTCATCATTCTCGTCGGTTGGGCCGTCCTGGTTTTCGCGGCCGCCGAGATCGGAATCTTCTCGTGGTCGACTCGGCGATTGCGCCACACCCGCTTCGATCGATCGCGTGAGGGACCGGCCCCGCGCGTAGCCGTGAACGGCACGACCGGCACCGAAGTGACGCTCACAAATACCACAGGCGCCGGTTTTTGGGCCGAGATCTTCGATACCACGCCTGCCAGTTGCGAGATCCTCCTGGGATCGCCCCGTTCGTTGTCGTGGTGGCCGCCCGGCGAATCGCTCGAGCTGACCTACCTCCTTCGACCCTCGTTGCGCGGCACCTTCGCGGTCGGCCCGACAGTCGTCGTCGCCCAGGACCCGGCGGGTCTTGCCTTCGATACATTGGCGCTCGACACGATCGAGGAATTTACCGTGGTGGCGCCGGTCCCGACGAACACGGGTGGGCAGGTCGGGCAGAAACTGCGTACGCGTTGGATGGGAGCGAGCACGCTGCGACACCGCGGCTACGGTACAGAGTTTCGATCGATCCGGCCGTACTTGCCGTACGACGACATTCGATCCGTGGCGTGGAAGCGATCCGGCCAAGGAAAGCTCTTCATTCGCGAATACGAGCAAGAGAGTCGGCAAGATTTCGTCCTCGTCGTCGACGTGAGCCGGGCGATGAATGCCGGGCTGGTCGGCCAAACAGCCCTGGACCGGGCCGTGGAGGCCGCGCTCGTGCTGGTGGCCTTCGTGGGGCGACGCGAGGACCGGATCGGAGTCCTCGCCTACGATGAGGGACCCGTCGTCTTTCTGCCCCCCGGCCAGGGTGCGGCACATCGATTTCAGCTGACCAACGCACTCTCCTCACTCGGGCCCACGACGCGCTCCTTCGATCTCTCCGGTGCAATGGACGGCCTCCGGCGCGACCTGGCTACGCGGGCCCACCTTCTGATGTTTAGTGCGCTCGTCACGAACTTCTCGACCTTCCACGCGCGCGTCGCCGCCCTCTATTCGCGCGGGCATCGCCTCCTGGCCTTCGTCCCCCAGCTGCCCGCATTTTATCCCGTCCCGACCGACCCGGTACAGTCGTCCCTCTTGCAGCTGCCCGAAGCGACCGAGGTCCAACGCACGCGGGCGGCCATGACGTATCTTCGGACCGAAGGGATCCCAACCTTCCCGTACGACCGTCGCGGCGCCGTGGCTCGTCTCTTGACTGCGTACGCCCGCATCCGAACCTGGGGAGCCGGATGATCGGCACGCGGTGGCTGAGGGTGTTCTGTCTCCTCCCGCTCGTGGGGTACGGTTTCCTGGTGGTCGCGCCCGTGATCGGGGCGATTGGCGGATGGGCGATCTTGGGCGCGATCGTAGTCCTAGGTGCCGCGGTGCTCCCGTTGGCCCGCGCGTATCGGTTTGACCGCATCGCCCCCTCGGTCGTAGTCGGGGGGCTCGTCGGAGTCGCATATCTGCTGGCGCAGGACGGCGTCTGGGCGATCTCGCCCGGCTCTTTCACCGCGTTGGTGGGACTCACCGCGGGAACGATCTTGGCGTCACCCTTCGTCACCGCGGCTTGGACCTTCGTCGAGGAAGAAGGGATCGGCTGGCAGATTTTTTCGTTCCAACTTTTGCTCGTCGATCTACTGATCCTGCTGGTCCTGGTGGCATCGCTCTCCTCCCTGAGCACCGTGACGGGCGCGAGCGTGCTGGCGAATCTCAAGGCCCTGCTCGTGCAACAGTTCACCGGGATCATCGACCTGGCGCGAGGATCGTACGTGGCGAGCGATCTACCGCTATCGCAATTCCCTCAGCCGGCGATCATTCCCCTGGCGGCCCTGGGTCTGTTCGGTACCCTCAGTCCCCTCCTACGACCGCAGACGGTGCTGGGTGCCGAGATCCCGTTGACCGACTCCACGGAGCCACGCTCCTTTTCCGTCGCGGACGAACTCCTCCTCGCGCGTCATCCGGAATTCCAGCCCCAGCTGCGGAAGGGACTCCGCGTCTATCCGCCGCCCGCCCGGGCCTTTCCCGGTGCGACGCCGCTCCTCCTGGCCGGGCTGGCCACGGTCCTCCTGACGGCGATAGGTTATGCCGCTGGGATCTCCGTTCTCCTCGCCTTGTCGGCGGGGGCGATCGGAGTCGCGCTCGTGGTGTATGTGATGCAGCGTCCCATTCGATTCCGTACACCACCGCTCGTTCAGGCCTCCGCCCAACCCTCCCCTCGACCGCTGACTCCCGAAACATCCGATGCTCCGTAATCTCCGCGCCGCAAGCTACAGCAGAGCGTTCCGTCGGACCCGATTCGGTGGCTTGCCCGTCGTAGCGGTGAATTCCGAAGTCGGCTGCCCGCATCGCCCAGGAGAGGGCAGCCCGAAGTTCTGAGCCGGCTGAAGCGAACCCTAAAGCTCCTCCGGGTGTCGCGTCGCCTGATGGCCGCCGCGTCGACCGAATCGGCTGCCCCGGTCGTGATTCTCGGGGCGGGCTATGCCGGGGTGACGGTTGCTCAAGAGGTCGCCCGCCGGTCGAAGGGCAAACTCCCGATCGTACTGGTGGACCGACATCCTTCCCACGTGCTACGAACGGAGCTTTACGAAGTGGGCCGGATGGCGAGCGAAGACGGGGCGTCTTCGTTCTCGATCCCAATCGAAAAGGTGTTGGCCCGTACCTCGGTTTCGTGGAAAACGGATTCGGTCCAGGCAATCGACCTCGCGGCGCGGGTGATCACGCTCGAATCGGGCCCGCTCGCGTACCGCTATCTCGCGATCGGTCTCGGGAGCGTGGCCGCCTATTATGGAGTGCCCGGAGCCGACCAGTATACGCATCAAGTGTACCGATTGCCAAATGCGATCGAGCTGGCCAAGGAGATCCGAGAGGTTGAGCGCGGATCGTCGAAACTCCCGGCAGAACGCCGCCCGCGTATCGCCGTGGTAGGTGGGGGCTCGACCGGAACGGAACTCGCCGCCGAGATCGCTACGACGGATTGGGCGAAACTGAGCGATCCAAACGCCCGCGCACCGGAGGTGGTTCTCTTGGGAGGCTCCCTCCCCTTCTTAAGCGGATTTCCGACGGATCTCGTCGCCCACGCCCGCGCGTTGCTACGTCGGACCGGCGTCCTCCTCTTCGAAGGAGTCAACGTCGCAAAGATCGAGCCGCACAAGGTGTACCTTGAGGACGGGAGCCTCCTCGCGGCGGACGTGATCATCTGGTGCGCGGGATTGCAAGCCCCGCCGATCGTGAGGGGGCTAGGGGTACCGCACGGCAAAGGGGGTCGCATCGCGGTGAGCGAAACGCTGGAGATACCGGGGCACCCGGGGGCGTACGCCGTGGGTGACGTGGTCGAGTTCAAGGACCCTGACTCGGGCATGTGGGTCCCCGGAACGGCCCAAGCCGCGATCGCCGAGGCGCGCTTGGCGGGCCGAAACATCGTCCACGAATGGAAAGGAGAATCGAAGGAGCCGTTCCGCTACAAGGAAAAAGGGGCGATTGTAGCGGTGGGACTGCGGAGGGGCGCGGGCAAGGTGGGTCCTATCTCCATTTGGGGAAGCCCGGCGGCTCTGGTAAAGCATCTCGTGCAGCGCGAGTACGCTCGCGCGACCGAACGAGGGACCGAAACCCAGTTGTTGTGAGCTCATGTCGATGCCATTCGTTCGATTCTCGCGTCGACCGCCTCGGTGCGTTGCGGAGGTCGGAAACTGAAGGCGATCGTCCTAATCGGCGGATTCGGAACCCGGCTTCGCCCCATCACCTATTCGGTGCCCAAGCAACTCATACCGATCGCCGGCAAGGCGATGCTCTATCATGTACTCGACATGATCCCGCCGGACTTCGAAGAGATCGTGCTGGCCACGGGCTACAAGTCGGAGATGATCGAGTCCTACGTTCGGACCCATCCGTTCCGAATCCCGATCCGCTCGGTCCCGGAAGCCGAGCCGTTGGGGACGGGCGGGGGAATGAAAAATGCGGGGGAAGCGATGAGCGATCCGTTCCTGCTGCTCAATTCGGATGTGATCGCCGATGTCGACCTGGGTGCGCTGCTAGCGGCACACGGGGCTCATAGGGGCTGGGGCACGATGGCGCTTGCGGAGGTGAGCGATACCCGGCCGTATGGGGTGGCGGCTCTCGATGACAACGACCGGATCATACAATTCGTCGAAAAGCCGGAACCTCAGGACGCCCCTTCTCACTGGATCAATGCCGGGATCGCAGTTTGGGCGCGTGCCGTAATGGATCGTATCGCGACGGGCGTTCCGAGTAGCTTTGAGCGGGAGGTCGTGCCCGGCCTGCTGGAGCACGGAGTCTATGGATTCCGATTCTCCGGTTTCTGGGATGACGCCGGTACCCCCGAACGGTTGCTCCGTTCACAGCAGCTCCTCTTCGACGCGGGCCGCGGCGGTCGCGGAGCGCTTCCTCGAGGGTCCAACGGGACCGGGCCGGTCGCGAGCGCGGCTGGAGTGACGGCGACCGGTGCCTCGTTTGGCCCCTACGTCACGCTGGAGGACGGCGTAACCGTCGAGCCCGAAACGCACGTCGAGAATTCCATCGTCATGGCCGGGGCCACGATCGAGCGCGGAGCCCAAGTGCGAGGATCGCTTCTCGGGCCGAAATCGCGTGTGCGCGCCGGCCATCAAGTCAACGCCGCGATCATCGGCGAGGCGGGCGAGGCCTAGGAGATCGCCGGCCCGGTCACGACCACTTTGAGGGCTTCCGCCGGTCGTTGCGCTAAGCGGAACGCTTCGTTGAGTTCGCGCAAGGGTAGTTGATGGGAAACGAGGTCGCTGATCGACAAGCGTCCGGAGACGACCAGCGAATGGACCTCGGCAATATCGGGCTCCGTCGTGGCGTACGATGGGATCACGCGTGTTCCGCGCAGGTAGAGCTCTTGTAAGTCGACGTCCAGTCGGCTACCGGCTTCGGGCAATCCAAAGAGATTCAACGTTCCCCCCCGTCGTGTCAGCGAAGCGGCCAATCGGACGGCCGCCGGCGACCCCGTGGCGACGACGGATAGATCGACGCCGCGTCCGTCGGTCACGGACCGGACGAGCTCCACGACCTCAGCCGGGTTGCGGGGATCGATCGTACTATCGATGCGCCCGCGCTCCGCGGCGGTCCGTCGGAGGGGCGCGATCTCCGCGCCGCCAACCCACCCGGCTCCCAGCGCTTTCGCCAACCGGGCATAGAGCAATCCGACCGGTCCCAATCCGACGATGAAGACCGACCCGCCGGGGGGCAACCCGACTCGATGGAGCGCAGTGAGCGCGCAGCCGGCGGGCTCCAGCAAAGTTCCCGTCGCCCAGTCTACCCGCGGAGCGAGGCGGAGGATCGCGCCGCGTCGCACGTTCTCCTCTGGGACTCGGAACTGTTCGGCGAATCCGCCGGGGTCGAGGTTGGTCTTCGCATAGGTCGGGCAGAACGTGATGTCGCCGCGTCGGCAGATCTCACATGTGTAGCAGGGCACGTGATGGTGGACGAACGCGCGCTCGCCGGGCGCCACGCTACGCACCTGGGCTCCGACTTGCGCGACGACGCCCACGGGCTCGTGACCAAGAATCCCCGCCGAAGCGTAGTTGCCGCGGAGCTTCTCGAGATCCGTGCCGCAGACGCCGCAGCCGGCGAGCGAGATCAATACCTCGCCCGGCCCAATGGTCGGCGGAGGACGCTCTTCGACCGCCAGCTGCCCCGGTCCGATGAGCCGCCCAACCTTCATCGCGCGCTGCGAGCCTGCACGATCGACGCATCGAGGATTTCGATCCCTTCGTCGATGTGTTCCCGCTGAACGATCAGGGGTGGGATGTAGCGGATCGAGGACTTGCCGCACGGCAGGAGGATCAGTCCCCGGCGGTAGCTCTCCTCGATGATCGCATCGCGTAGCTTGACTGCGGGCGTCTTCGTCCGTCGATCTTCCACGATCTCGGTCGCGGTCATCAGTCCCAATCCTCGGACATCCCCGATCTCCTCGAACTTTTCCTGGAGTTCTCGCAATCGCTGGAGCAAGTAGGCTCCCTGCACGCGGGTGTTCTCCAGAAGCTTTTCGCGTTCGATCACGTCCAGGGTGGCGAGCGCAGCGGATACCGAGACGAGGTTTCCGCCGAAGGTGTTCGAGTGCACGCCCGGCGATGTATAATCCAGCTCCGAGCGGAAGGCGATCGCGCCGATCGGAACGCCTCCGCCCAGCGCCTTGGCCATCGTGACGATGTCCGGTATGATGCCGTGGTGCTCGATTGCGAACCACTTGCCCGTGCGGCCGATGCCGGATTGGACCTCGTCATCGATGAAGAGGATCCCGTGCGGGTCGAGGATCGATTTGATCTCTTTGTGCCAGCCCGGTGGAGGTACGATGTAGCCCCCCTCGCCCATGACCGGCTCGGCGATGAACGCGGCGACATCGTCGGGGGGGATTGAAGTTTCGAAGTAAAGTTCCTTTAGAATTTTGGCGCAATAGAGGTCGCAGCTCGGATACTCGAGCTTGTAGGGGCACCGATAGCAGTTGGGGGCTGGGATGTGGTGACCCCCGCCACCGTATGCCTGAAATCGGGCCCGTTGCACCGGTTTCGAGGTGGTCATGGTCAGCGACCCCATCGAGCGGCCGTGAAAGGCGCCGAGCAGCCCGATCGTGATGGGGCGGCGTCGGTTCCACCGGGCCATCTTGAGAGCGGCCTCGGCGCTCTCGGTCCCGCTGTTCGTAAAGAACACCTTCTTGGAGAAATCCCCCGGAGTGATCTCTGATATCTTCTGCGCCAATCGGGTTTGGTTCTCGTAGTAGAAATCCGTCCCCGCGAAGTGGGTCAGTTTGCCGGCTTGCTCGCGGATCGCCTGGACCACCGCGGGGTGGCAGTGTCCGGTATTCAGGACGGCCACCCCGGCGGAGAAGTCGAGCAGACGGTTGCCGTCGACGTCCGTCACCCAGACGCCGCTTCCGCTCGCGGCGACCACGGGGGAGGTCTTCGTACTGGTCATCAAGTAGCGATGGTCGGCGGCAATGATCCGTTGCGCATTGGGTCCGGGAATCGGCGTTCGGATGAGGACCCCTCGAGTCGTGTCGCGCGCCCGCGGTTCGGATGGCGAATCGGAGACGGGAGGGGTAGTACTCTGGACCATGGATACCTCAGCGTCTACACGGAATCGCAGGGGTAAAGCGTTCGCGGTGTGCGTCGCAGGGAGTCCGACACTCGCCGACTGGAGCATCGGACTTTATCTCACCCACAAGGGTCGTGAACCCCAGATGGAAGAAGGGGAGGAGAAAGCCCGCCGAGCGCGGGAGGTTCGTCCTCCCTTATTCGAGGGAGTGGTACCCGCTCGTGCGGTCCTCACGGAGCTCGCTCGGGGCTTTCTCCTAACCCAGGACACCAGTCGAAAACGGGCCACGCAATTTGCGATCACTTTCCTACAAGAATGCACGGGCGAGCCCACTCCTTTGCGGGTCGTCCCGCTCCAGCGCACGGCATCCTTGCGTCGCGGCCTATCGCGTACCCTCCCCGAATCGCCGGGGAACAATCGAGAACGGGTCAAGCGGGGGCAATAGAGGCCCACAACTCACCCTAACCCGAGAAAGCGCTCCCGCACCCGAAGGTACGCGAAGAGGTCGCGTGGAAACGACTTTCGAGTAAGGCAGATCCGAACTCCGCTCGAGTCTGCGAAAAAGGAGCCCGGGCAGACGAGGACACTCGCGCGCAAACAGGCGCGTGCGAGCCGATTGCCATCGAGCCCCTTCGTCCCTCGATCAAACCACAGCGGGGCCGCGAGTCGCGGCACCCCCTCGATCGACTCCCGGAGCGCGCGTTCGTTCCGCCGAAGCAGCTCGCGGCTTTGGGCGAGGAGTGCCGCCCGATGTCGCAAGAGAGCGAGAGCTCCCGAGACGGAGGCCGCAGGCAGCTCGTCGAGCAGCAATCCGTGAAACCTTCGGAACGAGGCCTCCTCATCGGCGGGGGGGATCACGAAGCCTACGCGGAGCGCATCTCCGCCGTAGGCCTTGGTAAAGGAACCAACCGTCCAGAGCCGGGGAATTCGGGCGACTTGCAGTGACGGGACATCGGTGAATTCGCGGAAGGTCTCATCGACCACGATGGCGTGGGACCCTTCGGCCCACGCTCGAACCGACGCGATCTCATCCAGGAGGCCGGTGGGGTTGGTCGGCCGGGAAAGTGCGGTAATATAGTGGGGTCCGGGGGAAAAGGAGGGTTGAAACCCCACGGCTCGAGCGATGTCGAATATTGGCGGATACTCCGGGGGGCGTATCCAACATCGTCGAGGCTTGGCGGCGCGCACGCCGGAGTGCCGAGCGAGGTAGAGCAGGGCGAGCGTGTTGCCCTCCGTCGCGCCATGCGTCAGAAAAACCCGATCCGCCGCGACTCCACTGAGCCGCCCGAGTCGCCTGCGCAAGATCGGAGCGTCGCGATCGAAGTTTCCGCCCCCGGGAAGACGAGGCAGTTGGATGGATCCGGCGACTCCACTTCGGCCAAGGTCATACCGGCAACTCGCGTGGTCGTCGATCCAATCGGCCAGGGGGAATCCCATGCCACCCCGAACGCTCCCGTCTCGTAAACACTGCGTCGAATCGGCCCACCCCCGACAGGAGTCCCCCGAAATAGGTCGTCCCCGTACCCGATGCCGCTCCAACCGGGATTTCTTGTAGGAAATGAACGGCTCGGCACCTACTCAAGCGAGGGAGGATGGAGCGGACCGACTACTCCCCAACGTCGCGACAAAACCAACTTCGCCGGAGTACGGCATGGTTTCTCGAGGCTCGCAGTCAGAAGGAAGCGGCCCGAAAATCTCGACAGTGCGTCGAGTGCCGAACCGAGCTACCGTCCCGCCGCACCCCCTATTGTTCCCGTCGATGTCGTTGGCGGTTTCAGGGTCACTACTTTTGGGACGCCGCCCGGACGTACGTACTCCATCGCGATCGGTTCCGCTGTCGCCAATGCGGGAGCCGGTTTCGAGTCCGCGAGCTCGAGGTCGACCACATCCTGGAGATCGGACGCGGCGGTGCCCCGCTCGACTACGAAAATCTTCAGACGCTGTGCCGATCATGCCACCGGGAAAAAACACGCAGGTTCCTTCGTACCCGCGTGCGACCGGGAGCGCCGAACGGTAGCGAATCCCGATCGTTCGACCCGTCGGAACCGGCCGAAGCCGCCTGGTTTCCGGCCTAACCCCGGCTTCACCCTACCCCGGCCCGACCGCTTCGACTTCGAACGTAGCGTGAAGGATTCCGTATTCCGCCTCCATTCGCCTGCGCAGCTTGGCGACGACCCGCATCGAGTCACGGAGGGACATCTCGGGCACGATGAGATGCGCCGTCATGCACACCAAGGTCGGGCACACCGCCCAGACGTGCAGGTCGTGGACCTCCGAAACCCCTCCGGCGGAACGAAGGCTTTGACCGATGGCCTCGAGAGAGAGATGGCGGGGGGTGCGCTCGGTCAGAACTTCCCAACCCCCTCGGAAAAGTGGAATTGATTCGTATACTAGAATCGCGGCGATCACGAGCGCCGCCCCAGCATCGGCGCCGTGAAACGAGGGGTGAACGAGGAGCAGGATCCCGGCGATGAGCAACGCGCCCGTGATGAGGAGGTCGCTCGCAAGGTGAACGAGCACGCTCGCGAGATTGAGGTCCCTCGCTTGCCGCGGGAGACGGGCAATTACAGAGAGGCTCACGTAGCGCAGGGCCAGCGTGGGGATGGCGGCGGCCAGGATCCAAATGGGGTCGATAGACCCGAAAAAGGAACCGTTCACGAGGAGCGCGGTGATCGCGACGTATCCGAATCCAACCCCGACGCCGAGGACGAGCGCCGCGTTGAGGAGGGCGGCGAAGACCTCCAGCCGGTGCGCCCCGTACGTGTACTTGGCCGTGGCTCCGTGCTCCGTGGCTTGCAGCGCTGTCCAAGAAACCGCAAACGCCAGAATATCCGGCACGTTGTGGGCTGCGTCAACCGTCAGGGACAGACTGTGCGAGAGATAGGCCCCCACGGCCTCGACCGCCAGGATGACGATGGAGAGTTCGGTCGCGAGCTTCAGAGCCCGAAGCGGGCGCCACGCGGCCTCCGATTCTCCGTGGAGCAGTTCGGGCATGGGACCAGGTCGTTCCTCCCGGGAGACCTACAAGGCACTCGCCACGACTTCGCGCAGCTCGCGGACCAGCGAATCGATCGCTCCCTTCCGCCCCGTGGAATCGGCGCAGCGGGCCACCACGTCGTCGATGATGACTTGCACCACCGCTTCGAGCGAGGAGCGCACGGCCGTGATCTGCCGCACGATCTCTGGGTAATCTCGGCCTTCATCGACCATCCGATGCACGGCGTGCAGGTGACCTTCGATCCGGGCGAGCCGCGTGGCTACGTCGGTTCGTTGCGCGTGAGGCATATCCCATCCCCGGGGAGGGGATGGGATGACGGGTATATCGGTTTATGGGGCCCCGCCGTCCCGACTCGGATGTCATTGACCATCGCGCTGAGATCAGGGTCGGGCGGTAAGAACAGCACCAATTGATCTACGGCCGCCAAGGGCTCCCGACTCCCCGTGTCGAGCCGCAGAGCCGGCCCGGGGACCCCGGGTTAGGGACCCGAACCCTCCGATCGAGGGGATCAGAGAGGCCGACTTTCCGGGGCCGGGGTGTCGGGGGACCGGGCTCGAAGACGGTATCGGACGATCGCGGTATAGATCCCGAGATTCTGCCCCAAGGTCGCCCCCGAGCTGAGCGCGAACAGGGCGTCGGTCACGGCCAACACGAACGCGTACGAGTGCGGCAACGCGCCTCCCGTGATGATTGGTAGCCCGGCGAAGCCGTTGATCACCAAGAGGTTCCCGATCTGTAGATAACCAAGGATCGCAAGCTGCGCGTAGACTTCGAGAAGGAGGACCAGGAACCACACCATCGCCACGAGTCGACTGCCGCGATAGCCCAATTCCCCGTGCGGACCGCGCAATACCTGGGTCGTTCGGGTCGAATGGGCCCACAAGGCGGCGGTGGCGAGAGCCAGGACGAGCAAGGCCACTGGGAAATCCCCGGCGAATCCGAGCCAATCATTCGTCTCGAGTAGGAGGAAGATAGCCAGGTAGAGGATCGTCGCGAATCCCAGCGTGATTGGGTGAAACGGTGCTCCCTCCACGATTCGGTTCGCCCACCAGATCACGAAGATGAACGTCCCGAGCAGGAACGGAATGACGATCTCGTAGTTCCAGGATAGAACGATCATCGGCCGGGTGGCGAGCCGAGCTCGAGCGGCTACAAAACGGGGACCCGCGAGTCCCGAAAAAGCGGTCCTACCATGGCAGCCCAATGGCTTTCGCAAGAAACTTGTTCAGTGGATCCAACTCGCGACACGCCGCGATGAAGTCCGAGCCGAAGGTCGCGCTGGATATCTCGGCGTCAGAGAACTTTTGGGACGCGAAAAAATCTTTGCGGCGGAGATCCGTTGCATAGCGGTGATCCGGCGCATAGCCGCGAGGGACTCGACTGTACGACTCTCCCTCGATCGTCAATCCATCCTTCACCACCCGGCCCCAAGCCGCTGGCGTAGCGACGATCGCGTCCCGGATCTTGGTTAGCTCGCGGGGTTCTGGGTGCCACATCCCCGAGTGGATCCGGCTCTCGCCGGGGGCGAGGTGAAAGAAGAAGCCGGGGAGGCTGACCCCCTTACTCGCCTTTTCGTGGAAAAAGTGGATTCCGACGTGCGTCTTGTACGGACTCTTATCCTTGGCGAATCGCGTATCGCGGTAGATGCGTGACAACGATCCCCCGAAGGGACGGGAGTCGCCCCGAAGGTAGGGGCTGACCGTTGCGAGACAGGCGGCCATGGCATCGATAAAACGCAGCGCGGGGGTTTGCACCGATTGTTCGTAGCGCGCCTTGTTCTTCAGGAACCAGTCTCGGTTGTTGTTACGTGCCAGCTCGCGTAGGTAGCGAAGCGTGTCGGGTTCAAAGAATCGGTCGCCGTCGCGTTGCTTTGGCATGTTGCTCGCCCGCGAAATCAGCGAACACGCTCTGGCTATTTGGGGTGCACGACCCACCGATCGCTGCTCGTGTCGCCGATGGGTTACGGAACGAGCACCGCGGCTCCTTGTAGATGGCCCGCGCGCATGGCCGCCAGCGCGTCGTTGGCCGCGCCGAGCGCAAATTGTCGGGTAGTGGTCCGGACGTGCGCCGCTTGGGCGATCGCGAGAAATTGTTCGCCATCCAGGCGGGTGAGATTAGCGACGGATCTGACTACGCGCTCTCCCCAAAGGAGATCGTAGGGGAAGGTCGGGATATCACTCATGTGAATCCCGGCGCACACCACCGTCCCTCCCTTCGCGGTCGCGGCGAGCGCGAGGGGTACGAGGGGTCCTACGGGTGCGAAAAGTAACGCGGCATCGAGGAGCTCCGGAGGCCGCTCCTCCGAGCTCCCCGCCCAGACCGCTCCCAATTTCCGGGCGAACTCCTGCCCTCCCGTATCGCCAGGGCGCGTGAACGCGTAGACCTCTTGCCCTCGGTACCGTGCTACCTGGGTGGCAATATGAGCCGCAGCCCCGAAACCGTAGAACCCGACGCGGTGGACCGGCCCCGCGAGTCGCAGCGCACGGAATCCGATCATCCCGGCGCACAGGAGTGGCGCGGCCTCGACGTCTCCCCAAGCCGCGGAGATCGGGAACGCGTAGCGCTCGTCCGCGGAAGTAAACTCCGCGTACCCTCCGTCGATCTGGTACCCGGTGAACTTCGCCCGGTCGCAGAGATTTTCCCGGTCGGTCCGACAAAAAGGACACTCGCCGCAGGTCCAACCCAGCCAGGGTACCCCCACTCGATCCCCGGTCCGATACCGCGTCACACCCGGGCCCACCGCCTCGACCGTTCCGACGATCTCGTGGCCCGGGACCAAGGCTGATTTGCGGTGGGGTAGCTCGCCGTCCACCAGGTGAAGGTCGGTCCGGCAAACCCCGCAGGCGCGAACTCTGATCAGCAGTTCGCGGGTGCCCGGCTGGGGCGCCGCGTGGTGGTCGTCGAAGCGGAGGGGAGAAAACGGTGCGTCCAGGACCATCGCGCGCATAGTGCTGTTCAAAGAAGCCAGAGGGCCGCGCTTGCTTCTCCCAGACAACCCGGTGGCATAAGGGAGTGTCCTCCGTCGGATCCCACCAGATCCGCAACAGCGCCACCGACGGGATCACGCCGCCACGGGGTGGCGTCCAAGCTTCCTGAATCGGACTCCCACTCAGGCTACGGGTGGTCCCACACGTCATCGGCCACCGGCGGGTCCGGGGGTATGCCGGGAGAATTCGAGGGAGCCCTTCCGCGACGGCGCGTAATAAGGACCAAAACTGCGACCGCCACGGCGACCGCAACGGCGCCGGCGATAATCGCGGTGTCCAGATTCGACAGACCCGGGAGGATTGAGGGACTCGAACCGTGCCCCGGAGAAGGCGAGGATCCCGACGGGAAGGGGACCGCGACAGAAGGAGGACCCGGAGCCGTGACCACGAGAATCCCTGTGATGTTCAGCTCGCTCGCGGCCGATGCGGTATAGGTGTAATTTCCCGCCGACACGTAAAACCGGATGACCGACGCGCCATCCGACCACCGAGTAAGCGTAGGAGATTCACCCCTAGGCGGCGTGCTCAGGATCACATCCGAAGAGGCGCCCGTCAGGGCGACCGACCAATTGGCTCCGGCCGACAATGTGCTTTCCGAGAACGTCACGAGATAGGTCTTCAGGAAGGAGACCGACATCGAAAGCGGGGCTCCGTGGACGAAGAGCGTTCCGTTCGCGGGATTGGGACCATATCCAGCCGCGGACCCGATCGTGTACGAGTAGCTCCCGTTGACTTCCATGAAGATCACCGAGGTTGAGTTGGACACTTCTGAAGTACCGTTCACCGTCGCGGACCAACTGGTCCCTATCGGAAGCCCCGACTCGGCAATGGTCACAACATGTAGTTTCACGAAGGTCACGTTAACAAACGTGGGCGAACCCTCGACTGAGAAGATCCCGCTAGCGGGGGCGACCTGGTAGTCCGCGGGTCCCGCGACGGTGTACGCATAGGATCCGTTTGCTTCTGGGAACGGAAGGAGACTCGAACTCGAATTGTAGGTTCTTGGACCTATCGAGACGGACCAATTCGTCTTTAGCGAAAGTCCGGTCTCGCTGAAAGTAACGGTAAACGCAGCCAAATCGAATGTGACCGTGCGGTTGATCGATGTCCCGTTCACAACGAATGAACCGGTAGGGTTGGCTGGAGCGTACTCCGAGTCACTCGTAGCCACACGGTAGTCGTAGGTTCCGTTCGGTTCCCGGAAGTTCAGGGTCGTTCCGATCGATCTGTAGGACGATCCCCCGGAGATGTTGACGTACCAGGTAGCACCGCTCGGTAGTCCCTGCTCCGCGAAGGAAACGGGATACGTCGTAAGGGCGAACGTCAGGGTTTGGGAAACGTCCGTACCATTGACCGTGAAGGACCCTCGTATCGAGGCAAATGCTGGGTTGGTCGGCGTTGCCGTGAAGGAGTAGCTGCCGTTCGGCTCGAAGAACGATAACGCCGATCCGTTCGAGGAAATGGTAGGACCATTCGTCAATTGCACGGACCAATTTGTACCGAGCGGAAGACCCGATTCTGAGAGGGTAACGTTCCATTGAGGGGTTCGGAAATTCTGGAGCACCTGGAGGAGAATCGATTCATTCTCAGGGCTGACTCCCCACCACAGGTAGATCGAGTGAATCGAGTCGTTCGATGCGAAATCGATATCGTGGGTGGCGTTGGCGGCGTCCTGAGTGTTGCCGGGCGTGTGCGCCTTGTGGGCGCCGAGGGTTATCTGCACCGTGAGTCGATCGAGTGAGACGCTCGCATTCGTGAATTGTGCTACCAACTTCGTAATGACGGGAGACCATTTGGTGGGGATGCTATACCCCTGGGTCTGGACATCCTCGAAACCGGTGATATTCGCGAGCGTTGCGTAATTCCAGCCAAAAGATTGGTTAAGGGGTATTCCAGTCGGATACGCAATGGCAGTCCGATCGAACGAATGGACGATGGTGGTAGCCTTCGTGAAATAATTGACGGCAGCCGAGAAATTGTAGGTCCAGTTCGGAATGAAGGTGCGGTTCTTTTCGTAGTCGAGCGTAATCCCTTCGAACAACGGGGAGAGATTCTGGGATGCCTCTTGAACGTTCGAGAGGTTCTCGACCCGAGCGGTGATGTTGATGCCCGGAGGCAACCGCTCGTGCAGCTCGTTGGCCCATTCATTCAGGAGGGTGATGTTCGTTTGGTTTTCCTTCGTGTCATTCCCAAGGTCGATGGTATCGCCAGGACGCAAGTAAGGGAGAACGGGACCGAGAATCTCGGCCACGGATGCACCGTTGAAGGCCTCAAGAGTGAATGCTAGGTGTCCGTTCGTCGTGGCGCGATGAATGTTGCCCACGAGTGTCCCCCTTTCGGCAGGAGCGGTTGGGGGCACGGACAGCGCCACGACCATCAACAGCAGGAGTGCGATTCCAAGGGACGCCCGGACCCGCACCTTCCACGAAATCATCGCACCTCCCCTGAATGTCGCAATTCCCGAGTCAGTCTGCCTTTCGTCTCGGGTCAGCCACCCAGCGCGGGCGCTTAAGAGGCGGGGCCCGGACTTTCCACCGTTCGACAATCGACTTCGGCTAGTTGAATATCGAGTTAGGCGCCGAATCTTCTTCCGCCGCCGAAATTCGCAGTTTTTCCCTGCTGCGAGTTGTTCTGGAAGCGGTCTGGGGCGGGAGTATTATGGTAAGGATCGGCTCGGATTCGGAGTCTCCGGTGCGGCGTTGATCATCAGGTAAGCCTGTCGGAGATAGAAGAGAGACGCGGCAAAGAAAACCACTCCCGCCGCTGCGGAAAGTGATTCCGAAATGACATTCATGCTCAATACGCTACCCAATAGGACTAGTAAGGCCGCCATTGCAGTCAGCACCCCAGCCCCCAAGAGGCGACCGATCCGTGGGCTCGGTGTGGGCGTCAACCGAGGATAAATGAGAGTCGACCATCTTAATTCTACAGTCGGGGCCCCGCCGCTTTTCCTCGGCCCTGTCAGCCAGACGGGAGTGACTCGAACCGCGGCCGAGTCGAGGTAAGCATAAGGGGAACTTCCCAGCGACGCCCAGGTGCTCTCCGAAGGGAAGGGTGCCCCCTCGACAATGGAACGGCAGCCGAGAGAACCCGCCCATGACTCCCGTCGGTGGGCGAAGTGGGGATGCCTATGATTTCCCTGCGCAAGGCGTCACCGCGCGACCTATTTTGGAGCTTTGCGCGCGCCGAGTTTGAAATCCCCGAACATGGCCTGCGGCACACCCAGCCACAGATATCCCCAGAACTTCGAAGGCGCGTCATGCTCGACCGACGAGACACATTTTCGGACCGAGACTTGGTGTCGCTTCGGGACGCACTTCTCTCCACTCGTTCGGACCTCGTCCAACCCCTGCTCGAGCTGGACATCGAATGGCTTCACGGCCAACTCCAGTCCACAAAGTGGGAGAAACTGCGGTTCATAGATCTTCGGATTTTCACGGAGATCGTTCCGGACCGATCCCTCGGTGAGCTCGCCGCAGCTTTGGACGGCGGAGCGGTGCCGCGCGGCTGGGACCCATCGCGCTATCTCAGCCTTCGCTCCGAGTTTGAGCCTGACAGGATGCACGGTCTTCCCGTCGTCGTCTCGGAACGTCCGGCGGGACCGTATACCTTGATCGAGGGCGTGACCCGAATGTGTGCCCTCATCTCGAAGGTGCGGCGCGGAGAGTTAGACGTTTTTCGGATTCCATTTCTCCTTGGGGTCTCTCCTCGCATCGGCTCGCGGGAGTTCTACTGATACCCGCGGGAGAGAGAGCCGTATTCACGGGGCAGCTCTGAACGACGTGGAATTCAGCGGGTCATCGCACAATGGTAAGTGACCCTCTACGATCCTACCGAGCCCACCTCGCCCGGCTCGTCGGGGATGCGGGGTCGAGCCATCCCTTTTGCCCCGACTCGCAGCCAGCGCATCGCTCCCGGTTCCCTCGGATGGGCAATTCGGGGAAAATGTGGGCTCGGCCGGATTCGAACCGGCGGTCTTCGCTGTGTGAGAGCGACGTCTTAACCGCTGGACTACGAGCCCGTGGCGGGAGCCACGGCCGGCGACTCCTTTAACCCTCACGCCCCCGGGATCCCAAGTAGAATCGGAAGTAGGAGCGTGGCCGCCACGGTCAGCACGAGGCCACACGTCAGGGCGAGTCCACCGGCTTCCGCATCGCCGTAACGCACGATGAAGAACAACGTCGTATCCATCGCGGTCGCCCCTCCCATCGCAGTCAACCCTTCAGATCGGACTCGACGTCCGAGCCACGGGGCCAGGAGCATCGTCAGATTCTCGCGCAGGAAGTTGGTTAGGAACGCGAAGAGTCCCAAAGTTGCCCCAAAGCGGGCCGTGACCAGCGGTCCGGCGAGGGAGTAAAATCCGAAGCCAAAGGAGGTGGCGAGAGAGGGAATCCACGCCACTCCACTCACCAGCGTGAAAATTCCGGCGGCGGCGAATGCCCCCCCAATCGATGCGGTCAGAGGAACCCAAACGTTGCGGAATGCCGATCGGGAGAGTTTCAAGTCGAAGGCCACAAGCGCAAGCAACATGTACAGGACGAACGGAAGCCATTGGTCCGCCGGAATCGCCGTCGTTCGACCCACACCGAATCCGACGAGGAGGGCGATCAGCAGCCACACGCTCGTCGGAATCCTGGGGGACGGTACGGGTGGTGCATTCGATCGGCGCAGTGGGGCATGAGGGAGCCACCAAGCGATCAGAACGGTAAGACCCAAGATTAGGCCAGCATACGCGATCGCGAGCGGAATCGCAGTGAAACTCAACGTCGGCATCGCGCCCAAAACAGCGCCGAGCAGCCCCACGAGGAGAATCACCGTGAGGAGGGTCGCGTCTCCGATCCAAGGGCTCCGCCAGTTCGTCAGTCGGCCGGCAACAAATCCAATCCCAAAGGCGATGTAGAGATACGGGTCGAAGGCCACCGATCGCTCAGCGACTCCACGGAGAAAGACCGTTCGCTCGCCGCGCGGGAGCGCCGCGCCCCATCCAGAGCGTTTCGTCGCGGTGGGGACCGTAGCTCACGAACTCCACCGGCACGCCGGTTTCGTCGGCGATGAACCCGAGAAAACGTCGCAGCGACGCCGGCAACGCGTGGGGGCCCTCACGCCGCAGGCGATCCTTGAGTCGTGTGGTGAACGAGGGCCATCCGGGGAACTGTTGGTAGACCGGCTTCACCTTGTCGAGCTCTTCGGCCACCGCCGGTGGATAGTTCGTAATCTTCGACCCCTCCGCGCTCGTGTATTGGACGCAGATCGGGACCTGCTCGAGTCCGCCCAGCACGTCGGCCTTGGCGATCGCAAGCGAGGTGAAACCGTTCAGGCGCGCGACGTACTTCAACAACACCAGGTCGAGCCATCCGACTCGACGGACCCGGCCGGTCGTAGCCCCGCGCTCTCCCCCCTCCCGCTGCAGGTACCTCGCCGTTTCCCCGGTCACTTCCGTGGGAAAGGGACCCTCTCCGACGCGGGTCATGTACGCCTTCGCCACGCCAATGACTTCGTCCAACTCCTGCGGAGGGATGCCGCTGCCCATCAAGGCGCCTGCTGCGGTGGGGTGGGAGCTGGTCACGTACGGGTACGTGCCGTAGTCGATGTCGAGCAGCGCACTTTGGGCGCCCTCCAACAGGACGGACTCGCCCCGCTCGATCGCCTCCCATAACTGCGTTTCCGTTGGTTGGATATACGGTGCGAGCCGCTCCCCGACTTCGGTGAGCGTACGAGCGAGCTTGTCGATGGCGGGTAAGTTGGGAAGATGAGTCTTGGTCTCGTAGAGGAGCTCCAGATGCTCTCGGAGCAATCCGGGCCGAACGAGATCGGACATTCGAAGTCCGAAACGGGCGTAGCGATCAGCATATGCCGGACCGACGCCGCGATGCGTGGTTCCCAACTTCGCGTGGGACCCTTTTCTGGACCGAAGCTCGTCCTCCCAAGAGTCCTCCAGCTCATGGATCGGGAGCAGAACGTGAGCGCGTTCGCTGATCTCGAACTTGCCTTTGAGAAGCCCTCGCGATTCGAGTTCGCGGATCTCTTCCTCGAGCTTCATGGGGTGCAGCACCATGCCCGGTCCACTGATGCCAGTCACGCCGGTGCGAAGTACGCCGCACGCCACTTGATGCAACACGACCTTCCCTTCGCTCAGGACGATCGTATGACCGGTGTTCGGTCCTCCTCCGGTCCGCACGACATAGCGGGCATTCGCCGCTAGAAAGTCGGCGATCTTGCCCTTAGACTCGTCGCCAAATTGAGCGCCGAGAACCACCCGCACGGTCATTCGCGATTCCTATGCGGGGACTGGGAGCGGCCGAGCTTAATGGTCGTTGTGCTTCGACTTACGACGCAACCCAACTCGTCGAATCGCCCCGCCCCCCACAACCATAAAAAGGAGCAGCTTGGTCGGCGCCGAAATGGTGGCGCAGCGAGTCCGGGAGGTCGAAATCTCCGGCATCCGCAAGATGTTCGAGGCCGCTCCGCCCTCGGCGATCAATCTAGGCCTGGGAGAGCCGGATTTTGACCCACCCCAAGTGGTGATCGACGCGCTCTGCGCAGCCGTGCGGAGTGGAAAGAACCACTACGGGCCCTCCGCGGGACAGCCCAAGCTTCGCGAGAAGGTCGCCGAACGCTATCAGGACCGCGACCCAGATACCACGCGCGAGAACGTCGTCATCACTGGCAGCGGCTCGGAAGGGTTGATGGCGACCGCGCTGACCTTGTATGACCCCGGCGACGAGGTCCTGATCCCGAATCCGGGGTTCGTCCTGTACGCCCCTCACGTTCGGCTGGCCGGCGCTACCCCAGTGCCCTACTCGCTCGATGAGAAACAAGGATTCTTGCCGGACCTCAACGAGCTCGAGGAGCTGGTCTCCCCTCGGACCACCGCGATCGTCGTAAATTCGCCGTCCAATCCCACCGGCGGCGTGTTCCCGAAATCGATCGTGGAGCGGATCCTCTCCTTCGCGGAGCGACACGACCTCACGATTGTCTCGGACGAAGTGTACGAGGAGATGGTCTACGAGGGGCGCTTTACCTCGTTCTGGGGGCGCGGAGACCGAACGGTCGTCGTAAACTCGTTCTCCAAGACCTTCGCCACCACTGGGTGGCGCATCGGATTCGTCGTAGCCCCGCGCGCTCTCGCCGTGGAGATCAACAAGATTCACTATCACCTCATGGCATGTCCTTCCACGCCAGTCCAGTTCGCCGTGTTGGCCGGCCTCGAGTCGGACATGGCCGGTACACATGCGATGGTACGGGAGTTTCGCGCCCGTCGCGAGATCGTCGTGGCCGCTCTAAATCGCACGCCCGGGCTCCAGTGCGTGCCGCCGGCCGGTGCCTTCTACGCCTTTCCACGCTTCACGTGGTCCTCGACGGCGCCCGAGGTCGCGGGAGCATTGTTGCAACGCGGCCTCATCACAACGCCCGGGGACGCTTTCGGCTCGCTAGGAGCGCACCACCTACGCCTGTCCTTCGCCGCATCCCGCTCGAACCTGAAGAAGGGCCTCGCGATTCTGCGCGCGTACGCGGTAGGGGCCCGACGGCGATGATGACCCGCCTGCTCGCGGTCTTCTTCGGTGTGCTGGGACATGTAACACCTGCGGAACACGGTCGAGAGCTCGTCGGCGTGAGCCGGGAATTCTCAGCGCTGACTCGACCGCGTCAGGCGGCGCGACCCAAGCGCTCGTAAAGCGCGTGGTGCTGCTCGGCCGCGTGCTGCCACGTGAACCGCTTGGCTTGGACGCGTCCCACCTCGATCCGCTTTTGAGCGTCCGCGGGGTTCGCCAGAGTCTCCTCGATGGCGCCGGCGAGCGCGGCTTCGTCTCCATAGGGAACGAGTAAGCCCGCGCGTCCGTGGTCGAGCACTTCGGGCATCCCGCCCACGGACGAACCAATCACGGGGACCGAACAGGCCATCGCCTCGACCAGCACGATGCCGAACGCTTCCCACTGGGAGGGAAGGACGAACGCGGCCGCGCGACGCATGATCGAGCGATACAACGTCTGATCTTTGATTTCTCCGAGAAGCCGGACCTCGGATTCGATCCCCACTCTCCGGGCTTGTTCCTTGAGCGCGGGCGCCTCGCCCCAGTCCCGCCCCATGATCACGAGGGGGATCCGGCGGCTTGCGGGGATTTTGCCCAGCGCGGCGATCAGGAACGGAAGCCCCTTGTTCGGTGCCACTCGTCCGGCGAAGAGGAGGTAGCGCGCCGGGAGCTCCGGTGGCAGCGGAACCGCCTCGGGGCTGGTCCACGATTCGTAATTGATTCCCGGCGGGATCACCACAAGACGATGGGGAGATACGAACTGGGAGACAATCCGTAACTCCTGCTGCGTTTGGACGATGACCGCATCGGCGACGTGATAGGCCGTCATTCCGAAGAAGTGGTCCTGCACCCGATGGAGCCCCTTGACCCACGGGGAGGCGTCCACATGGGCCGGGTGATAGTGGAGCGTGACGACCAACGGGATTCCGCGTTCGCGTGAGACGGTCGCGCTCTCCAAGACGTGGCCGTATCGATGGGAGTGGGCGTGAATGAGGTCGGGCGCATCCGAATCGAGCGCACTCATCAGTCCGAGCATCAGCGGCAGGGTCAGTCCGGGGATCAAGCGTTTTCGAACGGGAAACCATTGGACCGCTGTCCCGTCGACCGTCGGCGGAAACGTCGTGTGCCGCACCCATTGACCCTCGTCGTAAAGGTCGCCCGCGTACACGGTCACTCTATCCCCCAAGGGCGGCAGCCGACGTGCCATCTCGGCGACTTCATTCTCTACGCCTCCGGGAGCGGCATATCGGAAGGTGATCTGGGCGATCCTCAACGGTCGATCACCTCGCGATAGAGCGCGGTCAACTGGTCGGTGATGGCGTCCCACGAAAAGCGGGGAACCACGACGGACCGGCCGTACTCGGCGAACTGACGCCGCTTTGCTTCGTCGCTCCAAAGCTCCTCGAGTGCTGCTTCGAGGGCGGTCGCGTCATTCGGAGGCACGAGAATGCCGGCGTGTCGATCCTCGATGACTTCCGGGACCCCTCCGACGCGCGTCGCAATGACCGGGGTTCCTTGGACGAGGGCTTCCAGCAGCACGAGTCCGAACGCCTCATATTCGCTCGGCAGAACGAAGACCCGCGCTTCGCGGAACGCCGAAGCAAGAAGTCCTTCGTCTTCGAGAAACCCGGTGATGTGCACCTGAGGGGAGATCCCCAGTTCGGCGGCCCGGCGCTCCAGCGTAGCGCGCATCCCGCCATCGGGTCCTACGAGCGCGAGCGAAGCCGTTGGGTCGCGCCGGCGCAATCCGCGGAATGCCTCCAAGAGGATCGGGAGCCCCTTGTTGGACGCCAGGCGTCCGACGAACAGCGCGAAGGGGCCGTCAATCCCCACACGGTGGGCGAAGGGCCGGTCCCCGGGCGGGGGCGGGGGCAAAGGAGTGTGGCCGGCGGGAATCTTGACGACCGGCGGCAACGGCAGTCTTAGTTCGCGGAGCAATCCTTCCTCCGCATCCGTCTGCACGACGATCCGCGACGCGTCGGCCAAGATCGGACCCGCCAAGTGACGGTCGTAGTATTCCCGGATCTGATGCCGGAGCCATCCCCCTTCGATCGACCAGTCTGGGTGGAAGTGGGCGGTCAGTACGAACGGGGTCCCGTGATTGCGCCGGTACCGTCGTGCCACGGCGACCTGATTCGTCCCGAAGGTGTGGACGTGGAGCAGTTCCGGCCGATCGCGTGCGAGCGATCGCTGGAGTCCCCAGAAGAACGGATAGTGAAGTTCACCTGGCATCGACCAGACTTTGAGACGATGGATCGTTCCTGCGTCGGTCTTCTCCAGCCGGGGAACGGAGGCATCGAGACGTCGGATCGGAAACTCCGTCAGGAGCGCGCTCGTATAGACGTCGACGGAGTTACCCTCGCGGACCAGGCGACGCGAGATTTCCTGGACATGCCGCTCGACCCCGCCCGTCCCGGGCGGAAACCGGGTCGAAAGTTGGGCGAGCCGCACAGTTCTCCGATCACGTCGCGCGCGTTGTAGCGAGTCGCTGAGCGTACTTCTTGTACACTTCGGTCGCTCGGGCGACCGCCTCGACCTTCACGTACTCATTGGCCTGATGCGAGAGCTCTTCCTCGCCGGACCCGAAGATTACCACTCGAGGGTTGACTTGCGTGTAATGGACCGCCTCGGACGCGTGGACCAGGACCGTCGACTCGGCGCCGGAGATCTCCTTGAGGATCTTCAGGTGCTCGCTCTGCGGATCGATCTGAACGGAGGGCATGCTCACGATCCGGCGGAGCGTGAACGGGGTCTTGATTCGCCGCAGATGTTCCTCGATCTCGTGGTACAGCTGGTCGGGGGAATACGGCGGCGGGAAGCGAATGTCGACCTCGGCCGTGCATTTGTTCGGGACGACATTGAGGCGGGTGCCGCCGTTGAACGTCCCGATATTCATCGTGACCGAACCGAGTTCGGGATGGGCGATACGTCCCTTGAAGCTCTCGAGCCCTCGTAAGATCCGCATCATTTTGGTGATCGCATTCTCCCCCAAGTGCGGCATCGCTCCGTGGGCTGCTTTCCCCCGAGTTTCGATCGCGAGGTCCAGGACCCCCTTTTCGGCGTAAGCGACCTTGAGCCCGGTCGGCTCGCCGACGACGACCGCCTTAGCGCGTCGCATCGGCAGGGTTTTCGCCAGCGCCGCCGCCCCCTGCATGGACGTCTCTTCGTCGGTCGTGAGCGCGAGCACCACCGGAATCTTGCGGGAGACGAGGTCCTGGGCGGCTTGGAGCATCGCCACGATCGTACCCTTCATGTCAGCCGCGCCGCGACCGTACATGCGGCCCCCCGCGAGCTGGCTTTGGGAAAAGCTCCAATAATCCCCGATCGGGGGAGTATCGAGGTGCCCCGATAGGACAACACCGCCCTGCCCATACTCGGCGAGCAGGGCGGGCGCCTGCGAGTCACCAAAGAGCGTGTTCCGCATGTGCGCTTGGTCGGTAAACGATTGGACGTAGTCGAGCACCTCCTGCTTGTCGGAGAAGGGATCGCTCGGAATCTTGATCAGCTCGGCCAGCATGTCCACCATTTGACGTTTCATCGCGCGTTAGCACTCCCCGCCGCTGCCAGGTCTCGCACCGCGGTCGAACAGTAGGTTTCCCGAATGGAAAACCCCCGCTTAACCGTTCGCCCGGGGTGGTCGGAGGGAGAGCCGGCCCAGAAACGCGGGAGAGGCCTCCCCCGACCTATCTGCAAGCAATCGAGCCTGAGGCGGCCCGTCCAGGGCCGCTCCGACGTCCTATGCCAACGTAGGACACGCGGGGACGTCCGTCATGCGAGGAACAGGTCCACCTGCGGGCCGCGGGAGGCGGCTCCAGTCTACGCCCGGGCGTCGCGAAAGGAGCATAACGTAGCCGGTGTTTCATGGAGTGTCCGTGATGGTAGACCGAATGGCAACCAAGGATGTCCGCATCGTGGAGACTCGGGACGAGTCCCTCAAGGGGGCGATGATGGTGGTGGGCTTCCCGACCCACGGGTTGGTGGGGTCGGTCGCCGCCTCGTACTTGGTCCACACGCTCGACATGACCAACGTGGCGTACATGACGAGCGAAGAGTTCCCGCCTACAGTGATTATGGAAGAGGGTGTCGTGAGCGCTCCGGTCCGATTTTATGCGAGCAAGCTGGTCTGCGGCCCCGATCGGAGCTGCGAACAGCTGGTGGTCGCTATCTCGGATATCCAACCCCCCGCCGGACTCCTCGGCGAGCTGGGTCGCACGTTGCTCGATTGGGCCGAGGCGAAAGGCGTTCAGTTGATCGTGGCCATCGAGGGCCAACCGATCGAGGAAGAGGTCCGTGGGGACGCCCGCATCGTCGCTATGGCGAATCGGGCCGCCGCCCCCCTGCTCGGCAAGTACGGATTCGATCCAGCGAATGGAGTTGTGACCGGATTCGCCGGTGGCCTCCTTTTGTCCGCGATCGGGCGCCAGATCCCCGTGCTGTGCCTCGTGGCGCAGGCGCACAAGGATTACCCCGATGCCCGCGCCGCCGCGAAGGTCATCGAGAACATCAACCCGCTCGTACCGCTCATGCTCCTGGATACGAAACCGCTCCGCGAGAAGGCGCGTCAGATCGAAGCCGAGGTCCGGAAAACCCTTCAACAGCAGCAGGAGGCGCAAGCGACCGCGCAACCGACGGAGTCGGTAGGCCCGGGTGAGATGTATCGCTGACACGGCTACGCCCCGAACCTCTGCGCTCCCGGGGGCGGATGCGCCGGTCCCTCCACGCCTGCGGGGCTTCGCCGATCGCGATCTCCCACAGATCACGGATATCGTCGCCGATGCGCTCCACGAACACTATGACTCGACCCTCTATCGATCCCTGAGCGAGCAGTGGCCCGAGGGATTCCTCGTTGCCGTGGATGCCGCCGACGCTCCCATCGGCTTCCTCCTCGGGGTCACGCAGATGGAGCGCGAAGCCCGGGTCCTGATGTTCGCCGTCGACCGACCACGGCGCATTCAGGGTGTGGGAACTCTCTTGATGCAAACGTTCCTCGAGCGATGTCGGGCGCGCGGGATGCGACGGGTCACTCTCGAGGTGCGGGTGAGCAATGCCACCGCCATCCGGTTCTACACGCGGTTCCACTATTCCGTGACCGACCTCCTCCGAGGCTACTATTCGGACGGCGAGAACGGGTACCAAATGGCGCGCGACCTCGTGTAGCGCCGTCCACCGGTCCCACCAAAACCTAAAGCCCTCCGAGTCTCCCCGACTCAACATATCATGGCGACCGAATGGCCGAGCGCCGGCGATTTGATGACCACGCGACCGTCGACCCTTCCGCCCGATGCCGCGCTCTCGCAAGCGTTGGGCCTCATGCGGAGCCGGGGCTTCCACGAGATCCCGATCTTACGGCTGCGCAAACTGATCGGCATGATCACCTTCGAGTCGATCGCACGACGGCAGAACTTACGCCTCGCGACCAAGGTCGAGCACGTGATGATCATCCCCCCGATCGTGAACGCGAAGACCCCGTACCCGGAACTCGCCGAGCAGCTGCTGGGTGCTGGAATTCGCGCCGCCCCTGTTGTCGGCCGCCGGGGCGAGCTGATCGGTGTGGTCTCTCGTACAGATATGGTCCGCGCGTTACCGGGAATTCCGGAACTCGCCAACCATCGCGTGGAAGAGGTCACGAGCCCCGCGAACCTGATCATTCCCGAAACCGAACGCTGTGGCAACCTCCTCACGCATGTGCGAGCGATCGAAGAGCATCCTCTTCCGGTCGTCGATGCGAAGGGACGATTGGTCGGCGCCGTCGGCATCGCCGATCTCACGGCGCTCTGGCGACCGGCGATCCCAGGCAAGCGAGATTTTCCTCAGCCCGGCACGATCTCCGACGTCAAAGTCGGCGCTATCATGCATTCACCGGCCGTGACGGTGGTCCGGGGTACCACGACGGGGGCCGCCGCCCGGCTCATGAGCCGAGAGAAAGTTTCGAGCGTCTTTCTGGTGGAGCAGGGCGCCCCGGTGGGGATCGTTAGTCAGGTCGATCTCTTGCAGCTGGCCGTCGGCGCGAATGCGGGACCCGAGACGAACATCGAGGACGTCTACGTGCAGATCAGCGGACTACGCGGTTCGGGCGACCCATCGATCCTGAGCGAAATCGACCGGGTCGTGGCCCGCGGGCTCCGCCACATCGCGCGTCACGTTCACCCCAAACTACTCAGCTTGCATGTCGCGCCGCATGCCACGCACCGGACCGGCGATATCACGGTCGAAGCGCGGCTGCATACGGATGGCGGCATCTTTTACGCGTCCCACACCGGATGGAACTTCTACGCCGGAATCACCGAAGTGATGGACGAGCTCTCCGAGCAGGCCCGTCGCACTCGCGAGACGAGGCGCGGGAGCCGCCGGACGGCGAAGCGACTCTCCACGGAAGAAGCGGTCGCCGATCCCGAGCTCGAAGACCGAATGCGCCAGGCATCGGGAGACGAAGAGTCCTAACGGTCGACCGAAGAGGAGGAATCGATGCTGCCCGGGGGTCCGCGGAACGAGCGCCAGATGCAGATGATGATGCGGCGTTTGGGCATGACCACGACGCCGGTGGATGATGTGGAGGAAGTGATCGTCCGGACGCGGGACCAAGACCACGTCTTCCAGCGTCCGGAGGTCACCATACTCACCGTGCAAGGCGTGCAGACCTACCAGGTGGTAGGGACTCCGGTGGTTCGCCCGCGCATCGGGGGCGCGGCGGTGACCGGGACAAGTGCCGCCTTGGCGCCTGCCGCGCCGGCGGGTCCTCCCGAAGAAGACATTCAGCTGGTCATGGACCAAGCCCAGGTCGAGAGAAAGGAAGCGATCGAGGCATTGAAGGCCACCCACGGGGCGCCTGCCGAAGCGATCCTACGGATCCTGTCACGCCGGGGGCCGGGTGGCGGCTGACGAACCGCCGATCGCTCAAGAGTGCATAGAAGGGTATCTCTTCGTACGGGAGCCACTCTCGATCTTGCTGTTTCGCCGGCCGCCGGCGCGGGGACGGATCTGGGTACCGGTCAGCGGGAAGGTGGATCCGACGGACCCGGATTGGGAAAGCGCCCTACGTCGGGAAGTTCGGGAAGAGACCGGTCTCGTGGATTGGCGGAGATGGATGCCGCTCGACTGGCATGTGGTCTTTGAGGGACCGGAGGGAGGCCGATGGCGCCTCCATGCTTATGGGATCGAGCTCGACTCCCGTCGGGCGCCGGTATTGAGTGCCGAGCACGAAGCGTTCGAGTGGGTCGATTTTGACGAAGCCCTCCATCGGCTTCATTACGACGATAATCGCGAGGCAGTCCGCCGCCTGATGGCTCGGCTAGCCGACGGCACTTGGGGCTCGGCAGTACCAAACGTTTAGCGCGGATTCGAATTGCGTCGTCGCGATCCGATGAACATCCCCGCAAATTCTGCTCCCGGAGCGGAACTCCTCGATCTATTGTCCCAATCCCCCGACCTCCCGAGGGATGGGCCTCGCTCGTCGGTCTTCCCCACCGTGGGGCCCGAGCTCTTTCGTGCCGTCCGCGCCGGCGGGCATCGGAAGATTGTGCTCCAAGTTCCCGCCGGGTTGTCCCGGGACGCCCACTCCCTCGTCGCTCGGATCCGAGAGGAGATCCAGGTGCCGATCGTGCTCGCAGCCCGCGCGTGCTTCGGCGCCTGCGACTTTCCTTCGGCGGAGGAGGCGCCGGGGTGCGACGCGGCGATCGTTCTCGGCCACGCGCCGATCCCCAATGTCCCGATCCCCCGGACGACGTACTTCGTCGAGATGCGCCAGCCCGGAGGAAATCCGGAGACCCTCGCCGATCTGATCCAGGCGGCGGGACTCCCGGCCCGGCTGGGGATCGTCGCCTCCGTGCAACACCTCGAGCTTGTCGCGCCCCTTACCGAAGCCCTACGCCGCCGCGGCATCGCGCTGATCTCGGCCGAAGGGGACCATCGGCTGCGATATCCCGCCCAGGCGCTCGGATGCAATTACACGACCGCCGAGGCGCTGAAAGGGCAGGTCGACGGGTATCTCTTCCTGGGCACCGGCCGATTTCATCCCCTCGGATTGGCCTTCGCGGTCGAGCTCCCGGTTTGGTCGTTGGATCCGCTCCAGTCCGCGCTGGAGCCTCCGATCGATCGCGCCGCACTTGTCCGGCGCCGACAGCTGCTGGTTGCCAGTTGCTTCGAGGCGCGACGCTGGGGGATCCTCGTCTCCTCGTTCGCGGGCCAATACCGAAATGCGACCGCCCTCGCGCTGCAGCAGCGCGCCCGTTCACGAGGTCACGAGGCGGAGGTCCTCGTCTTTGGGCGGCTCGACCCCCAGGATCTCGCCGGCCGAGCGATCGACGCTTACGTGAACACTGCCTGCCCGCGTATCGCCTTGGACGACAGCGATCTCTACCCGAAGCCGATGCTCACTCCTCCCGAGTTCTTGATGGCCCTGCGAGAATTACCTCTCGAACCGTATCGATTCGATACGTACCACTGACGCGCGTATTCGACCACAACGCCGAAATGGATGCGCACGCGTACGTCCGGCCATGCGGCCGCTGCAACTGGCCCCGGTCTTCCTCCTCGCGGCGGGGATCGGTCTCGTCGTCTGGGCGGCCCTGCACGGGGGCGCGACGGCCTATCTGATCCTTGTATTCCCCGTTCTCGTAGGAAATTCGGGCCTCTTTCTCGGCGGAGTATTCTTGATCATCGTGGGAATGATCCTCATTCCCTTCACCCTCCTCACTTCCGAGCCCCGAGAGCGGGGAAGCGTTCCGTCCGCAGGCTCGCGACCCTCCGTGTCCACGGGCGGAGTCATCCTGATCGGCCCGGTGCCGATTCTGTTCGGAGCGTGGAAGAATGTGTCTCCCCGACAACGCTGGGGATTGGCGATCCTTGGAGTCGCCCTCTTGGCGGTCGTCCTTGTCGTGATTCTGTTCGCTTAACGGTGGCTCCGCAGCGAGTGCAAAAATAGTCTGTGCATACGTCGATCGCCGGTCAATTCGGGATGAAACGCGAGGCCCCAGGTCGCACCCGCCCGTACGCCCACCACCTCGGCACCTCGCTGCGCGATCGGGGTAACCTGAGGTCCGACGGCCAGGATACGCGGGGAGCGAATGAAGACGCCCCGGAATGCCGGTGGCTTGAGGCCCACGATGGCGAGGTCCGTCTCGCACGACTTCCCTTGGGGTCCGTAATCATTCCGCCGAACAAGCACGTCCAGCACGCCGAACGTGGGCGGGTCGGCCCCGCTGGGTCCCTTCTCCAGGTCGCGAGCGATCAAGATCAACCCCGCGCACGTCGCAAAGATCGGCAGTCCCTCCCGAAGCCGGTCGGCCAAAGGATCCCAGAGCCCCGAGTCTTGCAAGAGGCGGGCCATGGTCGTGCTTTCTCCACCCGGGAGAAACAGCGCTCCGACCCCTTCGAGTTCACGGGGCACCCGCACGAGCGAGACGTGCGAAGCACCGACCACCGACGCGGCGGCCGCTCGGTGCTCGGGGACGTCCCCTTGAAGTGCCAGAATGCCGACGTTCATCCCCCGCTCGAGCCGCGCCGCCGTTCTTCTACGATCTCCTTCGCGCGATCGAGCCGGATCGTATGCTCCGCAATCATTCGTTGCACCACCCGATCAACTTCATCCGGGCGGGCGCCGGCGGTGACCGCATAGTTTCGGGCGTGCAACTCCATGTGGCCTCGTTGGATCCCCTCGGTGGCCAGAGCGCGGAGGGCGGCGAAGTTCTGGGCGAGGCCGACGGAGGCGACCACCTGGGCGAGTTCCTGAGCTCCGCGCACTCCGAGCAGCTTCACATTGGCCCGAGCGGTGGGATGGACGGCAGTCGCACCCCCGATGAGGCCGACGGCCATCGGAAGCTCGATCGTTCCGACGAGGTTGCCGGCTCGATCTTTCTCGTAGGTCGTGAGCGGTCGAACGATGGCCCCCTCGCGCGCCTGGAAGGCCGCGTAGGTGTGGGCACCGCTCTCTATCGCGCGGAAATCATTACCGGTAGCTATGATCACACTCGAGATCCCGTTCATGATTCCCTTGTTGTGCGTGGCGCACCGGAATGGGTCGACGAGGGCGAGCGTATGGGCATCGAGGATCGCTTCGACAACCTCCGCGCCGCTCGCGTTGTCGGTTCGTAGTAGTTCGGCGGGGAACGTCGCCGAAGCGCGCACGAGCCGGTGAATCGCGAGATTCGATATGATTCGGAGGACCACCCGGCCACCCGCAATTTGAGCAATCTGGGGCGCGAGCGCTTCGCACATCGTGTTGACAGCGTTCATCCCACCGGCGTCCCGCGCGTCGACGAGCAAGTGGGCGACCACCATCGTACCGCGCGGCGACGGAATGATCCGGACCTCGATGTCGCGGGCGCCCCCGCCAAACTTGACCAACATCGGGTCCTTGGCATTGGCTGCCTCCAGCAATCGGTCGCGGGATTGCAGAATCCGGAAACGAGCGGCGGCGGGATCGGCGCAGTCGAGCACCTGAATTTGGCCGATCATGACCGGGGCCGTGGTTTGCGCCGTGAACCCGCCCGCGGCCCGCGCCACCTTGGCCGAGTTCGATGCGGCGGCCACCACACTCGGCTCTTCGATCACCATCGGAACGAGATAATCACGGTCGTTGACACGAAAATGCGTCGCAATTCCGACGGGGAGCGGGAACGCACCGATGACGTTCTCAATCATTCGGGAAAGGATAGCCGGGTCGATCCCCGGAGGGAAGTCATAGGTTCGCGCCTCTTCGTCCGAGAGTCCCGCCCACTCCTGGACGATGCGTCGCCGTTCCTCCACCGACAGTTTGTAAAATCCGGAAATTTCGGACGATCGCTCCATCGCTCGCTCCCTTCTCAACTCGGGTCCCGCGGGGAATCGTCGGCGTCCGCCGGCGGGGATTCCACCGAAGCGTCGGCCGAAGGAGGGGCCTTGCGGGCCACGATAACCTTAGCAGGACGCAAGAGGCCGCCAAAGAACCGGTACCCTTGCTGAACCACTTCCACCACGGTGCCCTCGAGATACTCTTCCGATACCGGCACTTCCCCCACTGCCTCGTGAACATCCGGAAGGAAGGCTTCCCCGGGACGAGCCACGGGCTCGACCCCCTCGTGTTTCAGGAAACGCTGCCACTCGCGGTGTAGGAGATCGAGTCCTTGGCGGAGGGGGTCCTGCGGAGGCAATCGTTCCACGGCGTCGCGGGCGTAGTGGAATGCCTCGTAGATCGGAAGTAACTCTTGGAGCAATCGAGCGCGAGTCAGTCGGGAGGCGTTCTCCTTCTCGCGCTCCGTTCGGCGGCGAAAGTTCTCAAAATCGGCCTGGAGGTACTTGTAGCGCGTTGCCCAGTCTACCTCGGGGTCCTCCTCCGGAGGTCCGCTCGGGGACGCAGCCGGAGCGTCGGCGGCCCCCGATTCAGCCGACGGTTCGGGGGGCGAGTTCTTCGAATCGTTCTGCGGCATCCGTCCGGGCCGGTGGACGGGCGTAGGGTATTAGTGGTTACGCTTCCGAGCCAATTGGACGGGTCGATTTGGGGCTCCGCGGGGGGATAGTCCGTGGCCGATTTTCGACGTTTTTGGGTGCTCGTTCCGCCCGAGTTTGTCCCTATTTTGTAGGGCCCAAAAACGAGCATTTTTCCGCCGAAAGCCAAGCGTTATAATGCGCCCTCCGCTCCGTACAATACACCCGATTTTCGGGCGATTTCCCAATGCCACAAGAAAGCGTTGTCGTCCCGGAATACGATGCCAGCTCCATCCAGGTTCTGGAGGGGCTTTCCGCCGTCCGCAAGCGGCCGGGCATGTATATCGGATCGACGGATGCCCGGGGGCTACAGCACCTGATCACGGAGGTCGTCGATAACTCGATCGACGAAGTGCTGGCGGGCGCCTGCACCGAGATTCACGTGATCCTGCATGCCGATGGGACGTGCACGGTCCTGGACAACGGGCGAGGCATTCCGGTCGAGATTCACCCGCGATACAACAAGCCCGCGCTCGAAATCGTGATGACGATCCTCCACGCCGGGTCGAAATTCGACCGAAAAGTGTACAAGGTCTCCGGCGGCCTGCACGGGGTCGGTCTCCACGTCGTCAACGCACTTTCTGAATGGTTCGAAGTACGCGTCCGGCGGAATGGGAACGAGTACTTCCAGCGTTACGAACGAGGCGCCCCCACTGCCCCCCTCACAATCATCGGCCCGGCGGAGGGGACGGGAACGGAGCAGCGTTTCAAACCGGACAGTCAGATCTTCGAGACGCTCGAGTTCGACCGGGATACGGTGGCGCGCCGTTTGAAGGAACTGTCGTTTCTCAATCCCCAAGTCGCTATTTTCTTCGAGGACGAGCGAGACGGAACGAAGGAGACCTTCCATCACGCGGGCGGCATCGCGGAATTCGCGGAGGATATGAATGCCGTCACGAATGTACTGTTCAAACCACCGATCTACCTGCATACCAAACGCGATACGACCGATATCGAGGTCGCCCTGCAGTACAACGATGGATACAACGAAACGACCCTCGCCTTCGTGAACAATATCAACACGGTCGACGGCGGTACCCACGTCGTCGGATTACGGGCCGCGCTGACTCGGACGTTGAACGACTACGCCCGGGAACACGCTTTCATCAAAGGAGACCGCGAGAGCCTTACGGGCGAGGACGTCCGAGAAGGGCTCACCTGCGTGCTGTCGGTCAAGGTACTCGAACCTCAATTCGAGGGCCAGACCAAGGCCCGACTCGGCAATTCCGAGGTCAAGGGACAGGTCGAGAGTGCGGTCAACGAGAAGCTCGCCGAATTCCTCGAGGAACATCCGGCGGTCGGCCAGGGACTCATCTCGAAGGCGGTCCAAGCCGCGCAAGCGCGCGAGGCCGCGCGCAAGGCGCGTGAGCTTACGCGACGTAAGGGATTGCTCGAGGGCGGTGGCTTGCCGGGTAAACTCGCGGATTGCCATTCGCGAGATCCCGTCGAGTGCGAACTGTTCCTCGTGGAGGGCGATTCCGCCGGGGGAACCGCCAAGCAGGGTCGGGATCGGGAGTTCCAGGCCATCCTCCCCTTGCGCGGGAAGATCCTGAATGTGGAGAAGGCGCGCCTCGACAAGATGCTCCAGAACGAGGAGATTCGGGCGCTGATCACGGCCATCGGGGTGGGGATCGGGGACGAACTCGACCTGACCAAACTGCGCTACCACAAGGTCATTTTGATGACGGATGCCGATGTCGACGGTTCGCACATTCGCACGCTGCTCCTGACGCTCTTCTACCGTAAGATGCCGAAGCTCATCGCGGGCGGGTTCGTCTACATCGCCCAGGCGCCGCTCTATCGGCTCCAGAAGGGGTCCAAGGTCCATTACGCGTTCTCCGACGAGGAACGGGATGTGTTCCTCAAGGAGATGGGCTCCAAGGGAATCACGATCCAACGGTACAAGGGCCTTGGCGAGATGAATGCCGACCAACTGCGGGACACGACTATGAAGCCCGGTGCACGGGAGCTGCTCCGCGTCACCGTCGATGACGCGGTCCTTGCCGACCAGTTGTTCCGCATCCTCATGGGCGAGGAAGTCGAGCCCCGTCGTCTGTACATCCAGGAACACGCCGTCGAAGTCACGAACCTCGACATCTGAGGCGTCCGGGCGATGGCGGAACCCTCCTCCGAGATCTCCTCGGTCGAAGACGCGATGGCCGCCTTAGGTCGCAAGGGCGCCGCTGTTCCCCGGCATCCGATCCTGCGAGGCCCCGCCGGAACTCTTCTGTCGGTGGCGCTGTTCGACCCCCAGGGGAAAATTTCCTGGCACGGGGTCTGGATCACCACTCGGGGGATCGAGTACCTCGACCCGGTCGAGGACGATCCGGGGTCGTTGATTGCTCCCGGCGGATCGACGGGGGCGGTTCCGCTCCCCGAACCCACGCGACGGCTGGGGGCCATGCTGGGACGGGCGCTGCTCAGTTACCTCGAGCGGCTGGAAGACCTGGACGCACGGTTGAGCGCCTTGCTGGAGACGCCCGGGGCGACTTCGATCTCCCGCGTAGGGATTCTCCAGCGCTCGGCCGCGATGGTCCGGGAACAGATCGCGCGCGTCCTTTCGTTGATCGCGGAACTGGAGGGTCCAGTCGGAAGTGGCTTCCCGGATCTTTCCGAGGTCCTTCCCTCTCTCGAAGTTGAGGCCGAACGGTTGCTGGAGCTCTCTGGGAGTGTCTCACAAACCCTGCGGGACGTCGTATTGCTCCGCAACGCGGAAGACGCGAATCGCATCGCGGAGGCCGCGAACGAGATCGGGCGGATCTCCAATCGGATCGCGTCGCTGCAGAACACATCCAACATCCGCATGCTCGGGATCGCCTACCTCGCTTTTGTGATCGCGCTCATCAGCGTCGTCGTGCTCATCCCGAACACGGCGGCCACCATCCTTGGCATGCCGTCGGCGGCGTGGGTCCCCGGCCTCTGGGTCGATGTCATCCTCGTCCTGCTGGCGGTGGTCCCGTTGGTCCTGGTCTTCTCCCGAGGATGGGTGCTCCGTGTCCTCCGAGACCTCCACGGGTCCGAAACGCGGGCGACCGAAGGGATCGACGATCTGCCCGAGCTGCCGAGCACCGGTCCGAAGGCGTGACCGCGATTCCCAATCCCTTTTAGGCGCACGACCGTGCGGACCTCCCGTATGGCGTCGACACGTGCGGCCCCCCCTCTCGTGATCGCCGATGCCCTCCTGATCACCCAGGACGCGAATCGCCGGGTGATCCGTGGGGACCTCCGGATCGAAGAGGGCGCGATCGTTCACGCAGGACCGACTGCCCCTCGTGAAGGAGCCGAGGTCATCGACGGCCACCGCTTCGCGGTCGTGCCGGGTCTCATCAACACCCACGCTCATGTCGCCATGTCGCTCCTCCGGGGCATCGCCGACGACCGAGATCTCGGAGGATTTCTGACCCGGCTCTTCGCGGTCGACGCCGTACGAACCGACGAGGACATTGAGGCCGGCGCGGCGGCCGGCATTGCCGAAATGCTGCTCGGCGGGACGACTTCGTTCCTCGACCTGTACTACGGAGAGGACGCGGTCGCGCGAGCGGTCGTCCGATTGGGAATCCGCGGTTTCCTGGGGTGGGCTGTGCTCGACCCCGAGCTAACTACGCAAAAGGGAGTACCGCTCGCCAATGCGCGACGATTCATCGAGGCGTATCACGGGCACGATCGCGTCACGCCCTTGGTCGCTCCCCAAGGTGTGTACGTCTGCTCGAAGGAGACGTGGCTGGGGGCGCGTGCCCTCGCGGACCAGTATTCCACGCTCTGTCACTTTCACCTCTCCGAGACGCGAAAAGAAGTGTACGACCACGAAGCCAAGACCGGGCGTCGGCCCCCGGTGTGGTTGGAGGAGATCGGGTTCTTCGGACCGCGGATGGTTGCGGCCCACGGAGTTTGGCTGACCCGACGCGAGACCGAGATTCTGGCGCATCAGGGCGTCGGGATCGCCCATTGTCCAAGCTCCAATCTTAAATTGGCCACCGGAGGAGTCGCTCCCGTCGTGGAGCTCCAGTCCGCGGGAGCGGTCGTGGGGATCGGCACGGACTCCGTGGCGAGTAACAACTCGCTCTCGATGCTCCGCGAAGTCCATCTCGCCGGAGTCCTGCAGAAACATCACCGCTGGGACGCCGCCGCACTTCCCGCCCAGGTATTGCTCGACATGATCACGCGCGACGGGGCGCGTCTCTTGGGCCGCGGGGCAGATCTCGGTTCCTTGGAGGTCGGCAAACGAGGCGATTTCCTTCTCGTCCGACTCGACCACCCATCCATGATTCCGGCCCGACCTGAGGCGGTGGTCTCGCATCTCGTCTATTCGGCCTCAGACGACGTCGTGGATTCGGTCTACATCGATGGCGAACCGGTAGTGCAGCATCGGCAGCTCGTCCGCGAACCGTGGGAGACGATCCGAGCGACAGCCGAGCAAAGGGCGATTCCCCTCTGGGAGGGGAGCCCTGAGCGCCGGGATTGAATCGACGCGAACCGGTGCCGTTTCATCCAACTGTAGCGCCATCGAGCCAGGGCTTCCGCCCCGGCCCGCGTTCCTACCCTTGGACCGAACTGGCCAAGTATTCCGCCAGCCCGCTCAATACATTCGGGTCGGACGGCTCGATCCCGATTTCGCGAAGGCCAGTTAGCCGCGCGTGGATCGTCTCCGGCGGTAGGTCGAACAGATCGTGGAGTAGCCCCGCATCGACCTGCGCGGGGAGGATCCCATGGTGCAGCAATACCGCCTGGGATAGGTGCTGCGCGGCCCCTCCCAACACCCGAGATTTAACCTGCAGAACTTGACCCCGAGCTCCCAACAGACAGTAGTCCCTTGAGATCCCCGGGGATTCAACCCACGCGGCGTCCACGGCACGGGCGGCAAGAAATCGCGTGACTCCCTCGCCCAAGCGGGCGTACGCATTCACGAAGTCGCGACCCACCTGCGGATGGTCGCGTGGCAGAACGAGGCTCCAGGCGATGTCTCCCGGCGCATGAAGGACCGCCGATCCGCCCGTGGCACGACGCAGTACGGGGATCTTCCGCTGCTTGCAGCGCGTCGTGAGTTCATCGCTCGGCGAATGACCTACCCCGATCGACAGCTCCCGGCGGTTCAGACGGGCCACGAACACCCCCGTTCCGCCGCTGCGGAGTCTCGTTTCCGTGCTGCGCAGCACTGAAGCGAGATTCGTCGAGGGATCGACGACGACTCGGGGCGGAGTTCCCTCAGGAGAATTCTTCACGATGCGTGCTCCGGCTAGCTCCCGCGCAAGTACGCGGCGGTAAAAAAAATCGCTTGAAGGATCGCCCCGAGGTCGAATCCGGCTGATTCGAAGGAAGTCCCGGAGGACCGGGAAGCAGTAAATCGACCGGGGGACTCGGGTCCCGGGATCCACCATGGCGGAACTATCGAACTTTGAGTTGAAGATCGGCGACGCCGCCCCGGAGTTCGCGTTGCCCGGGACGGATGGCAAAACGCATCGCCTGACGGATTTCGCTCGTACACCCTATCTGGTCGTCTCCTTCTGGTGCAACCATTGCCCCTACGTGCAGGCGTGGGAGGGGCGCATGATCGATATCGGCCGCCGGTACGCCGACCATGGGGTAAGCGTGGTTCTCATCAATTCGAATGACGACACGGCATATCCCGACGATCGGATGGATCGAATGATCGAACGGGCACGGGACCAGCGGTATCCGTTCCCCTACCTTCGGGATGATAGCCAGCAGGTCGCGCACGCCTATGGTGCCTTGACGACGCCCCATCCGATGCTCTTTGGACCGGATCGCCATCTTCTCTTTCAAGGACGGATCGACGATAACCACGGGGCCCCGGCGGCGGTGAAGCACCGCTACCTCGAGGACGCGCTCGAGGCGGCGATCGGGGGCCGTCCGATACCGAACGCCGAAGTTTCGGTCCTGGGCTGTTCGGTTAAGTGGAAATCTTAGACCGCCCTTCACGCCTTGGGCCCCGAGGCCGTGAAGCGGATTCAGCCCGGATGTCACGAAGTCGTCGTTCGAAGGCTTGGGCCAGACTGGGATTCACCGGATGTCCTTGGGAGTCAATGCGCGCGGCGATCGCTACCTTTCCCGCGAGCGCTCGCGCCAACTTTCCGCGTTGCGCGCGCGGCGCCGACTGGATCTGGGGATGGAGGAACAGGAGACCATGCCGCGGGGGGGGCGCCTTGCCGCGGAGGTGCTCGAAGAACGCGCGTTCGGCGCCGAGCACTTGAATCGTACTGGCCGGCAGCCGAGCCAAGCGGTCCAGCCCCCCGGCCTTCGCGAGCAACCGGGCGGCAAGCGAGGGGCCCAGCAACGCAACCATATTCGGTGCGCGGCGGGGAACGGCCTGCTCCAGCGCTACTTCCAACGAGCGTCGGGCAGACTGCGCTGCCTTGAAAAGACTGGCCAGCTCGCGGCGCGCTTCCAGGAGCTCGGGCTCTGGATCGGGGAGTCGGGTCGACGTCGAAGCTCGGCCACCGAGATCGGCCTGTTCCACCGCGGCCTCCTGGTCGCCACTCTCGATCTCCGGCGCATCTCGGGAGGTCCAACTAATCAGTCGCTCGCCTACGAGATTGAGGAGGTCATCGAGTTCCGAGAGCGCCCGAACCGCCTCCTCCACGTGTATGGACGGATCCCACGCTTGCCGGAGCGCTTCGTCCGCATCCTCCAGCAGGAAGGGGCGGAGCTCGAATCCTGAGACGCCGACCACCGACGGATCGACGCTTCCACGGGCTTTCGAATCGAAGGTGATTCCTCGGGTCGCGAGTCGACGGTCGCGGGTGATCAGCTTCTGGCCGGAATACGCGGTCATCAGGGCCTCTTCTTCCGGCGTGAGCTCGCCGGCCCTTCGTTGGCGAATGCGCGCGAGAAGAGCCTGCGCGTCGCGAGGAGCCGGGAACGTCTGGACGACGCGCTCTCCCTCGAGGACGAAAGCACCGAACCAACTGGTGACCGCTTCCATGAGATTTCCTCAATCGAGGCGGAGTCCCCCGTTCACGTGGAGGGTGGTCCCGGTAAGATACGAGGCCTTCGGGGAGGCAAGGAACGCGATCGCTTCCGCGACCTCCGCGGGATCGCCTACCCGACCGAGCGGGATGGAACGGTTCCGTTCGGCCCGCTGCGTCGGGGTGTCCCCTTCCAGGACGGCGGTGTCAATCGATCCCGGTGCGATGACATTGACCGTGATGCTCGGCGCAAGCTCGCGTGACAGCGAACGGGCCAGGCCCAGGACGGCCGCCTTTGCGGCCGCATACGGGGCGCCCTGACGCGAGCCGGTGAACGCCAACACGCTGGAGACAAAGATGACCCTGCCGGCTTCGGATTCGTCGAGGAGCGGGAGCAATCCCTGGGTGAGCTTCGCCGGCCCAAAGACATGGACTTCGAACACCGCTCGAAGTTCGTGCGGCGTGAGGTCGCGGAACTTTACCCTCGGATAGCTCCCGGCATTATGGACGAGAACGTCCATCGACCTCCACCGACTCTTGATTTGTCGAACCAGATCGTTGACCTCGGAAGGCACTCCGAGATCTCCGGAAACGAGGAATCCATGGCCACCCCGGCGCTCGATATCGGCCAGCACTTCTTCCGCCTCGGACCGATGGCGGTTGAAGTGGAGGGCTACATCGGCGCCGTCTTCAGCCAAATGCCGGGCAGTGGCCTCGCCAATGCCTCGAGACGCCCCAGTAACCAACGCCCGCACGGTCCCGACTACGGACGGGGTGCCATAGGATTGTCGTTCGATCCTCGCTCGGTTTGATTATATACGAAATGTCAGGTCCGCGACCGATGGCTGCCGAATCTACCGAGGAGCTCGTCCTCTTGGCGCGTCAAGGCACGATTGCCGTGCTCACCCTGAACCATGCTCCGGTGAACGTGCTCAATCGTCAACTCCTGGAGCGTTTGCTCGAGCGGTTCGACGAAATCGAAGCCGACACCGAGGCGCGTGTCGTGATCCTCGCGAGTTCGGCTCCGAAGGCGTTTGCCGCCGGGGCCGACATCCGGGAAATGGCGCCGATGGATTCCCAGGCGGCCCTCGAACACGGGCATCTCGGCCAATCGGTGGCCAATCGGATCGAGCGCTTGCCAATGCCAGTGATCGCCGCGGTACATGGAGCCTGTCTCGGAGGCGGTTGCGAGATCGCATTGGCCTGTGACTTCGTCATCGCGGCCGAAGATGCGATGTTCGGACAGCCGGAGATCAACCTAGGAGTCATGCCGGGTTGGGGTGGAACCCAGCGTCTCGTGCGGAGGGTAGGAGCCGCACGGGCGCGCCGATGGATTTTCACCGGGGAATCCGTCTCTGCGGCCCGAGCGGCGAGCGAAGGCTGGGTCGATGTCGTGGTGTCGCGCGCGGACCTCGGGCCGACGGCTCGCAAGCTCGCGGAGCAGCTCGCTGCCAAATCACCTGTCGCACTGGCGGCGGCCAAGTACTCGATCAATCAAGCGATCGACCGACGATTGGCGGATGGGCTTGCCTATGAGTTGGGTCTTTGGGCGAAGTTGTTCGATACGTACGATCAGAAGGAGGGGATGAGGGCATTTCTCGAGAAACGTTCGTTCGTGTCGGCCGCCCCCCGGAATTGGCAATTGGAGTCCCGGGGGTTTCCGTGGCGCGTACGCTCTCGACCCTCGAAGGGCAAGGCGGCGCGGAAGAGAGGAAAGCGGAAGACCTGACGAGGACCGACCCCCATGGCGATGCCGCGGTGGCTCAGCTGGTAGAGCGGCTCCTTGGTAAGGAGCAGGCCGAGGGTTCAAATCCCTCCCGCGGCTGATTTTCCTCGAATCGATTCCACTGGCGATCACAACGGGGTATGGAGTCCCACGGGCTGCCCCGTCGGTGGGATCAACCCCTTCCGCTCCAAAGGTTTGATCGCTCGGCGGCCGAACCTACCCGGGACCAAGGCGACCCTTGACGTCCGGTCCTGTGATGTTAGTCGGGTGAGGTGGTCGTCGGGAAAGGGGCCGTTCGTACTCGGCGGAACCGATACGAAGGGCCTAGCGCAGCTCTCTCTGCAACATATCGAGGGTCTCTCCCCATCCTCCTCGGAATCCCTCTTCGAGGGATTTAGCGCCTCCTGGGAAGGAACCCGTAGCGAGGATCTTTACGACGACCGTCACGCGCGTCTTCGTGGGGCTGAGCGCCTCGAAAGTCACCGTTTGCAGCGCCTCCCACGGAGCGGTGCCCTTCTCCGGTGTCGTGGCGCTCCGGAAGACTAGACGTTCTGGAGCGACAATCTCCGTGACGGTTCCCGACGTCTTGGCGATGCTCCCTTCGTATCGGTCATGAATTCTGATCGCACCTCCGGGCCTCGCGTCGAACTCGAAGACGAGTTTGTCGGCCCCCTCGGGGCCCCAAAACTTCACCGCTTTCTTTTCGTCGGTGAACATCTTGAAGACCGACTCCCGCGGGAAGTCGTAGTCCCTCGATATCTTCACGCCGCTCCGCTCGCCGTCCGTTGATTCGTTCCTCCACGTTTGGTTCATACTGCTTCCTCCTTCAGAGACTTGTCTAGTCGGGCGAGCCGGCTGTTCCACGTGCTGGCCATTTCGGCAGCCCACCCTCGGATTTGGTTCAAGGACTTGGGATTGAACGTGTACAGTCTTCGCTGGGCTCTCCTCTCCATCTGGATCACGTTCGCCTCCCTCAGCACTCTGAGGTGTTGGGAAATCGCCTGGGGAGTCACGTCGAACTCATCGCAGATCTGGGACGCGCTGAGCTTGCCCCTGTGGGCAAGAATCTCCACTACTCTGCGCCTGCGTGGTTCTGCCAGTACAGCGAAGGTGTCCATGCCAAGGCCATAAAGTAATCACTTAATAAAGCTACTGCTTTAGTTAAAGCTATTCAACAACTCCAACTCTTTCCGACGCGCGCCTACTCGGAGAAGCGAAAGTTCTGCCGCGCCAGCCCGAGAGGGTTCCGCGAGCCGGTCGGTGGGCGTTGCGGCAGAACTCGCCCAACATCCGCACTCATGGGGGAACGGAGGGAATTTCCGCGCGCCGCGTTCGTTGCTCGCGGTTTTATCGTGGCTTTGAACCCTTCGGACATATCCCTCCTGCGGCTGACGTTCCATGACTTCGCCGTGCGGAGCGACGCAGAGGATTTCGCCTGCGGGCTAGCGTCTTCCAGTCGATGGGTGGGTTTGCATTTTCTCGAAGTCACCCCAGTCCATGATCGGCGGGTCGACGTCGATCTGCCACAGGAGGGCGTTCAGCTCTCCCCGGTGTTGCAGCTCGTGCTCGATCACATGAAGAAGAGTGCTGCGAACGCCCGCCGTGAAATCCTCATCCCACCAGGGTGGCAGTTTAGGGACGAGGAAGGTCCGGTCGAGGTCTTTGTCGGTCAGCCGGGAGAAGAACCGGTCGACTTGTTCCTCGGTCGCCCGCTCGTACTTTCGAAGGTCGTCCAGCGACACCGACTCAGGCCCGTCGTAGGGCGCGAATCGTTCCCCGGTCAGAGCCGACATCCGAACGATCCAGCTCTCGATACCGCCCATGGAGTGGCCCAGGATGTCGAGCATGGTCGGGAACGACGCTCCACGATCTCGGGAGGGTTCCGCCGCGGGAAGTTTCGAAAGCGTTTCGAAGTACCCATGCCGAGCGGCCGTGTTGTACGCGTACCACTTTCGAATCCACTCTACTTCGGACACCTGAAGCCCTCCTTACGCCGAGCCTTTGATCAGGGCGCCGAATGACGACTTCCGTTTGATCTTGCCGTTCTCCATCTCGAAGACGTCGACAAAACGGACCGAAAGCGAGCTACCGTCCTTCTTGGTCACGTGAGCCGTGCCCTCTGCAACCACTACGTTGTTTTCCTCGGTCAGCCGATGGACCTCACCTCGTAGTTCGTCGTCTCCGTAATTCTTGAGGTGGGCTTCCTTCCCCCGCGTAATCGCTCCCGACGCAGGGACTCCGTCGACCCACTCTACCCACTCTACGTCGTCCGCAAGAAGTGGACCGAGCTTCGACTTGTCGGTGGTGGCCAAGTAGGTCTCCACGAGCTTCTTGTTGGGACTCATGTCCACCGAAAAAGCTGCTACGGTCATAAGTTCACGCGTCGTTCGAGGCGAAGACCTCCAGAGCGGGCGGAAATTGCTAGATACCCGCGTGATTACGCATCCGGGGCCGAGAACCGAACGCTGACCAAGCTCTGAAATTGCCGCCGTAGCATTCTCCGTAGCCCGCGGCATGAAACTGTTGCCAGTTCGCTCCGGCGCCTCGACGATATCCGTCTGTCGGCGGAGCGACTTTGGATATCCCGCGGAATCGTCCGAAATTCCTCGCTGTGGATATTAGCCCCAGTCGCTCTCCCACGCGTCGTGAACGATCGGCCGGGTTCGCCCGGAATTCCACCGGTCGCTGTTGTCACCGACCTCTTCCACACCCTCGTGGACCCGGAAGAATTTCGACCCCGCACGTTTCTGCGCGGCCCGTTTCTAGCCGAACGACTGGGCCTCGAGCGAGAGCCGTTCGCTGAATTCTGGCAACGTTCGTATCTCGATCGAGCCCGCAGGCGAGAGCCATCCGTGCGGGAACGGGTCTCCCAATACTGTGCGTCGGTCGGGAAGGAAGTTTCCGTTGAGCTGCTTGCGGCGGCGATCCGCGGCGCGGGCCATTATCAGGACATCGCACTCGAGCAGCCGCGACCGGAGATTCTGGCCGCCCTCCACTCGACTCGAAGCAAAGGAGTTCGCACGGGACTTCTCAGCAACTGTGACGAAATGGAAGTTCGTCGGTGGAGTTCATCGCCGCTGGCGGATTGCTTCGACTATGTCGGATTTTCATGCGACTTAGGGCATGTCAAGCCGGAGCCCGAGCATACGGAGCCGTTCTGCGCGGCCTAGGGAATGTCCCGGCGGAGCGTTGCATCTTCATCGGGGATGGCGCGTCGCAGGAATTCAATGGCGCGCGAAGAGTTGGCTTTGGCCGGGTCGTGTTCATGCGTGGTTTTGTGGCCCAGAACGGGATGCGCTCTCCGACGGAACTCGAGCACCTCGCAGGCCAAGCCGATCTTACCGTGGACCGCTTCACCGAGATCGAACCTTTGCTCTCGATCGGGTTCCCTGGCCCTCGGAATGAACATTCACCGGGCGGACGCGATGCTCTCCCGGGAAACGCACGAGGCTGAACCCCCGTTATCCTGCTGGGGGACGAGTCGCCCTCCCCAAACTCATCCCCGAGTCTTCGAGGTAGGACCGAGCTCTGAATGAAATGCAAGGGCGGGCTGTAAGCTCGACCGCGAGTTACGGGATGACGTTCTTGTGGGCATCCGTCTGCAGGAGACCCTTCGAGAGGTCCAACACGACCAGTTCGTTTCCGAACGGGTCCATGACCACGGCGCATCGGCCCACGGGCAAGTCAAAGGGTCCCTCGCGTACATGCGCCCCGCCCTCGCTCAGCCGTCGGACCGCCTGGTCCGCGGATTCGACCAAAAGGTCGACCTCCGGGTGAGCGTTCGTCCGCTCGCCCGCATCGGTGAACAACACGAGTTCGGTCTTGGACGCCGAAAGTCGAAGCCCCGCATCGATATTTCCCCGCCGCCAAGCGAGTTCGTGCCCGAGGAATTCGCCATAAAATCGAATCCCCGCGTCGAGATCCGGAACCCGTATCCGAACGCAATCGACTCTTTGGAACATGATTCGGGATATCGACAAAGTCCCATTAGGACTTCGAAACTTCTCCCACTGTTGCTCCCGACGTCGCAACTCCGCCTATGTTGGGTCGGGTCTCCCGTTCATCGCGGCGGGGCCGGGGGCTGCCGTTTCGACGCGGTCCGGACTACGCCCCTTACCCCGACGAGTAATCCACGCCCCCGCGTTAGGCCCCGGGTGAAGAAGTAGGGTTTCAAACCTACGCTTCGCATCAAATCCTGGAGTTCCTCGCGCGATAGCAACAGGCCGTCGTCGGTTTCCTCAAGGTGCCGGATCTCGCGCCCGGGCTCGCCGATCAGATAGTGGTAGTGGATCTGGGAGTGGTTCCCCCGACGCCGGGAAAATGCCAAGCGGACGACGGTGAGGCCCGGACTCTGGTGCGATCGAAGGTGGATCGCGCCAGGCCGGAACGAATTCGGGGATATCCAAGGCTCCACGATGACCACTCCATCGTCTTTCACGTGGCGGGCAAAGTTGGCGAACGCCTTTCGAACGTCTTCCTTTGTATCCAAGTGACCGATTGCGCTGAAGAGACAACTCACGACGTCGAACTGACGGCGGATCCGAAAGCTTCGCATGTCCCCGAGCACCAGCCGAACCCGCGGCAAGCGACGTCGGGCGAGCCGGAGCATGTCGCGGCTTCCATCCAATCCGGTGGTGAAATGACTCCGGCTCAGATACTCGAGATGTCGGCCCGTTCCGCAGGCGACATCCAGCCATGCGGTCTTCCCGGGGCGTCCATACCGGCGAGCAATCGCTTCGAGCCGCCGAGTTTCGCCGCGATAATCCTTCCAATCATTGATGGCGTCGTAGTACGTCGCTAGTTCGTGAAATTGAGCCAAGCCGGTCTCGCTCACGTACGCGCCCCTCCGTCGCAGGGCCGGAACCCGCTCAGGATATCTTATCGACCCCTCCGCTGGAGATTGCCGCGGACGAACAAAATTCTGGACGCCATCCTCGGACTCTCGAGGAAAGCGAAGCATCTCGAACTGGCCGTCGGCCTTGCAGCTGTGGGAACCGCGTCCAAGTCGCGGATAGCCGGAAGAACCCCAGACGGGGGATCGACCACGTCAGCTCCGTCGGAGCCGCAGGCGTTGCGAATGCGCTGAGGTCGCGCGTCCAGTCTCATTCGTAGGAGACGTCCGAGCGCATGTACGCGCGGGTTGCGAGAAACAGCACTACAATGGTTTCCGCGCCGAGCAGGAGCATCTGGTACACGTCAATCGCGGTCAAGCTCGCAGAGTACGCGCCCCGAACGGTGTCCGCCACGTAGGTGAGCGGATTCACTTGGAACAGCACCCGAAGTGCGAGGGGAAGGCCGTTGCTCAACGGATAGAATACAGTGCTGGCGAAGTTCAGGACGAACAGCAGGAGAATCTGGATGCTGTTGTAGGCAGTATTGGACTTGACAAGTGCCCCGATCAAGAGCATCAACGCGCCGAAGAAAATCGAACCGAGCACGATCGAGCCGAAGATGATCGCGAAGGCAAGCAATTGTGACGGGCCGGTGCCCAAGAGCGCGTACGCGACTCCCAGCATGACGACCGCGCCCCCGAGCCCGAACAGCACCGAGGTGAGCATGATGCCGAGGAGGTATTGCAGCCGCGTGAACGGACCCACCAAGAGCTGCAAGAGCATCCCCCATCGACGGTCGGCCCAGAGTATACTACCGCCGACCGTGCCGGCCATGACGACTTGGAACGAGAGGATCCCGGGGGTGAGGAAGGCTAGGTAGCTGGTCCCGGCCCCACCTGAGCCGGTAATGGACTGGAATCCGTATCCGAAGAATATCAGATACAGGCCGGGAAGCCCTACCAGGATGACTAGGCTACCGGGGTCGGTGTTGACTTTGATGTTCCGATAGATGAGGCGCAACAGATTAGGAACTTGCAAGGGCTTCGCCTCCTCGGTTGACCGAACGGAGAAAAACGTCTTCGAGCGTGTTCTTCCTCACGTTGAGCCACTCGAGCTGCACGCCCATCGCCTGGGATAGTTCGACGATTTTGGCGAGTGCTTCCTTCGGGTCGTCCGTCAGAATGACCGCGGAGCCGCCACTCGCCGTCACGGTCGCTCGCTCGCCGAGCCCCTGCGTCAACGCTGTGAAGAAGCGGTTCGACTCGCCATTCCCAACGGACAGATCGATCGTTTTCTTCCCGCCATAGAGTCGTTTCAGGTTTTCGAGTTCATCCAGGACGAGAAATCTGCCCTCCTCGATGACGGCCACGCGGTCGCAGAGGTAGTCTGCTTCCTCCAAGTTGTGCGTCGTGAACACCACGGTGAGTCCGCGGCGCACTTCGTCCCGGAGCGAGTCCAAGAGCGTCCGTCGCATGATCACGTCGAGTCCGACGGTTGGCTCATCGAGGAAAAGAATCTCGCAATCGTGCATGAATTCCCGCGCGACCTGCACGCGGCGCTTCTGCCCTCCCGAAAGGTCGAAGGCCCGTTTCTTACGAATATCGCCGAGGCCGAATCGTGTGAGGAGCTGCTCCCGCCGACGAACCCTCTCCGCCTTGGGAACCCCCCAGAGGATGCCATACACGTCGAGATTCCCCTGGACGGTCGTGAAATCGAAGGATTCCCCTTGCTGAACGACCCCGATCCGACGGCGAATCCGCTGGCCATCGCGCTGGGAATCCAATCCGAGGACGCGTAGCGAGCCCGAGGTCGGCTGAATCAACGTGGTCATCGCCTTGATCAAGGTAGACTTCCCGGCGCCGTTCCGTCCGAGGAGTCCGAACACCTCTCCTCGACGGACCGAGAAGCTGACCCCATCCAATGCGAACTTGCGGCCGTCGTATGAATGCCGTACGTTTTCGGCAACAACCACCGCCTCAGCCGTCGGGGTCGACCCCGAGCGGGCCGGAGTTTCGCTCACGTTCGTCATCGAGCGGGCCCCCCTCATTAAGACATACTCACCACGGATGAGCACCAAGCGAGTGCGCGCCCGAGTCGAGGGACGATCCTCCGGTCCGTGAACTTTCGGACGCGGTAGGCGCGGCGCTATATTGCTCGGTGGTCAGTGCGGCCGCGATGAACGGCGCCGTTACGATCGTCACGGAGAACCTCGGCAAGACGTATCCAGGTGGAGTCGAGGCGGTTCGGGATGTGTCGCTCTCGATCCGCGAGAGCGAGATCTACGGTTTTCTCGGCCCGAACGGGGCCGGAAAGACGACCACCGTGTCGATGCTCACGACCTTGACGCTGCCCACGCAAGGTCGCGCGTCGATTTCCGGGCTGGATGTCGTTGCGCGCGCCCGGGAAGTGCGAAGGGAGATCGGACTTGTCTTCCAGGACTCCACCGCCGACGGCGAATTGACCGGGCGAGAAAATATGCTGCTTGCGGGGGGCCTGTTCGGGATGTCCCCGTCCGTGTGCGCGCGACCGATTCAAGATCTCCTGGCTCGAATGGACCTCACGGAGGCGGCCGACCGACGCGTGAAGGGGTATTCGGGTGGGATGAAGCGACGACTTGAGCTCGCGGTCGCCATGGTGCACACGCCGAAAGTACTCTTCTTGGACGAGCCCACCCTGGGCCTCGATCCGCAAGGTCGAGCGGGTTTCTGGAGGTATATTCTGGAACTCCGGCGGGAACAAAAGGTGACCATCTTCTTAACGACGCATTACCTGGACGAGGTCGAAAATCTCTGCGACCGGATCGCGATCATCGACCACGGCAAGATCATCGCGACCGGAACGACGGAAACCCTCAAGGAGCGCGTCGGAGGAGATGTCGTGGAGCTGGTGGTTCCCGCCTCCGCCCCGGACCTGACCGCCGCACTGACGGCGGTACCGGGGGTCCGAGACGTTCGACGGGAGGGGGCCCATTATCATGTACAGTGCCCCCGCGCGGAAGGGCTCGTCTCCCTCCTCGTAAAGGCTTGCGACGCGGAGGGAGTCGCGATCGACGGCATTACGGTGCATCGCCCGAGCCTAGACCGAGTATTCCTGGCGCTAACGGGAAAGGCGTACCGGGAAGAAGGATACGACCAAGGTCGCGCGGGTCAGGCTTCGGTGTTCGGCGGACGAGGACGGGGGGCCCGCTGATGCTGCTTCCCCTGACGTCCTTGCTCAAGCGAGAGTATCTTCGCTGGGTGCGCGCCCCCACATGGATCGTGGCAGGCCTCATGACTCCCGTCCTGTACCTTCTGCTCTTTGGCCAGGCGTTCAACTTATCGAAACTAGTGCCCGGGACACCCGGTGCGCAGGCGGGGCTGACGGTCGCCCTCTTGGGCGCTCCGAACTATTTCTCGTATTTCTCGGTCGGGATGGTGGGCCTGGTGGCTGTAACGTCGGCGCTGTTCGCAGGGACCGGCGTGATCTTCGATAAGCAACTCGGGATCCTCCAGCGGACCATAGCGACGCCGGTCCGCCGCAGCACGATCTTCGCTTCATCCCTCATTTTCCGAGGACTGCTCGTGGTCCTTCCGATTTTCATCGTGATGGGCCTGGCACTGGTCTTCGCCCGTATACCGGGATTGGTCGGGCTGACGGTCACGCAATCCGTCGGGGCGATCGGGATCCTCGAAGTCGTAGCGGCGGTTTTCATCCTGGCGATCGCCTTCACGTCGCTGTTCCTGGCGTTCGGTTTCCTGGTCGCGCGCGTCGAGTCCTACTTCGCGCTGGTGAACCTTCTCAACCTTCCCATCCTGTTCACATCGAACGCCCTCTATCCGAATGGCACTTCGCCGCAGTGGCTACAGACGATCACCGAGTACAACCCGGTCTCCCTCGCGGTCAACGTGATGCGCGAGACCTTCTTTGGAAGCCAGTACTACTCGCATCCGGCCTACGTCTATCTCGCGGGACTCCTCGGATGGGCGTTGGTGCTCGGCGCCCTGGCCCTGTTGCTCGGATTCCGTGCCCTACGTACGAAGTGAAACAACCTCAGGAGAGCGGTTGGCGTCGTCAATTCGCCCGGTCATACCTTTCTCCTGAGGACGACCCCCGCTGCCTCGAGTCTATGCCCCCTGCGCCGTCGCTCGCCCCGGAAATGCGGGGGGAGTTCCGCGCCGATGGAGGATAGAATAAGACACGGGGCTCATCTCACTCTCCATAATCCGAATCGATGACGAACTCATCACCGGAAATCATGGTGCGCCCGGCGACAATCCGGCGGCTCGCCGTGGTGAGGCAGCATCTCGCGGACCGAAGGAATCGATTGACGACCTGGCGCGCTTCTTGGGAGCGAGAGAGACTGTCTTCTCAGGTCCGTTGCCAAATGACTGGAGCAGAGAGCTTCGACAGCCCGCCTCCCCGGCGTTAGGCAACGTCTGAGATCATTCTCCGGCGGTCGCATTCAGCAGGGTAAGTTGAGCGTGGAACAATTCCCAATTGCGGGTTTCGGCGGCGTAGAGAACGCCGTGCAACGGCCAGATCGCCCGATAAAAGGCGAGGCGTTCCTCAAAGGTCGGGTCGCGGTCCGATTTGCGTTCCCGTATCCACGAGCGCATTCGACTGCTTCCCAGGCAGGTAAGCCCAGTGAGATCGAACGCTGGGTCCCCGAGCCGGAGGTCTTCCCAATCGATGACTCCGGTCGGCCGATGCGTTTGAACATCCCAGAGCAAGTGGTCCGGCCCCAAGTCCTGATGCGTCGCGATGGGGCGATACCGGGCATTCCGGAGGTCGGCAAAGAACCCATCAAACGCACGCTCCAACTTGTGACGCAATGGCGCTGCGAATCTAGACTCAGCCTGCCGATGGTACCTCGCTTGTAGTGCGTGATACTTCTTCGCCCACGCACGGGAGTCACCTTCCGGGGCCCCGATCCAGACCAAGGGGCGGGCGGGCAATAAGGCAAGTTCGTGCAGGAGTGTTCCCACGAAAACTCCTAGTTTCCGTCGGCCCGTTTCGTCGAGCCGTCGGATCTTGCTAAGGGGTCGGCCAGGAAGCTTGGGATACGCGATGAAGGGCCAGCCTCGGGGATTGGAGAGAACCGCGAGCCGTACCGGCTGCGGGATAGGGATCGAAAGACGTCGAGAGAGGAAGTCGAGTAGCCGCACCTCGTAGTCCAACGACTGCGCGACCTCCTTCCACCGAGGAAACCGGAAGATCAGGCGGTTGTCGGATTCCAAGACGAGGTTCGTCCACCCCTCATCATGCAGGCGAAATCGCTCGAGTCTTCGCTCGGGCCAAGCCGATCGCGCAGCCTCTTTGAGCGCTCCAAGAGGGGGAAGTTGAGATGTCCGCGTCGAGCTCATACCGACTGCCCCACCGAGACCGCCGGAAGATCAGGCCTCTCGCCTAAAAGCCCCAAGCCTCTCCGCAGGTCGATAACCCAGGCCGAAGTCGCTGTGCGCACTCATTCGCTCCTCAGCACGCAAGCGAGCCTCAAATGAGATCCGCAGTCCCTCGGATTCGAAGTGCGTGCGTACACACCTTTTCCGGGCGTATCGAAGCGGCGTTCATTGAAGCTCTCATATAGACCGACCTCCTTCGCCGCGCCGCAGCGGGGTAGGGTAGTCAGGAAAACGGTCGGAATTCCGCCCGTCCTGAAATCCCGACGGGCTCATAACCCGTAGATCCATGGTTCAAATCCATGCCCCGCTATCGGAATTTCGAGCAACATTTACCGGACTCCGATTAACCGAGGACCAAATACCGGTCGGAAGCTGCAAGGCTAAATCGCGCGACCGAGTCCGGTTAATTCCGTGCCAGCCGAGTCGTTGTCAACCGCGCGCAGGTTCATCCTAGGTCGACAGGGACTGTGGCCGGGGCGAAGATGGCAGGGACCAGAGGGCGTTGACCAAGCCGTCCGATACATCGGCTCCGTTCAGTTTGACCCACTCGACGTCGTCGGGAGAAGTCACGACCTGGCTCTCTGGGGGCGGATCGTCGGTTACCAAAGAGGGGATCTTGACGACGCGCTGTACAAGAAGCGGACGCTCTTTGAGTCGGGTGGAGCGGTCTGTATTCGCCCCATCGGAGAATTGCCGTACGTGCGCTTTGCCATTCAGCGCAAAGTCGCCGAGAAAAGATGGAAGAGATTCGCGAGCGGCCACACGGCGGTCATTGAGAAGGTGACCCGCGACCTGGAAAATCGAGGTCCCCTCGGGTCGGGCGACTACAAAGGCGTCGCCGAGAAACGAATTCAGAATTATCGGGCCGGAACGGAATCGGGGCTGGCCCTGTACTACCTGTGGCTGAACGGCGACATCATGATCGCCTTCCGTCGCCAAGGAGAGAAGGTCTTTGACCTCACCTCTCGACTTTTTCCTCGAGTCGCGCTGGACGTATCGACGCGCGATGCCGAAGACCACCTCATCCTACAAACTCTGCGCGAGCTAGGGCTCGCCACGAGGTCCGACTGGCTCCGACACGCGTGGTCCGGTATCGGTCGCATCACGCTGCGCGACGAGTGGCGGGACCGCACCGATCGATGGGAGAAGGAGGGCATCTTCCAGGAAATCGAGGTGGACGGACTGAAAGGTCGGCAATGTTTACTGAGCGAAGCGGCTTCCGATCTAGAGACGATTCGGTCCCGAGAAATCCCCTCGACTTGGCGGCCCCGTTCGACGACCACCGATGAGGAGGTGGTCTTCCTTGCCCCCCTGGAGACCGTGAGTGCTCGGGGCCGATCAACCCAGCTGTTCGATTTCGAGTACTTGTGGGAGGTCTACAAGCCGGCATCGAAACGACGTTGGGGATACTACACGCTCCCCGTACTCTGGGGGGATCGTTTGTGCGCTCGGATCGAGTTACGGGCGGATCGGGTGAACAGCTCACTCCAAGTATTGGGATTTTGGCCGGAGGAGCCGACGATTCGACGAGACCCGAACTTTTCCATCGCGCTTGCTCGAGCCCTTCGTCGGCTGGCCGATTTCAACGGCGCGTCCGTCGTTGGCCTTAGCGGGCTGCGCTCCTCTCTAATGCAGGGGCGAGTTGCCGCCGCGTACAAGCAGGCGGGTGGCCACACGACTTCTGGAAGCGCGGCCCCAGCGTCTACGACTTCGACAGCGAGCCGCGGGAAGGGGCCGTCCAGCGCGCGAAGGCGCTGATCGAAACCGTCCCAAACCGAATTGAACAAAGAGGAGGAATCCTGACCCTGGGTCGTCCTTAGAGTTGAAATTCCGGAGGCCACGCTGCACATCCCGGGTCGGCCGGGTATCGAGGTCCCCCGAATCGGGGGACGTCGTTTACCCGTCGGTATTGGCTTACTCAGGCGGGGCGGAGGAAGGCGGATTCTTGGGTTTTGCGGTTTTCCGGCGAGTCGTGCGCTTCGCCTCTTCCATGGATGCGGTCGGGGCCTTGGCGCTCGCATCGATTGTCGCGCTCGCCGTCGCCGCCGTGGGGGGCGTGCTTTCTGGCGGCGGGGGAGGCGGGGCCGCTACAGGAGCCGCGGCGATCGGTAGAGATACGGGAGCTGGTTTGGGGGCTGCCGGCGGCGACGGTGTGGGCGGGGCCGGCGCGGGGGCTAGGGGCGGAGAGTGCGGGTGGGTCGGTGCGGGGTTCGGTCGAGGGTGAATGGGAACGAACTCTCCCGGGCGCCACGTATGGGGCGCCTTCAGGACGGAGGGGTCTTTCAGGAACAGATCAGCATGGCCACATGAACGACAGATGCGCGTTCCCATGGCCAACTCGCCCCGGGGGCGCAGCGACAGGGTCCCGGACCCCAGACTTCCCGTTTTGAGCTCATTCGCCCATACGAAGTCGCTCGCACCGCAATTGCTGCACACAGGGGCCACGATTGTTCCTCGACCGTCAGAGCCGACGAAACGGCAAATACTTTGCCCCACGCGCGCCCCCCCCGACACGAAATGGCCAAGTAGACTGGGGGCCGTCCCACGAGGTCAATGGATCCCCCACTCCTACACCGGATCACGGTTTGTATCGATGGTTCCCCCACCGCGGAGCTGGCGATGAGCTACGCGCTCGCCTTGGCCCAACGATTCCAAAGCGAACTTTCAATCCTAGCTGTTGCGCCCCTAATCCCTGGGTTCGCCCCGACAACGACCGAACCGTGGACCGCTCCACAGGTCGGGCCAAACGACCTCGAACAGTACCGGTCTATCGTGGATCGCGCGGTGCATGCCGCCGAAGCCGCCGGCGTTTCCAGCGTAACCGGGATCTGCCTCGAAGGAGTAATCGTCGATGAGATCATTGCGCACATCGAGGCGCACCGCCCCGACCTACTCGTGATGGGTTCGCGGGGACTCTCGACCGCGAAGCGACTGCTACTGGGCAGCGTGTCCGACGCGGTGCTGCACCATTCGAATTGCCCAGTGCTCGTGGTCCGGGGAGCGGCTAACCCGCCAGCGGCCGGGAATCCAAAATCGTAAGTCGGGTCCGGATCGGCAGCTTGTGGGACGCCTTCCGCAGCGCTTCCTTCGCGGTTTCGATGTGGCCCTCGGTCGTATAGACGGTTATGAGCTCACTTCCAATCTGCGCGCGAACCGCATGACCCACCGGCTTCCCGAAAGCTCCGCGCATCCCATCGGAGATACGATCCGCTCCCGCGCCCATTGCCATCTTGTGTTCTCGAAGGATCTGGTGGGGGTAACGACGGACCTTTAGGTGAAACTCGTTCGGAGCGTTCTTATCGAGGACGCGAACGGCGCTGATGCGCGCGGCTTCGAGGGCCACGTCCCGGACCTGGGCCGCCTCTTCACACCCGAGGGTCAGGGAGATGGGGAAGCGGTCGCGTAGGTTGCCGGTATCGAATTGGGTAACGCGGCAAGTCGGGATGCCGCCCATGTACTCCTTCCGGGTGTACACCTGCCCCTCTATCTCGCGGTACATGCGGGCAGGTTTCCTCGTCATGGAGCGGCGGCGAGACGGGCACCCGTGTAAAAGCCTTACTGCGCCGAGGAACGTGGGGAAGGCACGAAATGAACCTCGGCGCCTGACCGAGCGAGCGGGATCGGCTGTACCCAGACCGATCGTCGTAGGGTCTCGCGGAGTAGGAGTTCTCGCGCCCTTGCGTTCGGGGGAGCCGCGAAGAAGGATCGGCCAAACATCGCCTGCGCGCAGGGACATCCGGCTCTACGCAAGGCTTCCATCAATCGCCCCAATCGGGGCGGGAAAAGTCGAAGTCGGTCTGTAAATCGCTCGGATTCCTCCAGAAACGCACCCCATCGCGGGTCCCGCAATATTCGGTCGAGGCCCGGAGCAGCCGCAGATTTCACGCGCATGAGAAAGCGTTCCGAACGCAGAAACCGGGGGGAGGGCAGCGGGTCCCCCGTAACCCCGACGAACACACTCTTGGAAAGAAGACGGTGGACGACGGTACCGTAGGGCGGGATTCCTGGCTGGCGTCGGACCTCCAACCCACCTCCGAGTATGGCGGCGACCCCGCCAAGGCCACCCCCCCCGAATAGATCGGCGAGATGCGCCGTTTGGATCGCTCGATCCCGGGGCACTCGGAGGACCGATGCGACCCCGAGCGCCGTGGCCAGAGCGCCGGCCGCGCTCATGCCGAACCCTTGGCCTATCGGAAGATCGTGGTGAAGGTGAACGGTGAGGGAACCCTCCCGCGGAGTCCAGAGTCGGTGCGTGACTTCCCGGGAGATCGGGAAGGTCGTCGAGCCATTCCCAGAAAGTCGAAATCCTCGCCGACCCCGCGGATTCCAATGGACATCCGCGATGACCCCGGCTCCGAGGACGAGCCCCGCGCCAATCGAACCTCGAGCCCGTGGGTCGCGTGCGCCCGGCCCCGGAGAGAAGATCCCCGTGACGTGACCTGGCGCCCAGGCGCGCGCCCGGCGCTCGCCCGCAAAGCGTCGTTCTCGAACCACGATTGCAACAGAAACGACTACTTATAAGCCGAAACGCTTTATTCAAATCGGCGGCCCCTCACGGGAACCGCGATGCCTACCGGGTTTGAACAGAAATGAGTGAACCGGAAGCCACCCCCGCTGGCCACGACAGTTTCGACCGGGTCAATTTCCTCGAGCTTCGGAATACCCAATTGGCCGAGGCGATCAAGCGGGTAGAGAGCGAACGGCATTACATGGAGGCGGAAATCCTTCGCCTTCAGCGCGAGGTCAAGCGGCTGAAGACCGAATTGGACCGACTGCGCTATCCTCCGCTCATCGTCGGGAGCGTCCGGGATGTGCTGACCGATGGACGGGTCGTGGTCAAGTCCTCCACGGGGCCCGATTTCGTGGTCAACTCGGCGGAGACCGTCGAGCATGAGAAGATCACAGTGGGCTCGCGGGTAGCCCTGAACAAGCAGACCTTGGCCGTCATGGGAGTCCTTCCGGCCTCCCTGGACCCATTGGTCACAGCGAGCGAGATCGTCGACAAGCCCTCCACTACCTACCAGGACATCGGCGGGTTGAACGACCAGATTCGAGAAATCCGCGAGGCGGTCGAGTATCCGCTGCTCCGTGCCGAGCTGTACCGCAAGATCGGGGTCGAGCCCCCCAAGGGGGTCCTCCTCATTGGATCGCCTGGGACGGGTAAGACGCTGATTGCGAAGGCGGTGGCTCATCACACGCATGCGACGTTCGTACGGCTCGTGGGAAGCGAGCTCGTTCAGAAGTACATCGGCGAGGGGGCCCGCCTGGTTCGGGAGCTCTTCCAGCTGGCACGAGAGAAGTCGCCGACCATCATCTTCATCGACGAGGTCGATTCGATCGGCGCCAAGCGCCTCGAAGTTGCCACCAGCGGGGATCGGGAAGTCCAACGGACCCTGATGCAGCTGCTCGCGGAGATGGACGGGTTCGAACCGCTATCGAACGTCAAGATCATCGCCGCCACGAACCGCCCCGATATCTTGGATGATGCCTTGCTGCGACCCGGTCGATTCGACCGAATCATCGAGGTCCCCGTGCCCGCGTTCCTCGGCCGCGTGGAGATCTTTAAGATCCATTCCAAGAACATGGCGATCAAGGAGACGATCGACTTCGACGCGCTTGCGAACCGGTGCGAAGGGACCACCGGCGCCGACATCAAAGCGATCTGCACCGAGGCCGGCATGTGGGCGATCCGGGAAGAGCGCGACTACGTGACCGCCGCGGACTTCGACCGCGCGATCGAGAAGGTCGTGGGCGAAGAGGAACTCCGCAAGGAGTCGGTCACCATGTTCGCCTGAGGGCCCCGCGGGCCGGACTTGGTCTCAGAGGGTTACGCGGCCCACGATACGCGGACCGGTGGTCGCCGAAAGGTCTGCGAGGAATCCGCGATCCTGCGGCGCAAAGGCGGTCGGTCGATCGGCGGTTAGCTCGATTCGGTCGCCCGAGCGGGGGCCGATCTGCACGGGCACGAACGAGAGGCCCGCCAACAGCTGCCAACCGGCGCCCGGTCCAAAATCGCCCCGATAATAGCGGCAGGGAACGAACTCCTTTCCCGGAAATTCTGTGCCGACCGTGAGGGTGCCCTCGGGAGCCAGTTGCTGGCCCCGCTCCAGTTCGTCCGCTTCGACCCCCTTGAGCGCCACGCCGACACGGTCTCCCGCCGTCGCCGTCGGGACGTCCACATCGTGGACCTGGACCGAACGGACCTCGACGGCTTTTTCAGTCGGGTAGAGGCGCAACTTCTCGTGGGGGTGCAAGGTCCCCCTCCGGACGACCCCGAGCGCGACCGCGCCCACACCCTTGACGGGAAAGGCATGATCGATCGGGACGCGGACGGGGCCCTCGAGCGGCGCCGCGGTCCAAGCTTCGACCAGTTCCCGAAGTTTCGGAGGTTCGAGCGGTACGAACGGAGCGTCCACGAGCCGGGTTCCCTTGAACGCTCGTCGGATCTCCTCCGCACCCACGCCCGGTCCGAGGGCGATCGTGACGGGCGTGGAGAAGAGGTCGACCGTGGCCGCAGTTTCTGCGATCTCGCGGCTCACGCTCGCGATCGCGAAGAGGATTTGGTCGGCCATCGCGAGGCTGAAGAGGAGCGGGGCGAATTTCTCGGGATATTGCGTGGGTTCGACGATCGTTGCCGCATGTCCGTCTCGCACGGCGTTGAACAACGTCAGGTCCGAAGTCGTTCCCTTCTTACCCAGTTCTCGGGCGACGTCCTTCCCGCCGACGACCGCGACCGTGACGGAGTCTGACATTTCGGGGCCGCTCCTAGGACGCGGCCAAAGGTTTGACCGCCCCCACCTGCAGCTGGATCTCGTCTCCCTTCGCATCGATCTTGATCTCTGATCCTTCTTTGATCTCGCCCCCCAGCAGACGAACGGTCAGCGGATCCACGACCAGGCGCTGGATCGCCCGCTTGAGCGGCCGCGCACCGTAAACGGGGTCGAACCCGGCCGCCGCCAACCGACGCTTCGCCGCGTCGCTGGCTTTCAACCGGATTCGGCGGTCCTTGAGCCGCGCCTCGACCTGGGCTAGTTGCAGGTCGACGATCTCGAGGATCTCCCTTTCGGTGAGGGCATGGAAGATGACGATCTCGTCCAAGCGATTCAGGAATTCGGGCCGGAAATGGGCGTGGAGCGCCGGCTCGAGAAGTTTGCGCCGCTCGGCTTCGGTCTTCGCGGACTGGATCAAGTCGCTCCCCAGATTGCTCGTGAGGATGACGACTGTGTTCCGGAAATCGACCGTTCGACCCTGACCGTCCGTCAACCGACCCTCGTCCATCAGCTGGAGGAGAATGTTGACGACCTCGGGGTGGGCTTTCTCGATCTCGTCGAAGAGCAGCACGGTGTAAGGACGCGTGCGAACGGCCTCCGTGAGCTGACCCCCTTCCTCATATCCCACATATCCCGGCGGAGCCCCGATCAGTCGTGCGACCGTGTGCTTCTCGGTGTATTCACTCATGTCGATGCGAACGAGGGACTTCTCGTTGTGGAAGAGAAAGAGCGCGAGCGCCTTCGCGAGCTCCGTTTTTCCCACGCCCGTCGGACCCACAAAGAGGAAGGATCCGATCGGCCGATTGGGGTCGGCAAGCCCGGAGCGAGAGCGCCGCACGGCCGCGGCGACCGTGCGCACAGCTTCGTCCTGGCCCACGACACGCCGTCGAAGCTCCTCCTCCATCGTGAGAAGCCGTTGGGTCTCGCCCTGAAGTAGACGTGCCAAGGGAACGCCACTCCACTTGGAGACCACGAGGGCGACGTCCTCTTCGTCGACCTCCTCCCGCAAAAGCGAATCCGCCGCGGGGCCCTCGACCGCTTTGCTTACCGAAGTGAGTTTCTTCTGTAATTCCGGCAGTTTCCCGTACCGAAGTCGCGCGGCAGCCTCCAAATCGCCGGATCGTTCCGCTTGTTCCTCTTCGGCCTTGGCCTGTTCCACCTCGGCTCGAAGCGCGCGGACCTGTTCGACTTGTTCTTTCTCGTGCTTCCACCGACTTTGGAGCGCCCCTTCGCGCTCCTTGAGGTTGGCGAGCTCCTTCTCGAGCTTCGCAAGGCGGTCTTTGGAGGCGGCGTCTCGCTCGCGTTTGAGGGCGGCTCGTTCGATTTCCAATTGCCGAATACGACGCGTAAGCTGATCCAGCTCCGGGGGACGGGAGTCCAGCGTGAGACGGACCATCGAGGCCGCCTCGTCCATTGCGTCGATCGCCTTATCCGGCAAGTGTCGGTCGGGTATGTACCGCGCGGAGAGTGTGGCGGCGGCCACGAGCGCAGAGTCATGAATCTTCACGCCGTGATGAAGCTCGTAGCGCTCTCGTAGGCCCCGCAGGATGGAGATTGTGTCCTCCACCGTCGGCTCCTGAACGAGAACGGGCTGGAACCTGCGTTCGAGCGCGGCGTCCTTCTCGATGTACTTGCGATATTCTTGGATCGTCGTAGCCCCGATCGCATGCAAAGTGCCTCGTGCGAGAGCCGGCTTGAGCAGGTTCGAAGCATCCAGTGATCCGCCTTCCGTCGCCCCGGCGTGCACGAGCGTGTGCAGTTCGTCGATGAAGAGGATCACCCGACCTTCCGACTGCTCGACCTCCTGGAGGACGGCTTTGATTCGCTCCTCGAACTCCCCCCGGAATTTTGCCCCTGCGAGCAGCGCGCCCAGATCCAAGGCCACGACGCGGCGGTCTCGCAGGGACTCCGGGACGTCGTGGCTGGTGATTCGCTGCGCGAGTCCTTCGACCACCGCGGTCTTCCCGACCCCCGGATCGCCGATGAGAACCGGATTGTTCTTCGTCCGCCGGGATAGGATCTGGATGGTGCGTCGGATCTCGTCGTCCCGTCCAATGACGGGGTCCAGCTTGCGAGTCTTGGCGAGTTCGGTCAGGTCCCGCCCATACTTCTCCAAGGCGCGATACTGTGATTCTTCCTGCCGACTCGAAACCGGTCGTTCCCCTCCGCGCAGCTCCTTGAGCGCTGCCTCAAGACCGGCCTTCCGTACCCCAAATTCTTCGAGAATCGTTCGACTCGGAGAGGCCGTCGACACGAGACCGACGAGCAGCTCGTCGATCGTAGTATAGCGATCCTTTCGATGAGCGGCCTCTGCCTCGGCCGCGTCGATGACCTGGGTCAGGGCCCGCGAAAGAAACTGGTCGGACGGTGCCACATGGTCGGCGGTAGGGAGCTTGCTGAGGGCCGTGTCGAGCTTTTCCTTGAGACGGACGACGGGCACGTGAAGCTGGTTCAGGAGCGCGTTCGTAGTCCCTTCGGCATCCGCGAGAAGCGCCGACAGCAGATGCTCCGGTTCGACGGAGGCATGTCGTCGCTCGGAGGCCTGCTGGAACGCGCCCTCGAGCGCCTGACGTGCGGCGTCGGTGAGTTTGTCGAGGTGCATCGGCCGGGTTCAAGCGGAAATACTGATTTAAGGACACCACCCGTCAGCGATTGTCGTGGCCGAACTTTCCGTCCGAGTGGCCGGACTGACGTTGCGCAACCCCTTCCTGCTGGCCTCCGGCATTTGGGGAGAAAGTGGGGAGTCACTCCTCGGCGCTTGGAACGCCGGAGCAGGGGGGGTCATCACAAAATCGATTGGTTCGGGACCGCGCATGGGCTACCCCAATCCTACCATCGAGAGCTACGAGCACTGGGGATTCCTGAACGCCATGGGGCTACCCAATCCCGGGATCGAGGAGTATCCGAAGGAGATTGCGACCGCGCGAGCGGCGGGTACCACCGTCATTGGGTCGATCTTTGGCTCCGATGCGAAGGAGTTCGCGGCACTTGCACGCCAGATGGCGGCGGAGGGAGTAGTGGCGCTCGAGCTGAACCTCAGCTGCCCCCATGCTGAGGGAGTCGGGTCGGAGGTAGGGTCGGACCCGGCGGACGTCGAGGAGATCACGCGTGCCGTCGTGTCGGCGGTCCACATCCCGGTGATCGCCAAGATCACGCCGAACACCGCCGATGCCGTGGCGCTAGCTCTGGCCGCGGAACGCGGGGGGGCGGCGGCGATTAGTGCGATCAATACGCTTCGCGCGCTCGGGGTCGACGTCCGGCTACGAAGGCCCATCCTTTCCCACGGTCTCGGCGGTCTCAGCGGCCCGGCGATCAAGCCCGTGGGGTTGGCGGTGGTCTGGCAACTATTCGAAAAGCTTCGGATTCCGATCCTGGGAGTCGGTGGGATCGTACGCGCCGAAGATGCGCTAGAATACGTCATGGCGGGCGCGAGGGCGGTCGAGGTCGGGACGGTCGTGGCCTGGGAGGGGATCGGAGTCTTCGGACGTCTCGTCCGCGACCTCGATCATCTGCTAGACGAACTAGGGATCGACCGCCTCGAAGACGTAGTCGGAGTAGCCCACCGATCGGACGCGTGAGCCTCCTCCGCCCTACGAACGACTAATACGACCGCGGAATAGACGCCAGTGTGCGCACTGTCGTGGCGGTCACAGACCGAGTTCAGGAAACCCCCAGTACCGTCACGCTGCGGTTTCCCTACGCGCCACGAGCCGACGCCGGTCAATTCGTGATGGTCTGGATCCCGGGCGACGACGAGATTCCGATGTCCTTGTCGTACACCGGTCCCTCGAAGGGAATCACTGTCAAGGTCATGGGGGCCACCAGCCGGGCGATCCAGTCGATCCCGGTGGGAAGTCGGTTCGGAATTCGGGGCCCCTATGGGAACCGATTCGAGCTGTCTCCACGACGGATCCTCCTCGTCGGCGGGGGCTCCGGATCGGCGGTCCTGGCTCCGGCAGCCGAGAGCGCGGCGTCGCAAGGAGCCCAATTGACCGCCGCACTCGGGGCGACCACCGCTGCCGAATTGCTCTTCGCGGACCGCTTTCGGGCGATGGGCGCCCGGGTCGTAGAATCCACTGACGATGGTTCGCGGGGAGCGAAGGGCTTCGTGACCCCACTCGCCGACCGACTTCTCGGGGAAGAAAAATTCGATGTCGTTTGGACCTGCGGGCCCGAGATCATGATGCAGAAGGTCTGCGATTCCGCGAGGCGCCATCACGTTCCCGTCTTCTGCTCCGTCGAACGCCAGATGAAATGCGCCCTCGGCTTGTGCGACGCGTGCGCCCTGGGGCCATTGCACGTCTGCGTCGACGGCCCCGTCTTTCCCGCCGAGCGACTGGTCGGGCTCGAGGACTTCGGCCGCTACAAACGCGATCCCTCCGGTCGCCGGGTCCACCACTGAATCGACCGTTTCGCGCGCAACTGGGGTCCGGCGCATGACGTTGTGAACGAAGCGGGCACAGGTTTTATGCAAACGTCTTGCTACCAACCAAGGAGCAAGCTGTGAAAGTCGTTGTCGTAAGCGGAGGAGTGATATCCGGCCTCGGAAAGGGAATCACTACCTCGTCCCTGGGTCGCCTGTTGAAAGCCCGGGGGATCCCCGTCACGATCCTCAAGATCGATCCGTACCTCAACGTCGACGCCGGGACGATGAATCCCTATCAACACGGGGAGGTTTTCGTGCTGGACGATGGCACCGAGGCGGACCTCGACCTTGGGAATTACGAGCGTTTCCTCGGGCAGAGCCTCGTCGGTACGCATAATCTGACGACCGGTAAGATCTACCGGGCCGTCATCGAAAAGGAGCGACGCGGCGATTACCTAGGCAACACCGTTCAGATCATCCCCCACGTGACTGGCGAGATCAAACGAACGATCCGAGAAATCGCCCAGGCGACCGGTGCCGAAGTGGTCCTCGTCGAGGTCGGCGGGACCGTGGGCGACATCGAGTCGATGCCATTCCTCGAGGCGCTACGGGAACTCTCCTATGAGCTGGGCGAGGGCCACATGGCCTTCGTCCACACCACCCTCGTCCCGGTCGTCGGCCCCGTCGGCGAAGCGAAGACAAAGCCGACCCAACATTCCGTTCGGGAACTCCGAGCGATCGGCATTCGGCCGACGATGATCGTCGCGCGGGGTCCAGCCCCGCTCGCCCCCGATATCAAGGCTAAGATCTCGCTCTTTTGCGATGTCCCCCCCGAGGCAGTCATCTCGGTGCCCGATCAATCGGTGATCTACGAAGTGCCGCTCGTGTTGGAGGCCCAGGGAGTCGGTCAGCACTTGTGTCGTCTCTTGGGACTCCCCGACCGGACGCCTGATTATGCGGCGTGGAAGGAGTTCTTGGCGACCTACCGACGAGCGGAGGGATCCGTGGAGATCGCGGTGGTAGGAAAATATACCGAACTGCGCGACGCGTATCTGTCGCACACCGAAGCGTTCCACCACTGCCAAGGGCACCTGGGTTGCGAAGTGCGGCTCCAGTGGTATGACGCCGAAGATATTCCAAAGAATCCGTCGCTAGTGGTCCGACTGAAGCGGTCGGATGCTATCCTCGTCCCCGGCGGATTTGGTGCGCGCGGCGTGGAAGGGAAGGCGATGGCTATTGAGATCGCTCGAACCCAGGGAATACCCTTCCTCGGGGTTTGTTACGGCTTCCAGATGGCCGCCGTCGAATTTAGTCGGAACGTCCTGGGCCTACCGCAGGCAAATACGTCGGAGGTCGATCCCCACACGCCGGACCCCGTGGTATGCCTGCTCGAAGAGCAGCAAGGTCTTGCCGACATGGGCGGCACGATGCGGCTCGGCGCCCAGCGCGTGGAGCTGACCGAAGGATCTCGGATCGCCGGCGTTTACGGACGCACGGAGATCTGGGAACGCCACCGACATCGGTTCGAGATCAATCCCGCCTACCTGGATCGATTCCGCGAACAGGGTCTGCTCGCGTCGGGACGGGCGGTCGACGGGAGAGTCGAGGTATTGGAGATCCCGGACCATCCCTTCTTCATCGGCGTGCAGTATCACCCTGAGTTCCTCTCTCGCCCCGAAGCACCTCACCCGCTGTACTTGGCACTCGTGAAGGCCGCGATCGCGCGTAAGGAGGTGCCGGCCGCTGTCGCCGCCCCGCCGGCTCTCTCGTGACCTCGCGCGACTGGACGGCACCGTCGTCCGGATCGGAGGCCATCTCGAGGAATATCGGGCCCTCGGCGGCGTGGCGTTCGCCCTGATCCGCGATGGTTCGGGGACGTCGCAGGTCACGCTCAAACGCAACGTGACCCCCGAGGCGATCTTCCAGGTCTTCGGGGAATTACCGCGCGAGTCCGTCGTCGAAGTCGACGGTACGGTCCGCCGATCCGAACGAGCCCACCGAGGAATTGAGCTGATTCCCGAGGCGGTACGAGTGCTGTCGCGCTCGGAGGTTCCCCTCCCCCTCGGGATCGTCGACAAGGTCGGAGCCGAACTCGACACTCGCTTGAACCACCGGGTGCTGGACCTCAGGAAGTCGGCGGTTCGCGCCATCTTCGAGCTGCGCGCCACGCTGCTCGAAGGTCTTCGCCGGGCCTTCGTACAGCGTGGTTTTCTCGAGGTGGAGACCCCGAAGCTACTGCGCCAGGGCGCCGAGGGAGGCGCGACCCTGTTTCCGGTAGATTACTTCGAGACGCGGGCCTATCTCGCCCAGAGTCCGCAGCTCTACAAGCAGATGCTCATGAGCGCCGACTTCGAGCGCGTCTTCGAGATCGGCCCCGCGTTTCGCGCCGAGCCGTCTGACACAGTCCGTCACCTCACCGAACTCACCATGTTGGACGCCGAGATGGCCTTCATCGAGGGGGCCGAAGAGTTGCGCGAGACGCTGGAGGGGATCGTCGTGGAGGTCCTCGCCCATGCCCACGAGCGCCTCTCGACCCTGAATCATCCCCTGGCGGCCCGGCTCCCCACCGCGACGCTCCCCTTTCCTCGGATTCCGTTCTCGAAAGCGGAGGAATGGCTGGGGCGAGCTGGAGCCGAACAGGAGCTGGGGGCCGAGGACGAGAAGGCGCTCGCGGTCATCGTTCAACGCGAGTACGGCGCTCGTTTCTATTTCCTGACGGATTTTCCGACCAAAGTCAAAGGCCAGACGTTCTATGCCGCGCGACAGGACAGCAATCCTGCTCTGACGGGTTATTTCGATCTGTACTTCGAAGCCATCGAATTGGCCAGCGGCGGTCCGCGCGAGCACCGTCTCGACCGTCTTACGGCGAACATGCTTTCGGCCGGGCTGAACCCCGACCACTTCGCGGCGTACCTGGAGGCGTTCCGATTTGGTATGCCTCCCCACGGGGGCTGGGGGTTCGGCGTAGACCGATTGGTGATGGCGCTCGCCCAACTTCCGAACGTCCGGGAGTCGCGCTTATTCCCTCGCGATCGCTATCGCTTGGACCCGTAGGATCGTGGGTCAGATGGTCGCTGCTACTCGCACCCTCCCCGCGCCGCCCGAACTCACCGGGCGGTGGGCCGCCGTGTTCGAGGAACGGGGGTTACGCCCCCGGATCCTAGAACTCCAGGATCGATTCCCTGAGGAACGGACTCTCGAAATTCCGTTTTCCGACATCGAAGAGACGGACCTCGCACTTGCCGACCTTTTGATCGAGCGCCCCGAGGAGGTCCTCGCGGCCGGGCAGCGCGGCATGCGCGAGCTGCTCCCCGTCCCGGGTCCCGAGGCCGAGGGACTTCGACTACGCGTCAGGGGGCTACCCGTCACCGCGCATCGTTCGATCCGAGCGATCCGGGAGAGCGATCTGAACCGCTTCGTGGGACTGGACGGGATCGTGCGCAAGGTCACCGAGGTGCGGCCTCAGATCCGGGATGCCGTATTTTCGTGCGCCGCGTGTCGGGTGGAGTTCCACGAACCGCAGGAGGAGATCTCGCTCGTGTTTCGCGAGCCGTTGGAATGTCCCGAATCACAGGGCGGTTGTGGGAAACCCTTGGGTCGCACTCGCTTCCGGTTGCTTCCCGAAAAATCCACCTACATCGACTCCCAGCGCATCGAGATCCAGGAGAACCCCGAGAGTCTCAAGGGCGGGGCCCACCCGCAGGGCCTCACGGTCCTTCTCATCGAGGACTTGAGTGGTCAGGTGATCCCAGGGAATCGACTTGTCGTCAATGGTGTTCTGAAGAGTTTTCAGCGTGCCTCCGTGGCCCGCGGAGGCTTGGTTCGAAACACGACCTTCGACCTGCTCGTGTTGGCGAACTCCTTGGAGTTCAAGCAGCTGGAATACGAGGAGATCGAGATCACCGAGGAAGAAGAGCGACTTTTCTCACGCTTCCGGGGCGACCCCACGGTCGTCGACAAGATCGTCCTGTCACTCGCCCCCACTATCAAGGAGATGGATGAAGAGAAGGAAGCGATCGCGCTCCAGCTCTTCGGAGGGGTCGAGAAGCGGCACCCGGACGGTGTTCGGGTCCGAGGGGATATTCACGTACTCTTGGTGGGCGACCCCGGGGTCGCGAAGAGCCAGCTCCTCCGCTACATCGCCGACGTGGCGCCGCGAGGGATCTACACGAGTGGGAAAGGTGCCACTGCCGCCGGACTGACGGCCGCCGCGGTCAAGGACGATTTCGGAGGAGGTCGTTGGGTGCTCGAAGCCGGGATGCTCGTCCTCGCGGACGGGGGCATCGCGGTCGTTGATGAGCTCGACAAGATGACGCCGGAAGATCGGTCGGCGATGCACGAGGTCCTCGAGCAGCAGACGGTCTCCGTGGCGAAGGCGGGGATCACCGCGACGCTGAACGCCCGATGTCCCGTGCTGGCGGCGGCGAATCCCAAGTACGGCCGGTTCACGCGAGACCGCTCGATCACCGAACAGTTGGACTTGCCTCCCACGCTCCTCTCGCGCTTCGATGTGATCTTCTCGATCCAGGACCGACCGAACCAGGCGCGCGATCGCTCCCTCGCGAGTCGGATCCTGCGTTCGCACCGCGAAGGCGAGGCCCGAGAGGCGAACGCCACCTTCGAGCCCGAGGCGTCCTCAGCGACCCTTCCTTTCCCTCCCCAGCTCCTCAAGAAGTACATCGCCTACGCGCGCAAGACCGTTCGTCCGGTGCTCTCGAACGAAGCGCTCCAGGCCCTGGAAGATTACTACGTCGAAGTACGCAAACAGGGCGAGGAACCGGACGCACCCGTTCCAATCACTGCCCGACAACTCGAGGCGCTCGTACGATTGAGCGAGGCCGCCGCGCGCGCCCGACTTTCGCCGGTCGTGGGACTCGACGACGCGCAGCGGGCGATCCACATTATGGAAAGCTTCCTCAAGCGGGTCACGACCTTCGAGGGTAAGCTGGATATCGATGTGGTCGCAACCGGCGTAAGTCACAGCCAGCGCGAGCGAATGGAGCTTCTGACGGACCTGATGACCGAACTTTCGAAGACGTCCGGAACCTTCACCTTCGAAGAGCTCAAGGCCGAGGCGGAGCGAAAGGGCATCCCGCCGGCCCGGACCGAGGGCCTGTTTCAATCGCTCCGCAATCAGGGCGAGATCGCGGAGCTGCGACCCGGCCGGTGGCAACGCCTCCGGTTCTGAGCGTCCAGGGCCCTACAGCGTCATAACCCCGCCCGCCGCTTCGGAAGGGAGGGGCGACGATGGAAGGGGACGGTCCACCGCGAGTCGTCATGCGGGTTCACCGTGTGCGAGCCGAGGTTGTCGTGGCGGCGTGCGACGCCAACCTGGTCGGACGCGACCTCCCCGTCGGGAACTCCGGTCGAACGGCCAAGGTCTCCGGCCACTTCTATGGTGAACGCGTCGTATCCAAGGAGGAATTCGTGCTCGCACTGCGCCAGGCAACGGTCGTCAATCTCCTGGGCGCGCAGACCCTAAAGTGGGCCCAAGAAGAAGGATTCGTGGAAGAAGAGGGATGTGGGATCCTAGGGGGGGTCCCACACGCCGAGATTTTCACCGTTCCGGAATGAACACGATCCGTTGGGAAGGGTACATCATGATCGAGGGCGAGTTCTGTGTCGTCTGTGGCCGCACGGACCGGCCGCTCCAAGAGGGCATGTGCGCGGAGTGTTCGGCCGACCGGCTGGAACTCGTCGCCGCGCCACTTCGGCCGAAGGTCATTCTCTGTCCGACGTGCGGGGCCCGTAAGGTCGGTTCGCACTGGGAACGATCCGGAACTTCGACGCTCCTCACGGCCGAGGACCTCACCCCGCTCCTCAAGATCCATCCGGAGGTCGGGATTCGCCGCGTGCGATGGGAGGAAACGAGCCAGAACCCGATGCTCCGGGAGCTGCATGGGGCGGCCCTCGTCCGCTTCCGAGGCCTCGAGCGAGAGGTAGGAGTCGAGCTACAGGTCAAGCTCGAACACCACACTTGCCCGGAATGCAGTCGCCGGTCCGGTCATTACTATACCGCGGTCCTCCAGCTCCGAGGGGAATCCCTAGGGCCGCATGAATCGGCCATCGCGCTCCGAAATCGGTTGGAACACCAATGGGAGAGCGTCCTTCCCGAGATGCGATCCGACTGGCGAAAGGCGATCAGTTGGAGCGAAGCACTGCCCGAAGGGTGGGATTTCTTTTTGGTCGATACCTTGGCCGCCCGGGGCGTCGCGCGGCTCCTCAAGCAACGTCTCGGCGCCCAGATCAAGGAATCCGCAACTCTCTTCGGTCGGCGGAACGGACAGGACGTGTATCGCGTCACGTTCTGCGCTCGGATCGCCCGAAATGCCGGGCCCAAAGGTGCACGCGCGATCGAGCGTCAAGCGATGGAACCATAGCCTTAAGAAGCGAGTCTCCCTCGAAGGTTCGAGATCAGAGGCTTGCGATCATGGCGAACAAAACTGGGATTCTCCGGCGACGTCACGGGTCGGACACATTGGAAGAAGGGAGCTTTCTCGACCTCGGCACGATGCAGTTCGAAGACGAGGCCAGCTCCCTCGCCGGCGCTCGCGGGACCGTCCGCATGGCGGAGATCCTACGCTTCGAGGACCTTCACAACGTCTCCAAGCTGGCGTATCAGGGCGATGTGGTCATCGTCGATTACACCTCGATCGCGAACGATACGAATGCCGTACGGCGCATGAGCATCGATCTCAAGAACGTCGCCAAGGACGTCAACGGGGACGTGGCGGGTATCGCCAAGAATCTGCTCTGCCTCACTCCGACGGGTGTCCGGATCGACCGGCAGAAACTCCGACCGTCGTTCTAGTCGACCGGCCGGAGCCATGAAAGTCCATCTCGATCGTCGCGAGGCCACGACCGCCGCGGCGGTCGACGCCTCGATCAGTGGGGTCGGGGAACGCGCCGAGAAGGACGATTCGTTCCCACGCTCTCTCGTCAAGGAGGACGACGCGACCCAAGGGTTGCTCAAAGACGCGTGGCAGAAGCGCGAACTCAAAGGGAAGCGGAAAGAGGTCACGATCTTCCACCGACCGGATAAGCGCGGACGTGTGATCCTCGTGGGCCTGGGTCCCCGGGCCTCGCTGGATGCAGAGACGATCCGACGTGCGTCGGCCGAGGTAGTGAAATCGCTCAAGGGCAAGGGCGTTCGCACGGTAGGCTTCCGACTCAGTTCCTTCGTTGCCGAGACGGTGGCGAGCGAAGCCGCGGTCGCCGCGATCGCCGATGGAGCCGCCCTGGGCGGGTATGAGTTCCTGAAATACAAGACCACCACCGAGGGTGGGGTCGAAGATGTCACGATCAATCTGGGCGAAGAGCATGCACGGGAGGAATCGGCGCTCAAGCGCGTGGTTGACCAGGAAATGGGCGTCATTGAGTCAGTCCTCTGGACGCGGGACGTTGCCAATCTCCCCGCCGATACCGCCACGCCCGAGCGGCTCGCCGAAGAGGCCCGGTTGCTCGGCAAAGAGTTCGGTTTGCGGGTCGCCGTCTTGGACGAGAAGAAGTTGGCGGAACTGCACTGCGGGGGAATCCTCGGAGTCGGAGGCGGGTCTTCGCATCCGCCGCGAATGATCCTGCTCGAGTATGGCGGTGGAAACCGATCGGGCAAGACGGTGGCCGTCGTGGGCAAGGGCATCACGTTCGATTCGGGGGGGATCTCGCTCAAACCGGGACTGAGTATGTCCCACATGAAATTCGACAAGTCCGGGGCATGCGCCGTCCTGGGCATCCTGCGGGCCGCAGCGACCTTGAAGGTGCCGCCCCGGGTCGTGGGCGTCCTGGCGTGTGCGGAGAATCTGCCCAGCGGGACCGCCTACCGGCCGGGCGATGTGATCCGCACGTATGACGGCCACATGATCGAAGTGCTCAACACGGATGCCGAGGGTCGCGTCGTGCTTTCGGACGCCCTCGGCTACGTCGTGGATAAGTATCATCCCGACGAGATCATCGATCTGGCGACCCTCACGGGAGCGCAGGTCGTCGCACTCGGCGATTCGATGGCTGGGATGGTATCGAACGACGAAAAACTCGCGAAAGGGCTCCTCGATGCGTCGGCGGTCACCGGCGAGCCGATCTGGCGAATGCCGCTCACCGATTACCACCGCGAACTCGTGAAGAGCGACCTCGCGGACGTTCGGAACTCGACAGAGATTCCGACGGCTGGCATGCTCACCGCAGCCGCCTTTCTCGAAACGTTCATCGGCAAGACCGCGTGGGCCCATCTGGACATCGCTGGGCCCTCCTATACTTCGAGTGCGACCCGGAAGTACCAGCCCGCTTACCAGAACGCCGGCGCGACGGCGTTCGGGGTGCGGCTGGTCACGCGCTACCTTATCGACGCGGCGCGGGCCTAGTCGGCTACCCCTCGACGCTAGTTATCGACGATCTTGACGCTCTCGCCGCCGTGCTTGGTCGCGCGGGGCCGGACTTCGCAGAACAGCGGGGTGTGGTAGCCGCCGCCCGTCACGAGCGCGACGCCGACCGGAAGTGATTGGATCATTTCCGTCATTCCCTCGGTCAGTCCCTCGATCGATTGGGCGATCGCCTTCAGGTCGAGCGGATTCGTGACCTGCAAGATCAGTTGCGTGTTGCATTGAGAGAGCACGGTCTTGTCGATGCGCGCCGCGCGCTGTGTGACGACGCATAGGCCGAGTCCGAACTTTCGCCCCTCACTCGCGATGTTCTTGAGGACCCGCGAGCACGTAGCGGAGCCCTGTTGCGGCGCGAAATTGTGTGCCTCTTCGATGACCAAGAACAGCGGAGGGATCTTGCCCTTCTTGCGATTCTCGAAGAGCGTGGACGCGATCCGGGCGACGACAAGCTCCTGGACGTCCGGGGCGACTCCGCGGAGATTGATGAGGGTCGCCTCCCCGCGCTTGACGAGCTCGTTGAGGCTCGTCCCTTGGGGTCCGAGCAGTTTCGTCTGTTCCAAGTACTCGAGCCGTTCTTGCAGCATCTCGGCGACGTTGCCTTCCGTCTGCCCCGCGGCTCGCACGAGATCTCGCACGGTAAAGTCGGGGGTCGTTGCAGCCACCTGCTCGAGCAGGGCTTTCAGTGGAGCCAGGAACGTCTTCACGTTCGTGAGGCCCATGAAGACCAGCAGGTCGCGCGGGTCCAAGTGACGCAAGGAGAACGTGAGCGGCTTGGCGCTCGGGTTCAGGGAGACATCGGGCGAGTATTCCTGGATCTGTTTCCCAAATCCCTGCGACTCCACGCCGAATCGGGCGTGCACGCCGTTCTTCTCGGCGGGAACCCGCAGCGAGCCGTATTCGCCGTGGGGGTCGATCACGACACACGTCACCTTGTGTCGGAGGAGCTCCTCGATGAGGACGCCCAAAAGGTAGCTCTTGCCGCCGCCCGTCTTCGCGAGTACGCTCACGTGACGCTGGACAAGCTGATTGATGTCCAGTTCGATCCGCAGATTGTGGCTCCGGAGCAATCCGACGTACGCGCCGGAGTGGGCGTGGTGCTTCAATCCAAGAACATCGGCGATGAGCGGCTCCTCGGCCCGATCTACCCGAGCGCCGGGCCGAAAGGGGATCGTCGGTAGTTTCACGACTCCCGCATCGTCTCGATACCCGATGATCCGGGCGACGCCCAGGAGGTTTTGGTGGATCGAGGGGGCGTCGGCATCAGCGATCGTGCTCGCGCGTTCCACGTCGAGATCACTCTTCCGATGGAGATCGTCGAGCTGGCAGAGTACTTCGCGGTGGTGAAGTTCGTCCTGGACGGCGAGGTAATCTCCCCGCTCGACAGGATGCGTTAAGCTGAGCTGGAATTGGCCCAACCCAACGTCGCCAAAAATACGCCCGACCTCCTCCACGAGGGCGATGAGCGGGAGGTGGGCATATTAGTGTGACGCGGGAAAGGAAGGTCGCGAGCCTTCGTCACGCAGACGCCTCGCGCGCAGGGCCGCGCGGGGAACACGGCTCGCTGGAAGCCTTTATATCGGTCGCCTCTGTCGAACGATTCCCGACCTCGTGAAATTCGACGGGCGGTGGCTCTTTGACCGACGCGACGGATGAACTCGAGCGAAAGCGCGCTGAATCCAATACCCGGGCGGACGAGTTCCGCGCCCGACGTGATAGGCTCAACGCCGAGGCGCGGACGCGCGCGGACGAACGCGGGCGCATCATCGACGAGCTGCATCAGAAGAGTTCGGACGCCCAAGAACATCGCCGCCATCGCGATACACTGAACGACCAGGTCCGCGAAGAAAAACGGCTGCGCGAAGAGTGGAACCGCAAGCTCCAGGAGCTAAGCGATCGGGTGCAGGAGCTCAAGCGGGCCCGCACCCCGCGGCCTGGAGCGGTCCCGGTCTGGCGCCTTCGGAAGGAACTCAAGGAGTTGGAGTTCCGCCACATGACGACGGCCCTTACGGGGGAGCAAGAGAAGCGATTGATCGAGGAGATGAAACGCCTGGAGCAAGCGGTCAAGGATCAGGACGATCAGCTTCGGCAGGATCCTGAGATCGACCGGGCCTTGGCAGGGGTTGCGGAAGCCCGCGTCGAGGCGGAGAAGCACCATGCCGCCGTGGGGCAGTTCGCGGAGGAGGCGCAACGCGAGCACGAAGCGATGGTGAACCTCTATGAATCGGTCGACGAGCTGCGTCGGCAGGCGGACGAAGTCCAGGCCCGGCTGATCGAGGTGAAGACCGCTGCAGACGAGGCGCATCGCGCCCACATCGCGGCGATCGAGGAAGTTCGTGATATCGAGAAGATGCTCGCCGCGGCGCGCGGAGGACGGACGCCTTCGAGCTGGGCGGACGCAGAACCGCCTCGGGAAGAGGATTTCCTGGCCCGCCTTAAGAAGGGCGAAAAGGTCTCGACCGAAGACCTGCTCGAGCTACAAAAAACGGGGCGCGGATAGAGCCCCATCGCACGTGACGCTGAAGATCGGCGACACCGAGTTCCGGGGATTCCTCTTCGACCTCGACGATACGTTACTCCCTACTCAAACGCTGGCAGCGTGGCAGTGGGCTTGGAGACCTCGGGGCCCACCCCTATCGGCGCGACACGCGCTGGCTGCACTCCGACGCGCGCAGCACCGGTGGGATCGACGCCGGTGGCGGGGATTGGTGGGCGTCGAACCAGCGGTCGATCTTGACGCCTACCGACAACATCTCCGCGAGACGCTCTGGGCGATCGCGGGTCACCCGCTCTCAGATCCCGAAACGGAAGCGGTGGTCACTCGCTTCCTCAAACCCATGGGGGACGTCGAGCGCTACGACGACGCCCTTCCGTGCGTGGAACGCCTTCGATCCGCGGGCGTGAAGGTGGGAATTGCCACAGAACTTCCGCGGGAGTCGGCCCGTTGGATGCTGCACCGTTCGCAACTTCCGGAAGAGCTGCTGGTCCTCGCGGGAGACGATTCTCCGGAGACGTGCCTACCGGGCGCGGCCGCGTTTCGCCTCGCACTCGATCGGATCCAAGCTCCCCCTTCGGAAGCGGTGTTCGTGGGAGACCTGTTCTGGAGCGACGTGCGCGCGGCGACGCGGCTCGGGATCTCGGCCGTGCTGCTCGACCGCAACGGCACCTGGCCCAAGGTGGGGGGCCAACGAATCCGGAGCCTTCGGGAGCTCGAGTCCGCCCTCGCTGCGGCGCCCGTCGGAGACACCGGGAACCCGGACCCACCCTCGTGAAGGAGTGGCGCGAGCACGCGCCCATACCATCCTCACGACACCTTAATAGAGGGGCGGAACGGTCCCACCGGCGAATATGCGCTATGTGAAACTGAACCAGTCCGACCTCCATCGGATTCAGGAACTCTACGAGGGGGTCATGTCGCATGCGTGTCACGGATTGTTCTTCAAAGAAGGCTCGGTCATCGGTTCGGATATGGCGCAAGAGGCGCTCAAGGACCGGCCCCGTTTCTACGAGCGGGCCGGTCAGGCGCTCAAGGAGCGCGGCTGGATCGAGGACGTGACCTTTTCGGACACGGAAGTCATCGTGAAGGGGTCGATCGAGGTCTCTCCGAGCGACATCCCCACCTGCCATCGCTTGCGGGGGATCCTTCGCGAGTTCTACGAACGTTTTAAGGGGGGGCGCGTTAAGTGTACGGAAGAGATGTGTGCCTCTACCGGGAACGCCGAATGTCGATTCCGCATTGAGGAGCTGTAGAAACCCCCACCATGATGGCAACTGGTAATGTCGGGGCTGTGATCAAGGACCTTAAGACACGCATCTCAGGTATCGCGACCGCCCTCGTATCTCGGGACGGGCTCGTTCTGTACGCGGACGTGCCGGCGGGAGTGTATACGGAGACGTTCGCCATCATGTGCGCGACGATCCTGGGCGCGGCGGCCACCGCGAACACCGAACTGAATCGGGCACCGCCCGAGCGGATCGTGATAGAGGGGAACGATTCCAAGACGATCATCGTGGGTAGTGGGAAGAAAGCGCTCCTGGTCGCCGTCGTCGATCAGAGTGCCGATGCCAACAAGATCCTCGCCGAGGCCGTCAAGGTCGCGGAACTGCTGAAGGCCGCGTAACGGAGTTCCGCTGCGCCGGTAGGCGCCTCAGCTCAGACGTCCGTTCCAGTCGTGGAGTCCTTCTCGCGGATCGTCATCTCCGGGGGCTCGGCGCTCAGGCGCTCACCCACCCCGGTCACGACGCGAGCGAAATAGCCGGCCAGGGCGGCCGTGATCCGGGTCCAGGCCATCGGGGAGCGTTGGTTCTGGAGCAATCGACTCAGCCGGTAGTTGCCCCACAGCGAGCCTTGTTTTTCCGTCAATTGCTTGCGGCCGTATCCGTTCCAGAAGGCTTGGAAAAGGAATCGGACCATCGTCGCACGGAGGTAGTGGTAGACGATGGCGGTCGGAACGAACCCGATGGTGGCCCCTGCGCGAACGGCACGGAGATTGAGGTCGATATCCTCCGCGGTGATGAATCGCGGGTCGAACCCTCCCAGCTGTTCGAAGAGCGCCCGCTGATAGCCCAAATTGCAGCTCGGATAGGTCACGTCGTTTCCCTGTTGGTAGAGCTCGACGCGTTCGAGCGGTCCGAAGCGAGACCGTCCCAGCGGTACCGTGCGTCCCGCAACGACGAGCGAGTGGCGGAAACCGCGGCGCATCGCCTGCAGCCACTGCGAATCCGCGATGCAATCACCGTCAATGAACACGACGAAGGACCCTTTCGCCGCCGCAACGCCGGCGTTCCGGCCGATCCCCCGCGACCCATATTTCTGGTAGATGCGAAAGCGTGCCGAGTACCGCTCCGCGTAGGATTGTGCGATCTCCCATGTGCCGTCTCGCGAGAGCGCATCCACGAGTACGACTTCATACGGTTCCTCCTGGACGAGGAGGCTGTCGAAGAGCTGGCGTAAATGCGGCGCTTCGCTTCGAACCGTAACGACGATCGAAATGAAAGGTGCGTCGGTAGGATTACTTCCCAATGTCCATCACGACGACATCCTTCACCGCGCGCATGCTCTTGAAAGGGAGCACCAAGCGGCCGGAGCCATCGGTCTGAAACAGGCGGGCTTCGACATCCTCACTCGGGGTCACTAGAACATGCGCGATGCCACCGGATTGAGTGTCGACTACGAAGTTTTCGATCATGCCCAATATCTGTCCGTCGTTCGTCATAACGGTCTTGCCGCGAAGCTCGGATAGAAACTTGCGCATGTCGTCCTCGCCGCACGATGGTGGGGCACCTTATTTAACCGTTGTTCGAGAGAGGAAACGAACGACGCCAACTGCGCAAGCCGGTCAGCGGACGGGAAACGAACCGCCCGCACGGACTCGGTTTCCGGCAATCCTTATATCGGGCACCCGGGTCGTGGGCGACCCGCCATGCTTCGTACTATCCGTAAGGAGAATCCCGAGCTACGTCACGTGCTCGTGGAACTCCGTCGAGCAGCCAAGTCCCACGAGGCCCCTATCTGGCAGTCGGTCGCTGAGCGCCTGGCCCGTCCACGCCATCAAACGGTCCCCGTCAACGTCGGCAATCTCGAGCGACTGGTCGAGGCACAGGAAACGGTCGTAGTCCCCGGTAAGCTGCTCGCCGAGGGCGCCCTCACGAAGCCGATGACCGTAGCGGCGTTCCACTATTCCGCCGAAGCGCGGGCGAAGATCCATGCCGCCGGTGGAAAGGCTTTGACGATTCACGAGCTCTTGCGCGCTAAGCCCGACGGTTCGGGGGTGCGGCTCGTTGGCTGAAGCAGTAGAGCGAGCCCCTCGAGCACCGGCGGCGGAGGTCGCGCCGGCCGTGATCGATGCCACCGGGCTCGTCCTGGGACGAGCGGCGAGCCTGATCGCGCAACGCCTGCTCGCCGGGGAATCGATCGTCGTCGTCAACTCGGAAAAGTGCGTGATTACCGGTTCGCGCGAAAGTGTCCTTGCGGAATACACGGCGAATCGGGCCCGGGGGTCCAAGCGTATGGGACCGCACTATCCGCGCTACCCGGATCGCATCTTTCGTAGGACCGTCCGAGGCATGGTCCCGCATCTCAAGACGCGAGGTAAGGTGGCATTCGACCGCCTCGAGGTCTTCATCGGGACCCCGCCGGAATATCAAGACGCGACCAAACAGACTCTGGACGGCGCCAAGGTGCGGCCCGCGCTCCGGCCTCCGGTGACGTTGGAAGAGATCACCCGGCTCTTGGGGGCTCGGATTTGAAAACCCGGAATATCGTCTTGGCGACCGGCAAGCGGAAGACGGCCATCGCGCGCGCGACGCTCCAGAAGGGGAACGGTCAGGTACGGGTCAATCGTCGACCGCTCGAGATCCTCGAGCCCGAGCTCGTGCGCCTCAAGATCCAGGAACCCTTGCTGATGGTCGGCGACCGCTGGAAGGGGATCGACATCTCGGTCACGGTGACCGGTGGAGGGATCATGGGGCAAGCGTCCGCCGCGCGGACGGCAGTGGCGCGGGGCCTCTTGGCGTGGCTCAAGGACGCCAGCCTGAACGAGATGTTCAAACACTACGACCGTTCGCTCCTGGTGAACGACCCACGACGCAAGCTCCCGAAGCGCCCCGGGGGCCGCGGCGCGCGCAAGCGTCGCCAGAAGTCATATCGGTGAGACGCTCGGGGAGGAGGAACGATCCATGACGATGATGGTGCCGGTCCGTTGTTTCACTTGCGGAGCGGTGATCGGTCAGCACTGGGATCAGTTCCGCGAGCGGACCAGCCGGGGGGAGCCTGCCGGGGAAGTCCTCAATGCGCTCGGTCTCGAGCGCTACTGCTGCCGGCGGATGCTCCTGACGCACGTCGACCTGTTGGACGAGGTCGGCCCTTACGGCTGATTCGCGTTCGAACGTTCTCGGCGGTCCTCGACCGCGATTCGGGATCGAGAGGCACCTTCGTGCGGCGGATGCGCCGCGCGAGCCGACTCCGTGCTTACGACTCGTCGTCTTCGTCCTCATCGGAGGCGCGCTTGCCCCGGATGAGTCCGGACCGCGACGAGGAGGAGCCTTTGGTCGTTCCGCGGGAGACTCGGCGGCGGTAGAAGATGATCAGGAGCACGATCACCACGACCGCGACCGCCGCGATCGCACCGTACTCGAGCGCCAGCGTGAGCGGGTTCGGGTTCACGGTGATCGACATCTGGGCGATCTGTGGACCCGAGGGGTAGTCGCCCGCGAACTCGTTAGTTGCGGTCACGTTCGCATACAGAATGAAGTTCCCCGAGGTGGAGGGGGTCCAGTGAATGACGGCTCGGACCGTCTGGTTGTAGGAGAGCGAGATCGTGGCGGTCGCGAACGGTGAGCTGTTCGGAACGCCCGGCGAGGTGTAGTTGTAGAACTGGACCGATCGGTTGCTGACGATGTAGCTCGGGCTGCCCCCACCGCTCGGGGAGAGGGTGTACCAGTTCACGGTGACATTCTGGGCGATCGCGAGTGTACCGCCCCCCGTGGTGACGTTCACCCAATACGTGTAGGACGATCCAGCCGTAAGCGTCGCGGGACCGGTGAGATTGCTCGCCTTCATGATCGGCCGCGTCGTCGAATTGATCGAGATCGTGACGGTGCCCGTCGTCCACGCTACATTACCCGCGCGATCGGTGACCGTGAGATTCACACTGTACGCCCGGGTCGACGGTACGAGCCAGAGGCGGGGATACGGGCTCGCGGTTGTCTGATACGGAGGGGTATTGGTCTGTAACGGCAAGCGACGGGCGTAGCCCGTTTGGTTGTTCGTGACATTCCAGACGTACTTCACGATCGTTCCATTGTTCGGGTCCGTCGAGTTCCGGGCATCGAATTGGACGATCGCCGTGTGGTTCGCTCCCTCAATGACCCCGCTACCGGAGATGACCTTGCCGCCTCCATTCAGGAGTTGGAAGGAAGCGACCGGCTTTTGCGTGTCCCGAACCAGGACGACAAGCGTGGTGCTCGCTTGATACCCGGCGGCGTCCCAAACCGTCAACGTGACGTTGTACTGCCAGCCGAGGAACGGGACCCGAACGCTTGCCACAGTGCCGTTGCTCAGATAGTAGCCGGCGCCTAGGAACGGCAGGGTCAGATTCGAGAACGGATTGACGTTCGCGCTCCAGGAATAGTTCGCCGTCTTGTTGTAGTTGTGGGAAACGATCGTCCACGAGGCGACGGAGATGACCCCTGGCGGGATCATCGGACCGGTCGAGATCGTCGAGGTGCTCATGCTGGCGTTGAGCTGGAGATTCCGTGACCAATTGACCATGAGATAGTAAGTTCCCGCCGACGTTTTCTTCCCTTCGGCGGCCGTAGCGTTGGTCGTAATATTCGCAACCGCGGGTCCTTGCGCCACCCACACGTGGAAGGTGGTGGAGTTTGTGAGACCTCCGGAGGACGTTACCGTCAGCGATCCGTTGTAGGGATAGGTGTGGCTCACCGCGTAGGTGTGGTTGATCGAGGGCGAGCCCGTCGAATTCGAGCCTCCATCGCCCCAAACCCACGCGAACTTGGTCCCGTTCGTTCCCGCTGGGAAGGTCGAGTTGATTCCGGTGAAGGAAGCCGCCTCACCCGGGCCTACGACGACGGTGAAATTGCCGTGCGTCGAATTCAGGACGTTGTGCGTGGAGAAGGTGAACGCCGAGGAGGTGACATTCACGTTGGCCGTAACGTTCGTGTACTTCACGATCGTGAACGAGGCGGTGCCGCCAGCCGTTGCGCTGGGTTGCGAGACAAGGGTAAAGGAAGTCCAGGTTCCCTGAGCGTCCGGAACGAGCTTGCTGTCGGTCGGGGCTTGCGTTCCGGCCGCGAGCGAGAATCCTGCGGGGAGCACGATGGTGTAGTTGATCGCCTCCGAATTGGTCGGGTGGCGGAACGAGAAGCCGATGGAATACTGGTTCCGGCTCGTGGGAATCGTGCCGTTGAGCTTGAAGTTCTGGCTCCAGCCGAGGGAGATCGTGGCCGCGCTGGTCAGTCCGCACACTCCGCTACACGTCGTCGAGTTCGTGAACGAATAGCCGGTCGTCGGCTGCAGGAAGAGAGTGCCATTGACCGTTGCGCCCGCTTGGACCGCCGGGAAGAATGGTCCAGTGGAATTGATCCAATTCGCCACCTCGGCCCAGTTGCTGGACACAAAGTTCGTGGAGTGATCGAAGTCCAATCCGAGCTGCGCCCAGATCTGCCCGACACTCGTGTTCGCGAGGATGGGAATGGTCGAGTCGTTCAGTAGGGTGGCTTGGGTCGTCACGGCCAGGCTGCCCGTGCCCCGGGTGGTGTTGACCTGGGAAAAGTTGAGAGTCGTTTGATATTGAGCCGGAGGCGCTATCGGGGACAGGTATACGTTCCGCACGAATCCACCGGCTCCTCCGACTGAGAGGGGGTAGTAGGCCGTCCCGTACCCAATCGGGCTCAAGATGACATCAAAAAGTTGGTGCCCGCCCGCGGTGAAGTTGGAATAGCTGCCGATCGCGTAGTACCCGCCGGGGTACGTGGGCGCACTATAGATGTACCCATTGTACTCGTCGTATAGGGTGACATTGCCGCCATTGGGCACGCGCGCCGTGGGATTCGAGCTCAGGTATTCCGAGCCCGATACGATGTAGTTGTCGACGCTAATGACCCCGAGGGCGTGCGAGCCGCTGGTGACGACCACCCTGGTGTAGTTGTAATAGGAAGTCGGGCCCGGCACGATGGTCTCGAGCACGTACGTCCCCA
>JBAQJJ010000025.1:0-7023 GCA_049300255.1 Thermoplasmata archaeon
ACCAACCGGAGCTTCAAGGTCGAGTTCTGCACCGTGGCCACCTGGAACGCCCGCGGGGAGATCATCGAGGAACGGTTGTTCTACGACCTCGTCGGGCTCACGAAACAAATCGGACTCGGCTAGAGCCTCAGCTCGCGCTTCGCAGCATCGCAGCGGGAATCGCCACGCGGTCTGGCGATTGGGCCGTCCCCGGGAGTTGCGTAGACCAGTCTTTTCCCAACGCGGTATAGCCTCTGCGGGTCGAGCAATCGGCAGAACCGATGTCCACGCTTGGCAGGTTCTTATGCCGGGCCAAGCCTGGACCGAATCTTCCGATTCCGGACCTCGAGTTTTGGGGGGGGGCGCGCGGCCGATGTCGGGACCGCGACAAGTGCGGGGGCGAGCGCGTGACACATGACCGGGCGGCTTCGCGACGTCACGCCCTATCGATGATTAGTACTCGGTGGTACTGAAAGGAGAGAGACTCATGAGCTCCCCGGAGAACCTGATCAGAGAGTACGGGACGAGGACGAACTCCCATCACTTCGAGCAGGTCGCGCCATTGATTGATGTCGATGCCGTCTACTGGTTCAGTGATGGGTCCGCTCACGAGGGGATTGACGCTATTCGTTCGGTCTTCGAGCGCAACCGGTCCGCGATTCGCAATGAAGTGTATCGAATCGAGGATGTCCGTTGGCTCGCTCGAGACGAGCAGATCGCAGTTTGTGCTTACCGATCTCGTTGGGTAAGTGACACGAACGAAGGGCGCCGAGCGGGGGAGGGTCGTGGAACCTCGGTTCTGCGTAGTGTAAGCGGCTCGTGGCGAATCGTCCATGAGCATCTTAGCAGGCCGGCCCCTTGAGCCGAACCTTGATTCAGAAGGCCCGCGACGAATCCAGCGGGCCCCCACCGGCTTGATGTGGGGCGTGCACGACCGATGACCTGACTGCGATCAGTGCGCGACCGGAGAGCCGGAGGGGGGCCTTGAACGGATTTTCTTATGCCGGGGCTAGGCACGGCACAATTCTTCGGATTCTATCCCTCAGGTTCGATGCGGGAGCCGTGCGGCCGATGTCGTGATCTCAATCAGCGCGCGGGACGGGCCGAGCCCGAGGAGCGCGGCGGCACGGACGCGACTGGGAGCTTCGCTTTGCTGAAGTGCAAGCCTTTAACTGAGTCAACCCTCGATTGAGGCAGGGGGCGGATGTGTCGCGGACGCGGAGTGAAGCCAAACGGAACGCCATTCTCGCCGCGGCCATCCGAGTCTTCGCCAAGGAAGGTCTCGCGGCTCCCACCTCGGCCGTTTCCAGGGAGGCCGGGGTGGCCGAAGGGACCCTCTTCATCTACTTTCCAACGAAGGTTCAACTCCTCGACGCGGTTTTTCGGGACATTCGACTCGAACTCGCCACGGCGATCCTTTCCTCCTTCCCAAGGAAGAAGGACGTTCGAACTCGAATTCTACACATTTGGGATCGGTTCGTCGGTTGGGGCGTCGAGCATCCCGAGGCTCTTGGGGTCGCGGTCCAGATGAGTGCCAGGCCGGACTTGACACCGAACCACTCAGAGACGGAGAAGGGTGTCCGGGCGGAGTTCGAGGCAATTCACCGCTCCTTCCGAGAGCTGACGCTCGGTCCGAAGCTCCCTCCCGAATTTGTTCAAGCAGCCCTGGACGCTCTGGCCGAGATGACGATCAAGATGATACTACGAGAGCCCGACCTTGCCGCGAAATACCGCCGTGCCGGATTCGAATTGTTTTGGAACGGTGTTGGAGGACAACGGTCGAATTCTAAAATGAGTGGGTGAACACTCATATATGCTCCTGTGCATTGAGGGTCATGTCCGCCCGGATCGAGCCCGACGTGCGGTCGATGGTCGGGCGGGTTGCTGTCGTGACGGGCGGCAATCGTGGTCTCGGATGGTGGACTGCACTCGGGCTGGCTCGCGCACATGCGGAAGTGGTCGTGACCACCCGTTCGTTGCCCCGGGCCCAAACAGCCGTCGACAAGATTCGGTCGCTTGTCCCCGAGGCGGAGGTTCGGCTCGAACTCCTGGACCTGAGCAGCCTAGGTTCTGTTCGTAAGTTCGTAGAACGCATGGTTCATGGCTCCGCTATCGACCTCCTCGTCAACTGTGCCGGCGCGGTCCTTCCTTCGAGGGAGATCACCGAGGACGGACTGAGGCGCACGCTTGCCACCGACTACCTCGGGCCATTTGCTCTCACCCTTGGGTTGATGCCAGCCCTGCTCCGCTCGCCTCATCCCCGGGTCACTACGGTATCGAGCATGGGAGCCGATAAAGGGAAGCGGAAAATCGATTTCGCGGATCTCCAAGGGGAGCGCGAATACTCCCCGCAGGTCGCGTACAATCAGGCAAAACTAGCTGACCTCATGTTCGCCATTGAGCTTGGTCACCGCGCGTCCTCGTCAGGCCTGCCACTGATCAGTAATGCGGCGCATCCGGGGCTGGCTCGAACGGACCTACAGTGGGGCGTTCATGGCCGACGTCCGGGGGCCGGGATCCGGTTCCTGATGAGGTTGTTTGGTCAGCGCCCGGAGGATGCGGTTCGATCGATCCTTCGGGCGGCGACGGATCCTGCCGCCATCTCCGGGAGCTACTACGGGCCGGAGCATGGACTCAAAGGAGACCCCGTCCTTTCCGCAGTTTACTCCCCGGCCCTGGACCAGGAGGCCCGGACTCGTCTATGGTCGGTCTCCGAGACGCTGACCGGAGTGCGCTGGCAGCTATGATCGGCACGTTCCCTGGTGCAACGCCACCTCCCCCAGCGGTCGTAGCTTCGCCCCTAGTTCGTCGGATCGCGGCGGGAACGCGACCCGTTAGCAAGGAAGACGATGTCCGATGACCTGACCGCAATCAACGCGCGGGACGTGACGAAGGAATATCCCGAATCGCGAGACGTCTGCCATTACGTTCAACTATTCGGAAACGCTCCGGGGGTAGGGATCAGAATTCACCAAGGTATGCGAGCATGCTCCGGACAAGATTCACCGAACTCGTGGGGTGCACCGTTCCAATCCAGCAAATCGCAGGTGGTTCGAGGGTGGCGGTAGCCGTAGCGAACGCGGGCGGGCTTGGAACAGTGACTGTGGGCTGGAATCCCAAGGGCGCAGAGGAGGCGCTGGTTGGCGCGCGATCCCAGACCCAAGGAGCGCTGCTGCGAACATCATTGTCGATGCGAAGCTCGAACAGTATGGCGACCCTACGGACTTGCCAGAGTGCGTCACCACGGCGGCGGGGCACGTACGCGTCGTGGACTTCTTCTACGGCGACCCGGACCCGGCACTGGTGGATCGCGCGCACCGGGGTGGCGCCCTCGCGTCCTGGCAGGTGGGCTCGGTGGGGGAGGCCGAAGCCGCAGCCGCGGCGGGATGCGACCTGATCGTGGCCCAAGGCATCGAGGGGGGCGGACATCTGCGGGGCCGGACCGGGCTGCTTTCACTCTTGAGCGAAGTGCTCGATCGTGTCCATGTTCCCGTAATCGCCGCAGGCGGGATTGGGGACGGGCGGGCGATGGCCGCCGCTCTGGCCGCGGGGGCTGCCGGCGTCCGAGTCGGAACGCGGTTCCTGGGGGCTGCGGAATCCGCGGCGCACCCCGAGTACGTCCAAGCTCTCATCCGCGCCGACGCGCGGGACACAGTCTACACGGACAAATTCGCGATTGGCTGGCCGCACGCGCCGCACCGGGTTCTGCGTTCGTGTCTCGAAGCGGTCGAGGCCTTTGATGGTGACGTGGTTGGAGAGTTCGTCGAGCCGAACGCCCCCCCCACCCCGATTCGCCGTTTTCAGGGCAATTTCACCCCATTTGTCGACGATCTTCGGGGTAGGATTGAAGCGATGCCGCTTTGGGCGGGGGAATCGGTAGGCGCCATAAAGCGCGTGCAACCCGCTGCGGAGATCGTCCAAGAGCTTTCAGCAGAGGCGGAGGAACTTTTGGGTCGATGGCCCAAGGCTGGACGCTCGACCTAAGGACACCCAGCCGGCTCAATGTGGGACGCGCGAGTCCGCCGGCGTGGCCGCAATCAGCGCGTGAACGGGGAGCCGGAGGCCACTCCAAGAAGAGGTTCATGTGCCGGGGCCAGGCACGGAAGGAATCTTCGGATTCTAGACCGGCGCCTAAACAAGGCAATCGAGGCTGGACTCGTTCCGGTACGTCGATCCTTTCCAGATTATGCGCAGTCAAGGAAGCCTCGGATCGGTCTTGACCGGCGACCCGCCCGGACGACCTCAAATGGCCGCGTTGGCGGAGGGCCGACCACGGGCTCGTCCCCGTCTAGACGTTGTCCCCTTCGCCGAGTGCGTTCGAGAGGGTCGTGCTGAAGACCCACGCCGTGTCGTTACATAGATGATCGTCGGCGTCGTACCCTCCGAAATAGATCACGTCGCCATGATCGGAGGAGAAGGGCGAGATGACGTAGCAGCGGATGGCCTCCAGCGGCGGGTTACCCGCCTGGAACCTCCCGTTGACTTCGCCCATGCTGTAGCTCCCGGTGCTGTTCCGAATGGCGTAGAGGGCTCCGGCATACGTGCCGCCGCTCGCGTTACCCCACCACATCGTCGGGATTCCGGTGGTGTTGTGGACCCAGGTTTGCAGGCCAATAATGTAGTCCACGTCGCCCGTCGCGGGATCGGTGACCGGCAGGATATTGTTGTACGCGCCCAGGACGACATACGCTGAAGTGTTCAGATACTTGCTCGCGTGGGGCGAGAGCGAGGTCTCAATCGTGGTCGTGTAGCCGCCTCTTCCATTCGGATCCAAGCGGACGATATCCCCCATGGACTGATTGCCGGGCACCCAGAGGAAAAGGAGCGACTGCCCGGAGCCGTTGGAGTTGGGCACCGCGGTCAACCCCCGGATTCCTCCAACGGCCGGATTGACGGCGTCTCCCCCCGGAAGGTCGGTCTCGTTCACGATCGCCCGCCAGCTGGGGGAGGGGCCATTGACGCGTTGATAGATCAGCGCGCCCGAGGAGGCGTACAGGTTCCCATTCGCCTCGGTGATGGCCAAGGGCCGAACGGCGACCGGGCCCGATTCCGAGGTATGACCCCAGAGAATATCACCGGGGGCGGTCGGGTCGTACACGCCAGAATAGACTCCCAAGTCACCGAGCGAAATGAAGAGCCGGTCCACTCCGGTGATGGGATCCCGATAGACCTCGTCGGCTCGGGCGTCGCAGCCCGGGCCGGCGGGGCCCGAGACGATCTTGCTCGTCGCCCATTGGCCGGTGGTATCGTTCCGCGTGTACAGGTCGGCGCCGGCGTTGCCCAGGCAGGCCGCCGTGATCAGTAGGTTGACGGGTTGGCTCAGGGGAGCTCCGGTCCCATTCGTGGCGAACGTGACCGAGTCGAGAATGTCCGGTCGGACCACCCCCTTCATGGTCAGGTCCACCGCCCACGGTCCGCCCGGCGAGTCGAGACGCAGAATCTGGGCCCAACCCTCGCTGGAATTGGTGCCCCCGTAGTTGATGTTGGCCGTGTCTTCCCAGTAGCCAACGGCAGCAAACAGCATCCCGTCGTGAGCCACCAAGTGCATCAGCTCCGACCCTCCCATCAAGTTACCCGCGGCGTCCAGGCAGCCGGCGCGGTAAGATGCCTGCCAGCCCGGTGCGACGGTTTCGGGCGCGGTCGCGGTGGGCGCGCAGTTGCTGGGGGCCGTGGTTGGGGTCGATCGCGAGAAGTAGAGGAAGCCCCCAATCCCTGTCACCACGAGGACCACCGCGACTGTCACCGCAACGATTGGCTTCCAATGTTCTCGTGGCATGCTCGAAGTTCTAGTCTAGTTGCTTCCGCTGAACACATATATTCACCGACGCACCTCGGCCGACACTGAGCTTCCGGAGGGTGCGAGGCTGAGCCAATCGGGATCGTGCGGGCTTGGAAGGTTCTGATGCCGGGGCCAGGCTTCGAACGAATCTTCCGATTCTATACAATGCTCTCGGGCGACCCACATTCCGGATCGAGGGACCCTCGGAAGACACAACCCCCTCGCTAGAAGACGACGTGTGCGCTCGGGCTGCTCTCCTGGGGGCAGGTAAAGAGCCGGTTTAGGCCGGATAGGACGCGACTCGAGCCACGGCGACGTTCCATAGAGAGCCCTTCCGGGATCCACGACGGGAGATTTCATCAGTGACTGAGCGCTTGCGCGGAGTAGACTGTGGTCGACTCGTCCAACGAATCACCAGAAGCGAGCCTCCTGAGACTGATAGGGGGCTATCGAGTGACCCAAGCCCTGTACGTGATGACGAAGCTTGGAATCCCCGACTCACTTTCCGCCGGCCCGAAGGACGCGATTTCTTTGGCCACCGAGGCCGAGGTCCAACCGGATCGCCTCCATCGTGTGCTGAGAGCCCTGACATCTATTGGCGTCCTGACGATGGACGAGCGTGGCCGTTTTGGCCTAACCGAGGTGGGAAGGCTATTGGAGAGCCACTCTGATGGCTCTATGGCCCTGCCCTCGATATTTGCCGGGGAGGAGCCTTACCGTGCGTGGGGCGATTTGCTGCATTGCACAAGGACGGGCGAAACGGCGTTCGACCACGCCTTCGGCATGGGCCATTTCGAGTATCTCGCGCAGCTGCCCCAAGCCTCGGCGACGTTCAACAAATTGATGGCCTGGTCCGTAAGGGTTTCAGGAGAACCGCTGGAAGGATACGATCTGGGGCGCCACAAAATGATCGTCGACGTCGGCGGCGGAAACGGAGCGTTGATGGCGTCTGCGCTGCGTGCACAGCCTGGGCTGCACGGGATTCTGTTTGACCAAGCGTCAGCTGTGATGGATGCCCCTACATTGCTCCAGGATGCGGGAGTTGCGGATCGATGCGAGATTCTGACGGGTTCAGCGTTCGACGCTGTGCCTACCGGGGGAGACTTGTATGTGATGTCCCGGGTTTTGCACGATTGGCCCGACGAGAAGGCGCTCCTTCTCCTCGCCAACTGTCGCAAAGCGATGTCGAAGGGTGGCGTGCTCCTCCTCGTTGAGGGCGTGCTGCCGGACGGCATTGTCTCGCCCCCTCGTCTCTGGCTCGATCT
>JBAQJJ010000026.1:0-5285 GCA_049300255.1 Thermoplasmata archaeon
GTCGCGCGTAGTACCCGCCGGCGCCCCAGACGCGGGTACGGCTCCAGTCGACGTCTGCCTTTTCGAACGCCGTTCCCGGGCGAGCCGGTGGCGTTCGCAACGTCAGGTACCCTTTCTGTTCGAGCCACTGATTGATGCAAAAGCATCCTTTCATCGGCATCATGCCGTGGTCGGAAAGCAGCACCACGATCGTGTCGGAGTCGATATGAGACACAAGCCGGCCGATCCACTGATCGAGTTGGCCGAAGTACTCCTCGGCGGCGTGCTCGAATTCGTTCCCCGGCACGAATTTGGGGTGGTCTCGATCGACGTACTTCCAGAACGCGTGCCCCAATCGGTCCGTTCCGATCTCATGCAGCGCGAACAGGTCCCAACTCTCGCGTGTGTAAAGCGCCTCGGCGACCTGCCAGCGGCGACGCGTCATCTCGAGGATCTGCTGGAACAACTCGCGACGTTCTTCCGCACGGAACGGTACGTCGAAACGATAGGCACCGAACTTCGCATCGATCTCGGCGCGTAGCTCGGACGGGTGCGTCGTATCGGTGCTCTCCGGCGGCGTTAGAAAATCGGAGATATAGAATCCATTCACTTTCGGGGGCGGATAGCCCGGCGGAACGCCGATCACTCCGACCCGGCGCCCGCGGCTCGAGAGGAGCATGAAGAGAGTCGGAACCTCGAGCAACGTGGAGCGTGGCACGTAGGTTTGATGGTACGAGTAGTTCAATCGGTGCCGGAACCCGTAAAACCCGAGCGTTCCCGGATCGAAGCCCGTGAACATGACCGGCCAGGCGGGGATGCTGATCGGAGGGTCGGTGGTCCGCATCGGCCCCCAGACCCCGGCCTGCATGAGCGCGGCGACGTTCGGCATACGGGGCCGAAGACGCTCGAAGAGGACCTCGGGCGGAACGCCATCGAGACCGATCAACAAGAGCTTGCGTCGCCGGGCGTTCGGTAGGGTTGAAACCATGGACGGCGGGTCACCTGGGCGGGATTCTTAATGGTATGTCGTTCGACGCGAAGCGGACGCCTGACTACGAGGACTCAGGTAGGGCCGTCCGGCGCGCCGGAGGACGTACCGGCCGGCGAACCCTCGGCACCGGACTCCGGAGTCTCTTGATGCCGTCCTCGAATGTAGAGCGCGACGGCGATGATGATGACCGCGATCACGGCCGAGGCGATGATGATCAATTCCGCCTCCGAGAATCCCTTCGGTGGCCCGAAGTAGCCATTCGTCGAGGTCGGCGTGTACGTTACACGGATCGTTTGAGGCGTCCCGTCGATCGTGACGAGCCCCGAAGAGTTCGACTGTGCGTACCCAGTGACGCCACCTAGGTAGTAGGACCAGGTTCCGTCTGGCAGCTCGACTTCCGTAAAATTCGTTGTCGAGAAGACCGTCATCTGCCCGATCGAGACGCTCCACGCCGTTCCCGGCATGAGTCCGGTCTCGTAGAACGTGACGGTAAAGCGCGCGACCGGTGTGAACGTGATCAGGATAGAAACGACTCGACCGCTGACAGTCACATTACCCGAGGTCGTGAAGAATGTACTCGAGCCGATCGCCCAGCTGGTGATGTCGTAGGAAGTGACCCCCCCGATCGTGAAGTTGTACGTTCCGTCCGCGAGCGTGAAATCGATTGCCGTGGCTCCGGTGCTCGTTCGGTAGACCCCGTTGAGGGTCACGGACCAGATCGAAGATTCGGACAAGCCCGTCTCCTCGAACCCGATGGGGTACGTGTAGGCGGAGAAGGTCACGTTCACGATGACCGGTTGTGTGGCGACCTCCACGGAGCCCGAGGCGTTTGCGACGATCGAATACCCATTCACGGTCGATACGTCATACGTCGAGGTCCCACTCGCGACCTCGGTCACGAGCGTGGTGGTATTGCCGGATTGAGGGAATCCATTGATCGTGACCTTCCACGTCGTGCCCGGAGCCAGTCCACTTTCGACGAAGGTGACGCTATATTCAGTTTGAGAGAAGTCGATCTGGGTCTGGGTACCTTCCCCGTTGACCTCGACCGTCGACGTGAAGGGAATAGGATAGTACCCGCTTGGGCCGTAAATGTGGAACGTGTAATTGCCATCCGGCACGGAGAATGCGATCGAGACCGAGGTTGAAGACGAGTTCGTTGACGCGGTCGCGTTAATGGTCAGATTGACGAACCACTTGGAACCGGTCGGTAAACCGCTTTCTAAGAAGGTCAGCGTGTACAGAAGCTCGGTCCACGGGATCTGCACAGATTGCGCCGAGCCCGCCACGGTCGCCTGACCGCTGTACGAGGTGGTCGTGTATCCGTAGACGTTCCCGAGCGTGTACGAGTAAGTGCCGTTGGCCTCCGCGAACTGGATGTTGGGCGTGTTTGCGATCTTCTGGCTCTGACTGGCGATCGTCACCGACCAGTTTGTTCCGGTGGCCAGGCCGGTCTCCGTGAATGTCAGTTCGTAGGTCAACAGCGAAAAAGTGACAGAATTCCCCACGTCCTTGCCCGCGACCTTGACCGTCCCGGTCGGGTGAAGTGGCCGGTACTGACTGTTCAAGGAATAGACGGTGAACGGGTACGATCCATTGGTCTCCGTGAACATCAAGGAGTTGGAAACAGAAGGAATGTTGTCGCCCCCGAGCGTAACGGACCACTCCGTGCCGGTCGGGAGGCCGGTTTCAGTAAACGTGACCGTGTAGGTATAAACGGTGAAAATGATGGTTTTCCCCGTCGAACTACCGTCGACGGTGACTTTGCCAGTACCGGGTGACGGGCCGTACGCGCCGACGCTGGCAACCGTGAACGAGTACGTGCCGTTCGGTTCCGAGAAAGAGATCTGGGAGGTCGTGCTCGAACCCGGTTGTCCATCGAACGTCACCGACCACATCGTTCCGCCGGGGAGCCCGGCTTCCGTGAACGTGACGGTGTAGGATTGTAGGCTGAAAGTTATGCCCTGGTTCGCGGGGCCGCCCGAGATTCCGATCGACCCGGAACCCGGCGACGGGGAGTATTGAGTATCACTCGTCGAGACGGAGAAGGAATACGAGCCGTTGGGCTCCGAGAAGGAGATGGTAGTGCCGGAGGTCGACGACGGCGACCCTCCATTCAGCGAGACGCTCCATTGGGTGCCTCCAGGAAGCCCCGATTCGGTGAAACTGAGAGTATAGACCTGTTCGGAGAAGGTGATGTCCTTCGTGACATCGTTCCCATTGACTTTGACAGATCCGCTGGCGGGGGAGGGAGCATACCGCGAGTCCGAACTGGAGATCGAGTACGGGTAGGTCCCGTCCGCTTCTCCCGGAAAGGCAATGGTCGTGGACGTCGACGACTGTGGCGAGCCGTCCAAGGTCGCCGTCCACTGGGTGCCGCCCGGGAGTCCGGATTCGGAGAACGTGACGGTGTACGTAGGGATCGCCGTGAATGTGATCGTTTGCGAAACGTCGGCGCCGTTGACGTTCAAATTTCCCGAGCTCGGGCTCGCCGTGTAGCCCGGAACGGCGCTCACGGAGTATCCGTACGACCCGTTCACCGCTTGGAATTGGATCGAGCTGCCCGCATTGTTCGACCCAGCGGTCCCGTTGAAGGTCACCGACCACGTGCCACCGGGCAGCCCGTTCTCGTTGAACGTCACGGTGCAAGGAAGGCTAGACGAGGCGCACTGGTTCGGTTGCGCGCGAACGTTCCCGATCGAGCTCGGGATAACGAGGAGGAGCACCAGGAAAATGAGGGCGATCTCCCAGCGGCGCTGTCGTACGTGCATGGCCTGGGCGAACCCCCGCCAGAGTGGCAGTGTACCCTACTAAACCTTTGTCCCGAGCGTAGGTTTCGGCGTGGGACTGCGACCGTCAGCTCCCCTTCTGGAGCTCCGAGCACCTTGCCTGCTCCCGATTCGGTGAGGCGCGATGGTCAACCTAACGGCGAAGGAAGGAGAAGAACCACCCAGTTACCCTGTGCAAAGAAGGGTTGGGCTCCGTACTCGTCTTCGAAATACGGTATGAAACCCGACTGCGTGGTAGTATTCTCGAGCAGAACGAATCGAGTGTTCCAGTTGTCGAGAACGGTCGGGACGTCGACGACCGGGGGAAGTGGCGACCCGACGTTGGTAGCCGTGGGAGTGTTGAGTTCGATCGAGATTTCCAGCGAACTGTTTCCAGTGTTCAGATTGGCCGCCTGCGATTGGAATCTGAGGGACAATGCACCGGGAACATACGACGAACCACCTCCATACGAGATCGTTCCCGGCGACGCGATCGTTCCCGTTGTGCTCGACGCAGAAAACTCCCCGGGCGTGCCGATGATCCAGTTAAACGAGTTGCCTACGATCGCGATCTTGGGGTGCGTTACCAGCCCAGAGGGCGGACGAACCGCGGCGTTGATGTAGCGTAAGCCGACGCCGTTGAGGGATTCGGCCGTGATATTGACGTAGACTGGACCGCCCTTACCTACAGCGGTCGATGTGACATTCAGGTCGAAGCCAGGCCCGGTGTAGTGGGTCGTAAGCGAAGGATCGGTCCCGTTCGTGATCGTCGTGAGGGGCGGGTACAAGCCGTTCCAAGCTGGAACGACCGCCCCGGTGACGAACGAGACCGAGTATTGGTCCGGCGCAAAATCGAGGATTGTGCCCGGAGTTCCGTAGCGGGCGGCTCCGTAGGCTGGTGAGGCCGCATAGTAATCCGTCAGATCCGAGTTCGTGCTGACGTTGCTAGAAACGCCGGCAAACTCCACCGTGTTCGATACCGAATCACGGTAGTGGAATGGGAAGTACGCCAGCTGCGAATCCGAAACGCGGGACGCCTTAAACAGGAACCCACTAATGATGGCCGGCGCGTAGACATTCCGGTCGGTCATCGCGAAAGTCCAATGCAGCTGGGCCCCAGGGCTATAGGAGAGAATGCTCCCTGGGATGCCGGAGTTTTGAATGGCCTCCATGGCATGCACATAGTCCCACTGGTGTAACGGGGAATTATATTGGTGTTGAAAATGCACGAGCCCGGGGTACGCGTAGACGGACCCTGCCAAGACCACGACCGCGGCCCCGGAAAGCGCTAGGAAGGGCGCCCATAATGTCCGGCGCCGGGCGCGATAAGGGCGGTACTGGGGGGGCAAAGAAGTCGGCGGTCGACGCGGCGCGGCGGGAAGGGACGCCGGTGCGCTCTTACGGGAGCTCGGCGGGGCGCACCAATAAAAGACAGTATCAAACGCCAACATTCCGATCAACAGGAAAGGGAGTTCGAGCGAGTAGGCGAAGCGACGATAGTCCGTGTAAATCGACAAGATCCAGCCGGCGAGCGCCATCGCGATGAC
>JBAQJJ010000027.1:0-1679 GCA_049300255.1 Thermoplasmata archaeon
GCCTCGGGCGGCGGGGGGTGTCTGGCGAGATATCGCCGACCGAGTAACCAACCGATGAGAGCGAACACGACGCCCCCAACCGCAGCTCCAATCACGAGGTACTCTACCGCCGCGTCGATCCCACTCAGGCTAACGTACCCGAACTCTTGCACGAGGAGCACGAAGACGAGACCCAGGATGACTCCGCACGTCAGGCCGCCGGTCGTGGCGCTCATGGAGTGCCCTCCGAGGGGGGAGGAGTTGATCCCTCCGTGGGAGGCTGGGTATCCTCGCCTGGCTGAGTAGCTTCGCTCGAGGACGATGCGGAAGTTGGAGGCTTGGTACGCGGTTGACCTCGCGCGGCTTGTCGACCCACGTAGGCCAGATTGTACAGTTCGTAGATCGCGATCAAGATGAGCACAATGGGGAACACTGCCAGAATTGACAAGGGAGCGGTCGCATGCACGAAGAAGTTCTCCGTCCACACCGAACTCCCATTCACGGCCACTAAGCTCGCCGTGAGTCGGTAGACCCCCTCAATGACGTACTGGAGAGTCCCAGGGGTCCAGTTGAGCGCGAACCCACCGGTCAAACCGGGGAGGCTCGATTCGAGCGTGACGGTTCTCGTGGCTAACGCGAACCCGAAGTCTAAGATCTGAAGGCGCGCAACGTTGATGTTGTAGAGCGTCGCCGTCGAACTCCAGTTGTAGTATAGGTGGGCCGTGTTGCTGAACTGAATGCCGAGCGCGGATGAGGTCGAGGAGGCCGAGGCAACGTTAGCGCCGTTCCAGGTGACTTGCCCGTAGAATCCGGCAGGACCGGATCCGGCTGCCCGAAGAGCAGCCCCGGAAGGAGTTCCGGCGCTCGCGAGGCTCGCAACCGGTAGAAGGGAAAGCGTACACAGTAGAATCGCGAACAGTGCCGTGGTCGAGCGGTATGTGGCCCTCAGGTTCGTCCGCCTACGTCGCGCGACGCTCCAACGGCCACGGAACTCTTGCGATAAGTAGCTGACGTCCGCCCGGCGCCTCGATTGTTGAGCTTCGAGGAGATGTGTATCGTGCCTGTTTAGGAGAGAAAAAGTAGGCGGAATTCGGACCCAAATATCAGCCGAGCCACTCGAGAGTCGGTATCGGATGTCGTATAATTGCGTTTTAAGTAGTGGGGACTCGATGGGTCCCACGACCTCCTATGTCTACGAGAATCAGGGGAAAAGGACGAGCGATTTGGCTTTCGATCATGATTATGGCTCTGATGGCCTTGAGCAGTTTCTCCTTGGTAGCGGGTGCCGCCTCTGCATCGAGCTCGGGCGCGACCGCAGCTGGCTCGGCCCACATCTCGGCGAACGCCCTCGGAGAGTTGGACTGCAACGGCTATTCGACTGCCCAAAAGACGATTGACCGAACCCTCAGCTGCGTCCAACCGATCGGTCCCAACGGAGTCTACACCGATAATGGGTGGTACGTGGGACACGATGAACCCGGTATGCGCTACATTTCCACCGCACCCGGTAGCGGAAACTCCATGACATACAACATTCAGCTACCGAACAATCCAGCCTCTAAGCACGGCATTCAGTTCTTCGAGGACGCCGCAGCTCCCTGGTTCAGCATGGCGATTTGCGACCCAAATTCGTACCCTCAGCAGCCCTGCCACCCTGACAGCGATAAGAACACGGGGGCCGGTCAGCTGCCCACCGACGC
>JBAQJJ010000028.1:0-5198 GCA_049300255.1 Thermoplasmata archaeon
GTAGTGGGTCTGGTTCTGCTGGTAGTTGGGGTAGAGCATTGGGCGACCGGAGTTCTCGTAGGAGTTTCATTGGTACTGGTCATCGTGGAATTTGCGATCTGGTAGAGGTTACCGAAAATGAATAACATAGGCGTGGCCCGAGGATGGAAGCAGAAGCTAGCCGGAAAGAAATGGGCCGATTTGTCCGGAGCAGAGAGAGAGGCCACAATCTTCATGCCGATAGTGATAGCTGTGCTGCTCCCCCTCTACGTAGTCATGCGCCTTGCCTTCGGTACGCTGCCGGAGTTATGGGAGTACGGGGCTGTGTCAGTGGTGGAGACCTTCCTCATCGTGGTCATCTTCTCTATGGCTGCCGGCGTAGCAGCTATTCTAATTCTAGAAAGGGGAGGAGCCTATCGGCACTTTGATTCGGCCCTAGCCTCTGGCGCCATATTCGGTGCGGGGACGACCGCATGGGACGCGTTTGTGGTCGGATTCGGAAACGTCTCCTACCGGGCCTTCGCCCTCAATGGCATAGCGGAGACGGCACTCATGGTGGCCGCGTCGCTTTTGGCAATCAGGATTGCAGCGGGAATCGTAGGAAGAACCGCGAGGGTAGCGGCGCAACCCAGTTACTAATCCGGTAGCGTGAAAAGAAAGGAAGGAACCCGATGAGGGGAGAGCGAGCCGTTTCACCGGTGGGGATCCTAGTCGGATTCGTAGTCCTTCTCTTGGGCGTGTTGTTCGCACTGGGCTCGGGCGCAATCCTCCTGGGGTATCCGGCCGGCATCTTTCCAATCGTAACCTTGGCTTGGCTGCAATTCCTAGGAGCCCTAGCTACGATAGCCGTAGGGTTCGCGGTGCTCTGGTTGGTCTAAGAGGATGGTAGGATGGAGCGACTTTCTATCGGCGGCACCGGACGCGCAAATCTGGCACTTCGTTCTGGGGCTCGCAGTCGGAATCCTAGTCGTTGTCCTAGTACGGCTCAACCCGTACATCGGCGTAACGGTCCTAGCAGGATTCGTTGCCTTCGTAATCATCAAGGAGGTTTGGATCGCTTCCGTATTCGAGAACGAAACGGCGAACATGGAACTGGTCAGCCTGACGTTCTGGTACGTCGGGGGAGCGTTCGGGGCCCTAGTGGGGGTACTGGGGCCGAAACCAATCTCCGCTTTGGTGGCCGGTGCCGGGATAACTCTAGTGGTGATCCTACTGCTTACCGGAATCATCTGAGGCCAGAAAAAGAAGGGGAAGGCATCGGGAGGGTCTGTCAAGTGTCTTTTGGACGAAGCCACACACGACGCGCCCTTTCGATGCCCGAGGTCGACCTTATTTACGGTACCGAGGGACGGAGTATATAGTTTCTGTCGTGAGGATAGAGACAAACGGAAGGTACTGTAGGGTATGTCAGGATGGGTACCCTACGCCGTTTCAGGAATAGTCTTCCTAGGTCTAACCTTCGGGATCGTATTCAACGCGGTACCTACAAATATTCTAGGGGTAGTTGCCCCTTCCTTCCCCACTCCGATCCAGCACGTCGTAACCATCGTTCTCGAGAACGCTCCCCTTTCGTCGGCACTCGCCACGCCCTACCTCAAGTCGATATACAATACGTATGCCGGTGCATCGAACTACTACGGGGTCTGTCACCCATCAGCTCCGAATTATCTCGCGATGACCAGCGGGCAATCTCTTCAATGCGGAACGGATAATGTCAACTCGTACTCCGCAATGAACGTCGGGGACCTCATCACCGCGAGGGGAGAGACCTGGGCCGGTTACTTTGAATCCATGCCGTCGCCTTGCTACCCGTACTGGTCAAACAACCTCTACAAGCCGGGACATAACCCGTTCATCTATTATTCCGACCTTCAGGGAGGTGGACTCTCTAGTTCCTGCGCGACGCACGACCTCCCTCTCTCTTCGTTCAACCCAGCGAACACGCCACAGAATTACGTCTTCATCGCACCGAACCTTTTGAACGACGGTCACAACACCTCGATTTCCTACGCCTCGAGTTGGTTGTCCGGTTACCTGCCGACCCTCCTAGCAGAGCCGTGGGCTGCATCGACCGCCTTCTTCATTGTGATTGACGAAGGGGCCTCCAGCGACGGATCAGGATATGCCGGACTAAACGGGGGCCACACCTATCTTGCCGCAGTGGGGCCGTACTCAAAGGGAGTCGGCGTCTATTCCTCCGACGCGTCGCCCTATTCCCTTCTCAGTACCACGGAATGGCTCCTCGGGACCGGTAGCACCGGGGCTCACGACTCTCAATCTCAGTTCGGGCCAATGAAGGGGTTGTTCTCGTTCGGAGCAGGAGGAGGGAGCCCAACCGTGTCGGCCAGCGTCTCCCCTTCGCCGGTGACCCTTGGAAATCAGGTCATCTATTCATCGACGGTGACCGGTGGAACCCCGCCCTATTCGTATCAATGGTCGAACCTAGGAGGAGGGTGCGGATCGTCTCAGCTCGCGTCGCCGGCGTGTACTCCAATCTCTGCCGGTACATTCCAGAGTACCCTAGTGGTCACCGACGCGAACAGTGCCACCGGTCAGGCAACGGTCTCACTCACCGTGAAGAATCCAACCTCGACGTTGACGGCCTCGGCAACCGTTTCGCCATCCCCCCCCACATTGAACGGATCGTACACCCTTTCGGTTTCGATCAATGGAGGGGTCTCACCGTTCACATACGAGTGGGCCTCACTGCCGGCCGGATGCTCCGGGATCGTGACGGTAGGGGTCATCAGTTGCACCGCAACCCAGCCGGGAACATTCACTCCGTCGGTGACGGTAACGGATGGGACCGGGGCCTCGGCCACAGCGAATCTGAATTACACGGTTCAACCGGCGGGGCCAGGGCCGGGGCCTTTGGTTCCTTTTCTCAACACGCCTCAGACCATCGGGATAGCTGCATCGGGAGGGATCGCCGTGGGAATTGCAGTAGCTTGGGGACTCCGGAGGCCCGAGGTGGGCATCCCGCTCCTCGCGCTTGCCGGGGTGATATTATTTGTCCTTTAACCGGAAGCTCCTAGCAAGCCTGACCGTAGCCCTCTTCCTGGGATCAGCGATGGGAGGGGTGGTCCTCTACCTTCTCAACTGGCCGGCGGCACCGGAGAGCCAAGGGACGGGAGGACCGGGAGGGATAGGGCACGGCGGATTTCAGCCGCTTGCGGTAGCCTACAACTCCGGCTCCGGCTCTACCTCGGTAAATGCCCTGACCTGTCACAACACAATATCGGCGGCAGCGAATTCGGTCCTGGTGGTTGCCTCCACGGAGTACACGAACAGCGCCCTAACCTTCGCTGTGCATGGACAAACGATGACTAGCCTAAAGACGAGCACATCGTCGTCGACGTACCCCTATGCACAGATTGACGGAACGGTTATCGGGGCAGCGGCTACAGTGACGTACTACGTGAACTTCACGAGTGCCAAGTACTGGGATTGCTTTGCGGCTGACTTCACCCAGACGACGCTCAACTCAACCTTCACCGGTGGTAGCGGTGCGATGACGAATGCGAACACGACAGCCATCTCCTGCTCGGTGACACCGACGGTTTCCGGAGAAGCCATCTTTGGGGTGTGGGGTGATAAGACCACGCAGACAACCTCCATTACCTATTCCCTCACTTCCAGTCCAGTGGAGACGGAGCTCGTATCCGAGAACACGACCACCGACATCGACCACGGGGAGGATGCTTACTACCTCAGTTCGAGCACTAGCGCCTACGCGATGACGGCAACGGCAAGCACGGCGGAAGACTCCGGGGGGGCTTGTGTCGGTCTATTACCAAGTGTCGTTCCCAGTACCCCGACGGCCCTGATTGCCACCGCAGCGACCACAACGACGATACCGCTGTCGTGGACCGTTGGAGCGAGTCAGCTATCCAGGCTCACGGCGGGAGAGGTCTACCAAGCGTCTTACAGCGGGGGCTGCGGATCGTACACGCCCTCCTATGCGGCGTCGAGTCCATACACCTCGTACACGGTCACCGGCCTGACGATTGCCACCGAGTACTGCTTCCAAGTAACCGTGTCGAACAGTACTGGTGCGTCGGGGCTTAGTGCCTTCCTGGCCACCTCAACCGTACCGGGTGCGCCTACAGCTCTGTCGGTAACCTCCACCACGGCATCTACTATCGTCTGGGGATGGACAAACCCGGCCGGCGCACTCACGGATGATTACCTCTATTGGCAGGCCGGATCCGCCTGTTCATCCGCGACAAAAATAGACATCGGATCAGTCGTGACTACGTACACCTTGACCGGGCTCTCAGGTGATACGCAATACTGTGCCTACGTAGAAGCGGTGACACTGGGAGGAGCGGGCGCAGCCTCGTCGACCGTTTCCGGTACCACCCTGCCGGGCGCGCCGACAGGATTATCCGAAACGTCGGCGACCACGAGCCAGATCGTTTGGGGATGGACGAACCCTTCCGGTACGCTGACCGATGACAAATTCTTCTGGCAGAAGGGGACCGCCTGTTCCTCAGCAACCCTAGTCGACATCGGATCGGTAGCTACCTCGTACACGCTCACCGGTCTTTCGATTGGAACGGAATATTGTGCCTACGTGGAGGCGGTCGCCGCATCGGGAACCAGCCTAGCCTCATCGACGGCTACGGGTTGGACGATCCCGGCTGCGCCAACAGCTCTCTCAGTGAACACTGAGACGGCGAGCAGCATCACATGGCAATGGACAAATCCGGCGACGACCCTCACAGACGTGTACATCTACTGGCAAGCCGGAACCGCTTGTTCGAGCGCCACCAAAATCGACATCGGGTCAAACGTAACCAGTTACGACCTCACCGGTCTATCAGGAGCCACGCAATACTGCGCCTACGTCGAAGCGGTCAATGCAGGAGGGTCCTCAGCAGCCTCATCGACAGCGACCGGGTGGACGCTTCCCGGCGCCCCGACGAGTCTCTCCGTTTCCTCTAGCACATCCTCAACGATAGTCTGGACCTGGACAAACCCATCGGGGACACTGAGCGACGACTATCTCTACTGGCAGGCGGGAACGACCTGTTCATCGGCGACCAAGATAGACATAGGGTCGGTCGTCACGACGTACACCCTAACGGGACTTTCCGGTGCAACAGAATATTGCGCGTACGTCGAGGCCGTTTCCTCCGGCGGCGCATCGGCCGCTTCCTCTACGGTGACGGGTTGGACTCTCCCTAGTGCCCCGACAGCCCTTTCACAAACCGCCG
>JBAQJJ010000029.1:0-2440 GCA_049300255.1 Thermoplasmata archaeon
CAAGGCCGGAGTCGTCCTCCGACTTTCGAACTCGCCCACAGTGGTAGGTCCCATAGTCGGGCGAGTGCTCGCGAATGTAGGCGGGGCAGGGCTTCGTGGTGCCGAAGTCGACCACGTAGCGGATCTCTGGGTCGCGCGGAATCGCGTGGCCGCAACCGCAGGCGCACTTGCGGGGGAAGCGGTTCCCGGTGACGGTTCGCAGGCGCGAAACCGTGACGGTGGGTTCGGTCGGCGTGGGGTGCTCTGGCGTTGGGTACTGGATGCTGGTCTGCATCGCTCGTTCCTCGCCAAGAGGTGAACGATCGATGCGCAGCCCGAAGTACCTAGTGAGACCTGCGAAGGATCTTCTCGGTGGGCGGGAATGGGTACGCCGATGGTTAAGGGCGCTCCTCCAACGATTTTTATCTCCGATATGCGGCCTAGCCGCGTCGCGACCATCGAGGCGGCCGTCGTTAAGCTCGTGCTAATCAGCGAGGTCAACCAGCGGACGGGCGAAATGGAGATGGTCCGCAACCGAGTCCTACCGAAACCGTTGTTGCCAGGGGCAGGTTCTCGCTTCAGAACAAATCATTTAGAGAGTCCGTGGATTCCGCGCTGTCACCCACCAATCCCGATGCATCTTTGGTGGGTGATGGGGAGCTTTGTTCTTCCGCATTAGGGACTCGGGCCAACTCGTGGGCCGTCGCGACTTCATCCAGGAGAATCGCCTCGCGTTGCGAAGCCCGTCGCCGAACGGTTATTACGACAAAGCTACTCGCGGCGACGACACCGACCCCGACGACTGTGATAAAAATCCAGGGATTCAAGCCCGAGGTCAAAGCGCCCGCCGCCGCCACAGCCGGCCCTCCTGAGTAGACTAGGGGATACTCACGGAGGGACGGACCTACCACGGTGTTGTTGCGGAGATATCCTACCCAGTTCGCCTGGAAGGAGCATTGAGTGATGCCCGAACCGTACGAAGAGTCGGTGCAATTAGCCACCCAGTCGAGGGTGAAGGAGAGATTGGGGACCGAGCCGATAATCCCATATTCGCCTACGAGGAAGAACCCACTCGGGCCCATTCCCTCGTATAGAGACACGAACTGGGGGGTCTGGCACAATTTCGAGAACATGTACGAGAAGTTCGAGAAGTAAGCGACGCTCGATGCGTTATACAGGGAAGCAAACAGCCCGCACGGAGTCGAGTTGTAGATGGAGCCTGGAGTTGCCGATCCCGACAAGTCTCCATGCGGGCCTATGTATTGGCCGAGGTCCCGGGGGCCGAAGGCAGACCCCTGGGGTTGCCCAGGACTAAGCATGACGAGCAAGCCCATTGCGATGATTCCTGCGAGGAAGAAAGTGACACCAGCACCCCATGAAGGCGACCCCCGCAGGCTCTTCATCGGCTTCAGATAGCGTACTCGGTGGGCGATATATCAACCGATGCCCAAGTTCTTGTTGGAATCTTGGGCGTACCATTCTATGTTGTGGGCTATCGGGTCTAACATCGGATGAGGTCCCTGACGGAGGCCGAAGCCAGAGTGATTTGCGTCCAACTGGCAGGTGTGCCGGGCCCGGAGCGCCGTTCGGTCCGGGACGCCGGAGTCCCGAGGACTACCTACCAGACGATTCGTCACCGGGCGTTCGCCAAAGGCTGGCTCAGAGAGCGATATATCCCCCACCCCAACTTATTCGACACCGCGCGAATCCGCTTCATCGCGGCGCAACCCTACGCGGAACGGTGGAATGATTCGGTCCGCGCGCTCCGCTTGTTAGATGGTCTCGTAGTGCTGTGGGCCTCACCAGAGACGCTGTTCGGAGTGGTCTTCGAACGACTCTCATCACGAGGTTGGGAGAATATCCGATCGGCCGATCCCTTTCGACGGTATTGGACAGTCGCGCCTGAGAACCGTGGAGATGGAATCCTGGCCTACTTCGACTACGAGGGAGCCTGGTCGAGATGGACGCTGGACAGAGAGCCGATCGCCTATCCCCAAGCGTTCCAGAACCTAGTACTACCGGCGTCTCCCATTTCGCGTACGGATTGGAAGGCAGTTCGCGGACTGTTGATTCGCCCGTTCAATCCTGGCCCAAGTCAGTCGGGGCCGATGATGTTCAGTTCATCGCGCCTTTCGCGTCACGAGCGGCGACTCCTTGCCGAGGGGTGGGTCTCCCATCGCGTTCTACCCGATTTCAGTGAAATCCCGCCGCTACGCGGATACCGCCCGGATCGAGTGGTCTTCATAACGGCGCTCGTCCGATCGGGACGGAGCCCACAGGACCTCTTTGTAAATCTCGCTCGGCGCGCGCGCGTCGCGCCATTCCTGTACGTCTACGATAAGGAAAGGGTGCTTCTGTTGGCATTGTCACCGGCTCCTCTCCGCATCGCCCAAAGTCGAGTCTCGGTTGTCGACGTCCTTCAAGAGCACCTCGAGAAGATCGAAGTTGTCCGAGAGTCGAT
>JBAQJJ010000030.1:0-128939 GCA_049300255.1 Thermoplasmata archaeon
GTGGGGAGTGGTCGAAGGCACAGCCTTCGGCGGCGGCGTCGCAGCGACGCGCGGCGCTGGTTTCCCGGGTGCGGGCGCGACGTTCTTGGAGGGAACGATCGTGGGGGAAGGGGGGGGACTCTTCGCCGGCGCGGTTGGTGTGGGCGAGATCACCGCTTTGGGCGGTGTCGCGGCCGCAGGGATGGGCGCGACTTTCGAATGCGAACTTTCGGCGGCGGGCGCTACATCGATCGCATGGGCTGGCTCAGGCATTGGGAACGAGGGTAGCGGCGGCTGAGGCCGTGAGCGAGCGGCGACGGGGGCGACAATACTCGTAGGCTCGATTTCGACTGGTGCAGCAGGAGCCGGCGGCGCCGGGGAGGGCGCTGGGGCCTCTGAGACCATCGGATGAGCCGGGCTAGAGACCGTCTGATGGGCTGGTTGGGGGGGCGAGGCCGAAGACGGCGTCGGGACCGGAGTCGAAGCGGTGGGCGGAGCCGGTGTCTGCGACGAGGGACTCGCGACGCCGATACGGGCCGGGGGACCGATTCCAGTCAGACGGGGAGGGGGCGGCGAAGGAGGGGGACGCGGAGGACCGCGGCGTGATGCCGGCACTTCCGGCCAGGCACGGGCCCCTATCGCCGCCGTCGAAGCGGGCGGAGGAGCTGGCATGGAGTTGAGCACCATCTCGAGCAATGGCTGAAGTTCGTGCAGATCGGGCAATTGGGTCGGCGGAAAACCGGCGCGGGTTTCCGAGGCACGAGCGAGGATCCGTTGTTCAGCGTCGCGTACCGCGGCGGACATGGGCTCTCCGCTCGCTTCTCGAGCTTCCTTGAACTCATCCACCAGCTCGACGATCAATCCGCGCGCGAGCACGAGATGTCGTTCGACATCCCCGAGATTTCGTAATCCTGCCGCCGCGAGTGCCGACTCGATCTCGGACCGGACCGGGAGCACATCGATGCCGAGGGCGACCAAGTCCCGGATCTCCTCCTCGAACGAGTCAAGCAGGCTCGCGGGTAACTCGACTGGCGGAGACTCGACCGCGGTCGTTTCGGCGGGGACGATCGTCGGGCGCTCGACGAGCTGGCGGGTGTCGCGCGAGATGGTGGAGGAGAGATCGATGTCGAGTCCGTGCGGCCCGATGCGGTACGGGTGTAGGCGAATGTCGTGTTGGCTGCCGCGGAACTTTTCGACGCCAATGGCCCGGACCGTCTTTCCCTCGAACTCCCAGCGGAACAACCGAATCTCGCCCCGGGCGAGCAATCGCTCCGGGGTCTCAACGTCCTCCAGCGGAGCTTCTACGGTAAGCACCGTCGTGAGTCGCAGGTCGGAAAGGAAACGCAAGAAGGTCTGGGCACCGGCGACTTCGTCGACCCCCTTCATACAAAAGTATTGCAGCGCCGTGAGGGAATCGATCACCAACCGCGTGTAGCTACGACGCGCCATTTCCATCCGGAGCGTTTGCTCAAGGGCGGTGAACGTGACCTCGACACTCGAGAGCTCGGGCGTCTTCCGAATCTCGGATCCGATCTCGCCAAAGAGGATCGAGTGTCGGACCGCCGATATGTCCTTGAACGGGGCGCGCTCGTAGCGCATGATATCCGGGATCGCATCGAAGACGAACACCCGATCCAAATCTGGCAGCAGACCCGGATGGTTCGATTTCATCTCGTTGGGTGGTTCTTCTAGCGTGACGAGCAGACAGCGCTCTCCCCGTCGGGCGCCTTCGCACAGGAATTGCAGTGCGGCGGTGGTCTTCCCGGTGCCTGAGGGCCCGACGATCAGGTACGGCCTTCGCCCAACGAGTCCGCCATGTAAGATCTCGTCGAGCGCGGCGTTACCAGATGAGACGCGTCCGTCCGCCGGAGCCGATAGATGGTCGCTGGTCGACACTCTCGCTTCCGCTTCCTTCGGCTCTCTGAGAGCCGATCACGGTGAAGGAGTGGTCGGTGGGTGGCTTAGTCCTTTCCTCGGTCTCGCGACAAAGCAGGCGCAAGCGCTATGACGCGACGACCGCCGGGTGACCCATGCCGGGTCGATGGGGCGAGGGATTGGCCACGATGCGATCCCTCGCAACGCAGTTCCCGGTTCAATTGGTCGACGGCTTCCGATCCGGGGAGGAATTGGGAGCGGCGGTACCTCGTTCGACGCAAGGGGCCTTTCTCGTGGGCATGGGAGGTTCGGCAATTGCAGCGGACTTGGCCCGTGTCCTGATTGATCCCGAGACTGACCTCCGACTCTCGGTCGTTCGGAGTCCTGAGCTGCCCCTCGCTGCGGGTGGTCACGCGCTGACGATCTTGGCAAGCTATTCGGGGAATACTTGGGAAACCCTCTCGGCGTACACTGAGGCCGGTCGCCGAGGGACTCGCCGGATCGCGATGAGCTCCGGCGGCGAGTTGGCCCGCCGCGCGGAACAGGACGGCGTCCCGTTCTTGCAACTGCCGCCGGGAATGCCGCCGCGTTGTGCCGCTGGTTTCATGCTGGGTTCCCTCCTCGGCCTGTTCGACCGCTTCTTTCCGGAGTCTAACGACGCGCGGATCCGGCGGACTTCCCGACACGTGCAAGAGCTGCAGCGGTCGTTGCTCTCTACACGGGGAGCGGCCGCCCGCATGGCCACCCGGGTCGGGTCCCGACTTCCATTCGTTTGTACGGAGTCGGGATTCGGGCCCCTCGCGCGCCGATGGAAGACACAGATCGAAGAGAACGCCAAACGAATTGCGATCTACGATGAATTCCCGGAACTGTGGCACAACGCGATCGTTGGATGGGATGCCGCGCCGGCTCGCGCCACTCGAGCCATCGCCGTATTGATGCTCGAATGGTCGGGCGCCTCGGCGATGACACAGAAGGGGCTCCGCTACTTCGAGCGCCTCCTCAAAAATCGACGGATTCTCGTCGCGCCGGTCGCGCTCGACCCTGAGGATCGACTCGAAGCGCTGATGACCGGAATTTCCTTCGGCGACCATTTCTCGCTCTTCCTGGCCGAACAAGCGCACGTCGACCCGTACGGGATCGACGCCATTTCGCGGTTCCGTAAGGCGATGGCCGCTCCTTGATTCGCGGAATCTGTGGCGGCCAAGGGGACGCCCCAGATCTTCCGATGGACCATATCATGCCGATCTCGCGCGGAGGAACGCGCCAAACGTCGCATGTTCAAGTTGCCCCCCCCCAAGTGTAACAAGAAAAAGTGGAATCGACTATCGACCGACACACGACCGATTTAGAACAGACTCTCTCCTTTAACGGAAGCGGTCGGCCCCGAGTTTCCCCGGGGCCGGATGGGGTTAGCTCCCTGTCGGTGAAGGAGCGACCGGAGCGGCGTTGTGCGGCGAAGTTCGCCTCGAGTTGGGCGAGGTCCCGGGCGCTGGGTGCCCGGAAAGGCTCATAATCAAGGCGACTCCCTCAGGGGGTCGGTGCTGAGGTAGCCTAGCTCGGCCAAGGCGCCAGATTCGAGATCTGGTGATGCGTATGCATCGCGGGAGTTCAAAAGGCACGGACGCGGAGAGTGCCCGGCCGGAGACTCTCCCCCTCAGCGCCTCCTCGCCCGATAAAATCTGGATCGAGTTCGAGGTTGCGCGCGCGGGCCGGAGCGAGCAAATTCGTATCGAAGTGGTGGTCGGGAGTTCCCTGCGCAGCGCGATCCGCGCCATCGGTCAGGCCCCGGAAGGATGTGCCGTGCTCGACGGGGACCGTCCACTCCCTCTCGATACGCCGCTCCTGCGATCGACCCATCTGACCCTCGTGCCCACGTTCTCGGGGGGCTAACTTTCCGCCCCGCTGCTGGGAAGGGATTATGCCCCCCCAGGTGCGTCTCTAGTGTCTAGGGTGAACCTTCGGCTAGGAGGACGCGTGGCCACGAGCTGTCCGATCTGCGAACAACCGATCCCATCCACCACCTCCCACTGCTCCACATGCGGGTTTCCCACCGCATTGGCAATCGAGGGGCTCCGTTCGCTCAACGAAGAACCGCCACCGCCAATGGCTACGGCCAAACCGGCTCCGCCAAAGCCGACCGCGAAAGCGCGCCGGGCCGCCGCGACAGCTCCGAATCCCCAAGCGGAGCTGTGTGCGCAGATCTCGGAGGACCTCCTGACCAAGCTCATGCTCATTCGAGAGCTGGGCGGTGAAGCGCCGGACGTTTCATCGGAGATGTGTCAGGCGGCCCTGACGCAAGCGGATGGACGCGTCGGGGAGGCGCTGCAAGTTCTGCGGAACGCGCAATCTCGACTGGTCCAACAGAGCCAACAGCTCTTCGAACGACGGATCCTACGACTGGAAGCACAGAACGTCGACTTCGAGAAAGATGGTCTCCAGCTCGGTCTGACCGGCCAGCTGCGCGAGCTTCGAGCAAAATTTGCGCGCGGCGATCGCGAGGAGGCGCTTCAATCCTTGATCGAACTGGACCGCCGAGTGGAGCGATTCTACTCCGATTGGAGCGGGCTCAAAGGTCTCATGGGCCAGATCGACGCTTTGCTCACCCAAGCGAAAAATCTCGACATTTCGCTCGGGGAGGTCGACGGGGAGGTGGCTGTACTCCGCGAGAAGATCGGCCAACTCACGCTCGAAGAGGCCTCGTTCGACGCCCTCGCGCAATCCGCGGCCCAGCGCCTGATGCAACTGCACGAAGCCATACCCTCCTCTCTCGAGGCTGAATTGACTCGCCACGAACGTGCGCTCGCCTCATACCCCGAGGAGCACCCCCCGAGCGTCCCCGCACGACGACTGCACCTCGAGGCGACCCGGCATCTGAAGAAGGGCAGGCTCACAGAAGCGGCGAAGAGCGTACGGGAATTGCGCGCGCAAATCGAGCTGCTCGAGCGCACCGCGCCACCGGAACCGACCCGTCGCGGGGCCGCGGCAACTCCCGCGGGTCCTTCCCGCGGCGGGGAAATCACCGAGGGCGCCGCGGCGGAAACCGACGGCGAGGCACTGGATCGTCTACTTACCAAAGCCCGGATGCTCGCAGCCCGCGTCCGGACTCTGCCGGCGGACACCGATGCGTCCTTCGATGCCGCAGCGGAGATCCGCCGGGCGACCGATCTGTTGCGCGAACATCGACTCGAGGAAGCTGAGCTCACTCTCACGCGCTTGATGCGCACCCTTTCGGCGCAGCCGACGAGGTCGTCATGATGAGCCCGGCAACTCAGGAGTCCGACGCCATTCGGGTCCGTCTCAACAAGCTCCTGGCCGCGAGCCAATCGCTCGAGTCGGAAGGGGTACCGTTCCCCTCCGCGCAGATCCGCACCGGGGTAGAACATGCTCTAGTCGGGGGTCGCGCCGCTGAAGCGGTCGCGCTCCTGAAACGCGGGGAAGCGCTCCTGGCGAAGGCCTCCCAGGATTGGACCTGGGTGCGTGAGCTCCTTCGCAGAGCGGACGAGCTCCGCACGATCGCTGAAGTCCTCAACGTGGACGTGGCCCACTTGGACGCACGCGTCGGGAATCCGCGGCAGCAGCTGCGCAGCCAACCCCTCTCCGCCGGCTCGCTCGAGAAGGCCGCGGCCAGCGCGTCGCTGTCCCTGGCCGTGCTGAACGACGCGATCCCGAAATTCTGCGCTATCGAAGCCCAACAACTCGGAGTCTCGATCCGTCAGGCGCGGAATCGTGGGGAGGATGTTACCGGAGCCAGTGCGGCGTTCGCGCGGTTCCTTATGGCCATGCAAGACCAAAATCTTCCCACGACAGCGCAGCGATTGGGCGAGCTCCGGAAAACCGTGGCGCGCATTCCTCGTGCCCCGGTCCTGCCCCCACTCTCTGATACGGAGGAGGAAGATATCCTGCTCGAAGCACGCACGCTGGCGCGACGCCTCCAACGCATCAAGACGAAAGCGCGCGACGCCCAAAGTGCGGCACGGTTGATGACGCAGGTCCGAGCCGCGCTGAGCGAGGACCGTCGTTATGGCACGCCCGAAGAGGAGATTGAGGCACTGTGGGAGGAGGTCGATCGTATGACCCGGCAGCGGAAAAATGCCAGGACGGGCCCAGCTCTCGCAACTGATGGTGAACCCCCCGACTACAAGGAATCGGACGACGACTCGGCCGCAGAGGATGCAGACTCCGAAGTCGAAGAGGGGCCGGGGGCGCCCAGCCTGTACCCACCGGGAGAGACCGATCCCGAGTACTCCGAGGGGCTCACTCCGCGCGTTCGCACGCGCGCCGCTCACCGAGAGCCCCCGTAATGCTTTTATACCTATCGCAAGTCGTTTATACCACTTGTCGCGGGTCGCCAGCCGCTCGGAATCGCGCGAGGTCGGCGTTATCCTCGGCGTGACTCCTACGGGTCATTTGACGGCGCGCGCGCCCGGACCTACCTTTGCGCCCGAGGGAACTCGAGTGAAGGATTCTGCGGGACAATTGAGCGGTCGTATCGTGCGGGTCTTCGGGCCCGTGGAGCGCCCATACCTATCGGTTCGCCTCAAGCGAGCTCCCCGGCCCGAGCAGGGCTTGGCGCTCTTGGGTGCTTCGTTGCTCCGGGAGTAGGACAATCTGAGGGGTCTCCGATGCAACAGGATGAGCTGACGCCGAACGAGGACAAACAAGTCCAGCGATCGGAGGACCTCGCGGTCCCTACTCGCTGCACGAACTGTGGCTCGACCCACTTGACGCGCGACTACGAGAAAGGAGAGCTGGTCTGCGATGAGTGTGGGCTCGTGCTCGAGGAAGCGATGATCGACCAGGGCCCGGAGTGGCGCGCCTTCGATGCTGAGCAAGGCGAGAAGCGAACTCGGACGGGCGCGCCGACCACCTTAACCATCCACGACAAAGGACTCTCGACCGAGATCGGTTGGAAGAATCGCGACCCGTACGGGAAGTCCATCCCGACGCGGAATCGCGCTCAGCTGTACCGATTGCGCAAGTGGCAGCGTCGCATTCGAGTGTCGAATGCTACCGAGCGCAATCTGGCCTTCGCCTTGGCCGAGCTCGACCGTATCGCGTCCAGCATGGCGCTTCCTCGGAACGTCCGCGAAACGGCAGCGATGATCTATCGGAAGGCCGTCAATCGAAACTTGATCCGAGGACGCTCGATCGAGGGCGTCGTGGCGGCGTCGCTATACGGAAGCTGCCGCCAGTGCAATGTCCCGCGGACGCTGGACGAGATCGCGAGCAAATCTCGGATCGGTCGCAAAGAGATTGGCCGGACGTATCGCTTCATGACTCGTGAGCTGCACCTAAAGCTGATGCCCACCCGGCCGCAGGACTATATCCAGCGGTTCTGCTCCGAGCTCAAACTGAAGGGCGAGATTCAGACGCGAGCCAACGACATTCTGAAGGAGGCGACCGAACGCGAGCTCACGAGCGGGCGAGGCCCTACGGGAGTAGCGGCGGCGGCCATCTATATCGCCTCGGTTCAATGCGGAGAACGGCGAACCCAACGGGAAGTTGCCGAGGTCGCGGGAGTTACGGAAGTGACGATTCGCAATCGCTACAAGGAGCTTACCGAGAAGCTCAACCTCCGCGTCATGCTTTAACTACGTATCCGGATTCCTTGGAGAGATACCGGACTTCGCGTCGTCTTCTCTCACTGGCCCGACCGTAAGACCCGGGTCCGAGCCATCTAGTGACAGATCGCTCGGACCCGGGTGCCACGCCGCCGCCTCCAGAAGCGCGTTGCGCGCGCTGGGGGGAAGAGTCGCTCCCCATAGGAGATGGCAGCCGCGGGCTAGCACGGCGATCGCCGCCGCCGCACCCCGATGCCACTCACCCCCGCATTCGGCGCAGTGCATCCGTCGGGTCATCCGCCTCCGACCATTGGAGACGTCTGACTCTCCCTCGGACGGGAGAGCCAGTCGCCCTCCGCATCGGGGACACTCACGGGAGGTCCCCTTCCGGTTCACCCAGACGACCTGCGTGCGGGCTTTGTAGGTCACGATCTCCACGAGGCGCCCGTGGGACCACGCGGAGAGTCTTCGATTGAGAGTCGGGCTCCGTCGCCACTTCTCACGCCGAAGAATCGATTCAGCGACATCCGTGAGTTCCTCGAACACAAGGGTCCTACCTCCAACCTTTTCGAGGATCTGGTTGGCCGCACGATGAAGCAGGGGAGCGACCCGTCGGTGGTAGCGACGGAGGACCGCTCGTTGATGACGCAAGTCCTTCGATATGTGACGTTGGATTGATCGACGTTTTTCGGTCATCCGTTCCTGAATACGACAAATCGGTCCGAGGTCAACGGAGGTTAGGGTCCCCTCAGTGGATGCGAGGTCCGCGTTGTCGAAGTTGAGCTCAACCCCCATGACAGCGGGAAGGGGCGCGGCGGGAGTGGAGGGCACTCGAAAGTGGGAGAGGAGGGCGTGAGGTCGCAGAGTAAGACCGAATTGCCAAGCGGAAGCCTCCCCGTACTTTCGGAAGAGGGGATTCCTCACCCCGATGAGCTCGACCCGCACGTGATGGTTGGGGCGGACGGTGATGTCGAGTTCGTGCGAACCCGCGAGCCAGCGGAAGAGTCCGGAATGGAGGGAGGCTTTGAGCTGGCGCCGATGAGGGGAGGAACCGCGCATCCGTTCGAACCGATTGGGATCCTGGGCGCACGCTCGTCGCAGCGAGCGGTCCCAAGTGTCGAGGACAGCCGAGGTTTCGTACGCAATTGTGCTGCACCAGCTCGAGGCGAGGTGTGGATATTTGACTCGCAGGAGAGGGTAAGTTCACTTGATAGACGTGAATCGGGACTCCGAGAGATGAGCGCGCCAATCTCCAACGAGATTGTTGACAGCCGAGCGGACGTCGAGGAGAGCTCGGAAGAGGGGAGGTGCGAGCGGCCACGGTATGGCGACGGTGCGAATTGAGTAGGGACTAGTTTCCGGAGGAATGGCGTTGTAGAAGGGCGCTGTCATGATGAATCTCGGCAGGTCGATAGAAGGTGGAAGTTGAACCGGGAACCTCGGAGGGCAGCACTGCGGGGCGCCTTGGAACTCCGCCGGGACTGAAAAGTGACTCAGCTATCGGGTGGATCGGTTTCCGGATAGGCTTTAATTCCAACTTGTGTGAACCAGGGGGCGACCCCGATGGTACAGAGACTGAGGAACCTTCAGCGCGATGGATGAATTAATCCGAACCGCGCTCGGCGTCGTCGAGACCGCGGGCGTGGCATACGGCGATGTGCGCGTCATATCACCTCAACGGGTCGAGCACTTGGCCGTGCAGAACGGCGAGGCGAGCGGCCTGACCTATTCGGACCGCGCGGGGCTGGGCGTCCGCATTCGGACCTCCCGCGCCTGGGGATTCGCGTCGACCTCTGAACTAACTCCGGCCGCCGCCCGCTCGACGGCGCGGCTCGCGCTACGCGTCGCGCGTGCGGCCAGCCGCTCCTCGCCCGGTCCACTACGGGTCACGGATGAGTCCGGTCCGGACGGCGGAAGCTATCGTACCGAATACAAGATCGACCCGTTTGAAATCCCGCTCGAGGAGAAGCTCGCTCTCCTGACCGACGCCGAGCGGCGCCTGCATGTTCACCGGAATATCAAGACGGGCCTCGCCTCGTTTCAGGCCTGGGACGAAGACAAGTGGTTCGCCTCGACCGATGGACGGACGTATCATTCTCGGATTGTTCACGTCGGCGCCGGCGTCAGCGCGACCGCGATCGCCGGGGGCGAAGTCCAGCGGCGCAGCGGCCCGAACTCCTTCGGCGGTAACTTCGCCCAATCCGGCTTCGAGTTCGTTCGCGAGATGGACCTGCCCACGCGCGCAGAACGCGTGGGGCGAGAAGCGCATCAACTCCTCTCCGCGCCGTCGGCCCCCACGGGACGGATGTCGATCGTCCTCTCCTCCGACCAACTCGCCTTGCAGGTGCACGAATCGATCGGACATGCGACCGAGCTCGACCGGATTCTCGCGATGGAAGCGGGTTACGCCGGAACTAGTTGGGTGGGAAAGGACCAGGTCGGATCGCTGGAGTATGGTAGTCCGAGCCTTTCGATCGTGGCCGACGCCACAGAACGTGGCGGGCTCGGAACCTTCGGTTGGGACGACGAAGGCGTCCCGGCGCAGCGGACTCCTTTGATCGATCACGGACGCCTCGTCGGCCTGCTCACGTCGCGGGAGACTGCGCCCCTCCTCGGCTTAGAGGGGTCAGGGGGTACGGCCCGCGCCGAGGGAGCGCATCGAGCTCCGCTGATCCGAATGACGAACATTGACCTTGCTCCCGGCGATCTGTCGTTCGACGAGCTTCTGGAAGGGGTGAACGAGGGCCTCTATTTCGAGACGAATCGATCGTGGTCGATCGACGATCGCCGCCTCAATTTTCAATTCGGAACCGAGATTGGCCGCCGCATAATTCACGGCGAGCTGGGCGGTTTGGTGCGAAACCCTATCTACGCCGGCATGACGCCGGAATTTTGGCGTTCGATGGATGCCGTCGGCGACCGCTCGACCTGGCACCTCTGGGGCGTTCCCAATTGTGGCAAGGGCCAACCGGGCCAAGTCGCCCGCGTCGGGCACGGAGCCCCCGTGGGCCGGTTCCAAAATGTCGCCGTTCGAGGAGGATGAGCTCGACGGCTGCCCTCCAACCGATCGCCGACCGAGTCGCCGCGACGCTCGAAGCATTGCCCGAGGGCGTTGAAGCTGACGCGCGCGTCGTGTACAGCAACTGGGGAACGATGCGCTTCGCCAACAGTCGGATCCACCAGCCGCACCTGGAACGGGCCACCACCCTCTCGATACGGATTTGGGAGGACCAGCGCCTCGGAACAGCGACCTCGGTTGACACCAGCAAAGAGGGGATTGCCCTGCTACTGCGGCGGGCGCGCGCTCTGGCCCACGTTGCGCCTCCCGAACGGAAGTTCCCTGGATTCCCGCAGGACGGCGGACGATCGATGCGCGAGGTCGGCTATTCCACCACCACCGCGCGGCTTTCGCCGGAAGCTCAAGTGCGCTTAGCCGAGCGAGCGCTGCGCGCGGCCGAAGACGCGCGGCCGCATTCGCGGGTTTCGGGCGCGGTGAACGTCGGAGAGCGACAACTCGTAGTCGTCAACTCGAACGGCCTATCCCGAACGACCCGACGTTCGATGGCGCAAGCCAGCGTGCTCGTAGAGCGGCCGGACGATGACCCTCCCGTATCGGGCTGGTCCGAAGCGCTGGCGTGGAGCGCCGACCGTCTGGACACCTCCCTTTTGGGCCGCGAAGCCGCTGAGCGCATGGCCTCCGCGCCGCCGGCCCCCGTCGAAGCCGGAAAATATCGTGTGCTGCTGGCCGGCCCGGCGGCGTCCGAACTGTTTGGCTGGCTGTGTTATCTCGGTTTCAGTGGCCACTCGGAGCAGGAGGGGTGGAGTTGTTTGCGCCGGTATCGGGGACGTCGGATCGGTCCTGCGGATCTTTCCGTCATCGACGATCCGCGGGCGTCCGCCTCGCTGCCGCAGGCGATCGATTATGAGGGAGTGGTCAAGCGGCCCGTACCGCTCGTGGAGGAAGGAGTAGCCCGAGCCGCCGTGACCGATCTCGTGACGGCGGGGCGCTTGGGCGTCCACACGAGCGGACACGCGCAGCCGCCCGAATGGCCGGAAGGCGACGCCGGTCCCCTTCCCTCCCAGACCCTCGTCGCGGGCGGTTCGGCGAACTGGGACGAGCTGGTCCGCGAGACCCGGCGCGGATTGCTCGTCACGCGATTCCACTACGTTCGGGTGGTCCATCCGGGCAAGGGAATCCTGACCGGCATGACCCGGGACGGGACGTATCGGATCGAGCGCGGTGAGATCGTCGGTCCGGTGCGGAATCTCCGGTTCACGGAAAGCGTGTTGACGGCCATCAAGCACCTAGAGTTGCTCGGAAAGGACCGGCGCTGCTACGGCGACGAACGGGGAACGTTCGCGATCACCACGCCGCCGGTCGTGACGGGAGAATTCCGCTTCACATCCGCCACCCTCTTTTAGTTCGCCGCCGCTGGCGGCTCCGATGGCCCGCGTCCTGCCGGTTTCCTTCTTGGTCTCCGGCGAAGGCACTACGCTCGATGCGATCGGAGAGTCGATCGCGGGCGGCCACCTGTCGGCCCGGGTGGCGTTGGTGGTCGCGGATCGGCCCCACGTTCCCGCGATCGAGAGGGCCCGGCGACGCGGATTCGCGACGACCGTGATCCCGACCCGCGGCGTGCCGGAGTCGGAGTGGACGGAGCGCCTGACCGCGGCGCTGCGGGCGCAAGGGACGGAACTCGTGGTTCTGGCCGGCTACCTATCGATCTTACCCCGGCCTTGGGTCGCGGAATGGCGGGGCCGTGTCATCAACCTGCACCCATCGTTGCTCCCGCGCTACGGAGGAAAGGGGATGTATGGCCCCAAGGTCCACGCGGCGGTCCTGGCCGCCGGCGAACGCGAAACCGGAGCGACCGTGCACCTCGTCACCGACGCCGTGGACGCGGGCCCAACGTTGCTCCAGGCTCGGATCCCCATCGAACCGAACGATACCCCCGACACGCTCCGGGCGCGGCTGCACCCCGTCGAGATCCGACTGCTGACGGAAGTGCTCCGCCGCTTCGCGGACGGCACGTGGCCGCTGCCCTACGTACCCCGGGAAGAGCCCGCCCTTCCGCGCGAGGAACGTGGACGCTCCGGTTGAGGGCGCGAGATCGCGGTCGGTCGCGCCGTCGCTCTGATGGGGGCAAGTAGCTCCGCCAACGGTATACGATGACGCTCCGGGGGAAGGGGAATGGTGTGGCGGGTCGTTTTCGGCGGGAAAAGCTCGCCGGCGTGCGCCCTTCGGATCACATCGGTCTTGGAGATCGGGGGACCGGGAGACCAACGGTCGAGCCCGACCGAAGGATCTTTGTAATCTAGGACCCACGCGGGCACCCGGTGGGCATGCAGCGCACGTAATGCGGCCAACCGGTGGTGCCCGTTGAGCACCACCCCGGTTCCTCGCGCGACCCAGATCGGGTCCTCGACCACCCCCGCGGATCGGATCGCCCGCACGAGCTTCGCCACTTCTTCGGGATCCACCTCCTCGTGGGCGTACAACTGGTCGATCGGAAGAAGTTCGAACCGCGAGGAGGGTCTCACGAGCGGCTCGCCTCCTCGCGGAATCGACGCAAGCCCCGTCGTACGTAGACGCGAGACATCTGCTTGCGATAGTCGGGTAAGAGGAACGTGTTGTGCACTGGCCGTACCTTGCGCTCCACTTCCGTGGCCAGCGCATCGATATGCTCGTCGGAGAGCGGTCGGCCGATGTACGGCTGCGTCAGCGCGTCGAACCGCTTCGGAAAAGTCTCCAACCCCCCGACGGCGAGTCCGAGTTCGGTGACCACCCCTTGGTCCATCCGGCCGGCGATGGCGATACTCAGTTCGGGAAAATCGAACGAGGGGCGCACTCGGAGTTTCTGATAGTTGCCCACGCGCCGCCGCGCGCTCTCGGGAAGATGCACCGCCACGAGGAGCTCCCCATTCGCAAGATGATGACGTCGGATGCCGTCCCCTCCCGCGTCGTAGAATTCCGTGAGCGCCGTACGACGCCGGCCGGACGGGCCGGCGATCTCCACTTCGGCGTCGAGGACTTCGAGCGCGGGCGCCAAATCCCCGGAGAAAGTGGCGTAGCATTTTTCCTTCTGGGGGACGACATGGCACCGATCCCCATCCGCCTTCAGACAGAATCCGAGGCTCTCGCGCCAGAATTGGCTCTGATTGAAGAAAAAACAGCGCGTCTCGACCAGCAGATTTCCCCCGACCGTGGCGCTCGCGCGCACGAGCGGTGTCGCGACCTGTTGAATCGCTTCGGCCAGGATGGGAAACGTGCGTCCGAACTCGGCGTCCTCTTCGAGATCGGCGAGCCGGCTCATCGCGCCGATCCGATCGAGCCGATGTCCGTGGAGCTCCTCGACCTCAGTGAGCGCGATGAGATTGGGCCGCAAGTTGAGATGCATCTTGTAATTCGGGAGCAGGTCGGTTCCACCCGCCAGATAGTCGAACTTTCCGGCGAGGGACCGTGCGAGGTCGATCGTCTCGTCGATCGAGGTGGGCCGATGCAGGTCGAATGGGTCGAGGTGCATCGTTCAGCCGTCCTTCCAGCGGCGACCTTCCGCCCGCGCGCGATCCAAAGCTCGGACCACCTTGTCCGGCGTGATAGGTAGGTCGTAGAATCGTTCACCGACCGCGTCGTACAACGCGTTGGCCATCGCCGGAAGCGTCGCCACCAGCGGCCCTTCCCCCGCTTCCTTCGCGCCGAACGGACCTTCGGGATCATCTTCGCCGACCAACAGACATTCGACCTCGGGCATTTGGTGCGGCATGGGGATCTTGTATTCGAGTAACGCCGGATTGAGGAGCCGGGCGCCGCGATAGTTCATCGATTCGCCCATGATCTGACCGAGTCCCATGTGGATCGATCCCTCGATCTGGCCCTCGACCGCGAGGCGATTCAGCGGCCGCCCGCAATCAAAGGCTGCCCAGATCTTGGAGGCCCGATACTCGCCGGTCTCGACGTCCACTTTGACCTGCGCGACGTAGGCAGCAAACGAGTAGGCGGGAGCCGTGCCCGCGCGCGCCCCCTTGAAGGTGCCCCCCATCGGCCGCGAGCTGTACGCGCCGGACGTGGTCAGCGCCCCCTCGAACTCCATCGCTTTGTGTAAGGCTTCCAGGAAGGAGACGCCCACATCCGGACGATCCAGCAGCTGGATCCGCTCATGCACGACCTGGAGGTGGTCGGGGGATTGCTCCAGGAGCACCGCGGCCGCCGCCACGAGCTTGGCGCGGAGTGCCTCGGCGGCCTGTCGCGCCGCGTTGCCCATCATGAACGTCACCCGGCTCGAGTAGCTGCCAATGTCCACGGGGCTAACGTCCGAGTCGACGCGCGCAACATGCACCCGGTCGAGGTCGGCGCCGGTGACCTCCGCGACGATCGCCGCTAACAGAGTGTTCGAGCCCTGGCCAATGTCGGCCTGCATACAGTGAACGGCGATCCCCCCGTCCATGTCGACCTTGAGGTGAACGGTACACTGGGGCATCTTCGGCGTGAAATGGATCGGACTGTTCGACCCGGAGATATAGAATCCGCAGCCGAGGCCGACGCCCTCTCCGTAGGGGAGCCTTCGGAACTTTTCGTCCCAGCCCGATCGCGCCCGCGCGATCTCCAGACATTGGCGGAAGGAGGTGGACGAGATCCGGAACTGGTTAATCGTGGTAGAGTTCGGGAGCAAGGCGTTCTGACTCCGCAGGTCGAACGGATCGATTCCGGAGCGCTCGGCGAGCTCGTCTAGCGCCACTTCAATGGAGTACCGAATGTTGGTTCCGCCGTGCGCGCGCATCGCGCCGGAGGGCGGCTTGTTCGTGTAGACGCGTCGGCCGCGATACCGGAAATTCGGGACTCGATACGGCCCCATCGCCAATACGCCGTTGTAGTACGTCGTGACGGTCCCGAAGGAACTCCACGCTCCCCCATCGATCAGTGCCTCGATGTCGTAGGCGAGGATCTTGCCCGCGGAATCGAGCGCGACGCGGACGTCGTTCTGGGTCGGATGTCGACCGTGGTTCGTGTAGAACACGTCCTCTCGATCGCACAGGATCTTTACTGGCCGGCCGGTTTCCAGCGCGAGGGCCGCGCAGACAATCTCGTGGGGAAGCGGATCGGACTTCCCTCCGAATCCTCCGCCCACCTCTGGCTTGATCACCCGGATCCGGTGCATGGGGATCCCGAGAACCTCGGATAGCGCCCGATGTAGGTAGTGGGGTACCTGGGTCGCGCTCCATACCGTCAGACGGCCATCGGGCGTTGCCTCGGCGATCGTTACGAGCGGTTCGGTGAACGCATGGGTCACGCCCGCGAAATTGGCGCGCACTCGAACGGTCCACTTCGCCTGAGCGAACGCGGCATCGACGTCGCCAAAGTGTTGTACGACCTCCTTCTGGATGTTGGATCCATTGAGGCCCCGCGCATGAATTGGCTCTGCGACCTTCTCGAGCCCCGCCCGGGGGTCGGTGTATTCCGGAAGTGGGTCGACCTCGACGTGGATCAGCTGCAGCGCTCGTTCGGCGGTCGGCTCATCGACGGCCGCCACCGCCGCGATGATGTCCCCAATGTAGCGCGCCTTGCCGACGGCGATGGCGGTCTCGTCATGTGTGATCGGGAGGACTCCGAAGGGGGTCGGATACTTCTCGCCCGTGAGGACGGCGTAGACGCCGGGAAGTTTTCGAGCTTCCTCCACCTGAATGGATCGGATTCGCGCATGCGCCCACGGGCTGCGCAACAATCGGCCCACGAGCATTCCCGATCGCTTGATGTCGTCCGTGTACTCGGCTCGGCCCGTGACCTTCAGCGGCCCCTCGACATAGGGAATGCGCGTGCCGAGCAAGCGATACGACGGGGATTCGGACGCCCCCATCAGGCGCTTCCCTCGGCGGCGCGCTCGATCGCCCGTACGATCTTGGAGTACCCCGTACAGCGGCAGAGATTCCCCGCGATCGCCGCGACGATTTCGTCGCGCGTCGGATGGGGGTTACGTTCGAGGAGGGCGCAAGCCGTTACGACAAATCCCGGAGTGCAGAATCCGCATTGGGTCGCGCCCTCCGTCACAAAAGCCTGCTGGACGGGGTTGAGTCCCTTCGGCGGCGTCATCCCTTCGATCGTAGTGATCGACTGGCCCTCCGCTAAGGCCGCGAGCGTGAGGCACGACAGGGTGGGTCGGCCGTCGAGCAGTACGGTACAGCACCCGCACGTGCCCAAGTCGCACCCTCGCTTCGTGCCCGTCAGGTTGAGGTCTTCCCGAAGGAGATCAAGCAAGATCCGGTTCGGGGGACACCGGACCTCCACGGGATGTCCGTTGAGTCGGATCTTAAGAAGATCGGAGGACGACATTGTCTCCTTCGGCGACAGCGGCGGTATCACGAGTTCGACTATCTGAACGCGTCGGGTGCATCGATTGGACGATCTCCCCCACAATGCTGATCGCGATCTCCGAAGGCGTCTCCGCTCCCAGCGGTATACCGACCGGAGTGTGGATTCGGGCGAGGCGTTCTTCGGACACCCCACGCTGGCGCAACGACGCGAACATGTGCTCGCGCTTGGTCGTGCTTGCGATCAAGCCGATGAAGTTCGGAAAGCGGTCGAGCGCTTGGGCCAGCACCTCGAGATCCTTCCGAGCATCGTATCCGAGAATGTACAAGTGCGTGAAGGGCGCCGGTTCGATCGCGTCGAAGAAGTTCTCGGCGGTGGCCACCACGCGGCGCGTAGCTTCCGGAAAACGCGAGGCATCGATCCAGTCCGGGCGGTCATCGGACACCGTGTAATCGTATTCGAGCGTGGGCAGAATCGACGCGAGCGCTTGCGCGACATGCCCGCCTCCCCACAGGAGGAGATTCGGTCGGGCGGTGACGTACTCGATCGCGATTTCCACGGCTCCCCCACAGAGACTCGGGAGCCCCCCGGCTTTCCAGCTTTGCAAGTCGAAGTGGTGGAGATCCCCGGCACGCGTCTGAAAGGCGACGCGGGCCAATTCCTTCACCCGTTCCTCGAGGGCGGCGCCTCCAATGGTACCGAGGAAACTCCCGTCCTCGTGGACAATCATCGACGCCCCCAGCTTACCGGGGACCGATCCGACGGTCTTCACGACGGTCGCCCGAACAAAGGATTGATGTTCCTCCAGGAGCCGCAAGGCCTCCCGAGTCAGTCGACGATCCATGCATCCTCGGGCTTTCTGGGCCATTGCGCGTTGATCCGGTCGTAGGCTTCTCTCGAGTCCACATTTGCTAGGACGAACGGGTCCTCGACGGCAAGGCGCCGGACCTGGGGTCCCAACCGGCGAACAACAAGCCGCAGCGGCGCCTCGACCGGCAAGATCGCTACCTCGCGGGCCGCTGACGGCCGGATCAGCACCGGGTGCCCGCCTCGGCCCTCGTACGTCGGAATGATCCAGCTCGCCATCCCATCCGTCTCTCCACAATTATGAAGCGCGCGAAGGGTCTTAGCTTCGACAAACGGATGATCGATGGGCCAAATGAGTATGTTGGCCCTTGGAGGCAAGGCCGCGAGCCCCAGTTGGACGGACCCCGTCCTCCCTCGCTCCCACGTGGCGTTTTGGACGATCTCCGCGACGGATCCGCTTAGCTCCCGACGCACGAAGAATTCGTGCGCACCCACTACAACGACGAGTGGGGCATAACCTTCTTCGGTGGCGATACGGACGACACGCTGGATTGCGGTCTCAGCTCCGACGCGCATCCCAGCCTTAGGCGTACCCCCCCAACGGCGCGACGCACCCCCAGCCAGTATGAGAGCCGCATCGGGAAGCTCCGGCATGATCGTACTCCCGAAAATCAGCGGCGGTGCCGAGATTCTCCTCGGGCGAGCCTCCTACATTAAATACCCTGTTCGGGTGGGCGCGCGCGCATGACTCATCCGACGGACGTTCCCCCCGCGGCTCTCCTTCCGCGGCTGGCCACAGAGCTCAAGAATCGAGGGGCCGTAGCCCCGCCCGTCTGGGCCGCCTTCGTGAAGACCGGGGTCCATAAGCAACAAGCCCCGACGCAACCCGACTGGTGGTACATGCGCAGCGCCTCGGTGCTGCGAAAGATCTACCTCCTCGGCCAGGTGGGCATAGAACGGCTCTCTGCGGAATACGGGGGCAAACGGGATCGTGGATCTTCTCCCTACCACGCCCGGAAGGGTTCGCGCGCGATACTGCGGGAAATCGTCAGCCAGCTCGAGAAGGCGGGGCTCGTCCAACCGTACAAGAATCGGGGACGCCGGGTGAGCGCCGCTGGTCAGAAGATGCTCGACACGCTTTCCAAGGAGACGCTGCAGACCCTCGCGGTCACGCGACCCGAACTCGCCAAGTACGTGTGAGGACCTGGCGTCGGACGGAGTGCAAGCGATGGCGTACGATACGGACGCGGAACTGAACGAACTGCGACGCCGCCGCATCCAGCAGCTGCAGGAGATGCAGTCCGGTCAGGTTGCGAACGCCGGAGCGTTTGCCGCCCAGCAACAGGATCAAGATCGTCGGGAGCAGGAGCGCTCGGAGATTCTACGTCGCCTGCTGACTCCCGAGGCCCGCGAACGGTTGGGCCGGATTCGGTTGGCCAAGCCCGACGTCGCTTCCGCCGTGGAGCAGCAAGTAATTGCGCTGGCCGCCAGCGGCCGCCTACAGCGACAGATCGACGATACCACCCTCCGGTCCCTCCTGGAACGGATTATGCCTGAACGGCGCGAAATCAATATCACGCGGCGGTAGGCATCGGAAGGAGGATACCAGATGGCGAATCGTCGCAAGAGCCTCGCACGCAAAGTGCGCCTGTTCAAAGTTGTAAACGGGAATCGACGCGTGCCCGCGTGGGTGCTCCAACGCACCAGTCGGCGATTCGTCCGCCACCCGAAACGCCACTCTTGGAAGCGGGGCCATCTCCACCGGTAGGGAGCGAGGAGAATAGCGATGCCGCGAACGACTCAAAGTCGAACCGAAGAACTGGAGCGGGAGTATGTCATCCCGCTGCGAGCGAGCCAGCATCAACCATCGCGTCGCCGACGGGCGGGCCACGCCTTAGAAACAGTGCGGCGCTTCGTCATGCGCCACATGAAAGGACGTCACGAGAACGTGTGGATCGATCCACGCTTGAACGAATACGTCTGGGAGCGGGGCGTTCAGCATCTCCCGCGCCAAGTGCGAGTGAAGGCGATCCGATTCGAGGACGGTCTCATTGAAGTCGATCTATTGGAGGGGGCCTAGGCCCCATCTCTGGGAGCTCCCTTTCAGTGCCCGTCGGTCGCACACTGATTTCAGGAAGCCCCTATGTCGGGGTCTACCTGCGAGTCGGTGAGCAGGCGGCGGTCATCCCGCCGACGACGTCGGGTCCGATCGAGCGCGAGCTCACGCGCCTCTTGGACGTTCGGCTCGTACGGACCACCGTCGGGGAGAGCGAGATCGTGGGGGCGCTGATGGCGCTGAATTCTCACGGGGTACTTGTCGGCGATGAGCTCGACCCTGCGGAGCAAGCGGCGCTTGAAACGATCGCGCCCGTGACGCTGATCCCGAGCCGGCAGAACGCGCTCGGGAACAACGTGCTGGCCAACGATGCGGGCGCCATCGTCCATCCGGAGTTCAGCGATGCGGCGGTCGATCGGATTCAGCGTGCGCTGCACGTGCCCGTTCGGCGTGGGACCCTGGCGGGACTCGGTACGGTCGGTATGGCGGGCATCGCGACGAATCGGGGAGCGGTGGTGCATCCCCGCGCGACGGAGCACGAGACTGCGGTCGTCCGCGACCTACTCCAGGTTCCAGTGCATCGATCGACCGCGAACTTCGGGGTTCCGATCGTCGGGGCGTGCTTGGTCGCCAATTCTCGTGCGTTCATTGTGGGGCGGCCCACGACGCCCGTAGAAATCGTGCACCTGCAGGAAGGACTCCAGATCCTGGACTAACGCCGGCCGCGCCCGGTGGGGAGGACTTACGTGCCGCGTTTCCGCTTCACGTAGCGAGTTGCATAGCCGGCAATACGGTTCGCGAGCTTTTTGTACGTGGCCTGGAGGTGGTTATCGACCGTAACTCCGAGGTCCGTGAGCTCTAGGACTTTCTGCTTATTATGGGCGTAGTCTCCCGTAAAATCATCCGGATAATGGCGGATCAGGTCGATTGCGACCCGCTTGATGTAGGTCTGCCGGATGTTGCCCATGCGCGCGGCCCGACCCAGGTACCGTTAATAACCGTTCCGCCGGCCGGCGAGGAATTGGCTCCCGTTGAACCGCGCGCGTGATTCAATGGATTAATGGATCGGTAACACAACCGCGAAGGAGAGACCGTCGTACCCCTTACTCCCCACCACTTGGAGGACAGTCGACGCCACGTGTGGCTCGGTGGCGAGCCGCTCCAAAAATCGTCGGATACCGATCACATTCGGATCCGGGTTGTGTGGATCCGCCACGGCTCCCTTGCGCACAACGTTGTCCGCTACGATGAGCGTCCCCGCACGCGCCAATAAGAGCGCCGCCTCCAGGTAGTCGGGGTAACCCGGCTTGTCGGCGTCAATGAAGATGAAATCGAAAGGGGCGACGCCTTCCGAAATCATTCGAGATAGCGACTCCTTCGCCGGTCCCAATCTGATTTCTACGATGGAGGTGAGCCCCGCACGCGCGAGGTTAGCTCGGGCCACATCGGCGTGTTTCGGATCGAGCTCGAGCGTGATCAACCGTCCGTTGCGCGGGAGGGCCCGACCGAGCCAGGTAGTACTATACCCACCGAGAGTACCAATTTCTAGAATTCGCTGCGCATTGCACGACTTCGCCAGAATGTGCAACAACTTTCCTTGAAGTGGGGAAACCTGGATCGCGGGTAGTTCCGCCGCGGTACTGTCGCGGAGCCCGGCTTCCAAGATCTCGTCGCGCGGCGTGCACAAGGTCGCCAGGTACTGGTCAACCGAGGTCCAAAGCTCGGGTTCCATCATTGCTCATCGGTCCAAGGGGAGGTATCTAACTTCGTAAGGCCTTCGGACGCGCTGCTCGATGCGACCGGATCCCGCTGCGCCCTCGCGATTCTTCGCGCACTTTTCAGCCCGAAACGGGATGCCGGGCTTCGATTGGAACAGGGGAGCGTATAACCCACGAAGGAAGACACCAAATACCCCCACCGAGCTAGATGTGATGCGTGAACCTTCCGGCGGCCCGCGAACTGTTGGAGCCCGGGCGATAGTGTCCGCGTCGTCGTGGGTTTAGGTCGGGAATTTTAGTAATCATGGCGGAGGCAAGTGAGGCTCCGGTATTGGCCCCGACGGCGGCCGACCGCGAGCGCAACGTTCTCGTCCTGGACCTCTCGAAGAGCATGCTCGCACCCCTTCCCGAACCTTCGGCCGAGGGACCCGAGCGGCAAAAAATCGAGGTCGCCCGGACCGCGGTCTTCCGTATTTTGGAAAATGCGGCGAATGCGGGTTCTTCCTTCGGCCTGGTCACCTTTACCGAAACGGTACGCGTTCCTCTTCCCCTTACCGAGATCAATCGTCAGAATCTCTCGTATATCGAGAACTTGATCTCGCTGCTGGCTCCGAGCGGTCGATCGGCGATCTGGGATGCCTTGGCGGTAGCATCCGACATGTTGCGCCAAGGATCCGCAGGCGTCCAGGGAAACGTCGTCCTCGTCACCGATGGCTGGGACAACGCCTCTACGAAGTTCGATGTACGCGACCAGAAACAGGCGACAACGCAGGCGGGCAAGATCGACCTGTTCCCCTACATGCTGCCACCAAACTCCAACTTGACGTTGCGGATCATTGGAATCGGGAGCGGAGACGAGCGGGACAAGGGCGTGGATGCCACGCGTATGGGGCAGCTTCTAACACAACTGAATGGCCGGGCCGCCGAACTGGGGCTCCCCGGTGCCTTCAGCTATCAGGAGGTCACCACCGGATCACAGTTGTTCGCTCAGATGGTGAATGCCTTCCTCGACGTCGACTTCGAGGGACAACGTCCGCTGGATCAACTCCCGCCCGAAGAACTCGCGCGCCACGCGGCCAACGCCGCGAAGGCGCTCAAGGAACCGCAGCAGCACGCGACAGTCGGCCGCCTGGGGGGCCACATGTCCACCGTCGCGCGTCAGGAGGATCTCTACTCGGAGGCCCAAGTCCTGGAGGTCGACGTCCTCTCGCCTCCCGGGGGCGCGATTCCACCGAATCTCAAGGAGCGCTACGGACCCTTGGGCGAAGTCATCGAGGCGTATCTTTCGCACGAGTACGACCGCGCGCTCGACCAGTTGAACAAATCCCAGGCGGTGCTACCGCCGGTCACTCGGCTCTATTGGGAGGCGCGCACCCGATTCGCGCAGGGCGCCGTAGTCGAAGCCGCCCGCGCTCTCCTGCAGGCCTGGGGAGAGGCCGAGAAGCTCCCCTTGTTGAGCCAGAGTCGGATCATTCGGCGACTGGCGCTGCTTCAAGCGAGAATGCAAAGCGATCAGGAGACGGAGACGCTCGTCAAGTTCATCGATGAGACGGAAAATCGATTGGGGCAGGTCGACCCGACGCTCCGCGCGCGGCTGCTCGAACTCTTCGCGAAGCTCATGGAGCTCCGAGGCACCTACCAGCTGACGAAAATAGGCGCGACCGACGAAGCGGCCGATGCCGCCCAGCGACACGAAGCGGCGGTCGAGGACATCTTCGGACTGTTGCAAGATACGCGGATGAGCAACACTTCCACCGAGCCGATGGTGGAAGGGGCTTTGGACTTCATCGAGATATGTCTCGCCGAGATGCGGTAGGAACGCGATGGGCGAAGTCAAGACCACGACCCGCACCCGGGGAAAGGCAGGGGCGAAACGGGAGAGCAAAATCTCCGCGGAGACCGCCCGGATCGCGGTCGTGGGGATTCCCGCTTCGGGCAAGACGACGTACTTTCGATTTCTATCGGGTCACTTTGGGCTGAACCTCCCGATCCTCTATGTGCCGGCGCGCAACAATGCGGGCCAGCTTCCGCTCTTCGGGGATCTAGACCACGACGTTGTGCTCGAAGAAACGACGTACGAAACTACCGACCCCACCGATCCGGAAGGTTCGCTGGAAACGACGACGCGATTCTACGTCAATAAGCCCATGGAGGACCGCCGTAAGTTATGGATCGAATTGGCGGCGGGGCGCGACGAACAGGGCGTCCTGACGAAGTATCCGCTCCCCACGAAGTTCAATCAATTCGTCGAGATGAAGATGTTCTTCCGCTACGGCTCGCCCGACGGGAGTACGGGAGTCTCGCGCCCGATGGTCCTGAGCACGATCGATGAGGCCGGCGGGATCATTTCGGATTACTTCACCTACGATCGGCTCTGGGTGGAATCGACCGAGGAGGAGATCAGCGAAAAGAGCTGCAAAGTGATTCCGCACTTCGATAGCTGGCGTCCCGACCGGCGGGATCTGTGGAGGCGCGGACTCACGCTGCTCGGCCGGTTCGTGCACGAGGCCGAAGCGATCATCCTGCTCCTCTCGCCCTCGCTCCCTTCGCTGCGCGACCAGGCGCAGCAAGTGAATCTCGCACGGGGGGTGTTCAAGTATGTTCGCGAAAAGAACATCCCCCTGGTCATCGCGATCTCCAAGGCCGACCGCCTCCGAGACTTCTACACGGAGGTTGAGCAATCCGTTCGCGACCGGGCCTATCGATCTCCGTTCGATACGTACGACTACCTAGTCCACCGCGACGGGGCCGGGCTCGGTACGATTCTCGTCGCGCAAGACGGCCGGGGGGTCTCCCTCAAGGAAGATGTCTTCCTCGTGTCCTCAGCCGTATCGACCGGGGAGGGTCATCCGCTCTTCTTGAGTGAGACGGGGCTGGAGGCCCCGAGCGCCGGGAGCCCCACCATGGGGATTCCCGTCATGGTCAATACAACTCTCCCCTTGGCTCGAGCATGCGAGCGCGTATTGGAACTTCGCGCTACGAAGGGTAAGTGATGGTCGAATCCAGCGCCCGACGAGAATCGATCGTGCCTCCTTCCGAAGCCGGGGCGGGCGCACCCTCCAGCCCGGACGGGTTGGTCGCCGTCGTTTGGTGTCGGCAGGTTGACAACGAGGCGGAAAGCCCGGGGTACTCGACCATTCCCGAGGATTTCCCGGGGCGACGGGAGACGCTCGACTCCATTCGAATCGTCGGCAATCTCACGATCAATGTGGCCGACACGCACGACTATTGGGACCCCGATCCATCGCATCCACTATCTTACTACCCGAATCTGTTCCTCTACCCGGCCTACAGTGGGCGATACACGTGTGTCGGCCGAATGTTCCTCTCGACCGAGGACCGACCGCGCCTTGGCATGAAAACGCTCGTGCTCGACACGGCGCAGTTGCTCGAAGGCGGATCCTTCGGTCCACAGGTGCTGCGCTGGCATGCCTCAATGGGCGGACCCCGACCCGAGAATGTGCGGATGGCGCCCGATCCAGACCCGAATCTCATACCGACCGTCGGCGAGGGATTCCTGTTTCATCGAGGCTCGACCGATCCGGTCCTTGCGGTCGTTGGCTCGGATCAGTGGGAGGCCACGACGCAGGCGATCCTCGAGTTGGTGCGACTACTTCCGACTTCTCTGGTCGCCCTCGGTGCCGTGCTGATCTTCCCGTACTTCCTACCCCAACCGAAGACTAACCTGCACGAACTGACGGAGGCGATACCGTTGGCCATCGCCGTAATGCGGGTACCGAAGGGGGAAGCCCAAGGCGATCGGCACGAGAAGCGGATCAACAGTTGGGACTCGGCGCCCGTCACGCTGCGCGACCTCACCAAGGGGATGCCGGCGCCCAAGGGACGCGAGACCACTCCGATGGTCCTCCAGTACGTTCGCGACCATCAAGAGGATAAACTCGCCCAGATCGCGCAACGCGTGGACCTCGTCGAGGCACCGCGTCTGGTCGAACATCTGTCTGATCCCGACCGCCAGTCGGGGAAGGATCGACGCAAACAGATGTGGCGGATCGGTACGGCCATGGAAAGCGCGGCCCTGCTGCTTCAGCGGCCTCGGGGCCGCCAGATCCCAATGAGCACGGAGACCGCGCGACGCGCCAACGAGTACTTACGCGTTCGAGCGGACGATATACCGGCGGAGCTACGCGCTGATCGCTCGGTGGCGCCGCCCCCTGCCACGACGGCACCGGTGTCGGGGCAGCTGCCTCCGTGGTTGCAGCGCGCCGGCGAGCCAACGGCCCCCGGGAGGGCCGATCGGGTCGAGGTGATCCCCGTCCCCATCGCCGATGATCCTTCGTTGTATCCGTCCGAACCCACCCCGTCAGTCCGGGCGGTCCCTCCCGTACCGACGCCCACCGAGAGCGAGCGACGTCCGGCCGCCGGAACCGTAGCTCCGGTGGATATTGCCTCCCTGCGTAAGGAGATCGAGCGCGACCTCGTGCGCTACGTGGACGAGCGTACGTCCGCCTTCCGCGAACAGCTCGCGACCAGTGGGGCCCTCGCTTCCGAAGGACGCGTCTCCTCGGCGGTAGACGAGCGGCTGAAAGCCTTCTCGGCCGACGTTGAGCGACAGATCCAGCGGGCCTTGGCCGATGTCGATACGCGCTACACGCAGCGCTTGCAAGCCGCGTTGAATTCCACCACGACCACCCAGGCGACTCAGGCCGAATCCCTCCGGACGTCGCTCGAGCGACGCCTCGCCGACACCGTGGAACGCGAGAATGCCATCGTGCTGAAGATCCAGGAAGAGATCGGTCATCGCCTCGCTGCCCTCGACGAACGCATGACCACGTTTGGAACCTCGGTCGAACGGGAAGTCGATCGTCAAATGCACGGCGCCTTCGATCCGCGGATCCAGGAGGTCAGCGACTCGCTCAAGGCGGCGGTCAAGACGTCGGGAGACCTGATGGGCGCGCAACTGCGGAACGATGTGGCCCGGTCGATCGAGGATCTCAAGGGGCAGTCCGCTCACACGGAGCAAGAGCTGCGGACCACACTGTCCGCCCAATTCGATCTCGAGATTCGCGCGATGGCTGAGCGCGAAACCGCGTTGCGCGAACAGGTCGAGGCTCGCGTCCGCGAGATTCTCACTCAGCGACTCTCCGAGAGCGATCAGAAACGGACCAAGGAACTTCGGGAAGCGGAATCCCGAACGGCGGTCTTGCTCGATGGACGCACCAGGGATCTACAGGATCGAGTCACCGCGTCGATCACGGGGCTTCACGAGCAGATCTCTGCGCAGCAGGAGGAGCAAGCCACGCTCTTGCAGGCCCAGCTTACGAGCGAGCACGAGACTCGATTGTCAGAGGTGGGGGCAGGGCAATCGCAAGCGATCGCCGACCTCCAGGTCCGGCTTCAATCCTACTTCGAACAGAAGACGCGCGAAAATCAGGAGCTGGAGCGGGAGAAGTACCTCGAGCTGCTCGCCCGACTGAAGACGGAGGTCGACCAATCCCTCGCGAAGACGATCGATTCGGGTCGGTTCGAATCGGTATTGCGGGACCGGAACGCGCGCGGATTGGAAGGGGAGCGCCTCGAGACCCAGAAGGTCATCGAGCAGCGGCTTAGCGACGTAGAAATTCGGTGGCGCACTCAGACCGAGCAAGACGCCGCCCGACTCGAACGGATGGAATCCAAGGTCGAGCGCAACGATTCGGACGCGCTTCGCCTCGAAGGCACCGTGCATTCGGAGATCGAGGAGCTCGATCGGCGCACGGAGTTACTGTCGGAACGACTGCTCCCGCTCGTCCGGCGCGCGTGGCTGAAGATCGGCGAGCTCGAAAAGGCGGTCGGCTCGCCTCAGGATACTGAAGCCGGTTTGCGGGACCTTCGTCGCGAGTACGCGCGCGAGCTCCGCCGTATCGAGGGCCAGTTCCTCGAACAGACCGGAGAATTGCGCGATCGGCTCGAGACCGCGATCGCTAGCCAGGGTCGGGTATGGTTGACGCTGGTCCAGCAGTTGAGCCAATTGACGGGGGTCAGTCGGCCGGACGACTCCGGAGTCGGGCGCGTGAATCGGTCTTCGGACGACCTCGACCGCGAGCTGGCCGGGTTGCCCGATTCGATCTATCCTCCGCGTGGGAGGAGTGGACGAGGTCCGACCCTAACGGCCGACGTATCCGAGCCGCTCCCGGAGGGTACGGAAGCGTCGGAACCGGACGCGGATGCCACGGCCCGTCGGCGCGCGCGCCGCAATTAGGGGCGCATTTCGGCCCCTCTCGGAGGGCGGAACAGCCATATCCGTTTCGCAAATTCACATCGTGCACCGATGGACGCCGACCACCACCATTGCAAAGTCTGCGGGAGGGTCTGCGCACCCGATCAAGATACCTGCAGCAAGGCCTGCCGCGCGAAACGCGACGCGGCGTTGCGCTCGAAGAAAAACCTGACGTACTTTCTGTATGCAATGATCGCCTTTTTGGTGCTGTTGGGAGCCGTGAGCTTCCTCCACTGACCGAGGACGCGTGGCGCATCGGTATCGAGTCGCGGTCCTCGGCGGAACCTTCGACCAGTTCCACGCTGGCCATCAGTCGTTGCTCCGACGGGCGTTTGCGACCGCCGACACGGTCGGGATAGGACTGACGACGGCGTCATATCTCAAGAGATTCCCGAAACCTCTTGCGCGACGGATCCAGCCGTATGCCGAGCGGAAACGGGTCCTCGCGCATTGGCTGCGGACCCACTACGGGAGGCATCGATGGTGGATCGCCCCCCTCGGAGAGCCGTTCGGACGCTCCGTCGGTCCGGGCGTTGATGTTCTGGTGGTCTCTTCCGATACGCGCGCGGGGGGCCGGGCCGTCAACCGAGAACGACGACGTCGGAGCCTGCCGCGGTTGCCCATCGAGGTCGTTCCATTGGTGCTGGCGAGGGATCACCGTCCGATCGCTTCGCGTCGGATCCGGGCCGGGGAAATCGACCCCCACGGGAGACGAATTGCGTCGGCGATGAGCCGATTACGGGCCCGGCCGCCCCGGCGGGGCCGCCGCCTGCGCTCGTCGCGAAAGGTTCTTCCGAGGTAGCGGGTCTCCCCCCTCACGAATGGAGACCTACCTCCGCGTGACCTTTGACAGTGAAGGCGCCCGCCCGTCGGAGATCGCGGACCGGCTGCGCAGCTTCGGCTTCCAGCCGACCCAAGGGAACTATGACTTCGTCTACGATTGGAACGGCGCCGCTACCCGGGAACAGCTGCTCGACCTGTCGGACCAGGTCACGCACCTCTTGCGAGGGTACCGCGTCCTGTTTGAGATCGAGACCGTCTGAGACACCCCATTCCCCACCAAACTTTTTATTCCGTTCGTAGGTGGGAAGGACACCGTGCAGCGGTACCCGGTCCGGACCAGCCATCGCGGGAATCTAGACCTCACGAGCCTGACACGTTGCATGGAAAGTCTGTTCGAGGGCGTCTCGAGCGACGGCAAGACCATTACGGGCCACTTCGGCGCGATCGCATCCATCAAGGTCTGGTCCGAAGGGCGCGAGCTCGCCGTGGACGTTCGCACGGATCCCAAGGTCGCGGTCGAGGTCGCGCAAGCGACCGTGCAACGGTACAATCGGTTCCTCGAAGAGACCACCGGATATTCCGCCAAGGAACGCGCGCGCCGACTCCGAAAATCCGCGACGGGGGCGGCCCCCGGAGCGTAAGGCGTGTCGATCCCAGGTGGCGCCCCGCTACCGCCAACAGGTTCTGGAAACACCGAAATCGATCGGATCCGATCGATCGTTGCGGCCTACTTTCCGGTCTACGAGACCCGGGTAACCCCGCAGTCCCTGCTGCTCGTCGTCCACGTCGACCCGCCGACGCTCGAAGCGAAGTTTGACCAGTTGCGGCAGGAGCTTACGCGGCGCGACTACATCGGAGCGATCCGCTACGACAAAGGAGAGTACTTCCTGGAGATCGCCCGCCGCCCTCCGATCCGACCATACGGTTTTTGGGTCAATCTCGCCCTCCTGGTGGCGACCTTCGTTACAACGGTATTCGCGGGGGCGTTCATTTGGCTCGCCTACGTGGGTCAGACAACGCTTACGCTCGCTGATTTTGCGAATGGCGCCCTCTACTTCGCCGCCCCCGTCATGACCATCTTGGGGCTCCACGAACTCGCGCATTACGTGATGGCGCGTCGCCACCATGTCGCGGCTTCGCTCCCGTACTTTGTCCCGGTCCCGCCCCCGTACCTGATCTTCGGGACGTTTGGTGCGTTCATCAGCATTCGCGAACCGATTCCCGACAAGAAAACGCTGCTCGACATCGGTGCTTCGGGCCCTATCGCCGGATTCGCTGTGTCGATCCCGATCGCCATTGCCGGCATGTTCCTCTCGGCCCATTCGAGCCCGCCCGCCCTTTCCGCCTGCGGCCCCGTCATCCTGGGCGTACCGTATGGGAACCTGCTCTTTGGCACCTCGCTCTTCTGGGATTTCTTGGCCCTTTTCATCCCGGGGGCCAACCAGAATCTCCACCCGCTCGCAATCGCCGGTTGGGTGGGCATTCTCGTGACGGCGATCAATCTCCTGCCCGCCGGCCAGTTGGACGGGGGGCACGTATTCCGCGCGCTCTTCGGCGACCGCGCCCGCTACGTGAGCTACGCCGCGGTCCTCCTCCTGTTCGGTCTCGGGTTGATCTTCTTCTACACCGGCTGGTTCATCTTCGCCATCCTCATCCTGCTGCTCGGCGTGCGTCACCCTCCGCCCCTCAATGATATCAGCAGACTCGATGTGAAACGCTACGCCGTTGGGGGTTTGGCCCTCGCGATTCTTATCACAGGGTTTGTTGTGGTCCCGATCTCGACCCCGCTCGGGAGTATCGGCATTCCTTCCGCGGGCTCGGTGCACGTTCCCATCCCGGCCGGGTATCAAATGGCCGACAATCTGACGTTAAATTTCACGAATCAGGATCCGGTGCCGCACGGCTTTCTCTTTTCGACCTCGATCTCCTCCGTTACCACTACGGTGAACAACCAAACCATGCCGCTCAACGGTACTGCTTTAGCTCGGTTCATTGCTAATTCGAGTTGGATCTTCTACCTGCCCAGTGGCGTCGTCACTACCGCCGCGAACGCCGGAAACGTAACGATCCCCAGCGACCTCTATTCCGCGGTCGATGGGGGCGCGCATGGCCGACTCATCGCGACGTATCTGAACCGTCAGCAAGGAGCCGTCACAATCACGATCACCGTATCGGTGATTTGTCCCCCCAGCGGAGCCACGCCGGTGAGCGCCACGTTCACGGCGTCGTAGGGGCAGGCGTCTTCTCATACACGCGAAATTCTCGGGTCAGACTGCGGTGCACTCGGTCGGATACCGTCATGACGCGGGTCCATGGGAGAGGGATCGACTCTTCCCCGCCCGCCGCGATGATCACAATCCGGCCGTTGGGACGAATATGGCTTGCCCAAACCGGCAACGTGCGCGCCAACAGATCCGACACCGGCTCGCGGCCCGTTCCTGAGGCACGCCCGTAGGGGGGATCGGTGACCAGGGCGTCCCAATAGGCTCCCTCGATCGCTTTCCCGACGGCGGCCGAGTCTCCTACGGTCATCGACTCTGGAACGAGTCCGACGTGGGCGAAATTCTGGAGCGCTCCGCGCACCATATCCGCGTCTCGATCGATGCCCGTGACGCGGGCTCCCACCAAGGCAGCTTCGATCAGCAACGATCCCGTTCCTACGAAGGGGTCGACCACTCGATCCCCCGGGCGCACTCGGGCGAGGTTGACGGCCGCTCGCGCCAATCGAGGGTCGAGGGTCACCGGTCGCTGGAACGGGTACTGCGGTGTTCTCCGGGCGCGAAATCCGGTTCGGTTCACCGAACCTACTTCCTCGAGGGCCTCGGGAGCCGCGCCACCGGACGAAGCGATCCAGAACCGTCGCTCCGGCTGCCGTAAGTCGATGCGGCCTCCGCCCCGCTTGTACGCTCCCACCCATCGCGGCAGCCTCGGGTCGGTGTGCTCCGAGTCCGGCGAATCGAGTTCTCGAAACGATGCGGAACCGCCGCGGCTCCCTTGTTCGGCGAACCAAGTCTCAATCGAGCCGTCGGGGTCTCCGACTTCCACGAGACAGCGACGGGCAAGTGCAAGTCGGTCGGCAAGCGCATTGACTTCGCGGCGCGAGGGCAATTGAACGAGAACTCGATCCGGCCGAGTGGATCCCTCTGCCGCCGAATTCCCAGCGCCGCCGAGCGCCTCGGCCGCCGCGATCGCTTCCGCCCGTCCGAGTCCAGGATTGCGACCGGAAAGCTCCACCCATACCGGGATCATGTACTAGTACTCCCGAACCACTCCGTCATCCGTCGACGAATCTCCGCCGTGTGGGATCCTTCCCAGTAGAGATGGCCGCATTCCCCGCAGCGGTAGATTGTAACCCCAGATGTTCGGATCGCGTCCGGAACGTCGGACAGGCTCAGATCGGTCGGAGCCGCGGGCCGCAACTGGCCGTTACAGCGCGTACACCGCTCGAATCGGACCTGCGTGCGAAGCGCGGGGAACGCGCGTTGCACGGTCTTGAGCTGTTCGGCGAGCTCAGGGCTCGCGATGAGAATCGCGTCCGGGACGCGGGCCGCGAGGGCGCGATCCCGGGTGACTAGGATCCGACCCTCGTGTTGGGTGCGCTCGGCGATGGCGTGGTCGTCCGCCCCCCGAACGTAGACGGTATCATAGCCGAGGAACCGAAGATAGCGTGCGAGCCGCCCGACCATTTCGTCCGCCAGCCAACGGGGATCGTCTGCCGGTTTCTCAGATTTCGAGAGCATTTATCCAGGGAACCCCGGGGTCGTTTATATCGAAGGAGCACTCCTCTACAACGGAGGTTCTACCGTGCGCTGGTTCGGTACGAATGGGATCCGGGAGGTCGTGGGCCAAAAGTTGACGACCTCGCTCGTAACGCAGATTTCGAACGCGATTGCGCACGTTTGTCCCATCGGCGACCCAATCGCCGTCGGCTGGGACGGACGCACCTCGTCGCCGGGATTCGCCCATATCGTATCGGGTTCGCTCGCGATCGGGGGCCATCGCGTCATCGAACTCGGCCTGCTCCCTACACCAGCGATCCAGTACAGTGTTCCCCGCGTGGGAGCCCAGTTGGGTGTGATCGTCACCGCGTCCCATAACCCCCCGGAATTCAACGGCATCAAGTGCATCGCCCGCGACGGCCTCGAGGTCTCGCGAGAGATGGAGGAATCCATCGAATCCGGGATCGAACAGCAGGTCGTTCCCACCACGGCGTTCGATCAGATCGGGTCTATTGGGGTAGATTCTCTCGGAAGCGAGCGGTACATTTCCGGTATCCTCCAGCAAGTAGATCGAACGGCGATCCGCGAGCGAAAGTTTTCGGTGGTGCTGGATTGTGGGAATGGCGCTTCCGTCCCCACCTCACCGACTCTGTTTCGAAGGCTCGGTTGTCGGGTCGTGAGCCTGAACGGTCACGTCGATGGGACCTTTCCGGGCCATCTCTCCGAGCCGACGGAGACCAACCTGGCCGATCTGTGTCGGGTCGTCCCTGCGGTGGGGGCGGATTTTGGCGTCGCTCACGACGGGGACGCCGATCGAGCGGTCTTTGTCGATGCCGCGGGACGCTACATCCCCGGGGAGAAGATCTTGACCCTCTTCGCCAAAGACACTGTCGAACGCCACAAGGGTGGGGTCGTAGTGACCCCGGTCTCGGCGTCCCAGGCGGTCGAGGAGGTCGTCCGGGCCGCCGGCGGAGAAGTCGAGTACACCCGCGTGGGATCCCCCACGGTCACCCATGCGATGCAGCGCCGCCATGCGATCTTTGGCGGCGAGGAAAACGGGGGGCTTGTGTTCCCCGAGTTCCAGCTGGCGCGCGATGGGGCGATGTCGGCTGCGGCCATGTTTGACCTTCTTGTACGGCGAGGGACCGGACTCGCCGAGGCGCTGCGGGGCTTGCCCGAATACACCCTCCTCAAGGAGAAGATCGCCTGCCCCGTCGACCAACGAACTCGCGCGATGGAGCATTTGAGCGAAGCGGTGTTGAAGGAAGGGGGTCGCGTCGTGACCCTCGATGGGGTCAAGATCCTCCTCCCTGACGGTTGGATTCTCCTCCGGCCTTCGGGAACCGAGGCGTACATTCGGGTGTTTGCGGAGGCGAAGGCTCCCGCACGCGCCCGTGAGCTCGCAGACCTCGGGATCGCTCGGGTCCGTGACACTCTGCAAGAATTAGGTGTCGCGTCCTCTTAGGGCATTGAGACCGCAACGTCCGAGGGACCTCCCCGGCCGGCACGTACCCAGGTCACCCGACGTGGGGCGCACTCCTGTCCAACTTGGTCGGAACCGCTGAAAGCAGGACAAAGTACGAGTAGACGGCCGCAAGGAAAGCCACGGCCATTCCGTAGGAGTAGGCGTCGTCGGAGAACCCAGTGTACAGAAACACAAAGCCGAATAGGAGCGCAACGAGGATTGAAACCAGCCCGATCGCCGATGCGCGCACGATCCGGCGGCTCGGCGTTTCCAAGGCGTACGACAAGACCCCTAGTCCGAGGAAGAGGAGGAGCAACGCATTCACGAGGTGCGCTGTGAGGATCGGATGTGATCCGTCTACGGCGGCTCGGAGAATGCCGGACTCGGTGGAAGGGAAGCTCGTATCGAAAAGATTGACCCAGATCCCCAGCAGGAATTGGACAAAGAGATCCGCCAGCACGAACAACGTCCCTTGGCGTACGCGCCGAAAGGCTAACTCGCCCGCGGATGCACCCTCGTCGCCCGCCATCGCAAGGTCCTCTGGGCCAGCGGGGTCCCCGTCCTTGTAACGATGACGCCTCGGAAGCGAAGGACCGACCGGCGCTTACCGCACCAAGGGGCCGACGATGAAGAGTCCGATGAGGAGCATCCCCAGAACGGCCAGGGTGATGCGCGTCATCGTTCGCTCTCCGTTCGCCCGGAATATGAACGCCCCGGCCAGGACGCGCGCGACCGGAGTCGCGATCAGGAACAGCACCCCGAGGGTCAGGTAGGCCTCCACCTGGAGATGGAACAGGCCCGACGCGAGTCCTGAGGCACTGAGGTATAGCCGCACCGGGTTCTGGTTGATCACCTGCGACCAGCCTTCGGTCGGGTTACCTATGACATAAACCACGGCGAAGAGGGCGAGAGTCGTGAGAGCGAGCAGTAGACCGGTTCGCAGAAGCCGAGTCGTGGTACGAAAGACTTCGGGCGGGAGCTCGTGAGGCCGCTCCACATCGGGCGTCGCCGTCGCTGCGACTGGGGGTGGCGCGCTCATGGGAGACCGATCCCGCGGAGAATGAGCTCCGCCGCGAGCCCAGCGACCACGATGACGAAGATCCAACGGACCGTCTGATTCCGAAGTCCGGGGAGCACGCGACTCCCGGCGTAGGCACCGATCGCGGTACCGATAGCGACGGGCGCGGCGATCAGTGGATTGATGTACCCTGCCGCAAGCAGCACGCTCGCTCCGGCGGCGATCGTAACACCAATCATGAAATTGCTCGTGGCCGTGGCGACTTTCATTGGAAGGTGAAGCGCGCCCTCGAGGGCTTGCACTTTGAACACACCGCCCCCGATACCAAACATGCCACTGACGAACCCAGCACCGAACATGATGCCCAACGCGCGGTCGGTGTTCGTCGCCGTGTAATGTACCGGGCCGTCGTTAGGATCGTTGTACGAACCGGAAAGTCCTAGCTGGCGCGAGCGTGCATCGGGCACATCCGCCGCGCGGACGCGTCGATTCCCTCTGAGGGCCGTCAGAGGGACCATGAGCAGCAGCACCACCCCTAGGGCCACCATGAGGGCCGCGGCAAGATTCAAGTGGGCGATAAAGACGGTAAACGTCGCGCCGAGGAGGGCTCCCGGTACGGTTGCGATCTCTAGGAACATGCCGATGCGCAGATCGCTGAGACGATCGCGCACGTACGCCGCGCCCGTCGTCGTGGAAGTCGCGAGTACGGTCACCGCCCCGGCGCCGATCGCATCCACGAATGGGACGGAGAAGAAAATGACGAGCACCGGAATGACAACAACGGCGCCTCCGAGCCCCGTTAGGGATCCGACGAGGCCGGCGGCGATTGCCGCTACGGCGAGAAGGAGGAGGAGGATCCCGAGGTCCACATGGGGACCACACTCAATCCCCCTAAAGTTACTGCGATGCAGACGGCCGTCCTGCCGTCGAACTCCTTCCTGTTCGAGCCAACGGCTACGAGCCTTCGGAGAAGGAAACTTCAAAGGGATTCGCTCGCTCCTTTGATGGGGTTAGACCAGCCGCCATGCAGGTACGGGGCAATCGAGAGGCGTTTGGCCAACCCGGCATGGAACCTCGGTGGTCTCACAGCAACAAGGACGGAGTGGGAACCGCCTACTCGGCCGACAGTCGGCTCTGGTTCACTCTGTGGAAAGGGACCGTCACGGAGGTCTACTTCCCGACGATCGACCAGCCGCAACTTCGGGATCTCGAGTTCTTGGTTACGGATGGGGTCTCCTTCTTTCACGAGGAAAAGCGACAGCTCGAGTCGCACACGGAACGGCACTTCGATAATGCCCTCGGCTATCGCGTGACGAGCGTCGATCCGCAGGCGGGTTTCACGCTCGACAAGGAAGTCATCTCCGATCCTCATCTTCCGTGCCTCCTGATCCACGTCCGCCTGACGACCCTACGTTCGCCTGCCCAACCGAAGTTACGCTTGTTCGCTCTCGCGGCCCCCCACCTCGAGGTCGGGGGATGGGGCAACACGGCCCGCGTGCAGGAAGTGCTCGGCCGCGACGTGTTGACGGCGCAGAAAGGGGGAACTGCGCTCGCAATGGCCGCCACGATCCCCTTCGTACGAGCAAGCGTCGGCTTCGTGGGAAAGAGCGACGGGTGGACCGATCTAGCGGAAAATTACCAGCTCGATTGGGAGTTTGATACAGCCACGGACGGGAACGTCGCGCTGATCGGGGAGATCCCGGTTCACGACCGGCAGGAGTTCACCCTGGGGTTGGCGTTGGGTCGGACCCTCGCGTCGGCGATCACGACGCTCTTCCAATCGCTGGGTACCCCTTTCGAGGAGCATCGAAAGCGCTTCGTAGAGCAGTGGGACCGCGTGGCCCGGAGTCGACGCCCGATCGAAGGCGCCACGGGAGATGGGGGTCGGCTGTACCATGCGAGTCAGAGTCTGATGCTCGCCCACGAAGACAAGGTCTTTCCGGGCGCGTTCATCGCTTCGCTATCGATCCCTTGGGGCTCGACCAAGGGCGATAACGACCGCGGAGGCTACCACCTCGTATGGACGCGGGATATGGTCAACACCGCGAGTGCGCTCCTCGCGACCGGTAGCACTGAGGCGCCTTTGCGGGCCTTGATCTACCTGGCCACCCAGCAGCAAGCCGATGGAGGATTCCCGCAGAATTTCTGGGTAGATGGACGAGCCTATTGGCGTGGGATTCAGCTCGACGAAGTGGCGTATCCAATTCTTCTCGCCGCCCGTCTCCATCGGGCGAGGGCGCTGCAACAATTCGACCCGTACCCGCTGGTGTGCAACGCCGCTCGGTTCTTGATGGAGCAGGGTCCTGCGACAGGGCAGGACCGATGGGAGGAGATCAGCGGCTACTCCCCCTCGACGCTCGCCGTCTGCATCGCCGCCCTGACCTGCGCGGCGGGAATGGCGCGACAGCGCGGCGACGCCGCGACAGCCCAATTCGTGCAAGAACACGCGGACTTCCTGGAATGCCACATCGAGCCTTGGACGGTCACGACCACGGGAACGCTGGTACCCGGCATTCGACGGCACTACGTACGTATTCGCCCGGTGGCGGTCCACAATCCTACGCCGGACGAATCGGCCGATATGGGCACGATCGAACTCCCCAATCTCGAACCCGGGACACCCAATGTCTTCCCAGCCAACGAAATCGTCGACGGCGGCTTCCTAGAACTGGTACGTTACGGCGTGAGGAGGCCGGACGACCCGATCGTTCTCGATTCCCTGCTCGTTGTCGACAAGATCCTCAAGGTCGAGACCCCACGTGGCCCCGTGTGGCGACGATACAACCACGACGGGTACGGGCAACGCGACGACGGAAGCGGCTACCTCGATTGGGGTCGAGGTCGGGCGTGGCCCCTGCTCACCGGAGAACGAGGTCATTACGAATTGGCAGCGGGAGGCGACGCCAAACCGTATCTCCTCGCGATGGAGCGATTCGCCACCTCGACCGGTCTCTTGCCGGAGCAGGTCTGGGATGACGTGTCGCGGCAGGAAATGCACTTAGAACTCGGGATGGCCACCGAAGCGGCCCTCCCGCTCGTCTGGGCCCATGCCGAGTACGTCAAGCTAGCACGGTCGATCGCGGACGGAAAGGTCGTCGATTTGATACCCGAGGTCGGCAATCGCTACACGGCGCGCACGCGTCGGCTGACTCCTCGGGAGGTCTGGAAATTCAATCGACAGCCGGCGATCCTGCCCCAGGGCTGGCCCTTGCGTATCCAAGCAGGTGCCCCGTTCACCCTCCACTGGTCTGAGGATGAGTGGCACTCCAGTCATGATCTCGCATCGACTCCCACGAGCTTAGGCCTGCACTATGCCGATCTGCCCGCGCTCGAGGGAGCGCCGAGCACCTACACGTTCACGTTCTTCTGGCCGGACTCACAGCGATGGGAAGGCCGTGACTTCTTGATCCGGAGCGGCGAGCTTCGGTCGATCTGAACGGAGAGGGGAACGGATTCCGTCCACGCAGCTTATCCGGGCCCTCCCCATAGACCGATGTTCGCAGCAAACGCGTAGGTCCCGGGCTGCGGGGGAAGTTGGATACTGAGGTCCCACGAGTAACACTCCAAACAAAAGTGATTCCAATCGGCGAGGACGTTGACCACGAGGAAGTGGGGAGTCAGGCTCACGTAGATTCCGCCGACCTCGGCTTCGACCGGACCGGTCTGAGTCAGATTGACGAGAACCCAACACGAAATGACCGAACCCGAGGGGTACGTTCCATTGACGCTGGGACAAAATCCGGGTCCGACGGCTAGGGGGGAAACGAGCGGGGGCGAGACGCCCTCCGACTGATTATACCCGACCCAGTCGGCGGACCAGTCCGTCGAGAGCACCATCACACGACCGATCGGTCCAGAGGGGCTCGCGAGGACAAAGACTCCGAATCCCCCGAGGAACACAAGCGCGGCGATCCCTACCGCGAGGGCCACGGCCGTCATTTGCGACGATGCGGGGGATGACTTCGACGGCGGCGAAGCGTTCGATCCGAGCGGGGCGGCAGGGTGGGTGCCGTCGGGGGCGTTTGGTCCGGGCACATGTAATTCAGCCACACACGAGGCTTCAACTTTGTCTCGCCCGTCGAGGCCGGACTTCGACTCCTATAAACCTCCGATAGGCGTCGGATACACCGACGACCGCATCCCCAGATCCCGAACGTGGGACGGCATATCTGGGGTGAAAGACCCGACTGGAGATTGGTACCGCGGGCGTCGGAAGGCCCGGGGGCGCCACGAGCGCCCGGCGGCTGGTCGCGGCTGATCGGCGGGCGCCGCCCAATTAGGAGGGGAATCGCCGCCTAGGTGTCGGGCGGGCGCGGTACGACCAGTTGCCCCCCCTTCCAAACCCGGAGAATTTTTTCGGGTTCGGCGAGGACCGCGATCCGTTTGAGCGGATCCTCCCGCACGACGAGGAGATCCGCGGCGTACCCCACGCGCAACTGACCCGAGAGCGGCGCTTGGGGGCCGAGCGTGCGCGGGCCATTCGCCGTCGCGGTCTCGATCGCTTCGCGGGGCGTCATTCCTAGATCGTCGACCAGGAGGGGGAACTCCTGACCATTGCCACCCCAGTACGTCGGCGCTGCGTCGCTCGAGCCGAGAGTGTCGGTCCCAAAGGCCATGGCCACCTTCTTCCGGACGGCGAGCCGCATCGCCTGCCGGTGTTGGTCGATCAATCTGCGACATTTCTCCAACATGAATTCCGGAATCCCCGAATCCTTCCCTGACGCCACCAGACGCTTTACCATCCAACGAGTCGGGACCAGGATCGCCCCTTTTTCAAGCATCAGGTCCGCCGATTCCTCGTCAAGATAAGTCCCATGTTCGATGGTCTTGACTCCCGCATGGAGCGCCGCCATGATCCCGGGCTTGCCATGGCAATGGGCTGCCACGATCCGATCGGCGCGACCCGCCTCCTCTACAATCGTCCGAATTTCGTGATCCGAGAACTGCTGGTGCTCGGGACTATCTCGGTCGCTCAACACGCCGCCGGACGCACAGATCTTGATGATCGGCGCACCGAGGCGAAGGATCTTTCGGACCGCCGCCAGGCAGGCGGGAATCCCGTCACGAGGCCCCGGTAGCTCTCGTTGATTCCGCCAGATATGGACGAACTCGAGGGGAAAGGCATGCTCGTCGCCGTGGCCCCCCGTCGGGCTCAACATTGTCCCGGCTCCATAGATGTGGGGCCCGACGACCGATCCGTCGTCGACGGCACGACCGAGGTACACTCCGAAACCCCCGAGCTCGCGTACGGACGTGAACCCCGCGCGGAGGACCTTCTCCGCATCCCGCGCCGCACGCACGATGCCTACCCACGAAGAGGTGTAGATTTGTTCCTCGAGCCCGAAATTCCGGATCCCTACGAAATGTCCGTGCGTCTCCCAAAGTCCTGGCAACACGGCTGGCACGCTCTCCGTGGTGTCCGACGGGGCCGCGGGGGGCGCATTTTCGATCGGTCCGGCGTAGGTAATGGTGGCTCCATCAAACACGACGCAACCCCGGGAGATCGGATCCCCGGTTCCCGGAATCAAGATGTCGGCCTCGAGCCGGGTTGCCACATTGTCCGGCACCTATTCCTTCGTGTTATAGCTTCCTCATCGGCCGCCCCAATTGAGTCAGGGAGAGAGGTCCCCACGTCTGAGGAACTGGTTCTTCCTGACCACTCGTGCGGATACGGGTCCCGCGGATTCCATTAACGTCGCAGTCGCGCTCGGGGGTTCGCCGCAGCCGACCGACGCGTGCTCAAGGACGCAAGGATCCCGCTCGCACGAATTGCGCGACCGGATCGAGCGTCTGGATGGGTGTATACAAGATCCCCCGTCGATCGCAGGCGATCGCAAGAGGGGATCGATCGATTGCGAAGACCGTGTCCGCGATCGACGCCGGAGCGATGTCGGCAGGCCCGTCTCCCAAGTACGTGACCGTTCGTCCCCGAGCTTGGTAGGCCGCTACCAGCGACTGTTTGAAGTTCTTACCCGAAGTTAGCCGAATCTCCTTGCTTCCGACCAGAGGCGCTTTGCGGGGCATCGACACTCGGAATCGTCGGGCGGTAAATTTGGTCTCCGGACAATAGAGTCGCGGCATCGAGAGCCCCTGACGCCGAAAAGTCTGCCGAATGCAGAAATCAATCCCGGCACTCGCCACGACGAACTCCGTGCTCACGCGGCGACACTCATCGAGGAGAGCCGCCATCCCGGGACGAAACTCGGAAAGGGGTGAGAGAAAGTCCAGAATCTCCGCGCGCGACGAGGCGCGGATCAAGGCAGTTTGCCTCCGTACGCACTCGTTCAAGGTGATCTGCCCGTCCTCGAATAATTCATCGAAGCGCTCCCAACCGGGCGCGCCGAATCGTTCCATGGTCAACGTTCCGAGGTCGTTCGTGGTAAGCGTTCCGTCGAAGTCCGACACAATGATCGGCCTCGCGCCGCCTGACTTCCCTGGCACAGCTGCCGGGGACATCGACCTCCTTGTAACAAGGTTTCCACTTGAAAACCGGGAGAACGATCGGACTTCAGATCTCATCTCCACAACCTCAAAGAAGGCGCGGGAGATTCGACCGCAATGACCGTGAAGACAGGGCGCGAAGTTCGCGAGCCACGCGGGCGCACGCAGTCGATTCGGGAGGAGCTCGAGGGGAGACTTTCATCCATCCCAGGATTGACCCGTCGCGCGGCGCGACGGGGTCATGGGAACGCCTACTTCGCCGCCGAACGGGAGATCGTTCACTTTCATGGGGACCATCGTATGGATGTTCGTTTGACGAGGAAAGCGATCCTCGCGAGGGCGTCCGAGCGGCCGTTCGACGAACGAGTGCGAACTCGAGGTCCCGCGGCAGACTGGGTGGCAGTTCGCGTGGCAGTAGCACGGGACCTGCACCTAGCTTTGTCCCTCGTCGAGTTGGCAGTCCGCGCCAACACAAAGCCTGCGGAGTGACGAGCTTCAGAGCGTTCGGTTTGGACCTCCGATACCCGCCTTCCGGATCAGCCTTGAGGGGACGGAACGTCGGATGAAGTGCTCGCAGATCCTTCGCCTACCAATCGAGCGCAGGACACGGCGCCAGATCCTGACGCACGGGCTACTTCATGGCGGCCGGTTCCTTCCTTTCCTGATCAAGGTCCGTAGAGTGCCCTTCACGTGCGAGCTCGATGCGTCTGAGCCGGCATCGAAGCACTCGACTTTGGGAGCCTCTTTACGCCGGCTTCAATTCCTCCGGTGCTGCGGGATTAGGGGGAGTCGTCGCCCCGGGGGTTCGAGTATCAACAATTTCCAACAGTTTGAGCATGCGGCCAGAATCGAGGGGGGACCCTCCTCTCACAACCCCCTCGTTAGAAATCGGTCTAAGTAATCGGAGCAACGCCCGAGATCGCAGAACCCGCCCCCTTTCCAACGGGCAGTCCCAGGGGACTCGTCGACTTTCCTCGGGCCTTCACGGACCACATCAGCGGGATCAGGCCCTCGCCCTCCCTGAGGCGCCAATACCCGTCACGGTCCTGGGTCATGAAAGAGTATCGGCGCCAGTAGCTGAACGGGTACTCCCGCACCCTCTCAATTCTGAGCCCACTCTTGATCAAAGCAGAAAGGACCCTGGACACCGGATGGATCCAAGAGTAGGTCACCCGGTTTTTCATCTTCGTGCTGACTGCGTACGTCCCGTCATACTCTTCTCGGAGCGCTTGAGAACTGAAGTAGGGAATCTTGGGCTCGAGACGGGTCACGGTCGCATCGTTTGGAAAGACCTCCGCAATCGGATGGTCTTCGAGAAAGTAGAACCGCCCCCCCGGCTTCAGGAACCGCGCGACCACTTCGGCCCATCGATCGACATCGGGGAGCCAACAGATTGCTCCCTTCGCTGTGTAGACAATATCGAACCGCTCGTCGAGGACGCCGGGGAGGTCGTACAAGTTCGATGGAAGGAATCGAGCTTCGATGCCGACCTGCCGCGCGAGTCGTCGGGCCGCTCGAATCGCAGGGGGAGAAAAGTCTACGCCGGTTACCTGGGCTCCTAGGCGCGCCCAGGACAACGTATCGAGTCCGAAATGGCACTGGAGGTGAAGTAGGGATTTTCCCCGCACGGATCCTAATTCCTTCACCTCTAGCGCTTGGAGTGTGGATTTACCTCGGAGAAAAGACGGGACGTCGTAGGAAGCGGAAGCAACGTGCAATGGAACGCTCTCGTCCCACTTGCGGCGATTGACATTCATCCGGCGACGATCGTTCTGCCTCACGAGCTCGGCAGACAGTCCCGGCCTCATAACGATCAGCGGACGGTGTTGATCACCACGGGCGCAGAACTTCGCCGATCCGGTCGGTGCGGATAGTCCAGCAGGGGAGGGACCTCCGTGCGCTTCGCCGGTCCAACTTCCGCATTGGACGAGGGACAGGTTTGTTTCCCACGGGGGGTCGGGAACAGGACCGCAGTAGTCTTCAGCGTGAGGTCTAAGTTCCAAAGGGGTAAGTTCGTGACAGAACGCGCTGCTGGGCGATCGGCGCGCCCCATCGAGACACAAGACGCATAACTTAACATTGCTTTGAGAGTCGAAAAGGGGTAGCTCATGTCAGGCATTAGTGGGATCGAGACCGTCACTGTTGCCGTCAGAGATCAAGAGAAGGCGCTTCGCTGGTTCATAGACAAGCTCGGGTTCGAAAAGCGGTTAGATAAGTCGGGCCCAGGCTTCCGCTGGCTCACCGTCGCGCCCAAGGGGCAGAAAGGAGTGGAGGTCCTTCTGGCTTCGTGGTTTCCGGAAATCGTCGGAAAGAACGCAACGTGGGTGCTTACAACTCCGGATTGTCGACGGACGTACGAGGACCTGAAGGGCCGCGGTGTGACATTCCGTGAGCTCCCGGAAGAACGCAGTTCACGCGTCGAGGCAGTCTTCCAGGATTTGTACGGGAATGCGTATGAGTTGGTAGAGCACAAGACACGGAACCCTCGTTGAATCGATCGGGCGTGGGGGGACTCGTCCCCCCGGGGGTTCGCGTATCAACGATTTCCAGCGGTTTCCGCGATCGGCCACACCCGAGAAGGAACCCCCCCTCACACAAGACCCTCGTTAGAAATCGGCCGACGTAATCGGAGCCGCATCCACGAGCACTGACCCCCGCTCGTGACTAGGGTGAGAGGGGAGGGCTTCCGCCAACCGACGGAGGCTTCGCGGGATTCCGGGGAGACTTTGCCCGACGGCGGAGTAGAACAAGTGCCAGTACGGCACCGACGAGCACCACTGCCACAATCGCACCGAGAAGCACATATCCTTCGGCAGCGGGGACGCCCAAGAATGTCGCCGTTCCCGAGGTGGCAGTGAAGGAAACCGAGCGATGGATCGCGGTCCCGTTCACGGTAATCGACCCGCCGCTCAGGTTGGCAGCGTAACCCGCCACTGGACCTAGGCTGAATGAATATGTGCCGTTCGGTTCGGTGAATGCAATCGTGGCCGTCGTGGATGGGTGGGGCGTTCCGTTCAACGTAACCGTCCAGTTCGTCCCCGAAGGCAGCCCGGTCTCCGAGAACGTGATGGCCGACGAAGGGGGCGATGGGCATGGTCCACCCATCGCGGTGACATTCGCAGATCCGAAGTTCGACACGTAGATTTGGCAGGTCTGACTGTCGTAGGCAACTCCGTAGGGGTAGAGGCCTGCCGATACGGTGGCTACTACTGTATCTGTGGTTCCCCGAACGATGGTCACGCTACCGTTTCCTTGCCCGCCCGCGGTCCCGGCCCCGGAGTCTGCCACGAACAAGTCCCCCGTCGCGCTGTCGTAGGCAACGTCCAAAGGATTGCTGCCCACGGAGATAAAGCCCCGAACCGCGTAGGTCGATGCGTTAAGGACAGTGAGACTCGATGAGTACTGGTCCGCGACGAAGAGCTCGTTCGACTGTGGATCGTACGCCACACCCGACGGGTTAGAGCCCACCGTCACGTTCTTCACAATCGAGGAGTTGACTGGGTCGACGATCTGCACTTCGCCGATGTTCCAGTCGGAGACGACAAGATTACCGGTGGCTCCGTCGATAGCGATTCCATCGGGTCCGCTGCCGACGGGGATGGTCCCGTCGACGAGGTTGGAAGTCGGGTTGATAACGCTCAACGTGTCGGCACCGTCATTCGTGACGTAGACGGAATTGGTGGAAGAATCGAACACCAGACCGTGTGGCTCACTTCCAACCGGCACGGTTGATATCACAATTCCCGTCTCAACGTCAATTATCGAAACGTTGTCGGAGCCGAAGTTCCCGACAAAGAGCTCGTCGTTCATCGGATCTGCTACTGCGTGGCGGGGATTGGTACCCACGGGAATCGAGCGAGACACAGAGTGTGTCGAGCCGTTAATCACAGAAATGTTGTCGGAGAGCACGTTCTCGACGTAAAGGTCGCCGGTGCCGCTGTCATAGGCCACACCCCAAGGACCACTTCCGACCGAGATATTTCCAGCCGTGCGATCCCCCGAGGTCGGTTGTGCCAAGTCGGTAGTTCCGGAACGAATCTGAGAGGCCCAGACCCCGCTCGTGGCCCCATATACCACAGCGCCCACAACGATCAGCACAACGAGGGGGCCGACTGTTCGAGGTCGCCTACTAGGAGCCATTTTGAGGCAAAAGCAGTGCCAGGAATGACCATCTCTTGTCCGCACAAATACTTTGTATCGCCCGCCTCGAGGGCGCCGAATGCGGCTAATCGATTTCCAGGGACCTAGTTGGGGCCTAGCCCGGCCGGCCTTACAGAAGGGATTTATTTCTGGACCGCAGGGCGAACACCAGTTTAGCTCCCCCAAACTTAAACGTCGACGCGTCGGTGACTGTCCGCGAAAAATCGACGAAAATGTCCAGGCGGAATAAACCCTCCGAGGATTCAAATCCACTCGGGCGTGGGGGGATTTGAACCCCCGACCAACGGGTTAGGAACCCGCTGCCCTATCCAGGCTAGGCCACACGCCCCGAGGGGAGTGGCGTCGGGGACCTTAAGAAAACTTCGATGCCGCTCGTCGAATCCGGCAGCGGTTCTTCACCCTTTGCGAGCGAAGAGACGGTCGTACCGGTGGTCGACATGGTTCACGAGATTGGGGGCCAGCTCTTGCACGATCTCGATCCCTTCGAGATTCGCCTGCAGCGTCGCGAGCACCGGACGTCGGGGCTCCGGAGTTGAGTCGGACGGCGGAGCGGGAGCGCTGCTCCCCAGTGCCGCGATCAAGAATCTTTCTGCACTCGCCACGTACAAAAACGGAAAGACCCGACAGTCGCGGGTGAGGGTGGCAAACAGCTCCTCCGGATGAGTCCCGGGTTTCGGTCGTCCGAGGATCAGATTCACTTGATCCGCGGAGCGGCCCTTGAAGGCCGGGAGTCGGGAGGGCTCGAGAAATACGCGATGGAGCACCCACCCCCGCGTCAGCAGCTTCTGTTGAGAGAACGGAAGTCCGAGTGGTCCCATCAGATGGCCGGGACGACCCTGCTCCTGCCCTACGAAGGGGCGGTGCAAGAGTTCGGCGACGGCCCACGACATCGAGGTGTTCAACGTCCCTGGGGCCGGCCGATCGTCGTTCTCGCCGTCCGGTCCGGGGCCTCCCAACCCGTGCGGATACGCGAGGGTGCCCGGCATGCCGGCGAGATGGGACCAAAGTCCCTCGAAGTCAAAGTAGACGGGAATGGAGGGCTGATCTAGCCGCACCGTGATCGATTCATGCCAGGTCCCGAGCTTGAGCTCATCGAACCGATTGGAAATGCGACTCGCCTCCTCCGGGGTGGGGAGGAAAAAGACGCCGAGGGCGACTTGAGATCCGGCCCAAAGGACGACATTCCCCGGTTCGCGCTGCCACTCCGCTACGAGCTCGGTGACACGATCGACGAAGGGCCGGGCCACGACGAACATGGCGTACGGCAGACCGAACCGTGAGGGATCGGGCACATACCGGTCACGGAGCCATCCTTCTTCGTAGGCCCGGCGCCGGGCGGCGTGATAGGTCGACCGTGGAATGTCGATCCGTCGTAGGCGCTCCCGTTCCCGGTCGGGTAAAGCCGAGAGCAGCACGGCAATGACCCGCGCCTCTGATTCCGTAAGCGCGCGCACGCAGTCATGCTCCTAATTGCTACGCCCTAGCACGGGGTACAGGGCCCAATGGGGATGGATAAACATGAGGTTAAAACCCACTCGTCGTCTTGTTCGTCTGGAACTCTCCAATCGAGAATCGGTTCGGAGTCAACGATGCGCGACAAGATTGTGGGACCTACCCAACTACTCGTCATGATGGTTGCGGCCCTATTGGTCGTCACCCTGGTCCCGCTTGTCGGGACCGCTGCCGGCGCCTCGATGACCCCGGCGTTTGCGGTAGGCCCCAATGCTTGGGCCTACGGAGGTGTGAAGATGATCAATGTCGCGACCCCCACCGCAAATGGGTCGGCGGCCGGATCCGCTTACTACGGCCAGTCTACGGTATTGAGTCAGAGTGCCGGAGCGAATGGGTCGATCTCCATCGGAGCGCAGCACACCTCGGGAGCCGGAGTCGACGTCACTTACTGTTCGCCCAGCTGCGGCGCGGCCGTGTATTATGAGGTGATTTGGGACTATCACGTCTGGGAAAATATTACGGCCTTCGCCAACTTCACGAATGACGCACCCATTTCCACGTCTTCGGGCAATGCGACCGGACTCGGTCTTCTGAACTCGCACTCGCAATTCGCGGCCAACTTGACGGAATTCCTGGAGGTCGAGCTTCACACTGCAAAGATCACGACTACGTACTCCCGAAACCTTGCAGTGCAGGTCGCGGGCAGTGCCTCCCTCAACTTCCTCCCGTCGCGCCCCTTGGGCCTCATCCCTGGCAACGTGGCCTCCCTCGGTACGTGGAGCGACTCCGCTCCGTATTCCGCCGGGTGGGTCTGGTCCGCGTCGTACTACAACCACACCGTCTCGGCAATCGGCAATCATGTAAACCAAACGAGCTTCTCTGGAAACGGCTCGATCCCGAACGGGACGATGAATCTCTCGGGAGCCAACGATGGCACGACGATCACGCTCGCCGGCAAGAGTCTGCTGGTGCTCTCGATCGCTATCTCCGGAGCCCCCTTCGACCTGCGGGACGGCTTCATCCTGATCCCGTCAAGCAGCGACCTTTTCGGCAGCGCGCGGCACGCTTGGTCGGACTCGCAGTCGGGCTTGACCACAACTCAGCTCGGCAATGTCGACTATTACGCCGGCTCCTCCAATCACATCGGCATCCTAGCCACGCGGCAAGTGTACTCCTCGTCTCCCATAGCGGCCAATGCCAACTCGTCGATTAACGGAAGCTTCACTGAGGCCGAACCTCCCGGGCTCCCGAACCTACAGCAAGTAGGGGTGCAGGGACAACCAGAATCCGTCAATCAGGCGACGCAGAATCAGCAGTGCCTCACGGCCGATTCCTGTTCTCCAAGCGCGGGACCCACGAGCCCCCTGCGGGAACTCATAGTGGTGGGCGCCGTGATCGGCCTCGTCGTGGTGGGGCTCGCCCTCGTAGTCCAACGCCGGCGCCAGCTCCCCGCGCCCGTCTATCCGAATGCCCAACTCTACCCCGTGGGATCTCCACTCGCCCCGAATGTGTCCGCCCCGAGGTCCGCGACCGAGTCCCCGAAAGATTCGGACCCCGACCCGCTCGGAAATCTCTGGTAATCGCTGAACGGGCCCCTGGGCCCCGTCTGAGCCGTACGTTCAGCCGACGTTACGAGGCCGGTCGAAGCGGTCGGGCACGCGTCGCGAGAGGGTAGCGCAGAATGGCCGCAACGCCTCCAAAAGCTTTCGCGAGCATTTCGCCTTCTTCGCTCTCAGTCGAAATCATGCGCACGGTGGCGCCCGATTGGAGGGCGCGGCGGAACAGCTGCTCGACGTAGTCCTCGGATTCGGTCGCCGACAGCGTGGGGGCACCGCATTTGGGACACGGCGCATCCAGCACCTTTCCGACCTCCTCGTCCGACAACGTTCGTTCGAAGGCGTAGCCGCAGGATGCGCACTTGAACGCGACGCGTTTCTTTCGAAGCCCTTCCGAGATGAGCAGCGTGTCGACTGCCCCGCCCTCTAACGCGGTCTGCACGTCCTTCTCTCCATACGCCGCCAGTCCGACCTCGGCGCGACGGATCTCGTTCAGCAATCGTTGAACGATCCGCTTCTCCTCGGTCAGCTCGAGTCCGTGGAGCGTTTGGGTCGCTTTCTCGACCATCTCCTTGAGGCCGTATTCATCCGTGTAACCGACGTCGAAGAGGGGCAGTACGACCTTCTGCTGAAGTTCGTAGTGGAGGTAGTTCTCCTTGTAGAAGTACTCCTTCGTGGCGCCCGGTCCCCCAATGAGGATCCCCTTCAATTGGTCCTTCTTCGGCAGAAACAGCTCGTTCGCCATTTCCCCGCATCGAACGAAGAAGTCGTGGGCGGCGTGTTCGATCAACCGTTCGAATCGATGGGCCGACTGCCCCCCGCGTCCGTGCTTGCTCGGAACGAGCGACTGTTTGTTGCGCAACGCTTCGACACGCTTGCCACGGAGGAAGCCGAGGGTGACCTCGGCGCGGTCCATCACGATCAGGCCCCAGAGCTCTGGCTCATGGACCATTGAGATGAGCGGTTCGAGGAAGAACGTGGAATCGCAGCGATACAGGTACGTGTTGAGCGGTTCGGGAGGCTCAACGATGAACGTGACCGGCTCGGACTTGTCGGCCCCGATTGCCTTGCTCCCAACGAAGAACGCCACGCCGTTCGAGGGCGGCTCTTTGTACGCGCGTACGCGGCCCATGATCGACTCAATCGCCCACATGACGTTCTTGCGCGTCGTGCGGCTCTTGATGTTCGAGCTCTGCGCGTACTCATTACGGAGATATGCCATCACGTCCGAGACTTGCTTCTTCGGCGGGACGTAGAGCGAGATCAGCTCTGTTGCACGGCCACGGGCCGCGGCGATCTCATCCAGCTTGCGCTTGAACGAGTACCGCGCGAGCTGGGCATCCACGTTCGGTTCCGGGCTCACTGGCGCCTCCGGACCTCGGGCTGCGGTGCGAATTCAGGAGACGAGAAGGAAGACTGGTCGGGAGCCCAATGGGACTCGGGCCCATGCCCGGGGCGGGGGAGTCAGAGCAGTTTGCGAACGTGCTCGTCGATGACTTCTTCGGGGTAAGCGCCGACGATCCGGTCCACGAGCTTGCCTTCCTTGTAGAATAGGAGCGTGGGGATGCTCATGATCCCCAGGGCGCCAGCCTGCTCGCTGTTGTCGTCCGAGTTCAGTTTTCCGAAAGCGACCTTCCCCTGGTACTTCCCGGAAAGCCGATCCACGATAGGGGATACCATCCGGCAGGGTCCGCACCACGGGGCCCAAATATCGACCACCGCGGCGGAGTTTTCTTGCGCGAATTTGTTGAACTGAGCCCCGTTGAGCTCTTGAACCGACATCGACGTTCCTCATTCATTTTATCGGTCGCTCCTATTAAAGTGTTCGCGAACGTCGACTTCCCTTGCCGCACTGACCCGGCCAAAAACACGTATTTTGGTAAGGGATTAGTAGGAGGCGGCCCCTAGGGTTTCTGTTCCTCTCCATGCGATCGGACTCGTCTTCCGCCGCCGAGACTTCGTCGCCTCCGCTGCCGGGCGCGTCCGTTCCCCGGCCGCTCCGGTCAACCCGATCTCCTACGTTAATGAGCGCCGCCGCCCAGAAGGCGATTCGGCAGCGCATGCTCCTGTTCCGATCGACCGCCCTCGCCCGGATCACTGAGCTGACCGGGGCGACTTCGGAGGAGCTCAAGCGATATCGCCACGAACTCCTCGCCAGCACTCTTCCCGACCTCTTACTGCAACGCGGGGCAGGACTTCCCTTCACGCGAGAGCTGCCGCAGGGGGCGCTCTTGTATCTGATTGTGCGAGCCCAGCGCCCGGAGCGGATCGTCGAAACGGGAGTTCGTCCAGGCTACTCGACGGCCTGGCTGCTCGCCGGTCTCGAAGCCAACGGATCCGGGGAGCTCGTATCACTGGGGCCGGGTTCGCCCCAGGGACGTGCGGCCGGAGTCCACCAAGTGAGCGTCGGTCAGTTCGTCCCTCCAGGATTGCGGAGTCGATGGACGCTCGTTCTTGGCAATTCCGAGGAACGACTCCAGGAGCTCCTGAACGGGAGCCAGAGAATTGACGTGTTTCTGTACGACAATGGACCGAATGTCGTGCGAGCCCGCTTCGAACTCCGCTCGGCGTGGGCCGCGCTCTCCGAGCACGGGATCCTGATGGCCCACCACATTGAAGCGAACCCCGCGTGGAGCGAATTCTGTCGCGCCCAAGGGGTCCCCGATCAGCTTCTCGACCCCGGGCCGCCTCCGATGGGCGCAGTGGCGATGCAGCCGCCTCGGCGCTAGGCGGCAGTGCCTAGCGCTCCAGTTCCTCAACGAGATGCTGAACCGCGGGCAGGATGAGCTTCTCCAGAGCCGTACGGACGGCCCGCTCGGATCCCGGTAGAGCAAAGACGGGCTTGTTCCGGATCAAATACAGACCGGCTCGACTCATCAGGGCCAGGGGGCCGACCTCCGCGTAGCTGAGTGCCCGATATAGCTCGCCAAAGCCGTCTAACCGCTTGCCTCCCATCGCTTCGAGGGCATTCACGCTCAGGTCGCGGGAGCTGACGCCCGTGCCGCCCACCGTTAGAGCGCACTCGAGAGGAAGCTCCGCCAGATAGGGCTCGAGCTTCTCGCGGACGTCCGCCACGCTATTCGCCACTAGAGCGTAATGCAAGACTTTGTGTCCCCCCTGTTCGATCAGGGTTCGCGCCAGGTGACCGGACGGGTCATCGTCCTCGGTGTGCGTGTCCGAGACCGAGAGGATGGCGAACCCGATCGAGCGCTGACCCCCCAGATGGTGACGGCCCGACGTCGCCGGCGGAGAGTGCGCTCCTCCTTCGGTCATTCGCGGGCTACCTTACGCTTCTCTTTCACAACGACGCGAACCGGACCCAGGCGCGTCGTGGGGTAGAGCCCGCGCGCATTCTTCTCCAGGTATTTCACCATGTCCCACACGGTGAGCAGGGCGACGCTCGCGCCGACCAGCGATTCCATCTCTACGCCGGTACGCCCAACGGTTTCCGCCTCGGCCCGAACATGGATCCCCGTGCGACGCACCGCGAGCTCTATCCGACTCCCCGTGAGGGGGATCGTGTGACAGAACGGAATGAGATCGGCGGTCCGCTTCATCGCCTGAAGGCCCGCGACCTCCGCGACGGAGATTGGGTCGCCCTTGGCCACGTTGTGCCGCCGAATCTGGACCAGCGTGGCAGGTCGAAGACGCAGATCCCCCTCCGCCAAGGCCCGGCGATAGACCATGGGCTTGCGGTGCGTACGACGTTGTTGGGCCATGAGTTCAGCCCTTCCGATCACGGGCGAGCGCAAGATGCGCGAGCACGGATTCCAGTTGGACCCGTTCCGAGGCGCCCTGCGCCAATCGGAAATCGACGTCCGCGAGGTATTCCACGAGCCGGATCTTGTCGCGAGGCGGGATGAGCGAATCGGAAAGGTCCGGCAGGTAGCTGTGAATCGCGCGCAGAATGTCCTCGCCGGTCGCGCCGCGTTCGGTAAAGATCTGGTAGAGTCGATCCCGGGCCGCTAGGAATTCGCCGGCGAGAGCCGCCGTGAGCATCTGCTCCACTTCGGAGCGAAGGGGAACGGTGGACACCTGGCGCACGGTCTCTTCCGTCACGGAATCGGTGTACGTTGCGGCCAGCTGGAGTAGGTTGATCGCGCGGCGAAGATCGCCCCCGCTCGCGGCGATGATAGCGGCGTACGCGCCGGCGGAGACCTTCTTCCCCTCGGCCTTGGTGATCCGTTCGAGTTGCACGTGCATCTGGTCGGACGAATAGGGCCGAAATCGAAAGACGGCGCAGCGCGATTGGATCGGATCGATAATCCGGGACGAGTAATTGCACGACAGGATGAAACGACAGGCCCCGGAGTAGCGCTCCATAAGCCGTCGCAAGGAGGCCTGGGCTTCGGCGGTCAGATTGTCCGCCTCGTCCAGAAAGAGGAGCTTGAATCCTACTCCACCGATCGGAGAGGTGCGCGCATAGCTTTTGATCGTCGTGCGAACCGTGTCGATGCCGCGTTCGTCTGAGGCATTCAGCTCCAAGAAGCTCTGGCGCCACTCGGCGCCGTAGAGATCCCGCGCGAGCGCGAGGGCAGCGGTAGTCTTCCCGGTCCCGGGCGGCCCGGCGAACAATAAGTGCGGGAGGGATCTCTTTTCGGCGTAGGCGCGGAGTAATGGTACGATTCCCTCCTGGCCGATCATATCCTTGAGGGACGACGGTCGATACTTCTCGACCCAAACGGCCTCGCCCGTGGCGTTCGTCATGGATGTTGCGAGTGGTCGCGGTCGAAGGTAATTAGCGTTGTGACTGCTCGCGACCCCCGTGCCTGGAAGTCGCGGCCGCGGCCGCCCACTCCATTTGCCACCAAGCTCGTCGATCGATGGGATGGCGGGGGGAGATGCAGCATCCCGCAGATCCGATCAAACCAGTTCATCCGGAGCAGTCGCTTCGGTGGCCTGCACAGTCCCAGGCTTCTCAAGACCCGCGGTTCCATCGGCAGCTTCGGCGCGCACGTGGATCCGTAACGCGTCCGAGAGGATCTTGCCGTATTGTCCCAAGGCCTGCCGATTTCCCCCGTGGTCGTCTCGGCGGATGATGCCAAGGAGAGCACTTAGCTCCCCCAGGGACGTTAGAAAACGTGCGTGATCGTCCGCTAGCTCTCGCCGCCGTAAGGAGTTCGGCGTCGAGTCCCCTTGCTCTATCTCCCGAGTACCCCGCGATGTCTCGATGTGTCGTTCGACCGACCGGTGAAGAGTTCGGACGCCGTTTGCTACTTCTTCGATAGAGTATGGCTCGAGAAGGACGAGGCGACAGCTCAACCGATCGAACGATTCGATAATCCGACTCAATTCGGCGTCCGATGCGCGCGCGATGGTACCTGAGCTCATGCTGGACCCGGGTTCCGTAGTCTCACGTAACGCTCGCAAAGGCCGGTTGGTGGAGTTCGTGGTGGACCAGATACTCTCCCGTATTCATCACTCGTCGTGAGTGTCTTCCGTGCGCTGGGGGAATCACCCCCCCGGACTTTCGTGGACACATGTGCGTCGGCCGATTATCCGCTCCGTTGGACCGAGTCAGTCAAATGCGACCAAACATCCTCGACGATCTCCGGGCCTCCCGAGCGGGCTCGGGATCTCCTCATACGGCACGGACGCAAGCGACTTCAAATCCGTCGGACCCGATTCTCGTTTCGGATCGCTCCAGATTCGGATTCTGGGAGCGATTGGCTCGGCGCGCTCGATAAGAGAGATTGCATGGGAACCACCGGGCCTTCGGAGGAACCTGGCTACGATGAAAATTCCAATGTCAACGAACGTTGGGGGTTCCGGACCGCCGCCGTTTTCGATCCGGCCCGCTTTTCACCTTCCGAGAACGGGGTGACGGAATCCGTCCGTGTCGTTCCGAGCCGTAGCGCGGCGAGCCCCAAAGGGCGAACGTGTCCCGCGACGAGCCGTCGGTCCTGGGACGACCGCATCAACTGCGAAAATCGAAGGGGGTGCCATCTCGAAAGGGTTCCTGGATAGGTCAGCTCGCATGAGGCCCGAGCCCCGGGGGCCCGGCAACTCCCTCGGGCACGGTGCCTTGGCTGCGACGCGTCAGGAGCTTGCGCCGAAGTCGATACAGGAACAGGACCGCAACCCCGGCGACAAAGAGGATCCCCGGAACGAGAATGAATTCGAGAAGTACATCCCAGACGATGAGATCGGCTAACGCGCCCACAGCGAAGATGAATTGAGACCATTCGACATCGATGCTGCCCGTCCGAGATCGAACGAACCAGAGAATTCCGACCGCGACGCCCACCAAGAGACCGATCAAGACCGCCGGGGGAATCCGATGGGTCCCGACCGTGTCCACGAAGAGCCACACAATGAATGTGGCCGCGCCCGCGAAGCCGAACCAGAAGAGAGCGGCACGCCGAGGGCCTGGCGCGGAGGAAAGGAGATTCGCGGAGACCCGATGCGCGAGCAGCACCAGGATCGTGATCGCTCCCAACTCAACCAGGAGGGCTACGGATCCGGGTCGATACGGCACTACCGCAAATCCGATCGCGACCGTCGTTCCATAGACCAGCGCAAGAAGCTCGAGGGCACCGCGATCGAACCACCGGCGGGATTTCGATTCCGGATAGAGTAGCCCGACCAGAAGGATCGGCAACGCAATGCTATACAAGGCGTGGAAGAGGGTGAGACCGACCGCCCAGACCGAATTGATCCCGAAGAACGCGCCGTACCCGGCCAGCGCGCCGGCCGCCGTGGCGCTCGAGCCCGTGAAAGTATGGAATCCGACGCCCTCCTCGAGAATGCCGTAGGCCGCCCCGAGGAGAAGGATCGTCGGCCAGCCTTCCTTCCAAATCACCGTGATCTCGCGGATCAGGAGAACGCCCGCGCCGTACAATCCCAAGAGGCCCAGGATTCCAATGGCAAGCCCCAAGGGATCGTAGACGAGTTCGTCGATGGGCGTCGAACCCGTCATGAACTCCGCGATTCCGGGAGAAAGAATAATCAGCGCCAAGAGAGGGCGACGCGAGGGGAGTCTGTAGCGCATGCTCTGAGTATCGCGGGCTCGGGATACTTGAGCGCCTCGGTCGGAGGTCCGCCAAGTGGTCAATATAAGCGTCCCCGACATCGACGGGTCGCGGGCGAAGCACGTGCGCGAGATCCTGGCCCATATTCAATTTCGAGGGACGATCCGCGATCGTTCGGTCGAGCCCTATGCCCGGCTCTTGAAGGGACTGCGTACGCGACGGCGGGTGCGAGGGGTACTCTTGGACATCTCCAGCGGAGGCGGGGAAGGAATCGCCTCCACGGACTTTTATCTAGCCGTCAAACGACTGAACGAGTACAAACCGGTTTACGCCTCGATCGGAGGGATCGGCGCATCGGGCGCTTATATGGCGGCACTCGGAGCTCGGAAGATCTTCGCGTATCCAGACTCGACCGTCGGCTCGATTGGCGTGATCTTCCCGCACCTAGCGGTCCAAGACCTGCTCCGAAAGATCGGGATCTCCGTGGACCTGGTTCACGCGGGACGGCACAAGGATGCATACCAAGGATACCGTCCACTGACCGAGGAGGAGCGATCGAAGATGCTCGCCGTGGTCGGAGAACATTACGAATCGTTCGTCCAGCTCGTTGCACGAGAACGTCGTCGTCCGATCGAGGAGATGCGCGCGCTCGCGACGGGGGAAATCTGGTCGGGTACGCAGGCGCTCAAGCTCGGCCTGGTGGACACGCTCGGCGATCGCGAACTCGCCCTGGAGGAGCTCGCCAAGGTGACTGGCGTTCCCTCGCGCAAGACGCTGCGGATCGCCCCTCCGCGCCCCTTTATCGAACGCCTTATGTCGGGTGGCACATCCGCGCTGACCGCCGATCTCTCCTCGCGGCTGCAGGAGATGGTGGAAGACGTCGTCCTTGACATGGGCGGTTATCGCCGTTTCTAAGACCGGGCACCGGCTCGGCGTCGGCAGCGTCCTGGTTACCCTCGGTGCGTGCCTACCACGGCGCGGCGTTTCGTTGATTGGGACTAGACCCCTGACCCGAGACCGATAAATACGATGGTCGTGCTAAGGAATTTCGATGCCCGAAAGCCGCCGCGCAGGATTCAGCTCCGCCGCTGGTCTCATCCAATACTACGACATGGAGGAGAGCCGGTCGCTCAAGATCAACCCGTACTTTGTGATCGCTATGGGTATCGGCGCCGCGTTCTTCGTCGAGATCCTCAGTTGGCGTCTCGTGTAACGGACGCTCGTCCGACTACGCGATCCCGTCAGCCATGACCGGCGCAAGGCCCGGGAGATAGCGACCTTCGTTCGTCTCCCCGAGCAAATAAACCTTAGATTCCGGCGATTCGTCCAGCATTTGATAGCCGGTCCGTCGGGCCAGCTCCCGGGCGAATCCTCCGATCTCCTCGTGTGTGGGAACGTGGTCGCGCCCTAGACGTTGACGCGACTTTCCCATGTACACGTAGCCTTTCGGCTCGATGAAATTGGGGCGCGCGATCAGGTCGAGATCGGCATACTCTCCGACCCATCCGAGATTCCAGCCCCGCACGAGCGTGTGGCGAACCACGCGACGGGTCGGGAGGCCTCGCAAGATTTCGAGAGATTCTCGCAACCGTTCCCAGGCGTCGTCCTGGGCGGGCAAAGTGAGCTTCCGAAAGACTTCCGCATTCGGCGCCGTGACCGAAACGTACAATTGGGTCGGCAGCGGATCGAGCGCGCGTAACCCGTCGGGGTTCGTACCGTTGGTGACCAGGAACGTCGTAATGTTCCGTTGGTGGCACAGTTCGAGGAATCGATTCATTTTGGGATAGAGCGTCGGTTCGCCCGTCAACGAGATCGCGATGTGGCGCGGCGTCTGGGACTCCTCCCAGCGCTCGGGAGACACCGTGGGCTCGCCCTTGAACCCCGATAGGATCCGACGTTGGGCGTCGATCGACCGGTCCAACAGCACCTCCGGGTCGTCGTACTCGGTCATGACGGCATCATTCTCCCACCCTTGATTGCGCCAACAGAATCGGCAATGAAGATTGCACGAATCGATCGCTGGGGACATCTGTAAACAACGATGGCTCTCAATCCCGTAGAACCGACCCTTGTAGCAGTCGCGTTCGTGGACGAGGGACTGTCGGGTCCAGTAACAGAGTTTGACAGCGCTATGTTTCCCTGTTAACTGGTACCCTTGGCCGACCAGTTCGGTGGACAAGTCCTGATCGCCCATACGGAGCGCAACGACGGGGACCCGCCCCATAAGGCTTTGCGAGCGCGGGTTTCGCTGCGGCCGTTCGGAGAAGACCGCAGGAGGCCAGCCCCCTAATGCCGTATGATTCCTAGTTCGCGCGACGTCCGCCATCTCGATCGAAACCTTCAGGCTATCGGCGTCGGCGCGGTCGTTCGCGCGTTCGGGCTCTCGATGGTCGGCCCTTTCCTCGCGCTGTACCTTCGTAACGTTCTAGACCTCGGCTACGCTGAGATTGGGGCGCTGATCGTACTCATCGGCGTGCCGCCTCTCCTCGTGAGCAGCGTGGGGGGACTGGTCACAGATAGATTCGGCCGGCGCTCCGTCATGATCTTGGCGCTGGGGACGGAGGCAGCGTCGATGTTCTTCGGCGCAGGAATGATCGCCTTGCGCAACCTGACCGGCGTAATCGTGGCGTTCGAGCTGCTCGCGATCTTTGGGACCCTGGGAGGTCCTCCGCTCTCGGCGTACGTCGCCGATTTCTATCGCGGCTCCGAGCGCACACAAGCGTTCACCTGGATCCGAGTCGGCTGGAACGTGGGATTCTCGGCCGGAGTCGTCGTCGGGGCAGGCTTGATCGGTTTCGCCGGATTCTTGCCCCTCCTGGTGGCGAGTGGCTCGGCCCTGGCGGTCGGCACCAGCATTATGGGCTATCTGTTGGCCCCATCGCCGTACGACCTCGCACAGCGGAATGCTTCCCCTCCGACCGCGGCATCGGCACTTCCCGCGGCTCCCCCCTCCGCGCGGACGAGTATAGGCCTCTTGGCACGGGACCGGCTCTTCCTCACGATGTGCCTCGCGATGGCACTGGAGACCTTTGTCGCCTCGCAGTGGAATGTCACTCTACCATTGTTCGTCAACGGGCCCCTCCACGTGCCGTACGCGCTCCTCGGGGCGGGACTCTCGCTGAATGGCGTCGTTGTCGTGTTCGGCCAGATCCCCGTCACGCGATCGGTACTCGGACGTCGGCACACTTCAATCGCGATCCTCGGGCTTCTGTTCTACGCAGGCGCATTCGTGTTACTGGGGTTCGCGGGCGAATTCCTGGTTTTCCCGGTCGTCGCGTTCTTCGTCGCGGTGTTCTTGTTGACCATCGGCGAGAACTTCACTTCGATCCCGCAGACAACCCTCCCATCGAATATGGCGCCGGCCTCGGAGATCGGCGCGTATAACGGAGCGTTTGGAACGTTAACCGGTGTGGGTGGGCTCGTGGCGACGTTGTTCGGGGGGATCGCGCTCGCCGCCATCAGCAACCCACTTGAGTTATGGGCCGTCTTGATCGCCCCCACGCTGCCGGGAGTCTTGCTCCTTCGCTGGGTGGGAAATCGGATTCCGCCCCGGGAAAATCGGGCGTAGTTCACTCTTTCACGCCGCCGTAGCCCGAGCGGGCAAGGGAGCGGGGATTCCGGACCGCGGGGGTTCCGGCCGATCGATTCGGATCCACCGAAGGGACAGCGAGTTCGCCAAGACGGTGGTCGAACTGATCGCCATCGCCAACGCTCCCGAGATCGGGAGGATCTGATAGACTCCAAAGCCGAAGAGTGGGACGAGAAGGCCGGCGGCGATCGGCAGCAGCACCGCGTTGTAGGCGATCGCCCAGGTCAAATTCTGGCGGACTTTCGCCACGGTCCGTCGCGCGGTACGGAGCGCCAACGGTACGCCAGCGAAATCCGGCCGGACGAGCAGGACCTGTCCTGCCTCGCGGGTCACGTCGCTTCCGGTACCGATCGCAATCCCGACCTCGGCAGCGGCGAGCGCGGCCGCATCGTTGATACCGTCTCCTACGAACGCCACGTGATGCCCCTCGGCTTGATATCGGGCGACCAGACGGGTCTTTTCGACTGGATCCACGCGCGCGTGTACTGAACTGATTCCCAGCTCCTTCGCGATTTGCTGCGCCGCCTCGGGCCCATCCCCTGTCACCATCACGACGCCAATCCCGTCTCGTGCCAACTCCGCGATCGCCTCGCGGGCGCCGGCCAGGACTGGCGTGTGAAACCCGAGGACGCCGGCAACTTTCCCGTCGATCGTCAGAAGGGACCCAGTCTCCCCGCGCAAGCGGATCCGCGTCAGCTCGTCGTTGACGTAAGTCACCTCGCCAACCGCGAGTTGGGTCCCATCCGGTTGGAGCACTCCAACCCGCCGCCCGTTCCAGAGCGCCCAGATTCCCCGGCCAGGGTCCACTCGAATATCGGTGACGGTTACCTCGTGCGAATGACGCTCCTTAGCGGCGTCGACCACCGCTCGAGCAAGCGGATGATCCGAACCTCGTTCCACGGCGGCAGCGAGCGCGACCACCTCCTCGACAGAAAACGGGGGCAGGGATTTGACTGACGTCAACGCCGGAGTCGTTTGCGTCAACGTTCCAGTCTTGTCGGTCAGCACGAGATCGACGTGGGCGCAACGCTCGATCGAGTCGGCGCCTTTGAAGAGCACTCCTCCCTGGGCCGCTCGTCCCGTTCCCACCAGAATCGCTGCGGGTGTCGCGAGCCCGAAGGCGCACGGACACGCCGTGATGACGACGGAGACGAAAACCAGCAGTCCGATCTCCGGCGTAGCTGCCCCAAACAGCACCCATAACGTGGCGGCAATCGGTCCGAGCGCCAGAACGAACGGGACGAACGCGGCGGCGAGACGATCGGCGAACCGTTGCAGCGGCACGCGACTTGTCTCCGCTTCGGTCAATAGTTGCCCGATCCGGGTTAGGAACGTACTTTCCCCTACGCCAAGGGCTTCCACGTCGACCAATCCCTCGAGATTAATGGCACCGGCGAGCACGGAATCGCCCGGCTGCTTCGGGACGGGGAAGGGCTCGCCGGTGAGGATCGCTTCGTCCACCGACGTCCGACCCACACGGATCTGTGCATCGGCCGGGAATCTCTCGCCCGGCCGGATCCGGGCGATGTCACCAGGGCGAAGATCGACCAGCGGGATCGTGCGTTCGGAGTCCTTTCGCAACACCCGGACCGTGGCAGGGAGCAGATCGTTCAAGCGCTGAAGAGCAGAGGAAGCTCGAGCTCGGGTCCACTCTTCGAGATAGTGGCCGGAGAGAATCAGGGCGATGATCAGCGAGGAAGCATCGAAGTAGTAGGCGGCCGGCAACCGACCGGGTGCGAACAGGGCGGCCCAGCTGTACAAGAACGCCGCGGTGGTCCCGACGGCGATGAGGAGATCCATGTTCCCCATTCGATTGGTGATGGCGTCCCGCGCGCCCCGGTAGAACGATCGGCCCGAAAAGAATTGAACGACTGCCGCCAAGCCACCGGCGAAGAACGGCCAATCGGCCGGGTGCCAAATGTAGGTCAAAGCGAGTACGGCGACGGCAAGAGGCCAAGCCACCAGGAGGTTCCGGCGAAGCCGCCGGCGCTCCACCTCAGGAGCTGCGAACTGCAGCAGGCAGCCTTCGGAGCAAAAATAGTACGTTCTATTTTCGCGCTGCAGGCGGAGCGACGCAAGCCCCTCGTCGACATACATGCCACAAATCGGGTCGGTCGCCATTTACGAATTCGTGGAGCGGGGCGGTGGAAACTTTCTCGTGCGCGTGTCCTTTACGTCGGCGGGCGTGACCTCACGGTGGGCGATGGGTGCGGGCGTATTGCGCCGCGCACGCGGTGCTGCAAAAGTAAACTTCGACTCCTCCGAACGTGCCATGCGACGCCGCGGTTTCGCTTTCAATGTACATCCCGCACACAGGATCCTTCGCCCTCACGGCTCACCGCCGATTCGAACGCGGGCCGTCTTAAAGCGTCTCGGTGCGTGGTGGCGAGTGCGATAGGACGACCGAATTCCGAATCGTGCTGTTCGTGGGACGATCGATTCGGGCGGGACACGGGAGCGGTGCGAGGGGCACAACATCTATTGCTTCGACCGATTCCGGTCGTCAATGGTCATCCAGCTTACTCCGGAAGCGGTGGCCGAACGCCTTCGCAGCCGCCCGAACGACATCCTACTGCTCGATGTTCGCGAACTCGACGAACGGGAAACGGCCGTCATTCTTCCTTCGCTGCACATTCCTATGAATGACGTGGCCGATCGCAAGGGCGAGATCCCCACGGACCGCGAGATTGTCGTCTACTGTCACGGAGGCACCCGTTCGGCGATGGTCGCGGGCTATCTCGAGGGGGAGGGGTTTCGCCGCGTGGCCAATCTCCAGGGCGGCATCGACGCCTGGTCGCGAAAGGTCGATCCGAGCGTTCCCCAGTACTAGCGATCCGCGCCGAGATCGCTCGCGCGTCCGCCGAGTGATCTTCCCTATCCTACGTCGAGGGACTTCCGCTTCAATCTCGTACATCCAAGAAGCCGTGCCATTTCTCGGCCTTCGGGTTGGATGACGAAATTACTCGGATCTGCGGTCCGTGCAGGGCTACGAGGGGGGTTAGCGTCCGCGACGTCCGCTCGACCGTTCGGGAGGGAAATTCAGCGCCTCGACGTAGGCGCGCATCTTCCAATACGTGTCGAGAAATTCCTGCCCCCGCGCGGTGATATCGTAAACGATCCGGCCCTTCTGATCGTCGCGCTTGACTAGGCCGAGCGCGAGGAGACGGTCGACCGACGCGCGCAACCGGTCGACCGGCATGCCCGCGCCGTAGGAGATGCGCGTGATCCGCGCTTGGCCGTGATATCGCTTGATCACCTCGAGGATCGTGGCGTAGAGATCCGTCTGCTCGCGGCGCCGCGGGCCGGGCGGAGGGGATCCAGCGGCCCGTACCTCCATCGGCGAGACTCGAGCGCGCTACAGAGGAAACGCCGGAAGCGTAGCCACCTTCTGCGGCTGGGTTTGCATCGTCACATCGCGCCCCACGACGAGAGTCGAGAGATACTGGACCTCCTTGACGGTGGCGTGGTCGCCGAGTTCTACCGACTCGGCGTAGATCCGGCGCGCCGATGCTTTTTCGTCGAGCAAAACCCTCCGGCCGTAAAGGTCCTCGACCTGCCCCGACCGGCCAATCTCAATCGTGTCGGCGACCAAAGGACCGTACGCTCGGCCCTTCCGGTTGATTTGGATGCGGTGCGCCTTGAAGCCATCGTGACTTTCCAAGGCGCCTCCGATCTCTGCCTCTCCGACGATTTCGCCGCGGAGCACCCGGAGTCTGCCGCCGATCTCAACGCGATCGGCCCGGAGGAACCCCGTCGTCTCGGCCATTCCGCCCACCTCGAGCTCGCCCGACAAGACGAGATTGCCCCGAACCGCGAACTTGCCCCCGATCTTGACCGCTTTACCGGTCCCGTTCCCGTCGATGTTCCCGACGCCGCCGATCTCGAGCGTCTCAAAGGTCAGATCCTTGCGCGCATGGAAGATCCCACCGACCTCAATGTCGCCTCCGATTCCTACCCCCCCGATCGCCGCCATGCCACCGACTTCGATGGAGCCGAACTTGAGGTCGCCCGTGGCTTCGAACTTCCCGCCGACCTCGATCGAGCGGCGCACTTCACCGCCCTCTAGATGGATCTTGCCCCCCGCTTCGATCGTTTCGATGCTGACGAGTCCGACCTCGACACTCCCGCCCGCTTCGACGGATTCTGCCGTCAGAAGACCCCGAACGATCATCTGACCGCCGAGTTCAATGGTGCGGGCCGTCAAGGACGACTCGGCGTGGAGGGTCCCACCGACTTCGAGTGTGTCGGCCGTTGCTTCGCCTCCGAGGATCAGCGATCGATCGACGTCGACGTCGTGGCCCTGAAACTTGCCCCGAACCTCGACAACTGCTTTCTCGCCTAAGAGGCGCCGCAACACGATGAGTGTCCCGAGTACGCGTACGGTTCCATCTTCGGCTTCGAAGTCACCAGCCTCCATGTCGCCTCGGACTTCTACGTCACCGTGGAAGCGGGCGGTACCCGTTACGACGATTGGGGTCGACCCTTCCGGCTCAATGCGGGAGTCGCGTTCGGCTCGAAGGTCGCCCTCAATCCGTCCCACCCGGGTTTGGCCCCCGCGGGGGACGTGGACATCGCTCATCGCTCGGAGGATGGGGGGGCCCCTTCTAAAGGCCTAGGTCACCCCCGGTGAGTACTAGCCGTACCCCCCCCGTAATCCATAATCTCGGCCGGTGTAGTTGAAACGCATGCCGGATTCCTTAGCGGCCCTCCGCGAGGAGGTGATTTCCTGTCGGCGATGTCCTCGCTTGGTTCGATATCGCGAACGGATTGCTTCCGACCGGAAGCGGGAATTCCGGAGTGAAACGTACTGGGGCCGGCCGGTCCCGGGGTTCGGAGACCCCAACGCCCGCCTAGTCGTCGTGGGACTCGCGCCGGCGGCCCACGGAGCGAATCGCACCGGCCGGGTGTTTACCGGCGACCGGTCCGCGAACTTCTTGGTCCGCGCCTTCTATGCGACGGGATTCAGCAATCAGCCGAGTTCGACGCACCGGGGGGACGGGCTCCGGTATACGGATCTCTATCTCACCGCAGCCGTGCGCTGTGCCCCCCCCGATAACCGCCCGGCGAACGAGGAACGCGACAACTGCCTGCCGTATCTCGATCGGGAGTTGCATCTGCTTTCCCAAGCACGAGCGATTCTCGCGCTCGGTGGCTTTGCTTGGGACGTTCTCCGCACGTCGGCCGAGCGCGTGTACGGGGGCCCGGTGGCACGGGTCGAATTTGCGCACGGGGCCTGCATCCCGCTTGGTCCGGGACGGCCTCTTCTTTGGGCCTCCTATCATCCCAGCCCACAGAATACGAATACCGGCAAACTTACCTTTCCAATGTTGTCCGACCTCCTGACTCGGATCCGGTGTAGCTGGGAGCCGTCGGCGGCGGGGAACCGCGACCTCCACCATCAGTCACGCCCCGGGAGCGACAGGTGACCGGATTTGAGTTACTCGAGCGCGATGGGTTCGCTCGAATCGGACGATTCACTACCCCTCACGGAGTTGTCGACACTCCCGCCCTTCTTCCGGTAGTCCACCCAGATCCGGCTCGCCAGCCGATTCCGCCCCGCGAGATGCGGGAGAAGTTCGGAGTTCGAGCCGTGATCACGTCGGCGTACATCACGTGGCGGACTCCTCCGCTCCGTGCGGCCGCGGAAGCGAACGGGATCCACGGAGCGATCCAGTTCGATGGATCGGTGATGACTGACTCGGGCGCCTTTCAGCAACATGCCTACGGCCGCGTCGAGGTGGGCCCGGAGGAGATTCTGGATTTTCAGAATCGCATCGGCTCGGACATCGCCACCGTGCTCGATATCTTCGGTGAGCCCACCGAGGACCACGCCCAGGCGGCGATGGGGGTGCGTACCACCACGGAACGTGCGGAGCAGGCAAGGGCAATGCGAACGGGACTTCTGGCGGTACCTGTTCAAGGCGGCACGTTCGCCGATCTGCGAGCCGAGTCCGCTCGTTCGGCCAGTGAGCGGGGGGACGTCCTCGCCGTTGGGGGAGTCGTCCCGCTCTTGGAGCGGTACCGGTTCGCGGAACTCGCCGAAGTCTTGCTCGCTACTCGGCCGTACCTGGGACCGGAGCGGCTCGTGCATCTGTTCGGCACGGGTCATCCTATGACGTTTGCGTTCGCCGCGCTTTTCGGTGTGGATCTCTTCGATTCCTCGGCCTATCACAAATTCGCGCGTCGCGGCGACCTGTTGTTCCCCGAGGGAACGATCGCTCTCGAAGGTATCAAGGAGCCGATCTGTCAATGTCGACTTTGCGCGGAGCGGCCGCTGAACGAGGTGGGCTCGCTTCCGACGGAGCTGCGCGAGGCGTGGATCGCTCGCCACAATCTTTTGACCTCGGTCGAAGAGGTAGCACGCGTTCGTCAGGCGATCCGGGAGGGCAGCCTATGGGAACTGGTCGAGCGACGCGCGGCCGCGCATCCGGCCCTCCGCGTCGGCCTCAACGCGGTCCTAGATCACGCCGACGCGTTCCTTCCGGTAGAACCTGAAAGCCGTCGGGCGTTTCGCGAGACGGGTCCGGCGAGCCTGCATCGGCCTGCGGTTCTGCGATTCCGCCAGAAGGTGGAGGCGTGGCGCCATCAATCTCCTCTCTCCCGACGGATCTCTCGGATCCCGCTACGTCCGGACTATCTGGCGAATGTTCCTCCACTTACAAGCTCGGGCAGGTCAATCGGCTGGGAATGCGAAACGGAGCTCGGGCCTGTTCCGCTGGAGTTCTTGGAGATGTATCCGGTCGGCCCCTATCTCGGTGTGCGAGAGTTCGAAGCACGCGACCGGATTCCGACTCCAACGGAGCTACGGCGCGCGCTAGAGGCGGAACATTCGGACCTGGCCGTCGCGCAGGACTGGAGTTCGGCATGGGACCGGCGTCAGATGCGAGGGCTCTTGGCATGGGTATACGGGCTCGAGCTGGCGGACGCGCTTCTCCATCAAGATCTCCAAGCAGTTCGGTCCCGTCGAACGGGCCGGCTTCGGGGCATCATGTTGGAGCGCGAACCCATCTTCGTCCTTGGAAACGATAGCATTCCCCGGCCGACCTGGGCGGGAGCGCGACTGGTGCAACCGCTAGTAGTCGCGCCGAACTTCCGTGTCGTCGTCAGTGATGATGGCGCACCATTTGTCGCCAGCGGACGCACGCTCTTTGCTCGATTCGTGCAAGCCGCAGACCCGAGCCTCGTGCCGGGGTCGAGTGCGCTTTTGGTCGATCCCCACGACTCGCTGCTTGCCGTCGGTCGCCTTCTGATGGCCCCGCATGAGATGGGACAGTTCCAGCGCGGGATTGTCGCCTATGTAACGAGTCACGCGCGCCAATCGCTCGCCGTCCTCGAAGAGGAAGGAGATCCGGCGTTACGGATTCCTTCGGAGGAACGGGATCCCCACCTCCCTTGAATTTTGGAAGCGTGGACTTTATGCGGACCGAGACCGTGTGAGGTTTCGTTCTGCGATGGCCGAGAATGGAGTACGCACGCACACCTTCCTCCTGCTTCAGCTCGATAGCGAGGGGGCGCCGTTTTCCGAGGTCGCGGACCTTCTCGAGGATATGGGATTTCGCCCCCAGAACCAGGGCTATGATTTTGTGTACGACTGGGGCCGCGCCGCCTCAGTACGCGAGTCGCTCGAGTTCGGGGATCGGATTCAAGAAGCCCTGCGCGGAAAGCGCGTGTGCTTCCGCATCGAGTCGACGGACGAGTGACAGGCTTACCGGCAACTGTCGCAACTCCTATCCCACCCGCCAAGTTCAGAGCGCAGGGGTGGAAGAGGCGTGGTCGTTCTCGGAATCGAATCGACGGCGCACACGGCGTCGGTCGGAATCGTTTCGGACACCGCGGAGATCCTCGGACTCGCGTCGGACATGTACCGTCCGGCCTCTGGAGGAATCCATCCTCGCGAAGCGGCGAATCACCATGTGGAACTCCTACCCAATCTCGTGCGCAGCGCCCTCGAAGGCGCGCATCTCAAGCCGCGGGAGATCGACGCCGTGGCGTTTGCCCAGGGTCCGGGGCTAGGCCCGTGCCTGCGGGCCGGGGCCACCGTTGCTCGAATGCTCTCCCTAGCGTGGGCCAAGCCGCTCGTCCCCGTAAATCACTGCGTAGCCCACATCGAGATTGCTCGCGTACTAAGCGGGCTCGACGATCCATTGCTGCTCTACGCCAGTGGGGGCAACACCCAAGTGATCGCCTACGGAGGCGGCCGTTATCGGGTGCTCGGCGAGACCTTGGACGTCGGCATCGGAAATTTCCTCGATAAACTTTGGATCGCGTTGGGAGGGACGTTTCCGGGGGGACCGGCCTTGGAGCGCGAAGCTCTCGCCGGGAGCGAACTGTGGCCGCTTCCCTACTCCGTCCACGGAATGGATGTCGCTTTTTCGGGGCTGCTCACTGCGACACTCGCGCTCGCCGCCAAGGGGGTCGCTCGGCCGGATCTCGCCTACTCGGTCGAGGTCACGGCCTATAGCATGCTCACTGAGATCACCGAACGGGCCCTTGCGCATCGTCGACGCTCCGACGTGGTGCTCGGCGGAGGAGTCGCTTGCAACGAGCGGCTTCGCACGATGGTACGGACCATGGTAACGGATCGCGGCGGAACGATGTTCGCCCCACCGCGGTCGCTCTGCGTGGACAATGGTGCGATGATCGCTTGGACGGGCCACCTGGCGTTCCGTTCGGGCGGTTCTTCGACCGTCGAAGCGTCTGCGGTCCAACCTCGGCAGCGCACGGACCTTGTCGCCACTCCATGGCGCGTGAGCTGACCCGCTCCGTCGTTTCATTGCTCCCGGACCGTTAAGAAGAGTCAGCCGCTCCGTCGCCTTCGTGGAGTCAGTCGAGGTCCTGGTCGTGGGCGGGGGACCCGCCGGCTCGACGGTCGCTTACGAGTTGGCGCGCGCGGGCCACGAAGTACTGGTCATCGAAGAACACGCGCGGATCGGCTACCCGGTCCAATGCGCGGGTCTCGTCTCGCAACGCGTTCTCGATCTGGCCGGCAGCACGCGATTCGTGCTCCGTCCTGTTCACGGGGCTACGGTCCTCAGTCCGTCCCTGCAGTCCCTCAGTTTTCGAGCGCGCGATCCGCGCGCTTTCGTGATCAATCGGGCCGGTCTCGACATCTATCTTGCCGAACGAGCGAGACAAGCAGGCGCTCGGATCGAACCGCGCTGGAAATTCGAGCGTCGGGAGAGTTCCGGCTCCGATAGTGTTGAGGTCCGCCTGACGGGACCGGATGGAAACTCCCGGAGCCTCCGTGCCACCCTCGTTATCGGCGCCGACGGAGTCGCCAGCGCCGTCGCGCGAGCGTTCCGGTTGCGTCGGCCGGTCGAGATCCTCCCGGCGTTCGAAGCCGAGTTCGACGCGAGCGCGGGTGACCCCGATCAGGTCGAGGTCTATCTAGGGAACCAGATCTCGCCCGGACTGTTCGGTTGGTGGATTCCCAACGGCGCGGGGGGCGCCCGCGTCGGGGTGGCGAGCCGGGCGGATGGTACCCCGGCCCGATCGTACTATGACCGGCTCGTGCAACAGGTCGACCGACTTCACGGGACCGCGCTGCCGGCCCCAACCGGTTTCCTAGTCTCAGGGATCCCCATCGGGACCGTTCCTCGAACGCATGACGATCGAGTCCTCCTGGTCGGCGATGCCGCAGCCCAGGTAAAGCCCCTGTCGGGCGGAGGGATCTTTACGGGAATGCGCTGCGCGCAGATCGCGGCCGAGGTAGCGCACTCGGCCCTCCGGCAGCGGAACGTTTCTCGGTCTGGATTGGCGTCGTACGAGGCTCGCTGGCGCGCCGAGTTTGGAGAAGAGTTCTCCAAGGCACTCTACCTGCGTCGACTTTTCCTGCGACTGAGCGATCGCGACCTCGAAGCGGTGTTGGACGCCCTGCGTTCGTCTGCCCTAGAAAGTACGATCGTTGCTTTCGGCGACATCGACTTCCCGACGCACGTCGCGCGCAGCGTCCTGCGTCAGTCGCCGTCGTTAATGCGACTCTTTCCGAAGGCGCTCGGCGCGTTGCGCACTTCCGGCGAATTACGCGCGCCGGACTTGGACCCCGGTCCCTTGCGAAACGCGTAGTATCCCCCCAATCCCGCCAGCACCACCGCGATCGCGAAGATCACGTAGAGCGGTAGGACGAATTCGTTGGCCCGCACGAGAATGGCCGATTCCGGGAGAACTCCCGAGACTCCGAGCGCGGTCAGGTTCAACGTCGCGCCCCCCCCCGGCGCTGTGGTCGCGTTCGCCCAAGCGGCGTTCGAGAAGAACCCGCGCGATTCGAGCAGATAGGGGGTGCCGTTCTCGATAAGGAAGAGCGAAATGCGAAACGCGAAATCCCCTTGCGGTGCCCCCGAGGGGGCTTGGATCGCGATCATATCCGTGACACGCGCGTTCGCGGCAAAGGGCGACGGGAGCGCGAGGGATAGGCTGGATTCCCCGTTCGAAAACGTGGGAGTCTCGCCGCCACCCGGCAGCGGGGCGGTCGCGTTCCCGGGATAGGCGTTGAAGGCGTAGATCGAGACGTTCACGACGCCGAACGTCACAGCGGCGGTCAGCGCGTTCTCGACAACGAAGGAAATCGTCCCGCTCGTGCTCGGGGCCAGCGTCGGCGCGTTGATCTGTTGGACGAATTGGGCGCCGATGTCGATCGGAAGTGGCGGATATGAAGCTCGGGCCGCCGGCAGCGCCGCACCGGCGCTGACAACGAGCATTAGGACGAGGCTCAGGACTACCGTGCGGCTTCGCCGGATCGTTCGATCACGGAGCGGGACCCGCACTCGCATCCTCCGGATAGTCGCCCGATTCGGCCATGACCACCAACCGTCGGATTCGTTCGGCGACCTCGCGCTGTCCCGCTCGACCTCCGGCCCCGAGGAGGCTCGGCACGGCACGAGATGCGGGTAGCGAGGCGGCGCGACTCGCCTTGTACAGCGCGCGCGCCAGCGCGAGCGGGCGACGGGTCACATCGACGGCAAGGCGATCGGCTTGAAATTCTTCGTGGCGCGTGAGCGAGCGGGCCAGATAGGCGAGCACGGGGTCCCAGCGCATCATCCGCGCCAGCGTCCGGAAAAAGGTCAGATACCGGCTGTCGAGCCCCTCGATGTGGGCCAGCTCGTGCGCGATGACGGCTTCCAATTCGACGGGGCTCAAGGCGCGAAGCAGGCCACGGGATACCAGAATGATCTCTCGGCGCTCGAAGAGATGCGCGCGCGTTGGCTCCAACAAGGTGAAGGAGAACGCTTCGAGGCGACGCGATTCGATAACCAGGAGACTGATTGGCTCGACGGGCGGAGGCAGACCGCGCGGCCAAGCGATGGGACGCGAGCGATACAGGAGGAGGAATCCGCGTCCGACCACCTGATTGAGCACGAACGCCGTCGCAAAGACCGCGAAGGCGCCGAGCGCGCCGACGATCCAGATTCCCGAGTATCGAGGCTCAAAAAAGACGGAGGGATTCTGGAGGAGACCGAGAATGGCGATCCAGTTTCCGTTCGCCAGCACCCAGACGAGAAGTGTCGTCGCCAGCAACGCCCACAGGGCTAGGAAGGCGGCGGCGAGCCTCAGGACGATCGTGGGACGCGCGCTGCGACTGGCGTACAGGAGTCCAGTACCGGTCGCGGCCCAAACGGCGACCGGCATGTACCATAACAGCACGAGCGGCCCGATCATGGAGAGTCGGTCCCCGGACTACAATCCGAGCCGCCGTCGCAATTCTCGTTCTTCCGCTGGGTTCAACTTCGCGATCTCCTCGTTAAGGTGGACGACCCCTGCGGGGCCGAACATGGTGACCACGCCTTTAAGGAGATTGATGAGATACTTGTGCTCGAAATCGACGGCTCGGTACACGTACCGTTCGCCTCCCTGACACACTTCTCGCCGCCGTCGCACGAGCCCTTTGCTCCAGAGGCGGCTGAGAATGGTCGCAACCGTCGTGTAGGCGAGCTTCGTACCGCGGGCCGCGAGCCGCTCGCGAACGGCTCGCGCCGGTGCCTCTTCCAGTTCCCGGAGCGAAAGGAGAATGTCCGACTCCAACGCACCAGGTAATCGATCCGGGGCCATCGCCAAGGAAAAGAGACGAGGCGCCGCCTTAACCATGATGGCCGGAATAGAAAGGACGAGTACGAACTACTCTAACCGTCACGCGTGTCGGTCGAGCAAACGTATATTCCGTGTCCTTCATCCCGCTTCCGCATGGGTGATCCCGCTCAGTCTCCACGCTCGATTCTCGACCTGATCGGGAACACCCCCACGGTCCCACTCGAACGGATTGCGCGAGGGCTTCCCTACCGACTCGTCGCGAAGCTCGAGTTCCTCAACCCCGGAGGTTCGGTCAAAGACCGGATCGGTACCGCGATGATCGACGACGCCGAGGCGCGTGGGCTCCTCAAGCCGGGCGGTACGATCATCGAAGCGACCAGCGGCAACACGGGAGTCGGGTTGGCGCTGGTGGCTGCCGTACGAGGCTACCGAGCCGTTTTCGTGATCCCCGATAAGATGAGCTCCGAGAAGATCCGACTATTGCGGGCGTTTGGCGCGCGCGTCGTGGTGACGCCGAGCCAACTCCCTCCGGACCACCCGATGAGCCACTATTCGGTCGCGCGGCGTCTGGCGAAGGAGATTCCCGACTCGTATTACCCAAACCAGTACGAAAATCAACTGAACCCGGTGGCCCACTACCGGACCACGGCGCCGGAGATCGATCGCGCGGGTGGACCAGACCTCGCTGCGATCGTTGGGACGGTCGGCACCGGCGGCACGATGAGCGGGATCGGACGCTACTTCAAGGAACATCGCCCCTCCGTCCGGATCGTGGCGGTGGACCCCATCGGATCGGTACTATCCCACTACTTCCAAACGAAGGAACTCGCGCGAGCCAGCCCGTACCAGGTCGAAGGGATCGGGGAAGACATGGTCCCCAAGACGATCCATTTCGAATTCCTCGACGAGTTCGTGCAAGTGAACGACCGGGAGTCGTTTGAGATGGCGCGCAGGCTAGCCCGAGAGGAGGGACTTTTCGTTGGCGGCTCCTCTGGATCCGCGGTCGCCGGGGCGCTGCGCTGGCTGTCGAACCATCCTGTTCCCGAGGGGAAGACCGTCATCGTCATTCTTCCCGATTCGGGGGATCGGTATCTTTCCAAGTTCTACTCCGATGACTGGCTTCGCGAGAAAGGCTTCGCCGACGCCGACTCGCGGGCCGCGGACCTCTTGCGGTCCAAGGATTTGACTCCCGCGCTCGTCAGCGCGAGCCCCACGACCACCGTTCGAGACGCCCTGGCGTTGATTCGACACCACGGGATCTCTCAGCTACCGATCCTGGCCGGGCGCGATAACGTGGGCAGCCTGCAAGAAGACGAAATTCTCCGTCGCATGCTGGCCGATGAGACCGTCCTGGATCGCACGGTACAGGTGGTACTCCAGCCTCCGTTCCCCGAGGTAGCGAGTGATGCCCCGATCGGCGAAGTGCTGCGGCAGCTCGCGGAACATCGGGCGATCCTGGTGCGTGATCCAGCCACCGGCGAAGCTCGGGGAGTCCTTACGCGGAATGATGTGCTCGGTTTCCTTGCCGAGCGAGGGGGCTCGCATGCGCTTTGATACCAAACTGATCCACTCCGGCCAATCGGCCGACGTCGCGACGGGGGCAGTGAACGTTCCGATCTACCTCTCGAGCACGTTCCAACAGGCGGCGCCGAATCAGAACAAGGGGTACGTGTACAGTCGGACCAGGAACCCCACCCGCACGATGCTGGAGCAGACGTTAGCGGAACTCGAGTCGGGCCGGACGGGCATCGCATTTGCCTCTGGGATGGCGGCGTTCGCGACCCTGCTCGCCCATTTCCCAGGCAGGAGCCGCGTGATCGCGACCGACGATCTGTACGGCGGAACCTGGCGACTCCTCGAGCATCATCGCAAGCAGTACGGCCTCCAAGTCGAGTACGTGGATACTACGCGGCCCGAACTCGTCGAGGCCGCACTCGAATCCGGACCAACGTCCCTCGTGTTCCTCGAGAGCCCGACCAATCCGTTGATGCATGTGGTGGACCTTCGCGCGATCGCCCGTCTCGCGCATCGATATCGCGCGCTCGTCGGGGTCGACAATACGTTCGCGTCCCCGGCGCTCCAACGCCCCTTAGAATTGGGTGCTGACCTAGTGCTCCACTCTACGACAAAGTACCTAGGCGGGCATTCCGACGTCGTCGGCGGGGCGCTCGTCACGCGCGAGCGGAAGTTGGGGCAGCGGCTCCTTTGGCTGCAGAACGCCGCCGGGGCAGTGCCGAGCCCGTTTGACTGCTTTCTTGTCCTACGGGGCATTCACACCCTCGGCGTTCGCATGCGGGCGCACGAGCTCAGCGCGCGCGCGGTGGCGAGAAGTCTCGAAGGGAGCCCCGTGGTTCGCGCGGTCCACTATCCTGGCTTGAAGTCCCATCCGCAGCACGCGCTCGCCTCCCGACAGATGGATGGCTACGGAGGGATGGTGAGTTTCGATCTCCGCGGAGGGATGGCTGCGGCTCGGCGATTCCTACGTCGGCTCCGGGTCTTCACGTTGGCCGAGAGCCTGGGCGGCGTGGAGTCCCTCGTGGATCACCCCGCGACCATGACCCACGCGAGCGTGGCGAAAGAGGTTCGAGAGGCCCGCGGCATCTCGGACGGCCTGATCCGACTGTCCTGCGGCATCGAAGACCCGCGAGACTTGTCGGCGGACGTGCTCCAGGCGCTTCGGGCGGTGTAGGTCGTGCGTCGCCCGACGATCTACGACTCGCTCACGCGCGAGAGCCGCCTATTTGCTCCGATCGTCCCACCGAAAGTGAACCTCTTTGTCTGCGGCCTGACCCCATATGCCGAAGCCCACATCGGACACGCCAAGACGGCGGTGACGTTCGACGTCGTGGCGCGCACCCTCACGCGCTGGGGGTACCGCGTGTTCCACGTTCAGAACGTCACGAATCTCGATGACAAGGTCATCGCTCGGGCCGCTGAGCTTGGCTCCGACCCGCTCGTGGTCTCGGAACGGAACGCGATCTCCTGGCAGTTGGCGATGCAGCGACTCGGGGTCCGGACAGTCAATTATTACCCCTATGCCACCGACTTCATCCCGGAGATCATTCGCCAGACCGAGTCCTTGATCGCGAAAGGAGCCGCGTATGCCGTGGAGGGTTCCGTCTACTTCGAAGTGGCCAAGTTTCCGGAGTACGGGAAGCTCTCGGGTCAGCGCGTCGAGGCCCTCCGACCCGGTGCCCGGGTCGAGGTCGATCGACGCAAACGGGCGCCGGAAGACTTTGTGATCTGGAAGGCTGCAACTCCGGGCGAGCCGTCGTGGGAGAGCCCGTGGGGGCCGGGCCGGCCCGGATGGCATATCGAGGATACGGCGATCACGCTGCGTCTGCTGGGCGAGCGGTATGACGTCCACGGAGGGGGACTCGACCTGATCTTCCCGCATCACGAGGCCGAGATCGCACTCGCCGAGAGCACGACCGGCAAGTCCCCGCTCGTGAATTTCTGGATGCACGTGGGTCTTTTGAACATGGGAGGCGAGAAAATGTCGAAATCGCTCGGCAATGTCTATTCGCTTGACTCGGCGCTGGACGAGTTCGGCCCGATGGTCATACGATTCTACTACGTCAACGCTCACTATCGGAGTCCCCTTGATTTCGTTCCCGGTAAGAGCCTCGAGGAGGCTCGAGAGGCCTACGAGCGACTGAACGGTACTCATCAGAAGATCCGGGCCCTCTTACAGGCGGAGGGCATGGAGCGCGGAGGTCAGGAGCTCCCGGCCGACGTCGCGCAATCGGCCTCCGATGCCCTCGACGCGATGGAGTCGGCGATGGCCGACGATTTCAACACCCGAGAGGCGATGGCACGTCTCTTCGAATGGGTTACGGCGATCCAGCCGTGGATGCCCCGCATCGAAACCCTATCGGGCACGGCGCTGGGATCCCTCAACATTCCGTTCCGATGGGCCGAAGAGGTGTTGGGCTTGTTCGAGGACGGCCCGGCGGCGATGACCGAGGGCTGGACGCGGGTCGTGGAGGTCGCGATCGCCGCCCGAGCGCGGGCGCGCGCTCGTGGTGATTTTGCCGAGGCCGACCGGATCCGCGACGAACTGGCCCAAGCCGGAGTTCGCATCGAGGATCATGACGGCGGGACCCGGTGGACGGTCGCCCGGGAGTCGTGAGCATGCTCGGATTCGGATTCCAAGAGCACGGGTCGGCGGAAGGGCTCGGCTACGTCGATATCGCGGAGCCGGTAGCGGGACCTGGTCTAGTACGGATTCGCATTCATGCGGCAGGATTCAACCGGCTCGACCGATTCACGCTCGCCGGTATCCCTGGCGTTCCGGTGGACCGACCCCATGTGCTGGGCTCTGATGGAGCGGGGGAGGTCGATTCATTCGGAGACGACGTGACCGATCTGACTGTAGGCACCCAAGTACTGGTCAATCCGGGCCTCTCGGATGGCACGTGTGACGCTTGTCTCGCGGGCGAAGAGTCGTTCTGCCGAAATTTTCGGATCCTCGGAGAACATACTCAAGGGTCGGCGACGCGCTTCATCGTCGTACCGCGGCGCAACGTCTACCCCCTCCCACGGTCGCTGAACTATGCCGAAGGGGCGGCCGTTCCGTTGGTCTTCCAGACCGCTTGGCGGGCGCTGAAGACCGTCGCGCAACTCCGGCCTGGCGAACGGGTCGCGATCATTGGAGCGGGAGGAGGGGTCACCACCGCCGCCGTTCAGATCGCCAAGCGGCTGGGCGGAAACGTGGCCGTGGCTTCCCGGACAGAAGCCAAAGCCGAACGAACCCGGTCGCTCGGGGCCGACGACATCCTGGTCTTTGGAGAAGACCGGCCGCTGGACAAGGTGCTCTGGGATTGGAGCGGGAAACGGGGGGTAGATGTCATCTTTGACTCCGTCGGCGCCCCCACCGTACCCCGATCGCTCCGTGCTCTGGCCCGAGGCGGTCGGGTCGTCGTGATCGGGGCCACCGCGGGACCATTGGCCGAGATCGACCTGCGGACCCTCTTCTGGCGCCAGTCGTCGCTCCGGGGGAGCACCATGGCCAATCGATCCGACTTCGACGAAGTGCTGGCCCTCCTGGCGCGGGGCGATCTCAAGCCGGTCCTCGACTCAATATTTCCGTTCGAGCAAGGGGCCGGTGCCTTCTCCCGGCTCGACGCACCGGACCTGTTTGGCAAGGTCATTTTACGGGGCCCCACGCCGTAATCCTCGCCGAGCGCGGCGTCCTCCGTTCGTCCTGCGCGCCCCCGCTACCAATTGATTTTTATACGGGGACCCCGCCTTTATTTTGTCCGTGGACCGTTCAATTCGTTCTCCTCTCGGTCGACGAGGGGCGCTCTTTTCTCACTCTGGTACCGTTTTGGGAATCCTGGCGATCGCCCTCGTAGGAATGTTCCTTTTGGGGGGCCTGCCCTCGTTTTCCGTCCCGACTGCCGCGAACGCTGTAACCCCGGCGGTCGGTACCGCGCACCCCCCCCTCATCACGCATGGCGACCTGGTAGTGTTGGCCGGTCAGACCGTCACCATTCAGCCAACCTCGAGCTCCCAGCCTTACTTCCAAGCGGGCAATATCACGGTCGAGAGCGGCGGTACCCTAATCGTGCAGAACACCACGCTGTCGGTCGTTCAATTCGTCTCGGATGTGGGCACTCCGATTCAGCGCCTCAGTCACATCTACCACTTCGTCGATCAGGGAACCGTTACGTTCAATAATTCGATCCTGACGACGGACACCAACATTCTCAACGACTACCCCAAACTCAACGTTACCGTCAACGGCGGCGTCATGACCCTCTTCCAGAGCTCGTTTGAGTTTCCAGGCTGGCTGAACGTGGAGGGGAAAAGCGCGGTCTTCACCGCCAACCAGAGCAGGATCACCAATAACTCGGCCGTCAACCTATTGGGCGCGGAAGCCGCGATTGCCGGGGATGTCGACTTTGCTCCCGCCGTCACCGTGACCGGAGGGGCGCAGTTCAACCTGCTCCAAAGCTATTACAACAACACGTACGCGGACAATCTGACCGCGAACGGCGTTCCGGGCCCGACAATCGGATTCGCCCCCCCCAGCGGCCAGGTCGCGACCATCACCGGGGCGGGCTACACTATCGAACAGTTCAACCTGGATACCGATTCGGAGTCACTCGTTCGAGATTGGTTGAACCCGACCGCCCCGGTCATCGGCGGCTCGATCACGGTTATCTACAATACGACCGCGAACCACGTCACTTCGGTCCCCACGCTGACCGTGAACGGGAACTCGTTCCCATTCGACTACGGCTTCAACTTCACGGAGGGATACGGCCTCGTCGTCACGATCCCGCTGATCTCGACGGCGGTCGATTATCTCGACACCCAGGGAGTATTGAACTTCCTCAACTACACGGGCAGCTTCGGCACAGGAGCATCGGTCCTGAACCTCAGCTTCGGACCGACCACGGGTCCAGTCAACATCTCCATGACCACCTTGACCCTCGACCCCGCCCTGAACTTCAACCTGAACGTAAGCGGAGCGGGCACCACGTTCACCTCCGCGGATAGTGCGATCGACTTGACGTGGGCCCTCCCGCCCGCGAGCCCGGATCAGCTCACCACCCCCTATCCATGGTACTCGAACAAGGTCTGGCTCTCGGGTGGCGCGGACGGCTACTTCGGGAACCTCTCAACCTTCGTCTCCTACTCCGGCTCATACGACCAAACCGCCGTAGTGCAGACCCAGGGAACCAGCAATGCGACGTTCTACCGCTGGGCCGCTCTCCCAATCACGGGTAAGAACAAGGTACCGATCCCTCAGGCCCAGACCTTGGCGTTCTACGCCTACGGGTCTACCCAAGCGAACAATGCGACCGCCGCCTGGGCCAATCAGCTCTCGGTCGCGAGCCCTACTCTTTGGAACTACGTGAGTTGGTGGGATAGCTCACACGGGATCAAGAGCTACGGGGCCTCCGACGCTCGCGGCGTCTCGTACCGGCTACTCGCCTCGTCGCAACTCAACGCTTCGGACCTTCCGGGAGGTAACTTCCTCGGAGCCTACCATGTTGCGGTCAGCACTCCGGGCGGTGGCGCAGGCTCGACCCGCTGGTTCAACTGGTCGGTGACTCCCTTCCCCTATGGTCTGACCTACCCTGCTTCGATCGACTATGCCCCCACGACGAACTTCCCGCTCTACACCCAAACGATCACGCTCTATGACGTCCAGTTCGGGATGGCGGGCACGATCAACATCGACACGACCTACGTCGTCTCCGGAAAGGTCTCGTTCAATGGGACCGAGCCGGTGCTCGTCAACGTCACCGCCACTCCCTCCGGCGGCGGCAGTCCGATCCTGATCGCCCAGAACGGCGACGTGACCAACGGCTCCTTCGACTTCGACTACTTCCCGCTCCAGCAGATCCTTGGGCCCGGAACGTACACCCTGACCATCACGGGCTACTTCAACGGAGCCACTTCTCCGACGATCACGGCGCCGAGTACCGTTACCGTAGCGGGAACGGCCTCGTCGACCCCCGGTCTCCTGTTCCAGAAAGTGCTGGGACTTCCGCTCTGGCTGTGGCTCGCGATCATCGTCGCGGTCGTGGTGGTCCTGTTGGTGCTCTTCCTCGTCGTCATCCCGCGCCAAGCGCGCGGCAAGCTCGTGGAATGCGGGGAGTGCGGGGAGCTGATCCCTGCCGATGCGCTCGTATGTCCGAAGTGCGGCGCGGAGTTTGAATCCGACCTCGTGCGTTGCAGTCGATGCAGCGCGACGATCCCAGCGAATTCGGAGTACTGCCCAGAATGCAGTGCCCAGTTGCTCGGTAAGCCCGGCGCCGAAGCCGCGGACCCCGAGCGCCAGGGCTACGCGGACTTTGTCGAGCGCTTCCGTGGTGACGCCAAGCGCGAGCTCGGCGAAAACTACAGCGAGGGCGCGTTCTGGGACTGGTGGAAGCGCCAGCCGACCTACGTTCCGTATAGCCAGTGGCGAATGCAGCAAGGCCAGGGCGCTTCGCGCGCCGGCATGACCGCTCCTCCCGCTGCGAACGCCGAAGTCTCGGTGGCAACCCCCCCTCCCCAGCAGCCCCCCAAGGGCGGTGCAGGCGGCGCCATGGCCGCGGGCAGTGCACCCACTGGCGCCGCGCCCCCTCTCTCCAGCCCCCCTGCGGGTCGCGCTCCGAGTACGACGCCGACGACCGCCGCGGCACCCCCGACTACCGCCGCTCCAACGGGAGGTGGGCTCAAACCGTGCCCGAACTGCGGCAAGGAAGTCCCGCCCGAGTATCTGGTCTGTCCGTTCTGCGGCGCCGTCACACAATAGTGGGATCGACGCGCCCGTCGCACGCCACGAACTATTGGTGGGTCGTTCGATGAGCCAACGGTTTTAACTCGACCTCCGCATGGGGCGGACGACCTCGATGCCCGGCGACGTGGAAAGTGGCCGTCTGAAGATCGGATGGGCCCGAAGCCACATGCCGATCCTCGAAGGGATCCGGCGCCGATTCAAGTCGGAGAAGCCGTTCCAGGGACTGACGGTCTCCTGCGTTCTACATGTCGAGGCGAAGACCACCGCCCTCGCCCTTGCGCTGCAAGCGGGCGGGGCGGACGTCCGCCTGGCCGCGGGGAATCCGCTCTCTACGGACGACGACGCCGTGGTGGCCGTTCGCGAGCTGGGCGTCGAAACCCACGCGGTCAAGGGCGAATCGGTGGCCGATTTCAAGGCCGGCGTTCACGCGATGCTGGACGCCGATCCGGATGTGATCATCGACGACGGCGCGGACTTGGTCGCCCTCGTGCTCCAAACCCGCAAGGGTCGCGGCAAGATCCGAGGTTCGACCGAAGAAACGACCGCAGGGGTCAATCGGTTGCGCGCGATGGAGCGTGCCGGAGTGCTCCCTTTCCCTGCGATCGTCGTAAATGATGCCCCGATGAAGCACTTGTTCGACAATCGGTACGGCACGGGGCAGTCGACGTTGGATGGGATCATGACGGCGACGAATCTGCTCATCGCGGGGCGCGTCGGCGTGGTCGCGGGCTATGGGTGGGCCGGTAAGGGGGTGGCGATCCGCTTGCGGGGGATGGGTGCCGAGGTGATTGTCACGGAGGTCGATCCGGTGCGCGCCATCGAGGCGCGGCTGGATGGGTTCGCCGTCGAGCCCATGCTCGAGGCTGCGAAGCGCGCCGACCTGATCGTTACCGTGACGGGCAACACGCAGGTCGTGCGGGCGGAGCATTTTAAGGTCATGAAGAACGGCTGCTTGCTCTCCAATGCCGGACACTTCGATGTCGAGATCTCGAAGTCGGATCTGGCCGGACTTGCCGTCAGCCACGCGGTGGTGCGCCCGAGCGTGGAGGAGTTCGTGTTCGCCGATGGGCGTCGCGTCTATCTTCTCGGAGATGGACGTTTGATCAATCTCGCCACGGGCCAAGGACATCCCGTCGAGATCATGGACCTCAGCTTCGCGCTCCAGGCCCTCTCCGCCGAGTACCTCGTACATCACGGACGCGAGCTGGCCGTTCAGGTCCACCCGGTGCCCCCCGAGATCGATGCGGCCGTGGCGCGCGCGGCGCTGGCATCGCTGGGGGTAGGGCTGGACGAGCTCACTGCGACCCAGCGCGCGTATCAGGATAGTTGGATGGAGGGAACGTGACGGAAACCAAGATCCCGGAGGACCGGTACTACACAACGAGCCACGAATGGGTGAAAAGTGAGGAGGGCGTGATCCTGGTGGGCATCACTGACCACGCACAATCGGAGCTAACCGACATCGTGTTCGTCGATTTGCCCTCGGTCGGAAAATCCGTCGCCGCCGGAGCTACCGTGCTCGTCCTGGAGTCGGTGAAGACGGTCGCCGATGTCTATGCGCCGCGGGACGGCACCGTCTCGGCGGTCAATGCCGAGCTCAAACTGCACCCCGAGTGGATCAATCAGGATCCGTACGGCAAGGGCTGGCTGTTCAAGCTCGCGCTCGCGAGCGCGCTCGACCCGACGACCCTATTGGATGCGGGCAAGTATCGAGCCCACCTCGCGGCGGACCACGCGTCTCCCTGAAGCCACGCGGCTCACAAAGATTCCAACGCCTTACTTGCCCGCGAATTTCGGAGGGCGTCGCTCAAGGAACGCTTGCATGCCCTCGGTTCGGTCCGCGGTTCCGAAGGTGTGGCCCGCCGATTCCCCCTCGAGGTGCAGGGCGGTGGCGAGCGGGGCGTCGAGCCCCTGGTCGATTACCCGCTTGATCCACTGGACCCCCAGCGGCGCCCGACTTGCGATGGTCTGCGCGAGGCGCTCGGTCTCTTCCCGTGCCGTAGCTGCCGGATAGATCCGCTCGACGAATCCAAGGCGATGCGCCTCTTCCGCCGAGACGGGGATCCCTGAGTAGACGAGTAACTTCGTTTTGGCGGGACCGATCCGCCGGGTCAGACGACTCGCGCCCCCCATCCCCGGGTGGATCCCTACCGTGACCTCGGGGAGACCAAGTTGAGCGCCTTCGGCCGCCACGATCAGGTCGGCGGCCAACGCGATCTCGAGCCCCCCTCCGAGGGCAAAGCCCTCTACGAGCGCCAGGACGGGGCGGGGAAATTCGGCGATCACCCGAGCGACGCGCTGCCCGAGAAATCCGAAAGCAAGCCCCTCCGCGAGGTCCTTTCGGGCCATCTCACGGATATCCGCTCCGGCCGCAAAGACCGGAGCCGAGCCCGCGAGCACGACACAGCGGAGTTCCGCGTCGTGGAGGAGCGAGTGAAACGTTGCTTCAATCTGCTCGAGCAGCTCGGAGTTGAGAGAGTTCAGCACCTCCGGCCGGTCCAGCAACACCCACGCCACCGGGCCGTGCCGGTCCACGCGAACGAGGTTCAACGGCCATCGCTCTTCCTTCCGTGTGACGCGGTCTCGGAGTTCTTGCGAGATGGGAAAGGAGGGGCCCCAGGCTCGCGCGTACGCCTCGACCTGCGCGAGACCCTCGGAGAGGCCAATCCCCGAAAGTAGCGCGAACGGTCCGCGTCGCCATTTGAGCCCCACGACGGCGCCGCGATCAATGGCCTCGGGGCTGGCAACTCCTTCCTCCGCCAGCCGGGTCGCGATACCGATCACCAACCCTAAGAATCGATCCCGGACGGCGGCCTTCCGATCGGGTTCGAGCTCGGCGCTCTTCCAGCCCCAAGGCTGGCCGGAGCGGAACTGCGATTCCAGCAGCGGGGCGACTGTGTAGGGTCCGCCGAAGGCGGTCGCGAGGGTCGTCTCGGAGTGGAGAGCGATGGGTATCCCGGTCACGTTCATCAGCTCGAACGGGCCGAGCGAGGTCTCGAATAGCTCGCGCCCGACCTCTTCGATCGTCCGCAGGTTCGCCACGCTTTCGCCCGCCATTCGAGCCGCTTCGTTTAGGTATGGGACGAAGAATCGGTTGACCGCGAATCCGGGGCTATCCCGGACTTGAATGGGAATCTTGCGGAGCGCGTATCCGAACTGCTCTAGCACGCGGACCACGCTGGGATCAGTCTGGTCGCCGGCAATCACTTCGAGCAGTTTGTTGAGCGCCGCCGGCCAAAAAAAATGAAGACCCGCGAAGCGCGAGGGACGCGGAAAATTCTGCTGTAGTTTCGTGACCGAAAGAGAAGAAGTGTTGGTCGCGACGATCGCATCCGGACCGGCGACGCGAGCGACTTCGGTAAACAGGGCCGTCTTCACCGCCTCGTCCTCGAAGACCGCCTCGATCACGAGCGCCGCGCCGTCCACGGCGGCTGCGAGCTCCGTGGTGAAGGCAATCCGGCCCAGGATCTCGTCGCGACGGCTCGTGGTCAGTTTCTTCCGCTCGATACCACCCTGGAGGGTCTTTTCGATCGAACTTTGGCCTCGGGCGAGAATCGCGGCGTCAAGGTCGCGGACCCGAACCGAGAACCCGGCCTGGGCGCAGGCTTGGGCGATCCCGCTCCCCATGTTCCCTCCCCCGAGAACCGCAACGAACGCGGGGGCACGGAGATTCGAAATCGGCATCTAGGTTCCACCGGGGAGAGAATACCGCTCGCGTCGCGGGGGAGTCGGGCTCGGATATTAACGGTTCTTCTTCGAAGGCGGAAACGAGCGATGACCAGGGCGTCGGTATCGATCGGCCGAGTTTTCCCGGGTCAACGCCATGTCGCATTTGCCTCAGAGAAACAACCGAAGTCAATGACTGGTGCCAAACCCCTTACCTCAAGTCCTCCCTCTCGCACCGGTTTCGTATTCCACGCTCTTCCTCAACCTTGACCCATTCCCTGAGCCTGGCAAAAAGTTCTGACCGCGCTGATAGAAGTAGGCTGAGCGCGGCGCCGAGCGATTCTTAAGCGTCCCCGAGATTCCGCCATACGTGGGAATCTCCGTTGGCGATGGCGCCGTTCGATCGGCGCAGGAGATGGAACGACAGTTTGTTCTCGCCCTCGGAGGATTCGCATTGGAGATCCCGGGCGCGACGTTGGTCACACACGAGCGGATCGCCGTACCTCGATTCAACTTCGCGCAGGAGGTCGTCGTGGGGCGCGAGCGGATCGCCGCGTTCTTCGAGCGAGCGCTGGATCATTATTTTCAGCGCGCCCTACGGCCCTCGTTTCGCGTTCCACTCCCCGTTCCTAAGTTTCTCGAATCCGCACTCGAGCAACTGGGATTCCGCCCCTCCGGCTCCCCCCTCACGCTGTTGCTGGCCGCGAATCCCTTGGAGACGGGGCCGGTCGGCGAGCTAACGATTCGGAGCGCGACGGCCGATGAACTCGATGCCGTGGTGTCCTTTTGGAGCGCGCCGAACGAGCGAGACGAGCTCCGGCGCGCGATCGATGTCGCCTGGCACCACCCGAATCCCGAGGAGTCGCTCATCCCGTGGCTGGCGTTCCAGGAGGAAGAGCCAGTCAGTGCCTCGCTCGTGTATCGCTATCGGCGGTCGACCGGCATCTTTGCAGTGTCAACTCGCACCGAGGAGCGTGGAAAGGGCGCGGCAACGGCCCTGGTCGGGGAGATCTTGAGGGCAAGCGGCCACCCTTCCGAAGCATCGATCGCGATCTGGTCCGAATCGCCCCGACTCGAACATCGGCTCGAGCGGTTGGGGTTTGCCGCCGCGCGACGCTATGCGGTCTTCACGCTTCCCGCCGACGCCGAGCTCTCGATCCCGCCTCCCGGCCCGCCGACGCCCCCCCGATGGCGGCCCCCGCGCAGGCGGTAGAAATCAGCGGCGAGCCGGCTCAGTTGCGCCGCAATCCGTCCAACTTCAAGCGTTGCTCGAGCGAGGCGATCGTGCGGATCGTGGGAATCACCGTATCCGCATTGAGCGAGATCGAATCGATCCCCTGGCGCACGAGGAACTCTGCGAACTCGGGATACACGCTGGGGCCTTGCCCACAGATCCCCACAGAGGCACCCTCGGCATGCGCCCCCTCGATCAACATTTCGATCGCGCGCAAAACCGCCGGATCCCGCTCGTCGAAGTAGCCCATGCGCCCGAGCGTCTCGGAATCGCGGTCGGCTCCGAGTACGAGCTGGGTCAGGTCGTTCGACCCGATCGAAAAGCCGTCACAGTGATGCGAGAACTCTCGTGCGAGCATCACGGTGGCCGGGACCTCGGCCATTAGATAAAGCTTGAAGTCCCGTGAGCGTTTCAGTCCCTTTTCCTTGAACATCTCGGCGATCTGCTCGAGTTCCCACGTGTTGCGGACGAAAGGGAGCATGACGTGCGCGTTCTTGAGCCCCTTTTCCGTTCGGACCTTTTGGATCGCGTCGAGTTCGCAGAGGAATGCGGGCCGGTACATCGGGGAGATGTACCGCGAACATCCGCGCCAACCGATCATCGGATTTTCCTCCTTCGGCTCGAACTCTTCGCCTCCCGGCATCCCCCGGTACTCGTTCGTCTTGAAATCCGACGTACGAACGATCACCGGCCTCGGGTAGAACGCTTGGCAGACTTGCGCAATCCCATCGGCCAACCGGTTGACGAGCTGGGCTTCTTTCCCCTGTTTCAGGAGTACCATTGGGTGCTCCCGAACATGCGCCGTAAAAATAAACTCGATTCGGAGAAGCCCGACTCCTTGCACCGGAAGTCGCGCATACTCGACCGCCTTTTCGGGGACGCCGACATTAACGAGAATCTTCGTGGCCGTCACGGGCGATGCATGACCCTCGTGCCCGCCGCTGGACGTCCCGCCCGTGCTGCCGATGGGGGGCGTGACCACCTTTGTCGCTCGTCCCAGGCCGGCGTACACGCTCCCAGTTTTGCCATCCACCGAGACCGCGCTTCCATCGGCGATCACCTTCGTCGCGGTTCGAGTTCCGACGACACACGGCACGCCGAGCTCGCGCGAGACGATCGCGGCGTGGCACGTCATCCCGCCTTCATCGGTGACGATAGCGGCGGCCTGCGCCATCGCCGGAACCATGTCCGGCGTGGTCATCGTCGTGACGAGCACCTCGCCGGTCTTGAGCTTGTCCATTTCCGCGGCTCGCAAGAGTAGCCGGGCCGTGCCACCCGCAATCCCGGGGCTCGCCCCGAATCCGCGTAATATCGGCGCCTCCTCCGAGGTCGATGGTGCCTCGGGCGGCGAAGACCGGGGGTTCCGCGCGTCGAGTGGACCGCCCGAGACGTCCCCCGAGCCGGCGGGAATCGTAGTCACGGGTCGTGCCTGGACGATGTAGAGGCTTTGCGCGTCGGCGCACCACTCCACGTCCATGGGTCGACGGTAATGGGATTCGATGACACGAGCCAACGAGGCCAATCGCTGGATTCGCTCGTCTGAGAGCTTCTGGACGGATCTTTCGGCGGCAGGGACCTCTTCGTGACGGTTACCTCCGGCCTCGGCACGAACCAGCCGAACCTTCTGCTCGGATATCTGTTTGTGGATAAGGCGCTGGGAAGCACCGTCCACGACGTAATGATCCGGGGTAATCTCCCCTCCTACGATCGCTTCCCCCAGTCCCCATCCGGCTTCAATGATCATGTGGTTCTCGCCGGTGTTGGGGTCCCGCGTAAAGAGGATCCCACTGACGACGGAATCGACCATCTTTTGGACCAACACCGCCAGGCGAACTGCGGAATGGTCGAATCCCTTCCGCGACCGGTACACCAATACCCGGGCGGTGAAGAGCGACCCCCAGCACTTTCGGACCGCCTTCAGAATCTCCTCGGTTCCCGTTACATTGAGATAGGTATCTTGCAACCCGGCAAAGGAAGCGCCTTCCAGATCTTCGGCCGTCGCCGAAGACCGAACGGCCGAAAATTTCACCGCGTGCTCGGTCCGGTACGCCTCATACGCGGCCACGATCGATTCTCGCAGGCTCTTGGGAAACGCGGTCGATTCGAAGGCATGGCGGATCTCTTGCGCGGCCTCTTCGACCGACTCCGGGCGACCGGGGTCGAGCTTCGCGAGGGCCTGGGGAATGACCGTCTTGAGCGGCGTTGACGCGACGAAGGCTTCGTAGGCCTCGGTCGTGATAACGAAGCCCGGAGGAACGGGCAGCCCCTGCCGGACGACTTCCCCGAGTTTACCGGCTTTCCCTCCGACGAGCGCGATTTCCGAGTCGGAGACTTCGCTGAGCGCGACGACGAGCGGCATGGCCCGAGCTCACTCCGGCGCGCGTTGCAGAGTGAAGGCCATGATGTCCGCCCGTGGCGAATAGGGGTGCACTGTATGCACCGTGGCGACGGTCCAATCCCCCGGGGAGTGGGTCTGCTGCACGATCTGCTCCTTCCGTCGCCCCGCATCCTCGCGGGCGACCAGCTCGTAGTAATAGAGCCGGCCACCGGGTGCGACAGCTTGTGCCACCGAGGGTAGGTACTTAATTCCTTCGTGGGGGAGGTTGAATATTACGCGCTCGGCGAGTTCGCCTCCCGAAAGAAACTCTTCGAATCGCTCGAGCCGGGGCTCTATTCGTTGCGCGAATGGGTATCGAGCGCGCGTCGCCTCCAGCAGTTCGATGGCTGCCGGATTCGCATCGACGGCGACGATCTTCCGGGACCGCGCCTCCTTTGCAATCGTGAGAGAGAATGGACCTACGCCGCAGCACAGGTCGAAGACGCGATCTCCGGCACGGACTTCCGTGGCAACTCGTTCGTGTTCACGCGCCAGGCGTGGGGAAAAATAGGCCCGATCGACTTCCACCTCGATTTCGATTCCGTTTTCGCGATGCCGGGTCCGCCACGAACCGGAACCGGAGATCGCGACCAAGCGACGTCGCCGCGTTTCGCCATGCACGCCAAAGTCGGCCCCTACCAACCTGGCGCCTGGCACGAACCGGCGAAGGGCGTCGCCGATCTCGGCGGATCGACTGCGTAACTCCTCCGGGACTCGAACAAGCACGATGTCGCCCACTACATCGAACGATCGAGGAAGGAACCGGGCGTCCGCCTCGGTCCACGGAAGGAGGTCCCGATACGATCGCACGGAGGATTTGACCAACAACTCGAATTCGGCCTCGATCCACTCTCCCCAAGCCGGATCGGGCATGGCCGACGGAAGGACCGGAAAGACGAGATACTGGCCCTCTCGCCGGATCGCTAGCTCCGTGCGTAGTGCTCCGCTCGCGGCCAGTTGTGCGCGAATTTCCTCTCCGCGAGTACGATCGACCCGCAGTGCCGCACTCCGCGTCACGGAGTCTCGATCTGCGAACGACGCAAGAGCCCTAGGAGCTCGTTCCCGCGCCGCGTGCCGAGGCCTCCGTGCGCGGATGCCGCGTCCCCGAATTTCAGGCGCTCGGATCCGCTCGGAGGAGGGACCCCCGCTCCAACGAGTAATAAGGGCACTGGGTCGTCGGAGTGGCCCTTTCGAACGCAGGGCGTGGCATGGTCGGCCGTGATCGCAATTCGAGTGCGGCTCCAGTCGAGACCGCTGACAAAGGGACCAAAGAACGAAGCGTCGATCGCTTCCACAATCTCTTGCTTGAGCCGCGCGTTACCGTCGTGCCCCGGCTCGTCGGGTCCCTTGAGGTGGACGTACACGAATGGGTACTTTTCGAGCGCCTTCCGCGTTGCTTCCGCCCGCTCCCGGAAGCCCGTCGCTCGATCCGGTCCCATCGGACCTACGTAGAGGTCGGCCAGCCCGAGCAAGCGAGCGATTCCGCGTTCGACCGGCATCTCGGTCACCGCTGCGCCGTCGATTCCATACTTCTGCGTGAAGAGCTCAGGCACTCCGGGCGTCCGCCGTCCCGCGTTGCGCAGGAGTACGGCGTTCGCAATGAGTTTGCCCGCCAACGCTCGACGGGCGTTCACGCGATGGCCGGCGAGAATCTTCCCGGCTCGCATGGTGAAGTCGTTGATCCCGCGAGCGGTCCGGACTGCTTCGGGCGACGAGTCCAACGGGCGCACAACGAGGAGGTGCGGTTGGGGGGCGGTCCGCGCTTTTCCCATTCCCCCGACCTTTTCGTAAAACGGGTCTGAATTCGATACTTGGTCCGAAAGCCGGCCACCCTCGCGCGGATGAAGCCAGAGGACCCCCCGATGCCCGACGGTCGCACGTACCTCGGCCCGGATACCTTCCGCCGCCAGGAGGTCGGCCTCCGTGAGGGAGCGCGCCAGCTCGGAAGCCTCGGCCGTCCCGAGGGATCGGCCCACCCTCGAATCGAGGACGGCTCCCTCGCCATCAACCGTAGCGAAGTTCAGACGGAGCGCCACATCGCCCGGATCTAAGGATATTCCGACGCCCTCCGCTTCGAGCACGCCGCGACCGGGGGAATCTCGCACAGGGTCGTACCCGAGGAGCGCTAGCACGCCGGCGTCGGATTCGGGCGCCACCCCGAGACCCACAACCACGACTTCGCCGGACTGCCCGAGCGTGAGCAAATGGTCGAGATTCGGCGTCCGAGCCGCCACGACCGGAGAGAGTCCTCCGGTGTCTGGATGCGGGAGGTCCCCGAGCCCGTCGAGGATGATCAACGCGAGGCGAGTATCGGTTCCGGCTCCCTCGACGATGGTCCGCCCCCCACTGCTTAATTAGGAAGGCCGACTCGCCTCCGCTCGGCTGTGGAGCGGAAGGGCGGCTTTAGGGCTTTCGTCGCAACACGGTGGGGTCGAATCGCCCTCATTGCCCTCGCCACGCTCGTCCTATTCGGCGCGTTGGCGTACCTCGGCGTACTGATCGCGATCCCCGCGTTCTTGATCTTCGGGCTCGCCGTTCCGATCTTGGGGGGCATGAAGCGCCCCCGGTATCTGGCGACCCTCGGCTTAGCCGCGCTGTTGATCGCCACCCCCGCTTTCACCGTTTTTTACACCCAGGAGCTGCGGACTCCTTCGTCTCCGGGCAGTTCAGACCCCAGTCTACCCAACGGGAACGGCAATTCCGTGCTCCAGAACGCTCAGGTTTCGCCGTTTCTAGGCAACGGAGGGGAGAGCTACAATTTCAGCGTCTCCGTGTACCCTCAATACATTCCGCCGGGTAATGGGACTCCTCAATGGTTGAACGTCTGGGTTAGCACCTGTCCGGGCGCCACGGGTCCTACTGCTCCGCCCTCCTCCAACTGCGGGACCCCTTACCCGCTGGTCGTCGGCAATTACACGTTCCCCCCGAACACGAACAAGACAACCTTGGTCGAGATCCCGCTTACACTCAACGGGAGCAACGTCTGGTGGTTCCAGATGGGGCTGGCCGTCCGGAACATCAACGCCTCCACCAACAAGACGACGCCGAACTACTGGATCTTTCTCAATGAGAACAACGGCTACAGCGGGGGGATCGAAGGCCCGGTGACGGGCGACTTCCTCACCACCTTGGGAGGCGTCATTCTGGGCCTCTATGTCGAAGTCTTCCTCTATGTCGGCGGAGTCTTCTTCTTCGCGCTGGTCGTCTACGTCTGGTTCAAGCGTCGGGAGGCGAACCGAAAGGAAGAGGCTGCCCGAGCCGAATCCAATGCTCAACTTCCACCGACGGGTCCGGGACCGGATCCGAGTACTTCCACCTCCCCGCCGGGTGGGACGGGGTCGAGCGCGCCGTCGACGGTGGACGAACGACACTGTCCGAACTGCCAGGCGGTGGTCTATCCGAACGAGACTTCCTGCTGGAAGTGCGGAGTCGCCCTCACCGGCCCTGCCGATACCTCGCCCCTCCCCTCTTCGAAATAGCCCATCCCGGCAAGCCACGCGGGTCCACTCGGTGGGCCGCCCGACCCTCAGGGCCGGGTCAATGTATCAATAGCCCTGAGACCGTTCCCGTGGCTTCGCCCAATCCGGTCGCGGTCGCCGTGACCTCGAGCACCCACGTCTGCCCTACGGCGCTGGTGGCCGGGCTTGTGTAAGCGGCGGAGTTGAGCGTGATCGTGCCGCCGGGTCCGACCGTTCCGGTGACCGGGGCGTGGATGAGCGTGAAAGCGCCTCCGTTGATGCTGATGTTGAACCACACCGTCACGTTGACAATGCCGCCGGAGACCGCCAGGTCGGAAACGAGCGCCGAGAAGTAAGCGTTTGGCGTCTTGGCGGCGGCGTGGATAGCGGTAAGGTTGACCGCACCCACTGTCAGGAGCGTGGAGGGACTGCTGGGAAGTGAAATCGTTAGAGCGAAGCCCTGCGCGCCCCGGATGCCGGTGGAGGCAGCCGTCGCATTGAATACGACGTAGTACGTGCCAGCGTTCGAAGTCACCCCGGCGGGCACGACGAAGTAGTACTCGCCCGGTAGACTACCCTTCGACATCTCCTGGGCGTTCAGCAGGGAGCCCGACGCGCCCGGAAGTTGGGAGATGTTCACGTAGACCGAGTGAGTGTTCAGGTTGGTGCTCGAGACGAAGATCGTAATGTTGAAGGACTGGCCGACAACGGGGGGCGACGGCTTGGTTCCGAAATTTGTAAAGTAGGGGGCGAGCGCCGGCACTTGCCCCGGGAGCGTGACGGTGAAGATCAGCTGCGTTCCCGAGAGGATGTAGACGGTCATATTGTCCGGGACCGGATCGCCGTTCGGGGACGGGCCGGGTTGCGGCCCCGTCGAGGTGAGCGAGATATTCCACGTCTGGCCGAGGGCCCAGACGTTCGAGCCGTTGAGACCCTGTGCAATCGTGTATTGCGCGCTATAGAAGCTCGGGTTGCTCGAGGAGCGAAGGTAGAGCGTCGTCACGGGCGAACTGAGTACTTGGCCCGACAGGTGCAGGATCTGTACGTTCGTGATGTATCCACCATTCGGGGTGTAGAGCAGCGAACCTTGGAATTGACTGGCCGACTGGGAGGGAGGCCGGGGAAAAGTGTTCACGAAGAAGAAAATCGAAGAGAACAGTGTGACGGTCAGGCCCAGCAATAGAATCGTGGCGACGACCTCTGATACCCCGCGGGAGTGGCGGCGGAGCGAGCGCCGGGAACGTCCCAAACGCAGGGTTCGCGACCAAATACGACGACTGGCCCTTCTCACAGCGACCTCTCGATGATTCATTCCAAGGAGGTCTATTTAGAAGTTCCCAACCGAGGCGCCCGGATCGCGCGGTCTCTCGCGGCACGCTAGCCGCAAAGGGGCTTGAAAAATGGGAAGGGGAAAAGGTTGGTCTTCGGGATCGTCGGTCCACCTTACGGAAGGGTCAACGGCCCAACCGAGGACGAGAACGCGCCGATTCCGAACGCTGTCAGTTGGTCGCCCTGCCCGTACACGCTGGCCGCACCTGCGTCAATCCAGATCGTGAACGTTCCCGAGAACACGGTGGTTCCCGTGATAGTGCCGGCACCGACCGCCCAGGGGTTGCTTGAGGGGTTCGTCGCCGCCCCACCCGTCAGGTATCCTTGAGCGGCAGTCGCACCGTCGATGTAGAAAGTGACCCCAACGATCGTAGTTCCGGTGTTGGATGTCATCTTCAACTGTACGTCGTTCGGGGTCAACCCGCTACTTGCCTCCGAGATCGAGATCTCATAGCAGAAGTGAGCTGCCGCGCACTGGCCAGCCGTAGCTGCCGTCGGGTTCACCTGAGTCGGAGTTCCAAATCCGAACGCCGTGCTGAGCGGCGTGTTGCCGGGCCCTTTCGTCAATCCTGAGATTAGGATATAGAGCACGGCAGCCAGTACCACGGTAATCGCCACGAGCAAAATCGTAGCGATAATCGGGGATACTCCCCGCTTGCGCCCCTTTCTCCAACTTCTCGCTTTCCGTCCAAATACGTGCATTCGCCTTTTTCCTCCGAGGGTCCTTCGACCCGCAGGTATGCGTATGGAAAGCCTCCCCTATTTAAAAGCATAGCCGAGTGGAAACGACAAATGCCGATATGCAAAACGTCAATAGTCGGCCTGCATATCAATGCGTATTGATACATACTAACTCGGGGTGAGACCACTCTCCGTCACCGTCGTGGTTCGCCCGATTGACGCTGGATCCGCAGCGTCGGTGAATCTCGCTCTCGAGAGGAAAGCCCGGCCTAGGCAAAGTAGATATCCCTCGAGTCGAAGTATTTACGCCGATGGTCCGCAAGTGGTCTCGTCGGCGCATCGGGCCGTTGCGGGCCGTGAGCACCATCATCTCGATGGTCCTCTTGGTCGGCCTGACGGTGGCCGTGGGCTCCATCTTGTGGGAATTGCACCTGAATCTGCCCACTCCCGCTCCTACGATATCTTACCTCGTCCGATCGGGCACGTCGAATCCCGTCTGGGGAGATCCGACCGATTGCACCTACGACACGTACCACTTCCCCTGGGTAAACAACGTCCTTCCGCACACTTGGACCCTCGGCAATGCCATCACGTACCAGTGTGATACGACCGCTACAGGGAACTATTCCCTGATGAACTCCACCCAGATCGTCATTACGCAGCATACCCCGGGCGACATCCCTCTAGACCAAATCCAATTCTCCTTCGTCTGCCGGGCGACCAACGCTTTAAACCAGAACTACACCACCTACTTGATCCAAGGGTCGCTGGCGGCCATGACCTGGTTCCCGGGAAGCTCGACGGGACCCGCACCCAACGCGCCGCACCTCGGGGAGTGCGGGACCTTCATTCCCTCGGGATCCTATAGCACTCTCTACAATCGACTCGGGATTTTTGTCCCGCTCTTGAATGATTCCGGGATCGTCAATAACGGGGATACTTTCATTCTCTACACGCATACGCCCGGTACGCCGCTAGATTACGAAGGAGACTGCGCCCCGGGCTACGCCGGGAACCCGTGCGTCGACGGAGACGACTTCCACGGCGCTCCGGGATGGTGTTTCGTTGTGCCGGGAGCTTGTGAGATCTACCTGACGTATCTTGGATACCCATCGACGATTCTCGCCGCGATCGAAATATACGGAATCGCGGGAGTCGTGTAGAGCGCGGAGAGCACGTCCGCGCGCGATCGAGCGTGGTACCTTCGTCCGTCGCACCGGTGCTCGATTTTTCTCAATTATTTGGAGCGGTTATACAGTGACATTTTCATGATCGACGCAAGTTTCGTCTCTTCCAAATTTGTTCGACACGTCATAGAACACCCACTAGGACATGTGCGAGTCGGGCTCGGCACAGGTTATAGCATCTCTTTAAATAATGGCATTCTGCATACCAGCGCGCAGTCGTGTTCGACAACGCTCCCAACAAGGCATCTGAGGGTTCGAAGGGACCGGCGGACCGCCTGACGAGCCGCGAGGATGAGCGCATCGCCCTACGGTGCAACCGCAAAGAGCTCCAGCTGCTGGATTCGTTCGTCTCGAACGGAGAGTTTGCCAGCCGCTCGGAATTGATGCGAGAGGCGCTGCGCAGCTTCCTGCGTGTTCGCGCGCTGTCGGCCATACCCCCGGCTCGCCTGGACCCTACGGGAATCGTCGAAGTTCCCGTTCGACTGCGCAGCGACGAGATCGAAACCTTGAGCGCCTATGCCCGACTCGTCGGCAACGACCGCCCGCTCGGCGACCTGCTCGCCGAGTTTGTGCGTCGAGCCGAATTCGAACTCAAGGTCGCGGAGCACGTCCAACGCGCGCGATCGTCGGTCCAGCAAGCCGCTGAACAGCGGGCTCAAGTCGGAGCGCTCCAAGAGAGCGCTCGCGACCTCGAGCGAAAGGGGGTCGTCGGTCGATAGGGAGCGGCAAGGGAAGACACGGCAGAGGGGAGTTGCAATGTACGAGGCCGCACGAGATGGACCCAACCGAGAGATCAACGTGGAAGACTCACCGGATCCGGTGATCGAAGGGTTGGAAGACCTGCGGCTCGGGCATGATGTCCGTTTCGTTTTGGCGGCGGTCGGCGGCGGCGCGATCCAAGTCGGTCGGGCCATTGCCCGTCGACATCTACGCTATCTCGAGACAGTCGCGATCAACTGCGATCCACGGGTCCAAGGCTTCGAGGAGTTCGATCGCCGCGTTTACTTGGGTCCCGATTCCGGGGTCGAAACCGATACGGGCGGCTCGACGGTCGTCGGTGGGATGCTAGCGCATGCCGCCCAGCCGGCGCTCGACCGGATCTTTGAGGGCGCCACGTTCGTGACGGTCGTCGGGAGCTTGGGAGGAGGAAGCGGCACGGGGGCCTTTCCTTACGTACTCGGTGCCGCGGCGCGGCAGTGCGAGATCCTCTCCGCGTTTGTGATCAAGCCGTTCCTCGCGGAGGGCGATCGACGATCGATCGCCGACCGTGGATTGGCGCGCCTTCACTTTGTGGAGGAGTTCGTCGCCAAGCAGCAACGGGGCTGTGCCAACCTCCAGGTCCTCGACAACGAGTACCTGGCGGCCCGGCAACGCAAGCTTCCCTTCAATCAACTGGATCAGCACTGGGCCGAGACCATTGCGAGCCACATCGAGAAGGCCTACCTCATCCCCACGGAGGCCCTCGTGGCGGCTGCAGCCGCCCGGCCGCTAGCGGCGCGGCGGGCGATGAACGAGCCGCAAGAATCCGCACCACTGACGATCGAGGTCTCTCTCCCTCCGGAGAGTCCGGCGCGACTGGGTCCCTTCGTCCCCACTCCCGCCGCGGGTCCGTCGTTCCACGAGGCCGAGTTGACCTTCGAGATCGAATCTACTCCGCGCCCCCCCGAGGCGCTCCACTGAGAATCCGGTAACGGGCTCGACGTCTTCGAGGCTTGCTCACATCGAGCTAGAACCGTTAAGAGGAGCCCGCGTTCCTCACCGTCGCGATGGACGGCAAGCTCTGGACCTTCCTGTTGGCGATTCTCCTCCCCGCGGCGCTGATTGGGGTGACCGTCGCGGCCTTTTCCTCGAATCCCATCTCGATCTTGATCCTGATCACGGTGATGGTCGGAGGCGTCCTGTACCTGCTGACCTATACCGACGCCTACTAGTCCGCGGCGGGGACCGCAACGGCCTAGCTATCGGTACATGTCAGCGCTCGCCGGCTCGGTGATCGACTTTTCGTTACCATCCGATTTACGCTGCGTCTTCATCGCCGCCCGAAGCGCCCTTTCGATGCGCTCCGCTTCGACCCGCAAGGGTCCGGTGTCGATCTTCAGCTCGGGGAGCAGGCGGTCGAACGATTCGATGAGCGCTGCACCCGCTCGATGATCGGGAAGCCCCTCGACGGCCCGAGCGCTGACGAGAAGGACGGCGACGGGAATCGACCGGTTGATGCCTTGGACGAGGAGCGCTCCCGACACGCCGCCGAGCACCCCATCCTCTAGCAACCCCGCGTGGGTGGGGGCGAAAGCCTTGGTGATCGCCGGGTCCTTGCGGGCGAAAGCAACCCAGACCTTTTCATCCGGGGCCTCCGCCGCAGGATCCTGATTCTCCTCCAGCGGGTGCGGGACCACGCCCTCGAAGCACACGATCATCCGCGCCTTGCGCTGGATCGCGCCGTTCAATATCGTCGTCGCGAGCGCCGACGCAAGTGAGGGCGTCGGGGGAAATTCGGAGAGGATCGCGGCAAAATCCTTCTGCCCGTAGACTCGGATCGGAGGATTCACCACGCCATCTTGCACCACCGCGATGGGTGCCATGTCCGGACCGTCGAAGGTGCCGATGCGGGGGAGCTTCAGCGCTTGGACCATGTAGTGTGCGGCGACCGTTGCCGCGAGTCCGGCGCTCGGAAAGCTCGACACGATAACGGCGCCGGGTTCGAGTCCGGACGATCCGACTTCGTCCTGCCATTTGATCTCCATCGCCTGCCTCGGGCCGGGAGTATGGCCTCCGGTACTTCACCCTTCGTGCCAGTCTCTCCGCCCTCCGAGAAACTCTCCGACGGCAACCACAAGTACTCCGCACCGCTTCGCTTCGATCGTGGGCCTTCCGTTTCGGGAGTTGGTCAGCCCGCAGGAGCTTCCCTGGGACGCCCTCTCCGGACGCTCTCTGGCCGTGGATGGCTACAATGCGATCTACCAATTCCTCGCGACGATCCGTCAGCGCGACGGGATGCCGTTCTCCGATCCCGAGGGCCATCCGACCAGCCATCTGATCGGGGTTTTTTACCGCACGTCGTCGCTCTTGAGCCAAGGGGTCCTCCCCGTTTGGGTCTTCGACGGCCGCCCTCCGGACCTCAAGGCCGGAACGATCAGATCGCGAATCCTCGCGAAGGAGCGAGCCGAAGCGCAGTGGAGCGAAGCCCTGGCCGCCGGAGACCTTGCGACCGCGAGGAAGAAGGCCGCACAAACGTCCCGGCTCACTCGATCGATGGTCGAAGAAGTTCGCGAGCTCCTGACTGCGTTGGGAGTTCCCTCGGTGCAAGCGCCTTCGGAAGGTGAAGCTCAGGCGGCAACGATGGCCGCACGCGGGTCGGTCTGGGCCGCGGCGTCCGAAGATTATGACTCCCTCCTCTTTGGTGCCCCTCGACTGGTGCGGGGCCTCGCCGCGCGCGGCCGCGCTGGCCAAAGCCCGGGGGCTCAACTCGTGAACCGGGACGACCTATTGGGTCAGCTTGGCGTCAGCGGCGACGAGCTGATCTTGATCGGGATTCTGGTCGGCACTGACTTCAACGACGGAGCCAAGGGGTTCGGTCCGAAACGGGCGTTAAAGCTGGTACAGGAGCATCTGGGCTGGGAGGGAACACTGAAGAAGGCCGGCCTCGATCCGAAGGAAGTGGAGCCGGTCGCGGAACTGTTCCGCCATCCTGCGGTGGAGGAATCCGCGGTACCTTCCTTCGGGCCTGTCGATGAATCCTCAGTGGAGCGGATACTCGTGACGGGGCATGGTTTCTCCCCCGATCGGGTCAAGGCGGCGATTGGTCGTGCTCGGAAACGGCCGGTGGTGACGAGCTCGCCGTCCGACGCGCGGGCCCGTCAGACGCTGCTCGACACGTACGGAGGGCCAGATCCGTGACGATGTTCGAATGCGTGCCGAACTTTTCCGAGGGGCGGGATTCGTCAATCATCGCCCGGATAGCCGATTCGGCGCGGGCCATTCCGCACGTCACGATCCTCGACATCGAAAGCAACGCCGACCACCATCGGTGTGTCATCTCGCTCGCGGGCGAGGGAGCCGATCTCGTCGAAGCCGTCTTCCGGATGATGCGCGTGGCGACCGAGTTGATCGACCTTACTCATCACCACGGGGAGCATCCCCGGATGGGCGCTACGGATGTTGTTCCCTTCGTGCCACTCGGCGAGGCTTCGATCGAAGAGGCGGTTGGACTCGCACGGCAGCTTGGCGAGCGGGTCGCCCACGAGCTCCGGATCCCGGTGTATCTGTACGGAATGGCCGCCCAACGCCCCGAACGCGCTGATCTCGCGCGGGTGCGGGAGGGTCAGTTCGAGGGGATCCGAGACGCGATCATCTCTGATCCGGCACGCGCTCCGGACTTTGGCGAACCTCGGATCCACCCTACCGCCGGAGCAGTGGCGATCGGCGCGCGACCCGTGCTGATCGCCTACAACGCGTATCTTTCGACCCCCGACGTGGCGATCGCCAAGAAGATCGCGAAGGCGATTCGTGCAAGAGATGGGGGACTGGCCGAGGTAAAGGCTCTGGGTTTCGAGATCAAGGAACGTCAACGCGCCCAGGTGTCGATGAATCTCACCGACTATCGGCGGACTTCCGTCCCCCGAGCGCTCGAGTTTGTGCGACGAGAAGCCGCGCGATTCGGAGTTACGATTGAGGAGTCCGAAGTCGTCGGCCTGATCCCCGAAGACGCTCTCTTCGACGCCGCGGAGTACTATCTCCAGCTGCATAACTTTGATCGAGCGGCGGTGCTGGAACGGAAGGTCCGCTCTGTGGGAACCTCGGGCGATACCGGGATGGTCGCCGAACCCTTCGGTGAATTCGTCGAGCGGATCGCTGCCCGCACTCCGACACCGGGCGGTGGTAGCGCCGCCGCGGCGGCCGGAGCTTTGGGGGCCGCGCTCGGAGAAATGGTCCTTGTCTACACGATCCCCCGCGGCGGGGCAGATCCGGTACTCGAACCCGTGTTGAACTCCGTCCGAGTCGCGCGTGCTCGGTTCTTGATGCTCATCGGGGAAGACTCGGCCGCCTACGAAGCCGTCCGTTCCGCCCGGCGGGACCTCAAGGAACGTCCGCACGATGCCGTAGCCGGGAAGGTTTGGGTCGTGGCCCTTCGCAAGGCGGCGGAAGTCCCGTTGGAAACCGCCCGATTGGCGCGTCACGTCAGTGACGCGCTCGGGAGCGTGCGAAGCCGAACGAAAGCAGCGTTGGAAAGCGACCTGGTTACCTCGCTGGCCTTGCTTCGGGCTACCTGGGAGGGGGCGTTGGCCAATGTCGGAATCAATTTAGACGACCTCCGCGCGGCTCACGAACCGCTCGACGACCTCGAAGCCGAGATCGCCCGACTGCGCGCTTCGGGGCCGTGACCGGGACCATGCCGTTGGCGAAGTCTCCGGCGGAGCTCCGGCCAGCGGTCTGGGTCAACTGTGCGGTTTCGGCCGATGGTCGACTAGCCTACGCCAACGGTCGACGCGCCCATCTGTCCGGGCCGGAGGACCTCGCCCGGGTCCAGCGACTTCGAACCGAATCGGACGGGATCGTCGTCGGCGTGGGGACGGTCATTCTCGACAACCCCTCGCTGCGGGTCCACTGGGAACTGATCAGTGAGCCTCCGCGTCCCCCCCCACTCCGCATCATCCTGGATTCTCGGGGTCGGACTCCGGAAGGTTCTCGGGTGCTCGACGGTTCGCTTCCTACGATCGTAGCGGTCAGCGAGCGCTCCACTCGGAAGTTCCCCGAAGGGGTCGAAACGATGGTGGCGGGGCGCGACACCGTCGAGATCCCGCGGCTTTGGAACCTGCTGTTTGCGCGTGGGCTCCGGCGTCTGATGGTCGAAGGAGGGTCCCATGTTCTCGCCAATGTGCTTCGGGGCGGGTGGTTCGACCGGTTCACCGTCTATGTGGCTCCGACGCTTATCGGGGGCACGTCGGCCCCTCCGCTCATGACGGGACCGGAATGCCCGGGACCGGAGCAATCCGTCGGTCTCACGCTCTTGGCGTTAGAACGCTTAGGCGACGGGCACCTGTTGTCGTACTCCCCCCGACGCGCGCCCTCGATGCCCGAGACGAAATCGGCCCCCCCCACCGTTATCTAACCCTCACGCTCCCGGACCTCGGGGTAGCGACGCGTGAAGCTCGTTCACTTCCTGCTTGGCGACCAATTCCATTTCGGAATGATCACGGATGCAAACGAGTTCATCGACCTCGATACCGCATGTCGCGATTATTTCGGCGTGAATCCGATCAAGGGCGCGGACCCCAGCCGTTTCCGCGATATGCGGCTCTTTTTCTCGGGGGGGGCCGAATCCGTCGAGATCACCCGCAAGATTCAGGAGTACATCGACCGGCGCCGCAAGATGGGATGGACCCCACGGGCCGCGACGGGAGCCCGGTACCTGTTCAAGGCGGAGGAGGGCATTCGCCTCCTGGCGCCGGTGATCAACGGCTCCAAGATCTATCTCCTCGCCTCGAACTCAAAGAGTCACGTGGCCGAGACGCATAGGCCCGTGCCCAAGCAGCCGTACCTATTCACGCGGTTCTTCAACAGTCTCGTCGGTCCTAGCGAGCCGCTCGTGCTCCACAACGCCGGAACCTTTCCCGACGTGGAGCTCGAGCTCGCCGCCGTCATCGGCAAGCAGGGTAAACACATCGCCGCGGCGCAGGCGTTCGATTACATCGCGGGCTATACGATCGCCCTGGACATGGGATATCGGGATCTCCAGTATCCTCCCGACTCGGCCCCCGACTGGGTCATGGGGAAAGGATTCGATGCCTCGATGGCGGTGGGACCGTGGATCGTTCCGAAGGAGGAGGTCGGCGACCCATATCCGCTCCGCATGGAGCTCAAGGTGGGCGGCGTGGTCCGGCAGCAGGGGGACACCTCCGACTACATCTTTCGGATCCCACAGATCCTCGAGCACATCACGCGTGGCATCACGCTAGAACCGGGGGACGTCCTCTCCCTGGGAAGTCTCGGAGGCGTTCCGGGATACGAATTCGGCAACGAAAGCCGGAAGCTGAAGGCCGGTGACCAGATCGAAGCCACAATCGAGAAGATCGGGCGCTTGGTCATGCCGGTTCGGGCGGAAGCACCGCTTCGCCCCGCAGCACCAGAAACAGCGCCGCCGGCGTGACGACGTCGACGGTTTCTCCGGCGTTCCCGGCGATGTCGTCCGGCTGAAACGGGTATCGGATCGATTCGGTCAACTGCACGGAGAATCGCTCGTCGGCGGGGGCGGGAAAGAGGGCATCCCGCCACGGATCGAAGGCGTCCAACGATTCCCGGTCGATCGCCTTTGCCCGGAACCCCGTACCTCCGTGAAGGGAGTCGGGAAGCCGAATCAATCGATGCACGTCCGTTGTGACCGGAGCATCCGTCTCTCCCTGCAGCTCGATCGCGGCCTGCGGAAGCACGACGTCCAGGAAATCTTTCGGAACCTCCTTCGGAAAGACCTCCAGCGATCGGGTCTCGCGGATTCTCCGGCCGCCCTCGTAGGTCACCAACCACTTGGCCCATCTGCGGGCGCGGACCTCGTCGACGTTCATGCGAATGAGCTCCCGCGTCGCCCCTTGCGCTCCGATCGCCTCCCAATGCTCGAGCAGACGGATCACGGCGCGCGTGGTGCGCCCCTTCCACCCCGGGGCGTCCGGAGCGGGCAGTCGTTTGAACGACCTGGCCCGGTGCCGACGGCCGGTCGAACTCCCCCATCCATCCGAGGGGGCGGCCCCATCGGAATCGCCTGCTCCTACGTCGCCTTCGCGAACCTCCTCCACCGCGGAAAGTGGATCGTAACCCATCCCCAGGACGTATTCGACGAGCTCCCGGCGTTCGGGACTCGTCAGGCTTTGGAAGAGGGGATCGTGGACGTGCACGTGGTAGCCTCGCCCCCCGGAGAACACGAGGGAGGTTTGGGTGGGATCGACTCCGAAATCTCCAAAGAGGAAATCGTCCAACAGCTGCTTCAGTCGCTCCTTCACGAGGCGCAGCTGCCCCGGGTAGTCCCGTTCGGCGGCCCCGCGGAGGTGATCCGAATCGAGGTCGAAGATGAGGTCCGCACCCAGCCAATCCTTGTCGGCCATCCGAGGGTCCGCGGGGTGTCGGTAGTATGCCGACGAATAGTAGACGTGGCGGGGCGCTTCCCGACCGAGGAACGTGTGAAACTCCTCGGCCGAACGGAGCGTCGCGTGGCGCCGCATCAGGGTCTGTTCGGCGAAAGGAAAGGCGGCAAATTCCCGACGCGCCAGGCGCGCGGGGGGCGCGATCGGGGTCGAGCGATAATACCGAGCAAAAAGGTGCCGAGCCCACTGGAGGGTCCTCGGATCGAGCGGGACCGTTTTGGCCACCGACTCACTCCAAGTCGTCCAGTTCGGCCGGCAACGACGCCTCTTCCAGGGCGTCGTCCCGGCGGTTGCGCGCCAGCATGTGGAACACGGTGGAGTGTTCGCTCCCCTGGATCAGGAGCTCGACCGCGCGGGATCCACGCTCGAGCTGGCGTTCCTGACCGATCAACGCGACGGTGGTCCCGTAGACGCTGACGGAGCAGCCCGAAAGCTCCTCGATACGGGTGCGCGCACGGCCACGGACTCCGATCACGCGGCTGCGGATGCGGCGGAGTGCGTTCTTTTCGTGCTTGCCCGTCACTTGCTTGATGTCGATCACGCCCAGATACGTGTCATCCTTCAACAGCCGCATCGCCCGCTCGGGCGAGAAGCCACGCCCCACGGCGAGTACGATATCCCGCGCGGTGAGGGCTGCGATAGGATCTGAGTCGGGCGAGGAGACCTGCACTTGGCCATCCTCGGGGTCGATCTGTAACTCGGTGTGCGTCTTGGATGCGATCTCCTGCTTGGTCTTCCCGCCGGTTCCGATGAGAACCGCGATGCGGTCGTCCGGTACGCGGACGTGGAGAACTGGCATCGTTACCTCGAACCTCGGGGAGGGGAGACCGAGTCTCCTCCCACCGCTGTGAACATCTGTCGGGCGTCCGACTTCACGCCGAGCCGGCGAAAGTACTTCGCAAAATTGGTGAGATCGCGGGTGAGCAGGGCCTTTGCCTGCGGATGCACACTCGAGATGGATTGGGCCACGTCGATGAGAACGGGAAGCTCGTGCGCTAGAAGAATGTTGTACGGCGAGAGATCGCCGTGCACCAGATGAGCGTCCACGACCATCCGGCGGACCTGCACGATGAGGTCGTCATACAGTTGCACCGGATCCGAGACGACCGAATCCTTCAACCGGGGAGCCGCGATCCCCTCGGTCCCAACGAAGTCCATGACGAGGACGTTGCGCAGGTAGCCGTAGGGTTGGGGGGCTCGCACCCCGGCCGCGAACAGCCGCCGCAGGATGGTGTGCTCGCGTCGCGTCCAGGCATAGACAAGGCCGGCGAAATTGCGATCGCTCGTCTCCTTGCGCAGCTCCTCGATCGCGTACGCCGGCAATCGGCGGAAGATCGAGTTCCCGATCCGATAGACCTTGACCGCCCGAAAGGACCCGCCGCTCGTCGCCCGGAAGACTCCCCCTTCTTTGCCCGTAGCGATCGGATAGTCGAGGGATTCGAATTGGCCCTGCGTGACGAGTCGAGACACCGCCATCAGCGTCGAATGGTCGAAGAATTCGCCGCGTAGCCGACGCTGCTCCCCCTCCTTCCGCCGATCTTCGAAACGCTCCTTCGTCGTCGGATACAGCATCTCTTCCGGCTTGGGCATCGATAGGGACCGACCCCAATCTGGCAAATAGGTTACCGGAGTCGCTCGAACGCTGGCTCCTCGGGCCGAGCAGTCTTCCGGACAGGTTCCTTGGTTTCGTATCCGTAACGGTCCCTATAAGTGGGGGAAAACCGGTGGAGGGGTGATGACGACGTTTCCATTCTCCCTTTCCGAGGGGCCCCGAACCCCGGAGCGACCGTCGACCGCCGGCGCGACCCAACCCGCGGCGATGGAGCGGCCGTTTAGGATGATCCATGGACTGGACGGGAAGGCGGACTTCAATGCCGTCTTCAAAGTCGTTCGAGCCGCGGTCCAGCACGTCCTCGGGCGCGAGCGGCCTGGACTCGGTCTTGGACTGTCGAATTTGCCCCCCGGCTTGGGCGCCTATTGGCAGATCACCGGCAACTTGATCGTAATGAGTGAGGGGTTGGTCCAGGCGATGCGCGAGCACGCCTCATCGCCCTTGGAGTTCAACTCCTTCGTCTACGTGATTCTCGCGCACGAGTACTTGCATTCCCTGGGCTATCTGGACGAAGCCGGAGTGCGAAGAGTGACGGCACATGTGACGCGCTCCGCCTTCGGCGCGGATCACCCAGCCACGCGAATGGCCGAGGGAGATCTTTGGCGCATGTACCCGTTCTTGCAATACTCTGCCGGCGGGGACGGACGTCGTCTCAAGGTCGTGACCAACTTCGACCTAGCCACCACCTCCACGTACATCCGCTGAAGTGGGCGGTCGCTTCGCAACCCGCTTTCTCGGTTCCCAAGGACGGGGACGTGCGCGGAATTCGCGGCGCCAACCCCTTAAGGAGACCTCTCCTCTCCTAGACCACCCACATGGCCATCTACGAAAGCATTGGAATCGCGCTGGTCGCGGCCGGAGCTGCTCTTTTCCTTTTTGAACTGGTCCATCCAGGCGCCCTCCTCTTCATTCCCGCCTCCGTGCTCCTGGCGGCGGGGCTTCTCTACATCTTCGTCCCCAGCTTTCTCTTGGATAGCTACGGCGGGCCCGTGGTTGTCATCGTGGCGGCATTGATCGCCGCGCTGTGCGAGATCCCGTACTACCGCTACGTGGCCCCTACGCACTGGCCAATTAGCACGACTGCGGCGGGATTGGCGGGGCAGGAGGCGGTTGTGATCGCCCCGATCGTACCGGATACGCTCCATGGCAAGGTACGGGTTAACTCCGAGATCTGGTCGGCCCGAGCCAGCTTTCCGATCCCTATTGGGACGCGCGTGCGTGTGGTGAAAGGCGAAGGCGTCTCCCTGACGGTGACCCCAGTCGAACCCCCGCCGACTCTCCCTTGATACCCATGGGCGCGCGCATGGGGAAAGGTTACACCCCTTTCGGTCTTCCCGGGAAACCAGCTTAGGACGGGATGGAAGTGGCCGATTACACGACGATCATCTTCATCGCGATCGTCGTCGTGATCGTGATCCTCGTAGTCCTGAGCCGGATGATCTACACCGTCAACCCCTACCAGCAGGGCATCGTCACGCTCCTGGGCTCTTACAAACGGATGATCAATCCGGGATTCAACATCGTCAGTCCCCTGTCCGTCGTACTGAAAATCGACCTGCGAACGCAAGTGCTGGAAGTACCTCGCCAAGAGGTCATTACCAAGGACAACTCCCCGACGAACGTCGACGCGATCATCTACATTAAGGTCGTCGACGCGCCGAAGGCGATCTTTCAGGTCCAGGACTTCCACGTGGCCACCGTAGCGCTCGCCCAAACGACGCTGCGGTCGATCATCGGCGACATGGAATTGGATGAGATTCTCTACAATCGCGAGCGGATCAACACTCGACTGCGCGATATCCTCGACGAAGCGACCGACCGCTGGGGCGTCCGCGTCGAGGCGGTCGAGATCAAGGAGGTGGACCCCGTCGGACCGGTCAAGACGGCGATGGAGGAACAAACCTCCGCCGAACGTCAGCGACGCGCCGCCGTTCTTCGAGCGGATGGGGAGAAGAGGAGCGCGATCCTTGTTTCGGAAGGGCAGAAGCGCTCGCGCATCCTGCAAGCCGAAGGAGTCCGACAGTCTCAGATCCTCGAGGCCGAAGGAGCCCGAGTCGCCACGATCCTGCAGGCTCAAGGAGAGGCCCAACGATTGCGCATCCTCGCGCTCGGGGCGAGCACGTTGGACGCGAAGGCGTTGACGGTGCTCTCACTGGACACCGTCACGGCCGTTGGAAATGGGCAGGCAACGAAGATTCTCTTCCCCTTCGAGTTTTCAAGGCTGATGGAGGGGGCCTCGGAGTACCTCGGCACCTCGCGCACGGTGCCGGATCGGCCGCTGAACTCGCTCGACGACCTCCAAAAGCAGATTGGTTCGATGGACAACGTTCTCGGACCTATCCCGCAGCAGGAAGAACTGCTCACCGAAATCAAGAGTATCGAAGACGAGATCAAGGCCGAGTCGGCAGAATCGGCCTCAATCGTTTCCCCCTACGGGTCAGCGGGACGCGGAACGAGGGCCGCATCGGCATCCCCCCAGCTCCCCGGCCCGGATGAAATCGCACCTCCGCCCGAAGGAACCACGGGAGGCACTCGCAACCCCATCGTGAGTTCGCCGGCGCCTGGGAGCCAAGACCCTCGCCGGAAACCCCCACCCACCTCCGGTTCCACCTCGTAGGTGGAATCCGCCGCGACTATTCTTTGGAATTCGAGCTCACGGACGCGTCATGAACGGCTCGATTGAAGTCGATCATCGAGGCGCCGTCCTCCGGATTTGCATTAATCGCCCCGAGCGGTTGAATGCGTTGGACGTGGCCTCGATGCGGGAGCTGCGCACCGCGCTCCAACGCGCCGCGCTCGACGCCACCGCACGGGCGGTACTGCTGACGGGGGCTGGGAAAGCGTTCTGTGCCGGAGGCGATGTCGCCACGATGCACGAGCACCTGGACCAGGGCCGCCTTGCCGAACTTTTCCACGAGCTGACGGGGGAGCAAGAGCTCTCCATCCGAGAGATTGTGGGCATGCACAAACCAGTCCTGGCCGCCCTGCCCGGCGTGGCCGCGGGCGGCGGTCTCTCTCTGGCGCTCGCCGCCGACTGGAGAATTGGGACGGAATCGACCGTCATGGTCCCCGCGTTCCCCGGCCTCGGAGCGGTCCCGGACGGGGGATTGACTTACTTCCTGCCTCACTACCTCGGCATTGGAATGGCCCAAGAGATCCTCTTCTCTAACGGGCGGATCTCGGCGGAGCGAGCGCGGGAACTCGGGCTGCTCCATGAGATCGTATCCGCCGAACGGCTGGCGTCCCGGGCGCAGGAGCGCGCCCAAGAGCTCGCCGATGGGCCGACGTTCGCCTGGGGCTGGATGAAGCGATTGATGGTCTCCGCCTTTTCCGAGAGCCTTGAGTCGCAAATGATGCTGGAGCGCCGCGGCATGGTGGAAGCGGCCCAGGGTCGAGAGCTTCCCGAAGGCATTCGCGCGTTCCACGAGAAACGAAAGCCGAACTTCCATCCATAGACCTCGCACTAGCCGAAATCGGGTACCGCGCGCGCACCCCGATTCCCGGCTCAAGGTGGTGATACTCGGCGTCGAGCCCCGAACAAGCGATATCTAGCGCCCTTCGAAAGTCAGGAGGCTCGGATTTCCGACGGTTCAGGGAGAGTCATCGGGACCGATGGCGCGGCGACGCAGATACCATCGGGCCCTCGAGGATTTGGTCGTTCGCAGCCGAGTGCGGGCATCGCTTAAATACGCTCAAAGGGTCAGAATATCGTCTGAGTTACCGGGAGGAGGAATAGGATGGACGCCGGGGTCACCACGTTCCTGGTATTCGCGTTAGTCGCTGCGATTTTTGGTGTGGGATCGATCACCGCGAACCACTTGCTGAGCGCGAGGGGCCGGAAATCGTACCTGCAGCTGACGACCTATGAGTGCGGCGAGGAGGCAGAGGGCGAGGCGCAGATCGACTTCCCCACGCAGCACTACACGTTCGCGATCGTGTTCGTCGCCGTCGATGTGATCGGATTCATACTCGCCCTCTGGGGATTGACCTTCCGCGGCATCAACAGCAGTTGGTACCCGGTCTTCATCGCCTTCGCATTCGCGGCGCTGGTGATTGCGGGTATCTACTATGCGCTCTCCGGGGAAAAGCGGTGGGTAGTATGAGCGGCAACTCTGTCCCTGCCGCGGCGTCGAAGCTTGCGGCGCCGTTGGCCGCTTCCGACGAGCTTCCCATGGCGAACGCGCCCGCCGTCCCCTTCGTCGAGATCGAAACGCTCCGCGCCCGCGAGTTCGTCCCGGCCGCCAAGGAAGCATTGTCCTCCCTTCTCGCCGAACAGGCCCACGATAAGGTCGTACGACCGGTGTTCAACTGGGCGGGTCGGAACTCTCTGTTCCCCCTGCACTGGGGTCTCGCGTGCTGCGCGATTGAGTTCGCAGCCGCGTTCGGAGCCCGGTGGGATGCCGAACGGTTCGGCGTCGTGCCCCGTTCCTCCCCTCGGCAATGCGACCTTTTGATCGTCAACGGCACCGTCACGTGGAAGGTCGCACACAAGCTGATCACCTTGTACGAGCAGATGCCGGAGCCCAAGTGGGCGATTGCGATGGGAAACTGTGCGACGGGCGGCGGTCCATTCCGTACCGCCTATTCGGTCGTCCCGGGCGTGGACAAGCTGATCCCAGTCGATGTCTACATTGCGGGCTGCCCGCCCCGTCCCGAAGCGATGTTGGACGGGATCCTGAAGCTCGAAGAACTCATCCGCGAGCGGAAGGAGTAGCGCCTTCGGCCCAAGTCATCGAAACCAGGGAGCGAGAGAGGTGCAGCCGGACGACGTGGCGGGGCGTCTAGCTCCTCTCGTGGGAGACCGCCTGCTGAGCGTCGATCCGTTCGAGGGGTTTGGGGGGAGGGTCCGATTCCGTCGGGAGGGCGCGCTCGAGGTGTTTCGCGCGGTGCGCGATCAGCTCGGCTTTCGCCATCTGTCGATGGTCGGCGGTATCGACTGGGTCGATCACCGCGAGGCGTTCTACGTGGTCTGGTCGGATCCGGAAAAGCAGTACCTGCTTCTCTCATCGGATCTTCCGGCCGACGACCCGCATATCGAAACTGCGAGCTCCGTCTGGCCGTCCGCGAACTGGCACGAGCGGGAAGCCTGGGAGATGGTCGACATCACGTTCGACCATCACCCCGACCTGCGTCATCTGCTGATGCCGGACGGCTATCAATTCCATCCCCTGCTGCGGTCATTCAAGCTCCACGAGCCGGAGGAGCTGGAGGTCAAGACGCGCCATGTCTGAGATGTGGATCAACATGGGGCCGCAGCACCCCATGACCCATGGGCTCTGGAATCTGCGCGTCAAGATTGACGGCGAGATCATACTCGACGTGGACCCCGAGATGGGCTACTTGCATCGCGGGATCGAGAAGATCAGCGAGGATCGCCACTACAACGAGGTCATCACACTGATGGACCGATGCTGCTACGTCGCCGGCATGGCGTGGGAGCACCTCTACATTCTCGCGGCCGAAGAGTCGCTCCATATCGCTCCCCCGGAGCGCGCGGAGTACATTCGCACGATGTCCGATGAGTTTCAACGCATCGCGTCCCATCTGATGTGGTACGCCGCCTTTGTGCAAGACCTGGGGCTCATGAGCCCGTTCTTGTATGGGATGCGAGACCGCGACCTCGTCCTGGACCTATTCCAAAACTACACCGGCGGTCGCCTGACGTACGAGTACATGCGCGTCGGCGGGGTCCGGAATGACCTCCCGAGCAACTTCATCGACCAGGCGCGCAAGGTCCTCGACTGGTTGAGCGACCGGTTCGTCGAATACGACCGCTTGTGCATGGGGTCGACGATCTTTCGTCGGAGATGCGACGGTCTCGGCGTGCTCAAAGCGAACGACTGCGTCGCACACGGGGTCACCGGACCCATGCTCCGGTCGGCGGGCGTCAATCGCGACCTGCGGAAGGATCGCCCCTATTCCGCCTATGGGAAGGTAAACTTCGAAGTCGCCCACGCCGATAGTGCGGACGTGACGGGCCGCTACTTGGTTCGGATGGAAGAACTTCGACAGTCGGTTTCCATCATTCGCCAGACCCTCGACTGGCTCGAGAAGCATCCCGGCCCCGTACTCGCGTCTCCGTTGCCTCGTTGGCTGGGCGCCCCCTATGCGCCGGTCGGAAAGGAAGGGTACCTTCTCAAGCGGAATTATCCCAAGGGAATTGGCTTCTCCTCCGTGGAAGAGCCGCATGGGGAAGCTCAAGCGTATGTGGTCAACGAGGGGGCCGAGCATCCGTATCGAGTGAAATTCCGATCCCCTGTCTTCGCCAATCTGAGCGCCGCCAAACAATACATGATCGGATACCGCGTCGCCGATATCCCACCGATCATGGGCAGCGTCGACGTCTGCGTCGGAGAGTCCGATCGATAGCCGGGGAGACGACGCGATGAGTTCCGGTTCGCTGTTCTCGGTCTCGTTCTACCTATCGAACACCTTGTTCCACGCCCTCGGTTCCGTCCTCCCGGCCCCGCTCAGCGATTGGATCACGAATAGCAGCTTCATCCTCACGATTGGCGTGCTGATCTTCGCGGCGATCCTTCTGGCCGCGAGCATGCTCAACACGATCTTGTTGATTTGGTGGGAACGGAAGCTCCTGGGCCGCTTCATGGATCGACGGGGCGCGATGCACGTCGGGTACGCGGGCCTGCTGCAGAACTTCGCCGATGGGCTCAAGCTGTTCCACAAACAGACGTTCAAGCCGCGCGAGGCGGACGCCCTCGGTTTCTTTTCCGGCCCTACGGCCTACATGGTCACCTCGCTCGTGATCTTTGGCGTTCTTCCGATCTCGACCGGCTGGAACAGTGGATCGCTCCCGTTGAGCCTCCTGCTCGCGCTGGCGATCTTCTCGTTCGCCCCCCTCTTCATTTTTATCAGCGCGTGGTCGAGCAACAACAAGTACTCCCTGATGGGCGGCATGCGCTCGGCCGCCCAGATGATCGCCTACGAAGTCCCCCTCCTACTGGCCGTCGTCGCCGTGATCGTGCTCGCGGGCAGCTTTGACCTGAATACGATCGTCCTCGAACAACAGAACTACTGGTTCTGGGGACCCCTCTTCGTCGCCCTCATCGTCTTTGTCGCGGGAATGCTCGCCGAAATGGAACGGATCCCCTTCGACCTTCCCGAGGCGGAGGCGGAGCTCGTGGAGGGGTGGAACACCGAGTACGGGGGCATGCTCTTCGCCTTCTTCATGCTCGCGGACTACCTCCGAGCCCTGGTCGGAAGCATCCTCGTCGTCCTGCTGTTCCTCGGGGGCTGGACGCTCCCCTCGTATGTGCCGAGCGCGCTCACCAACTTTCCGCTCGCCGGCATCTTCTGGTTCATGATCAAGACCTATGCCGTGTTCGGCGTCTTCGTGTGGATCCGCGCCTCGCTGCCCCGGGTGCGAACCGACCAGCTGCTCCGCGTCGGCTGGAACCGCATGATCCCGCTGGCCCTCCTCAGTGTCGTGCTGGCTGCCGTCGTAGTCCTCGTGAAATGCCTACCCGTATTCGGCTGCGTACCGAGTATTGGCGGCTAAAGGAACGGAGCACATGGCAACCACCACCACCCAGAAAACCCCGAGCGACGATAACCCGATCCTGTACGTCGTGAAGCCCCTCGCCACCGCCGCGCGCCAGTTCGCGAAAAGCCTGATCCGGCCCTCGACCATCGTGTATCCGTTCGAGCGTCTCGAGGACCCGAAGTTCCGCGACGAACTGCGCGTCGCTTCCGGTAAGCCTTTCGGGGTGGGCCAGGTCTGGGATAATTATCGAGGCGTCCACGCGCTGAACATCAATACCTGCATTTCGTGCAATCTGTGCGCCTTCAGCTGCCCGGACATTTGCATCGAGATGGTCTCGGTTCCCGGCGGCGACCCCAAGCATCCGAAAAAGTGCCCGCAGATCGACTACGGGAAGTGCAGCTATTGCGGCTTCTGCTCCGACGCGTGCCCCGAGGGGTGTCTTACCATGACGACCAAGTACGAGCTTTCGGTTACGCGGCGCGCCGATATGATCTACACGCCTCAGAAGATGTTCGAGATCTTCGAGCGCAAGTTGCCGATGAATCCGATCCGCCTCGAGCGGCCGGCCAACGAGGATGCGATCCTCCTGGATCCGCCGATCTGCATCGGCTGCAACGCCTGCGCCCGCGACTGCCCGACGCAATGCATCACGATGCTCGACATCCCGAAGGCTGAGGCGAAGCCCGGTGAGAAGCTCCCCAAACGGATCTGGAAGGAGCCGGTCATCAACGACTCCGACTGCGTCCGATGCGGTACGTGTATCTCGGTCTGCCCCAAGGAGTGTCTCTTCTGGGGGACTCACACGTGAATCTGGAGCTGGTGGCATTCGCTGCGCTCGGCGTCGTCGCCGTCGTCACGTCGATCCTCGCTCTTCTGGTCCGCGAACTGGTCCATACGATCCTCTGGGTCGCGCTCTTCTTCATCGATCTGTCGGCGATCTACTTCCTGCTCCAAGCACCGTTCCTGGGAGTGCTGCAGCTGGGAGTGTACGCGGGAGCCGTGACCATCCTCCTCCTCTTCGGCGTGATGGTGACCCGCAAGCGGATCTTCTCGCGTGATGCCGCAACGGGCATCGGGCCGATCCCGGTAGCGCTCGCGGTGCTCGTAATCATCATGGTCGGCTCCGTGCTCAGTGAGCTCCCGCAAGCTGCCACCCCGATCCAGACCTACGACCCCACCTACCTCTCCACCAACCTGTTCAACACGAATGGCGCGTGGCTCTTGCTGCTCGGGCTGGTCATGCTCGCGGCCTTGAGCGGCGCCCTCTACCTCGTCCGAGAGGGCCGCGAATGACGAGCCTTCCGTTGGCGGGATTTCTGGCTCTTTCCGCGTCGTTGCTCGGAATCGCGATCTTTGGGATCTTGACGCGTCGGAATTTCATTCTCCTCTTGATCGCCATCGAGATCGGGATGAATGCCACGATCCTCAATTTCGTCTACTTCGCCGCGTTTCTCCAGCCCCCGTCGGGGCTGAACGGTCAATCGATCGCGGTGGTGCTCATCGGACTCGCCGCGACGGAAGTCGCCGTCGGTCTGGCGATCGTGCTCGCGCTCAACCGACTGCGCGGCTCGATCAACGTCGGCGAAGCGACGGAACTCAAACTGTAGGAGGGATCGTACAACGAACGGGTCGCTGGATTGGGTCTTCGGGGGCGCGTTTCTCGTTCCATTGCTCCCGGCCCTCGCGTTCGTCCTCATCGGACTGCTCGGCTCGAAGATGCGCCGCTTGGAATGGGGCGGCTGGATCGCAGTGGGCGCCTCCGGTGTCTCGATGGTCATTGGCGTGCTCATCGCGGTCGCGGAGATCGTGAGCCCGGGCCATTACTTCCAGCAAAGCTACACGTGGATCCACCTCGCCGGGTCCCCGGGCACCTTCCCAAACGGCTTCTCGCTCGTCATGGGCATCCTCGTCGATCCGATCTCGGCCCTGATGCTCATCGTCGTGACGGTGGTCGGATTCCTCGTCATGCTCTATTCGATCGCCTACATGCATCACGAGGACGGCCTGCCCCGCTACTACGCGGAGCTCTCGCTGTTCCTCGCTTCGATGACGGGGCTGGTGCTGGCGAACAATCTCCTGCAATTCTTCGTTTTTTGGGAACTGGTCGGCGTGTGCTCCTATTTTCTCATCGGGTTCTACTACAGCCGGCCCAGCGCGGCGAGCGCGGCCAAGGAAGCCTTCCTCGTCACCCGGATCGGCGACGTACTGTTTCTGCTCGGGATTTTCATCTATTTCCAGGTCTACGCCCTATCGGGCCCGAACGGCGGCTGGGCCGCGAACGGGTTTCTCTTCGTCAGCGGGGGGCAATCGTTCCTTGTGGGTGCGACCAGCACGGCCCCGCTCATCACGCTGGCCGGCTTGATGATCCTCGCGGGCGCCGCGGGCAAGTCCGCCCAATTTCCGCTGGACGTTTGGCTGCCCGACGCCATGGAAGGCCCGACCACGGTCTCGGCGCTCATTCACGCCGCGACGATGGTGGCGGCGGGCGTCTACCTGCTTGCCGTTACCTCGCTGTTCATCGGCTTCACCTCGATCGATTCGCTCGCGATCGTCGCGATCGGGGGTTTCACTACATTCTACGCTGCCTCGATGGCGGTCGTGCATCCGGACATCAAGCGGGTCATCGCCTACTCGACGATCTCCCAACTCGGCTACATGGTGATGGCGGTCGGCGCCGGCTTTGCCATGGTGGGGATGTTCCATCTCTTCACGCACGCGTTCTTCAAGGCCCTTCTTTTCCTCTCCGCCGGTGCGGTGATTCACGCCGTCGGCACGCAGGACCTGTTCAAGATGGGCGGGCTTCGCAAGCCGATGAAATTCACCGCTGCGGCCTTTGCGATCGGCGGGTTGGCCCTCGCCGGGATCCCTCCGTTCGCGGGGTTCTGGAGCAAAGACGACGTGCTATCATCCGTCTATCTCCAGCTGGGGAGTCACCCGCTCTACTGGCCCTTCTTTCTCCTGGCCTTCGCGACCGTCTTTCTCACCGCGTACTACATCTTCCGCGTGTGGTTCCTGACGTTCAGCGGGGATTCGCCGCGGGACCCGACACTTCCCGAAGCCCACGAGGCTCCGTGGGGGATGCGGATCCCGATGCTCCTCCTCTCGGCGCTCGCCGTGGGCGCCGGTCTCCTGATCTTCTATCCCGGGTTCGCCTCGCTGCTCGCCGGGGCCGGAATTCCCCCGGCGTACGGCCCCACCGAGATACTGCTCTCCGTGGGATCGGTCGTGTTGGGTCTGGCGGGGGTGCTCACGGCGTACGTGCTGTGGGGCAACGGTCGGGTCTTCGTGCTCCCCGAGAACTCGCCGGCGCAGTCGATCCGGCGACTACTCCTTAATCGGTACTACGTGAAGGACGCGTACGACACCATCGGGGAGAAGGGCGTGTATGCCCTCGCGCGATTCGCGGATTTCATCGATCGGTATGTGATCGATGGCACGATCGGCGGATTCGAGCGTATGTTCGCGGCGCTGTCGCGCCAAGCGCGAGGCATCCAGAGCGGGGTGGTCTCCGACTATGCGGCGTATGTCGTGGCGGGCCTAGTCGGCTTCGTCCTGATCCTGCTCTATGTGGCCCCCTGGATCGTATCGAAACTGGGAGGCGGCTGACGTGTTCCCGATCCTCTCCGTGACCCTGGCCACCCTCGTGCTGGGGACGGTCCTGACCTTTGCTTCCGGGCGATCGGCGCGCTATGTGGCGCTCGGAACGTCGATCCTCTTCCTCTTCGAGATCGCGGCGATGTTCCTCGGCTTCGGGGCCTGGGCCGGCCGGAGTGCCTCGGGCGTGCCGCTGTACAATTACACAGAATCGTACTCCTGGATCTCGCTCTATTGGCTCCATATCAACTATACCGTCGGCATCGACGGGATCAGCCTCATCCTGATCCTGCTCACCGGCTTCCTTCAGATCGCCACCGTCGTCTACAGCTGGAACGAGCCCAAGCGACCGAACGCCTGGTTCGGACTCGTTCTCTTGACGTGCCTCGGCTCGTTTGGAGTGTTCATCGCCCTCGATATTCTCCTCTTTTTCCTGTTCTGGGAAGCCGTCCTCGTCCCGATGTTCTTCATCATCGGTTATTGGGGCGGGCCGAACCGACGCTACGCGGCGATCAAGTTCTTCATTTACACCCACGTCGCGAGCATCGTCATGCTCACCGGGCTCCTGGTCCTGGCGTTCTACTCGGGCGCCTCGTCCTTCGACTTTGGCAGTCTCTTCTCAGCGGCCCAAGGCCTTTCGGCCGTCGTACAGTCGTTCATTTTCCTCGCCCTGTTCTTCGGATTCGGCGTCAAGTTCCCGATCGTTCCCTTCCATACGTGGCTGCCGGATGCCCATGTGGAAGCACCGACCGGCGGCTCCGTGCTACTTGCGGGTCTGCTCCTCAAGCTCGGGGGCTACGGACTGATCCGATGGGCGGTCGAGATCCTCCCCCAGGGCATGTCGCATTTGACGCCCCTCCTCTACGTCGTGGCCTTTGCCTCGATCATCTGGGGTTCGCTCGTCTCCCTCGCGCAGCGGGACCTGAAGCGGCTCGTCGCGTATTCCTCGATTAATCACATGGGGATCGTGCTGCTCGCGATCGCCGTCTACTCATCGCTCGGCTTGCTTGCGGCCGTACTTCTGATGTTTGCCCACGGGGTCGTGAGCGCGCTCCTCTTCATGGCCTCCGGCAGCGTCCATCATACCTTCGGAACCCGCGACATCCCGACGCTCGGCGGAATCACGCCGGCGAGTCCTACCCTGGCCACGATGATCATGATCGGGTCCCTCGCTTCGCTGGGACTGCCGGCGCTGGTCAGTTTCCCGGCGGAGTTCTCCGCCTTTTTGGCCACGTGGGATGCGATCGGCTACTGGGTCCTCCTTCCGCTCATCATTCTCGTGGTAACGGCGGCATTTTACATCTGGATGATGCAGCGCACGCTCTTCGGACCGCCAAAAGGATTCTCGGAACGGATCCACGACCTCCCCTGGTACGAGGTCGCCGGGATGGCGATTCTCGTGGCCCTGATCGTGCTCTACGGGATCATGCCGGGCCTCTTGGTGAACGTGATCTCGAACTCTCCGGTGTACGGGTTCCCATGAGGAGGGTCCCATGAATATTGCCTCATTTGCCCTTCCCTGGCTGCCCGAGCTCGCGCTCCTCGCGGCCGCGTTGCTCGTTTTTCTCCTCGAGGTCCTGGGCGTCCGCCGGCTTGAAGTCCTCGGCGGGGTGGCCGTCGTCGGGACGCTCGTAGCGTTGCTCTTCGTCGTAGCGGACCTGCGCTTCGCGCCGCTCGCCGGCCTGGCCACGATCCCCACGTCGCAGATCGACCCGCTACATCCCTCGTTCACCGCCCTCTACACGTTCAGCTCGTTGGGACTCATCTTCCAAGGGATCTTTCTGATTAGCGCGATGCTCGTGGCCCTCGCGTCGCTCTCCCGCCCCTCGCGCGATCCGGGCGCGGCGACGTTCTTCGGCCTCCTGTTGCTCGCGACCCTCGGGATGCTCCTGGTCGCCGTAGCGGCCGACCTGATCTTCCTGCTGATCGCGATCGAGATCACGGGGATCTCCACGTATCTGATGGTCGGCTATCTTCGAAAGGATCCGCGCGGCATGGAAGCCGCGATGAAGTTCTACATTATCGGCGCGCTCTCGACAGTGCTGTCATTCTACGGGGCCTCGCTCCTGTTCGGCGCGTATGGAACGACCAATCTCTTCGCGATCCGCGCGGCCGGCGGATCCGTCGGATTGTCGAACCTGGTGCTGGTCGGCTATGGGTTCCTGATCGCCGGCCTCGCGTTCAAAGTGACGGCCGTTCCGTTCCACGCGTGGGCGGTCGATGTGTACGACGGCGCGCCGAACGATGTGTCGGCGTTCCTCGCCGGCGGAACCAAGAAGATCGGCCTCTTCGCCTTCTTCCTCGTTTTCTTAGGGCCGGTCCTCTTTGTCAGTTCTGCGACAACCCCCCTGGGGAGCGGGTCGACGCCCACGGACCTCGGGCCGATCCTGCAGATCACGCTCGGCGGATTGGCCGTGCTGACGATGACCGTCGGGAACGTCTTGGCGCTCATGCAAAAATCGATGAAGCGGATGCTCGCCTATTCGTCGATCTCTCAAGCGGGCTACATGCTTATTGGGATCACAATTGGAACGGTCCCGGCGATCACCGGCGCCACGCTCCAGATCTTCGCCCATGTCTTCATGAAAGCCGGTGCGTTTCTCGTCGTGGCGGCGGCCGCGTCGCTCGGCGTGGGCCCGCTCATTGAAGATTGGAAGGGCTTCGGTGTTCGACGTCCGCTCCTGGGCACGTCGTTCGCGCTGATGCTGCTCTCGCTCGCCGGCGTGCCCCTCACGATCGGCTTTGTGTCGAAATTCATCCTCTTTTCGTCCGCGATCCAAGCGCAGGGATTCTTCGTCTATCTCGCGATCGCGGGGCTCCTCAATAGCGCCCTTTCGGTGTTCTACTACGCTCGCGTCCTCAAGGTGATGTACATGGACCAGCCCGATCCGGAGCCCGCGGGCACCCCGCACACCACGGGAATTCAAGGCGCGTCGGGCCCGGAACGCCTGGCGCTCGGGGGGCTCGGGTACGGGCGCGCGTTGGCGATCGGCCTCGCGACGCTGGCGATCGTAGCGCTGGGCATTTACCCCCAGCCGGTCCTGGCGGCGATCTCTTCCGCTGCGCAGCATTTCGTGGCGGTCGGGGCGTGAGGATCCGTGGAGCACTTCGACGTCGTAGTGGTGGGAGCCGGCCCGGGCGGGAGCTTGGCGGCAAAATTCGCCGCACGGAACGGCGCCAAGACCCTGCTTGTGGATCAGCGCCCGGAGTTGGGGCACCCCGTGCAATGCGGCGAGTTTCTCCCCACACCGGCCGAGCTCAAGGATCTCTTCGCGTGCCCCGAGGTCATCGACGAGGCGTTCGATATCCCAACCGAAACGATCCTGCGCTCGACGCATTGGATGGTGTGCGTCTCGCCCTACGGGCATCGCTATCGATTCCCGCTGGACGGCTACTCCGTCTCCCGTCGCGCGTTCGATAAAGCACTCGCGTATCAAGCGGAAGGCGCCGGTGCCGAACTGCGGTTTCCGTGCGGAGTGACCCGCGTGCACGACGCGGAAGTCTCGTTCTCGGGGGGCACGACGGTCCGCACGGAGGTGATCGTCGGCGCCGATGGTCCGATCTCGACCGTGGCCCGCGGCACCGGCTTCGCGGTTCCTCGCGAGATGTTCCGGATGATCACGGCGACCGTCGAGGGTCATTTTGCGGATGAGATCGCCCTCTACTTCGGTCGCGTGGCCCCCGGTGGCTATGCATGGGTCATCCCGAAAGGGCAGGACGCCAACGTGGGGCTGGGGGTCGCGCGGCTGGCCCCCGGCCAGACCTTGAGTCGACTCCTCGAACAGTTCCGTCGGCGGTTCGGGTTGAGCGAACCATTCGACTTCACGCGCTGGTGGGTTCCGATCGGACCGCCGCCCACCAGCGCGGTGCGGGGCCGCGCACTCTTCGTCGGGGACGCGGCAAATCTGGTGATGGCCACGAATGGCGGCGGTATCCCGACCGCTATGATCTCCGGGCGCGACGCCGGCGTCATCGCTGCGCGGAACGTCCGCGAGGGGACGAGCCTCGCGGAGTACGATGCGCTCTTGCGCGCCCACCTGGCGGGGCCGCTCGCGAATGCGCATCGGATAAAACTCTTGGGGGACACGATTGTCTACCACAATCCGTTGCTCGCCCTAGGCATGCGCTATATCGGGGCTTCCGGTCTCGATGCGATGATGCGGCTGCGTCGACCGACTCGGCTCGGGAGCGCCGCGTGACGTCCCCGGTCCCCGCCGAACCGGCCGAACCTCCCTTGGAAGTTCTTGTTTCGGAAACGATCGGCGTTGAAGCGCTCGAGCATATCTCCGAACTACTCCCCGCGCTGGTCCACGACCTGGCGGATATCGACTGGCGACTCCACCAGATGCTCCGGTCCACCTATCCTCAGCTGACCGAATCAGCTACCTACGCGTGCAGCACGGGCGGCAAGCGGGTCCGTCCCCTCCTCATGGCCGTGTTGTACCGCGCGCTCGGCCATGAGGAAACGCGCGCGATCCACTCCTTAGCCGCCGCGTTCCAGCTGATCCACACCGCCACGCTCGTCCACGATGACGTGATCGACCACGCGGAGCTGCGACGCGGACGTCCCTCGATGCCCCGGGCATTCGGAGTGCCCCTGGCCATCGTCTCGGGAGACTTCCTGTTCGTTCGGGCCTTTGAACTCGCGGCCGAGTATCCGAAGACGGTGATCCTGCGATGCGGAGAAGCATGCGCGGACCTCGTTGAAGGGGAGGTCTTGCAGGAATCGAGCCGGTTTGATTTGACTTCCGGACGGGAACATTATTTCCGCGTCGTGGAGCGCAAGACCGCGGCGATCGTGGCGGCCGCGCTCGCATCGGTGGCGGAGATCTCCGGAGCCTCCTCCGACGTCATCGACGCCTGCGCGAACTACGGACGTGCCCTCGGGATCGCCTTCCAAATCCGCGACGATCTGCTCGATGTCTTCGGCGACGCGGACCTCTTGGGGAAGCCGCTCTACACGGACCTGCGCGAGGGGAATCCCACGCTCGTTTCGCTCGAGGCCTATCAACGGTTGGGGCCGAGTCAGAAAGAAGAATTTGACCGGCTGTTCCGTCTTCGTCGCAAGCACGCCAAAGATCTCCTCCGCTTGCATGAGTTGACGGAAGCCACCGGGGCCGCTACGGTGGTCGCGGAAGAGGCTTCGCGATGGGCGGAGCGAGCGGTGCAAGCCCTCGAGCCGATCCGGCCGTCGCCGTACCACACGCTGCTCGACCGATTGGCGCGCGGCGCCGCGGCCCGTCGATTCTGAGCAGACCCCTCGAACGAAAGCTACTTGTCCCGCACGACGGCTCGAGGTATCCCCGGAACCTCGAACGATGTCCCCCGCGAGCTCTACGGCTACCGCGTCTGCGAACCCCGCGACGGCGGTCGAGATCGACCACCTCCCTCCGCGCTGGGAACCCGAGCCGATCCGGCCGCGCCTCCCGATCGGTATCGGCATTCTCAGCATCCTGATCGCGATCGCCGGCGTGGTCCTGGTCTTAGCGGGTCTGCTGTTCCTGATGTCCGAGAGCTTTCCGGCGCTCGTCCCGGTATCCTTGAACATCGTACACTCGGTGACGACGCTCGGGGCAGTGATCCTCTCGGCCCTTGGCATCACGCTATTGGTCGTCGCCACCGCGCTCTGGCGGCAGGAGACATGGGCGCTCTGGACGCTGATCGTGCTCGTCTTTCTGACGGAGGCGTATCTCTTCTTCATCGGCTCGATCTCCGTCCTGTTCGTGCTCTTTCTTGTGCTGTTCGTCTACCTACTGGCTGTACGACGGTACTTCTACTGATGCGCCTTACCCTGGGCCAGTTGGCGCCGGTACCGCACCAGGTCGCGACCAACCTCGACCGGTTGGAGCGATCGATCGCGGCGGCGCCCGCCGACCTAGCCATCTTTCCCGAGCTCTTTCTCAGCGGGTACCGGGTCGGCGATCAAATTCATTCGCTGGCCCTGTACGACTCGTCACCGGCGTGGCAGCGGCTCGTCGACATCGCACATCGCTCCCGCACCGCGATCTTGGTGGGCGCGCCTCGCCGACGGCCCGATCGGGCGGGCGAGGTCGAAAACGTCGCTCTCCTCGTCCCGCCAGCAGGACAAGTCCTCGCCCAGGTCAAGCGATATCTGCCAACGTATGGGCCGTTCGAGGAAGGGAGCTACTTCACGCCGACCGACCACAGCGCTCCGCTTCCCCTCGGGGCGCACCGACTGGGCGTGGAGATCTGTTACGACGCTTTCTTTCCGGAGGTTACGCGCGCCCTCTCGCTCGCGGGCGCCGACCTGCTCGTCAATGTTTCGGCTGCTCCGGTGACCTCGCGTCGCTTGTTCGAGAAGGTCCTACCCGCGCGTGCGGTCGAGAACGCGACGCCCATGGTCTATGTGAACCGCGTGGGTGTGGAGGACGGGGTCGTGTTCGGGGGCGGTACGAACGCGTGGGATGCGCGGGGGGAGCCCATCCCCGCGGAGTCGATCCCGTTCGAGGGAGCCCTACCCGAGGAACGGCTGCTGCGGGTGGAAATCGATCTTGTCGATGCTTCGCATTGGCGGCCGTTCCGGCCGGTGCTGCGCGATGTCGATGCACGACCTCCGGCGTCCGCGCAGCCGTAGTTCATCGACCATTCTAACGTCGGGCTTATAGGTCTCCCTCCAAGCTGGGAAGCCTGTGCCTCCGGCTCGGACGATTGCGGAACGACTCGCCTCCCAGCAGCGCGAGATCTCCGTTGCCGAATTCTTCGAGCGGAATCGCCAGATCCTGGGCTTCGACAATCCGCAGCGCGCGCTCCTCACCACGGTCAAGGAAGCGGTGGACAACGCGATGGACGCCGCCGCGGACGCGCAGTTTCTTCCCGATATTCAGGTCGAAATAACGAAGGAGGGTGCCGACCGATTGCGCGTGGCGGTCGAAGACAACGGACCCGGAATCCTGCGGCGCGAGATCCCCAATGTGTTTGGCCGACTCCTGTACGGCTCGCGTTTCCACGCAAACCGTCAGTCGCGGGGGCAGCAAGGGATCGGCATTTCGGCCGCCATCCTGTATGCGGCGCTCACCACGGCGCGACCCGCTCGGATCACGTCGAAGGTGGAGGAAGAAGAGGCGGCGCACGTGCTCGAGTTGCTAATCGATACGCAGAAAAATCTTCCTCGGATTGTGTCGGAAGACGTCGCCCTTTGGGACCGGCCACATGGGACGCGGATCGAGCTCCTGATTCGGGCGAAGTACGTGCGCGGTCGCCAAGCTCCTTTCGAGTATCTGCGGGGAACGGCGATCGTCAATCCACACGCCCAGATCGTCCTCATTGAGCCGGACGGAACCCGCGTCACCTGGAATCGGGCGACCACGGAACTTCCGGCGGTTCCCAAAGAGACGCCTCCCCACCCCTACGGGTTGGAGCTTGGAGAGCTCGGCTATCTCCTCAAGACCTCGAAGCGGGCCACTTGCGCGGAAATGCTAACGAAGGACCTGGCCGGAGTGGGGCCTCGGGCGCTCCGGGAGGTGCTCGCGAGCTCGGGGATTACCGCACGCGCCGCCCCCGGCTCGATCTTGGGAGAAGCGCAGGAGCGGTTGCTCGGCGCCTTGCATGCCGCTCCGCTGGTCGCGCCCAGTGTGGACTCGCTGTCGCCGATCGGGCCGCTGTTGATCAAACGCGGGTTACGTAACGTCCTCGGCGACGTGCGACCGGAGTTTTTTGCGCCGCCCGTCAGCCGGCCTCCCAAGATCCGCGGGGGGTTTCCCTTCCTCGTCGAGGTGGGCCTCGTGTATGGGGGCGGACTTCCGGCCGACCAGCCGATCCAGCTCCTCCGGTTCGCGAACCGAGTTCCGCTCCTGTTCCAACAGGGCGCGTGTGCCATCACGAACGCGGTCCAGAACATGGACTGGCGGCGTTACGGCCTCGACCAAAAGGGCGGGAACGGTCTCCCAAGCGGCCCCTGCCTTCTGCTGGTTCACATCGCTTCGACGAAGATTCCCTTCACGAGCGAAGCCAAAGAAGCCGTGGCCGAGGACCCCGAGATCGATAAGGAACTCTTACTCGGACTCCAAGCCGCGGCGCGCCACTTGCGCACCCATCTTTCGCGCAAGACCCGACGCGAGTTTGCCACCGAGAAATTTGCGATTATCCTAAAGATCCTGCCGAAGTTGGCCGAGAAGACGAGCCACTTGGTCGGAAAACCGGTCCCCGACCTTACGCCGGTCATCACTCGTATCATGGACGTGGTGAATTTGGAAACGTCCACTCCGGTGACCGCGGAAGGGATCCGGTTCGATACGGAGATAACGAACTACACGCCACGTGCGCGCGTGCTGGAGCTGTTCGTGGAAGTTCCTCCCGAGGACTTCTCAGTGGCGCGCTGGGATCCGGCGCCGGACGGAACGGACCCCGAACTGGGACGGGCGTGGTGGACCCTCCCCAAATTGGCCCCCAGCGACCGCACCCGCGTTGCGCTCACGTTCCCGGCCGGTACGGAGGTCGAGGCGAACGACCTGTCGTGGTACGTGGCGGGGGTGGACGAAGGCCACCTGTTGGGTGGGGAGCCACTCCCCGGAGATTGGGACGTGCGCCTGCCGCGCGCGGTGATCGAGGAGGCCCAACCGGGTGGGGAATCCCTTGCCGCGCCAGAGGGGGAGGAGGTGGATTACGATGCCGCGGAAAGTAACGCCGAAGTCGAAGAAGACGAGTGACGCCGCGGATCGGGAACCCCGGTCCGACGCGTTGCAACCCACCCAGGCACTCGCCGCGCAGATCTACCAACAGCTCGCCGACGGAGAGATTCCCCGGATGCGCCTTCCGCTGCGGACCAAACAGAATATTCAGTTCCAGATGCGCGAAGGGGTCTGGCGCCTCGGACGCGCGCTCGGGACCCGAAGTGCGCGGAAACTCGATGGGGCGTTGATGCTGCTCCGCACGTTCTATCTCGTCGATTTCATTAACGAAATGGCCCGCGACCACAAGACCTCGACGTTGCGGGAGCTGTACTATATCTCGGAAGGGTGGGAGGAGTCGAAATTCCACAGCGAGGATGAATCGAATCTGCTCATCGAGGACTTGGAAGTCCTGTGCGAGCGCCTTCGGGAAGATTTCCGACTGCACCCCGAGGAAAACGGCGCCTCGGTGCTGGGCGACCTGACGATCCAAGAGACGAACCGCAAGGGCGCGGTCAAGAAGATCAACTGCAAAGACGACGTGGGGGACGGAGGCTACGCGCTGCCCTTCAACGTCGAGAAGGAAAAGATTCGCTTCCTGTCGACGAATGCGAAGTTCGTGATCGCGATCGAATGCGGCGGAATGGTGGACCGACTGGCCGAGAACAACTTCGACGAGGATTACCACGCGATTCTACTGCATTTGAAGGGGCAACCGGCCCGTTCTACCCGTCGGTTCCTGAAACGGATGAACGAAGAGCTTCACCTCCCCGTCGTCGTCTTCACGGACGGGGATCCCTGGTCGTTCCGGATCTTCGCCTCGGTCGCCTACGGCGCGATCAAGACCGCGCATATCTCGCACTATCTCGCCACGCCGGCCGCCGAGTTTCTCGGGGTCACCGCGTCCGATATCGAGAATTACGAGCTTCCCCACGACAAGCTGTCGGAGCAGGACGTGCGCGCGCTCCAAGCCGAGCTCACCGACCCACGCTTCGCGACGGCCGACTGGCGCTCGGAGATCGAGTTGATGCTCCGCAATGGGAAGAAGGCCGAGCAGCAGTCCCTGGCGAAATACGGTCTTAACTACGTGACGGAGCACTATCTGCCCGAGAAGCTCACGGCGATGGGAGTGCTCTGACCTGGGGCCGTATCATTGGACGCCAAGGGCCGCGAGACCCCCGGATTCGAGCAGTCGGCTCGCGAGCTCCTCGGGAACGTACGCGAACCCTCCGTCCGCGAGCTTGGTCCGCCGCCACGCGATCCCCTGTTCCTTGAACTCGGCGCTCTCCGCGGCGGCCTCGACAGCGGCTTCCGTCGAGCGTGCCCCCGGAGTCTTCCCGTCGCGCCCCAATACCAAGAGATCGGCCGCGAGGTCGAAGAGGACCCAGCTGCGTGGCACGACGACGCGCAAGCGCACGAGCTTCGGGCGCAACTTGCTCTCGCTTTCGGTCTCGGTCCGAAGGAAGATCGCAAACTCCTCTTCGACGAGGAGGGCCAGACGATCAAAGGCGAAGTTCTTGCCGTGAAATTCCAAAATATTGACCTCGAGGTCGGCGACGTCCAGCACGATCGACACGAGTCCCGGCTCCTACATAAGGGCCGGGGCGCGCGCCGCCGGCGGGTAACGAGATTCTCCTCGGACGAAGTCGTCCGTCAAGGCACCTTAATAAGCCGACGAAAGTAACCCGCGCCGCTCTGGACGAGAACTGAATGAAACGTAGCTCGCGCGTTTGGAAGAAACGCGGCCACATGCGGTGGAAATGGCGCAAGAAGCGGATGCGCCGACGCATGCGGGCGCAAAAGATGCGCAAGCAGTAAGGAGGGGACCCGAAGGGCTCGGGTCCCCAACCCATTCTTCGTCCTGCGTCGAGCCCGCCGCCTAAGGCCGTTACCACGTCAAGCGGTCCAGTTTGCGGGCGTCTTTGGTGCCCTTCTTCCATTCCTTGTAATGGACTCGACACAATGGCACATGTCGGCCCTTTTCGGGAAGAGTGGGGAACACTTTGCGCGCTTCGGTCATGGAGAGATGGCGCGCCGCTTCGCCCCCGCATCCGGGGACAGCACAGACCTCGCCCGTTTCCTCCGCCAAGGCCGGGCGTTCCTCCGCCGGAGTCATCGGCGGCTCGATTCGTTCCAACGCTGCGCGACGAGGTCGGGGATCTCATAGGGAAATCGCGCGACGACGGCACCGGCGGCTTGCAGCGCAGCGAGCTTGCTCTCCGCGGTACCCTTGCCCCGAGCGATGATCGCGCCCGCATGTCCCATCCGTTTGCCGGGGGGAGCCGAGCGCCCGGCGACATAGGCGACGACCGGCTTGGTGAAATGATCTCGGATGTACTCGGCGGCGTCCTCTTCCGCCGTCCCCCCGATCTCCCCGACCAGGACGAGGAGGTCGGTCTCCGGATCCTTCTCGAAGAACGGAAGCGCGTCCACGAAGGAAGTGCCCACGACGGGATCTCCCCCTAGGCCGATACAAGTGCTCTGGCCGAGGCCGTGCTCCTTGATCCCGTTGACGATCTCATAGGTCAGGGTTCCGCTCCGGGATATCACCCCGATGCGTCCGGGCTGGAACACGACGTTCGGAATGATCCCGACCTTGGCTTTCCCCGGTGCGGCGATACCGGGGCAGTTGGGACCGATGATCCGAGCGCCCTGAGCGCGAGCGTAGTGATACATGACGAGCATGTCGTGAAACGGGATGTGCTCCGTGACGATGACGGCAAGACGCAGCCCCGCGTCCACGGATTCGACGAGGGCGTCCTTCGCGAAGGGAGCGGGCACGAAGATACACGCCGCGTTCGCTTGGGTCCGGTCGACTGCCTCGCGAACGGTGTCGAATACCGGGACTTCTTCCACGGTGGAACCTCCCTTTCCCGGGGTGACCCCGGCCACGACCTTGGTGCCGAAGGCTCGCATTTGACGCGTGTGAACGGTCCCCTGGTGTCCGGTGATCCCTTGGACCACCACGCGAGTCGACTCGTCGACCATCACGCTCATGGCGGCCCCCCCGCGCGGCCGCTCCCGGCCTGGGCCAGTTCCACGACAGCTTGGGCGGATTCCTTAAGATTGGAGAGCGCGGTGATCCCCGCTTCCTTGAGGATCGCCCGGCCCTCGATCTCGTTGTTGCCTCGAATCCGTGCGACCAGCGGGAATCGCTCGGGGGGGGCGACCTGCTTCATCGCCTCGACCAACCCTCGTGCTACCGTATCGCAGCGAGTGACGCCGCCGAAAATGTTGAGAAAGACGACCTTCGGCCTGGCTTTGGACATAAGGAGGAATGCCTCGGTCACTTTCGCCGGGTCGTCGGTTCCGCCCAGGTCGAGGAAAACGCCGGGGTCGCCCCCGAACTCTTTGAGCACGTCCAGCGTGGCCATGGTCAACCCTGCGCCGTTAGCGATTACGCCGATGTTCCCGTCGAGCTGAACGAAGGCGATCTCCTTCTCGCGAGCGATCTCCTCGAGGGGAGTCCGGTCATCGGGTATGCTCGCGTATTCGGGATGGCGGAAGCCGGCATCGTCCTCGATGATTACTTTCGCGTCGAGCGCCACCAATCCGTCTCCGACGATCGCCAGCGGATTGATCTCGATGAGTTCCGCATCTTCCAGCTCGAAGATCCGCCACAATACGTCGAGGAGGTGATTCAACGCCTTGGCCGGACCGCCGGAGAGTCCGAGCGCTTGGGCCGCACGTCGCTTCTCATACGACACAAGCCCCGCGAAAGGGTGGATCGCCTGCCGGACTAACTGCTCATCCGGCACCGATTCAATCTCGACTCCTCCCCGGGCGCTCGTGAGCAGGATGGGAAGTCGGAGGCTCCGATCGAGCGTCAGAGAAACATAGAGTTCGCGTCCGATCGGCAGCTTTTCTTCGATCAGAACTTCCTTGACCTTCTCCCCTTTAAATTCAAGCCCGAGAATACCGGCCGCCGCCTGACCGACCTCTTCCGCGGTGTTCCCAAAACGAACGAACCCCCCCTTGCCCCGGCCCCCCGCCAACACCTGAGCCTTGATGACCGCCGGGAGCGGTATCTGCCCCGATCGAACGGCCTCAATGGCTTCCTGGGGATTACGGGCAACCTGCCCGCGGGGAAGCGGAATGGCATACCGGCGCAGAATCTCCTTGCCTCGCCATTCGGCCAGCTTTACCATGGGGAACCTCGGCCGCGCAGGTGCCGTGGCTATTAAGACCGACGGGCCCGGCGTCGTGCACCGGACGCGCCCCGGCGCGGCAACGACCCGTGACGCGAACCGCGCGAGGCGGCGGCTCTCGGTGGCGCGGTCGCCGATGGCGGCGTCGACTGCGGCGGTATGTCGGAGATTTCGCGGCCGAGATCGTCCCATATCTTCCCGGCGACCTCCGCCTTCGGCCCCTGGATCCAGTGGCCCCCGCCGGATCGCTTGATCACGAATGCGCTGACGTTGGGACTCCCGAGCGTTTTCGCGTCGTTGGCGATCACCCAATCGAGATGCGCTTCCTCCAACATAGAACGGCCTTCCCGCTCCAGTGCCTCGGGCGTGAGATCCGCCTCCAACTTGAACCCCACCAATCGGACCGGCGGCGGAGCCAATCGTCGGAGTTCGGGGAGCACTTTTGGGGCGCGATCCAGCCGCAAGGAGAGCGTTGGATGTTCTCGGGAAGAGATTTTCCCGGGTCGGTTCGGCAACGTAAAGTCGGACAAAGCCGCGGGAACGATCACGGCTCGAGCGGCCGAGAGCTCCGCCGCGTTCGTACGGGCCAGCTCGATCAGGTCCCCCACGCCTCGCCAGGACCGTCGCGGCAGGAAGGTGGGCACGGGAACTTGCAACGCGCCTGTCCAAAACTGGACCTCGGCGCCACGATAATACGCTTGGGTAGCTAGTGCGACCGCGAACATGCCGCTGCTCTCGTTCGTGATCGATCGGACGCTATCGATTGACTCTCGGGAGGCCCCTCCGATCACGATCACCCGCTCGGCGGTCCAAGGTCCTCGGGCAAGTCGGTGGAGCACGGCCGCCGCAACCTCTTCCGGCGTCGCGAGCTTTTCTTCTCCCTCCGCCGATTGGGAGGCGATGACTCCGACTCCCCAGCGGCGAAGGCGGTCGAGACTCTCCTGAACGGCAGGGTTGCGCCCCATCTGCGCGTGCATCGCCGGAGCGACCAGGATTGGCACTCCGCCGCCCAATGCGACGGACGCGAACGAAGTCACGGGCGTGTCGTCGATTCCGTGAGCGATCTTGGAGATCGTGTTGGCCGTCGCTGGGGCGATGAGGAACAGGTCGGCACGGTCCTCGCCGGGGCCGAAGTAGGAAACATGCTCCACCGCCCCCGATAGCTGCGTTATGGGAGCGTGCCCGGTTGCGAACGCGACGGCCTCGGGAGTGATTATTCGAGTCGCCTCGGCGCTCATCACGCCTTGGACGTCCGCTCCGTGTCGCAGCAACTCTCGAATGATTCGGACTACCTCCACGGCGGCAATCGACCCGGATATTCCGAGGATGATCCGGCGTCCGTTCAACAGTTGCGATGATCGACCGCGGATCGCTCGGCTCGGATGCATCGCTTCCCCTGCTCTTGATGGCGACCGGACGACGTTGCGCGGGGCAACTCGTGACTCCTATTAGGTCGACCCAAAAGGCGAGGCGGCTCTTAAGAGGGGGCTGGGCTCCACCGGTCGATGAGCTCGCGAGCCCGCAAGCCCTCTCGCTCCGCGCCTCCGCCTCCGGAGTCCGCTCCGCCGGACGCTCCCTTGGAAGGACTTGAGCTCCCGGTCGTCCCTTCCGCGACTTCCCAATTCTCAGAGATCTCGCGGCTGCCGACCCTCCCCCGCGACGTAGTTCCGACCCACGTCGAGAGGGGGGTCGTTGTGTTCGACATGGATGGGACAATTCTCGACGATATCTCCCTCATCAGCCACGTGGCCGCGGATGTCATGCACACCGCCTTTGGAACTCCGATCGAAGAAGGACGCATCCACTACCTCGCCACGACGGGCATGCCATTTGAGGCCCAGCTGGCCCAACTCTACGCGAAGGCGCCGGCGACTCTCCGAGCGGCCACGGCACGGACGTTTCACGGCCGAAAGGTGACGGAGGCGTATGCGCACGCCGGTCCATTCCCCGAAGTGCCCAAGCTTTTGAAACGACTCTCGCAAGAACACTGGTCGCTCGTGATCTCGACAGGCGCCGAGACCGAGATGGCGGACCTGCTGCTCGAACGAGAGGGCCTGCGGTTCTGGTTCGAGGACGTACTGGGCTCTGCGCAGGGAACCAAGCGGGAGCATCTTCAGGAGTATCGACGGAGGTATCCGGGCGCGCGGATCTTCTTGGTAGGAGATTCCCGGTTCGATATGGAGGCCGCCGCCTCAGTCGAAGGCGTCATTCCGATCGGGCGCGCATCGTCGCTCCATGGATGGGGCTTGACCCCCGAGGATCTCCGCCGTTGGGGTGCCGCCTGGGCGGACTACTCGTTGTCGAATCTCCCAGAGAAGCTGGTCGAACTTGAGCGACGGGCGACGAAGTCGACGCGTCAGAAGAAACCATCGCGTCCCCGCGCGTCGAAGCCCGCGCGGCGGCGGTAGGGCCGGGACCGAGAGTTCCCAGAGGCAGGTCGGTTCCTGCCTCT